>CAYVQZ010000010.1:0-88406 GCA_964453435.1 uncultured bacterium
GTGACGCTGCAAGCGGCGGCAATGGCCGCCAAGACTTCCGCAATCTCGCATGTGGCGCCCAGGGTGTCGCCCGTGTATCCTCTGATTTTTAGGTGGCTGCAGGCTGCGAACAGCAGCGTTCCTGCGAGGGACGATGCTGCAACCGCCAGCCCCGACGATCCCAAAGTTAGATATCCGAGAACAACGAGTATTCCCGCCGACCACATGACGGCGCTCACTGATGGCTGCCGACGGAACGGTGTGGCCAGCCCGCCCTGTGACCGGGCATAGGGAAGCAGGTTCAGCATTATCACGAGAGCGCACCGGCCGGCAAACGGAATCAGCAAAAGCGATTTCCAGCGGGTGTCGAGGTCGATTGATGAGATTGCGGCGAATTTCACGAGCGCAACAAAGATGACCGCGCTCACTCCCATGGGACCTGTACGGCTGTCGCGCATGATGTCGAGAATCCGCTCACGGGGCTGTGAGCTGAAGAATCCGTCGGCCGTGTCGGCCAGCCCGTCGAGGTGCAACCCACCGGAGACCATGGCCAGCACGACAACGACGAGCGCGCTCGCAAGCAGGGACGGAGCAAAAACGCGGAAGAGCGAATCGAGCGTGGCGACCGCCAGCCCGAGGAGCAACCCGACGACGGGGAAGAACGCAACGCTTTGATTCAGTCGTGTTGTCCTTTCCTGTTCCGCAAGCGGAACAGGAAAGATTGTCAGAAATCCAACCGCGGCCAGCATCGCTTTCATGACGTCGCCCTTGCCACGCCGGCCTCTTCGAACGTGGCGACGTCGGTGAGAATTCTTGCCGCCGCCTCGACGAGGCCCATTGCCAGCGCCGCGACCATATAGTCGGCGCTGAGTGGCGCGAGACTGTGCGCGACCAAGGCTCCCGCCGTCACGGGAAAGCCGTCCAGAATCACCGGTTTACGCATCGATGCCGCGCCCAGGATAAGCCCTGCGATGCCTCCTATTTCGAGACCACCCACTTTCGCGAGCACATCGAGCCCATCCGTGGGGTCGGGCAGATTTTTCTTCAGGGCGCGTTCGATGACTTCAACCTTATGTTGAAGCCGGACGTCATCGATGCCGGTTCCGCGGCCGGTGACCTCGATGGCCGGAGATCCTGTGAAGGCTGCCACAATGGCGCTCGCGGCTGTTGTGTTGGCGATTCCCATGTCGCCGATTGCGAAGAGGTCAATCGAGGGTCCGAGTTCGCGCGCGACCTCGATGCCCGCCTCGACGCAGCGCTCCGCTTCGCCGCGACTCATCGCCGGTCCGTGGGCCATGTTCTTTGTGCCGCTCGCTATTTTTTTGACAAGAACCTTGTTCTTGCCGGCGAGGGCGGTAAGGTCGGCGGCGACACCCATGTCCACGACGACAACGCGAGCTCGCGCGGCAGAGGCGATTGCATTTATCGCCGCTCCTGCGTTCAGAAAGATATGAACCATTTGGGCCGTGACCTCCGACGGATACTTGCTCACACCCTCGGCCGCGACACCATGGTCCGCCGCCATGACTACCACCGCGCGTCTTTGGACGGCGGGACTCAGCGAACGGGTCATCCCGGCCAGGTCGACGGCGAGGTCCATCAGCCGGCCGAGCGCCCAGCAGGGCATCGTGAGTTGAGCGAGCCGCTGAACAGCCCGGTCGCGAAAGCCGGAATCCTGGCCACTGACCTTTTGAACGGTTTCATCGATAAGGCTCACGAATCGGCCCTCTTCTTCAAGTGGAGCGGCAACCCGCAGACCACGAGCGTGACCTCGTCGGCAGCCGCCGCGAAAACCTGGTTGCACCGTCCGGCGAGGTCCCGGAAGCGGCGCGAGACATCGTTATACGGCACGATTCCCATTCCGACTTCGTTCGTGACGAAGATGACCGTTCCGTCGATTTCCCGACTGGCTTCGATTACCTCGTTGCCCCGTTCTGCGATTAGGTCTTCGCTAATCTCCATGCCGCCGCTTTGCGCCTGATACATCAGGTTATTGACCCACAGCGTGAGGCAGTCGACGACGAATACGGCGCAATGCGCCGCTCGTCTCAGCGCGTCGCACAGGTTGAGAGTCTCCTCGACAGTCAGCCAATTGTGGTCCGCGCGCGCCTCTTTGTGCGTGCGAACTCGCTCGCGCATCTCGTCGTCGAACGCGGGACACGTGGCAATGAATGCGCGCGAGCCGGGCAGCGCATGCGCGAGTTTCAGCGCATAGCCGCTCTTGCCGCTGCGCCCGCCGCCCGTTATCAAAATGATTCTTGCCATATTCGGAATCGGGTTGTTGGGGGGACACCATGGCGCATGGCGCCCCCGAATAACCAGGCTCGCCAATCGTGAGACAGACTCACTGTGGGACGGATACATCTTTTCTGAAAACAAAAAATCCCCGAACCCGGTCAGGTTCGGGGATGCCGTTTTCCATCCCGTTCGTGCCGTCACTCCAAAACCCGGGAGTTTGGAACACGAGATTGCGGCGCGTGGGCAGGTCTTCTGGCTTGCGGGTCATCCTACTTGCCGCGCCTTCCCGGCCTCGGCGAGGCCAGTGGCTGTAGCGGCGTTCGTGCCCGATCACAGCGGCGGGTCCGCGACGGAATCACACCGTCTTCCCTTGTGTTTCCCCTGAGGAAACTCCCACTGCCGGTATGTCGATGCGCATTGTAGTCGGCGCGGACAAGAAATGTCAAGCCCGGTTGACGGCCAGCCTGCGGATTCAAAAAGATGGGTGATATTCCTACGGCGCGAGGATGGTCTGGTTGCGTTTGGGGCCGACGCTGATGATCATGACGGGACAGCCGACAATCTCCTGCAAGCGGGACACGTAGCCCTTCGCTTGTTCGGGCAAGTCGTCATATGAGGTGATTTTTGATATGTCCCGCTTCCAGCCGGGCATCTCGGTGAGAACCGGCTCGCACTCGGCAAGAACATCGGCCTGTTCGGGAAACTCGGTGAGTTTCTCGCCGCGATAGGAGTAGGCTTCGCAGATTTTTATGGTGTCGAGTTCGTCGAGCACATCGAGCTTGGTCAGAGCGACCTCGGTCAGCCCGTTCACCCGTTTCGCATGCTTTGCCACGAGCGAGTCGAACCAGCCACAGCGGCGCGGTCGCCCGGTGGTCGCGCCGTACTCGCCGCCCTTCTCGCGCAGGCGCTCGCCGACATCGTCTTTCAGTTCCGTCGGCATCGGACCGTGACCGACGCGGGTAATATACGCCTTGACCACTCCGATGACCCGCTCGATTTTCTGCGGCCCGATTCCGGCGCCGGTGCACACGCCGCCGCATATCGGATTCGAAGAGGTGACGTACGGATAGGTTCCGTGGTCGATATCGAGCATCGTCCCTTGCGCGCCTTCGAACAATACGGTCTTGCCCTCATCGAGCATCTGGTTGATAAGGCGAGAACAGTTTCCGACGAAGGGTTTTATCTTCTCGATGTACGGCTGTAACTCGTCGGCGAGCCGGACCGGGTCGAATGCGGGAATATCATAGAGCTGTTCGAACACGACGTTCTTTTCGGCGAGCGCGTTCGTGAGCTTTTCGACCAGCCTCGATTTATCGACCAAGTCGTTTATCCGGATGCCCAGGTAGGCATGCTTGTCGGAGTACACCGGGCCGATACCGCGCGCGGTCGTGCCGGTGCCGCTGGCCTTCTTGTTGCGCGCGACGTCGAGCGCCTTATGGTAGGGCATCACCACGTGCGCGTTTTCCGACACAACGAGGTTCGCGTCCTTCACCAGCTTGCGCTCGAGGAGTTCGTCGAGTTCGCTGCAAAGTTGCTGCAGTTCCACGGCGACGCCGCTCGCGATAATGCATTTCGTTCGCGCGCGAAAGATACCGGAAGGAATCAAGTGGAAGATGAACGTGTTGTCGCCCACGGCAACGGTGTGGCCGGCGTTGGCGCCGCCATTGAAGCGCACGACTGCGTCGGCGTTTTCGGCCAGAAAATCTACCACCTTGGCCTTTGCCTCGTCTCCCCATTGGGTTCCGACCACGACATGAGCTGACATTTCGCTAGTCCCTTCTCAAAAAAAAAGAGTATAGTGACTCCCCCCTGCGGTCACTCCTTTTACCGGAAAGCGGACGCAAGGGGCCGGAACCAATTACGGAACACCCGCGGTGTCAATCCCCGGCTCGAACCGGGAATCCAGGTATTTCTTGATTCGGCCAAGCGGCGCCCCGCATCCCGTCACGCGCATCGGAGGCTTTCGCCTCATCCCTCATTATTTCGGGCCCGGCGTTTTCTTGACGTACTTCATCCGGAGTTCGTACAGGACGTTCTTGAGAGCGCGTTCCTCCTCCGGGGTCAGGTTTCCGGCGGTCTTCTGTTCGAGCACCCCCAGTTCGTCTATCAGGTACTTGGCGCGGTTGAGGTCTTCGATCGGCTCCTTCGTTTCGGGATCGGGAATCTCGCCCATGAAAAGCGTCGCCTGCATCGCGAGTTCGGTCACGAGAGTGATGAAACTGGCCTGCATCGGAGGAAACCCCGTTTGGGTTGCGCGAGCCCTCTTCGAGACGTCATTTTCCTCTTCGCGCTGCGCCTGCTGCTTTTCTCGCGCCACCTGTTCTTTCCAGCTTTCGTCGACCCTTTTTTCCACCATGGCACAACCCTCCGCACATACGTGACATGGATTAAAAAACGACTTTTGTCAACGGAAATTCGATTAACCCCTGGGCGCCGGCGTTCTTGAGTCGCGGAATGAGGTCGCGCACGACCTTTTCCTCGAGGGCCGTCTCGACCGCCACCCAGCCGGGGTCGGAAAGATTCGAAATGGTCGGGTTCTTCAGCGCCGGAAGTTCGGCAAGAACCCTGCCGAGGTCGGAGCGGCTGACATTCATCTTGAGGCCGACCATTCCCAGGGCGTTCATTGCGCCCTGCAAGAGCATGGCGAGGTTCTCGGCTTTCTGCCGCTTCCATGGGTCTTCCCACGAATCATTGTTGGCGAAAAAACAGGTTCTCGATTCGGTGATAACATCGATAACTCTCAGATTGTTTGCCCGGAGAGAAGAACCCGTTTCGGTCAATTCGACGATGGCGTCGGCAAGCTCCGGAGGTTTGACCTCGGTCGCTCCCCACGAGAACTCGACATTTGCACGCACGCCGCGTTCTTTCAAATAACGCCTCGTCGTGCTCACAAGCTCCGTGGCGATGGTTTTTCCGTCAAGGTCATCGACCGATTTGAAAGGAGAGTCTTCGGGCACGGCAAGCACCCACCTGACAGCGCCCAGACCTTGCTTCGAATACGAAAGGGTTGCGATCCTGACCACGTCGGCGCCGTCCTCTTCGATCATATCTGTGCCCGCAATGCCGACATCGAGGATTCCGTGGTTGACGTACCTCGGCATTTCCTGGGCCCGTATCAGGAGAGCTTCGAGCTCCGGATCATCGATTGACGGATAATACGAGCGTTCGTAGAAAACAATGCTGAAGCCCGCCCTCCGAAACAGCTCCCTGGTGGCCTCCTGTAAGCTTCCCTTCGGTAATCCGATTCTGAGTTTCATCTATCCGATTTCCTGGCCTGATGCGGTTTCGGTTCTCCGGATCAACGATTCTTTTTCTTGTGGCGATTTGCCCGCATCTTCTTTTTTCGTTTGTGCTTAGCGATTTTTTTTCGCCTTCGCTTCCGTAAACAAGGCATACTCTACCCTCCTTTCAAACAGCGTTTTATTATACGGAATTCCTCACATACCGTCAAGGGCGACGCGCCGTTTTTGCCGCCCGATGTGGCAAGCAAACAGAAGCCGGTCGCCACCGTCTCGGGAACGCCCGTTCGGCAGGGCCGGGGCCAACCACTGGCGCGAAGGCGCGACGAACAAGAGGAGCGGAAATGCCGGCTGGGCCGTGGACACACTCGGATATACGGGACTTTCGTGTCATTTCCGCCACCCATTTGTCATTTCCCGCATGGCCGGCGAATCCAGGCATTTCTCTTCTGTAAGGGCGCCCGGCGAGACGCCCGACTCCATCCTCCCATTTTCGTAAAGGGGGAGGAGGAAGTTGGGGGCAGGACCGTGAGGCCTGCTCAAAAAAGAAGTCATGGAGAGTTGGCTGGCCCGGCTTTCTTTTCCTGCTTCCGTGGCGGCTCCCGACGGTTGGACGCGGCGCCGGAATCGATGGCTGAAACGACTGCGTTTTCCCTTTACTGATAACGCTGCGCGTGATATAATGGTTCGATAACCGACGGTTATCGACGCACAACGAAAGGCCCACCGATGGCAGATTTTATGGATATCCGCGAAGGCTTGTCTTTTGACGATGTGCTCCTGGTTCCCGCCCGCTCCGAGGTTCTCCCCCGCGAGGTGGACCTCTCGACCATGCTCACCCGAAACAAGTGTCTCAACATCCCTATCGTCAGTTCGGCGATGGACACGGTCACCGAGGCCCGGCTCGCCATCGCGCTTGCGCAGGAGGGCGGCATCGGCATCATCCACCGCAACATGACTATAAAGGAGCAGGTGCTGGAGGTCGACCGGGTGAAACGGTCGGAGAGCGGTGTCATTACGGACCCCATCACGCTCAGGCCTGACAACCGTGTGTTCGAAGCGAACGAACTCATGGACCAGTATCACATCTCGGGCTTCCCGATCACGACGAAGGACGGCAAACTGCTGGGAATACTCACCAACCGCGACCTCCGCTTCTTCGACGATTATGATCAGCCGATTTCCGAGGTGATGACGAAGGAGAACCTGGTCACGGCTCCGGTCGGCACCACGCTGGAACAGGCGAAGAGGATTCTCCACGAGAACCGCATCGAGAAGTTGCTCCTGGTCAATGACGACGGCTACCTGCGCGGACTCATCACGATCAAGGACATAAACAAGGCGATCGAGTATCCGAATTCATGCAAAGACGATTACGGCCGGCTCTGTGTGGGAGCGGCCGTGGGGGCGGGAGAAGACGCTCTCGAACGCGCGGAACAATTGATAAAGGCGGGCTGCGACGTGATCGCCGTTGACACGGCCCACGGGCACTCCACGCGGGTCATGGACACGGTGCGCAAGCTGAAACTCGAATTCGACGGCGTCGACGTGATCGGCGGAAACGTTGCGACCGGCGAGGGAGCGCTGGAGCTCATCGAGGCGGGCGCAGACGCCATTAAGGTCGGCGTGGGGCCGGGCTCGATCTGCACCACCCGCATCGTTTCCGGCGCGGGCATGCCCCAGATAACCGCTATCAGCGACTGTGCCGAAGTCGCCAACGCGCGGGGCATTCCGGTGATCGCCGACGGCGGCATCCGCTACTCGGGCGACATCACGAAGGCGCTGGCAGCGGGCGCGAGTTCGGTCATGATCGGCAATCTGTTCGCCGGCACCGAGGAGAGTCCGGGAGAGACACTCATATACGAGGGCCGCAGCTACAAGGTGTATCGGGGGATGGGCTCGCTCCAGGCAATGAGCCGAGGCAGAAGCAGGGACCGTTACTTCCAGGAAAACGAATACAACGTGGACAAGCTTGTGCCCGAGGGCATTGAAGGCCGCGTGGCCTATCGCGGTCCGCTCGCCAATTTCGTGTATCAGCTCATCGGCGGCGTGAAGTCGGGCATGGGCTATTGCGGTGTCCGCAATGTTGAAGAACTGCGGAAGAAGGCGAGATTCATAAAACTGACAAATGCAGGCTTGCTCGAGAGTCACCCCCACAATATCACCATTACGAAAGAAGCGCCGAACTACCAGCGTTTCTGATATTCTCCCAATTGCCAACCACGGACTTTTTTGCGGGATTATCCCGGAATCGAGACTGCTCGGCAGGGGTGAGAGCCGTCTTCACGAAGCACGCGGCGAAGAGGCCCGCAATCCCGGAGAACCATTACGATGAACCCTGACCCGCATTCGCAACTGGTAATCGTTCTCGACTTCGGCTCGCAGTACAGCCAATTGATAGCGCGCCGGATACGGGAATGCCACGTCTACTGCGAAATCCACCCGTTCGACCTCGATGCGCACGCAATCAAATCGAAAAAGCCAACGGGAGTCGTCCTTTCCGGCGGACCGGCAAGCGTCCCCGTTGAGGGCTCTCCGCTGCCCGACCCTGCCGTGCTGGAGCTCGATATCCCCATCCTCGGGATTTGCTACGGGCTTCAGGTAATCGGACAACTGATGGGCGGGAAGGTGCACCCGGCGACTCACAGAGAATACGGCAAGGCCACCATGACGCAGTTCGATCCCGAGGGACTTTTCCATGGCCTCGAATCCGATTTGACAGTGTGGATGAGCCACGGCGACCAGATAAAAACCCTGCCGCCGGACTTCATCAACATCGGCGCGTCGGAGAACTCGCCGATTTGCGCCATAAAGCACTCGACGAGGCCGATTTACGGGCTCCAATTTCATCCCGAAGTCGTGCACACCCCGCGCGGCGCTGATATCCTCAGGAATTTCCTGTTCCGCGTATGCGAATGCGAGCCCGTGTGGGACATGGGCTCATTCATCGAGGAGACGGTCGAGCGGATTCGCCGAACGGTCGGACACGAGAGCGTGCTGTGCGCGCTCAGCGGCGGCGTCGACTCTTCGGTTACCGCGGCGCTGCTCCACCGGGCTGTCGGCGACCAGCTTCACTGCATCTTCGTCAATAACGGACTGCTCCGAAAAAACGAACCGAAACTGGTCGAGGAAGTCTTCCGGGAACACTTTCCGATAAACCTGGATATCGTCGACGCCGTCGACTGGTTCCTTGACAAATTGAAGGGAGTCGAGGACCCCGAGACGAAGCGCAAGATTATCGGCGCCGAATTCATTCGCGTTTTCGAGGAAGAAGCCGGGCGGCTGGGTCATTTCAAGTATCTCGCCCAGGGCACCTTGTACCCCGACGTCATCGAGAGCGTCTCGACGCGCGGACCTTCGTCGACAATAAAGAGCCACCACAATGTCGGTGGATTGCCGGAGGACATGAACTTCGAGCTTATCGAGCCTCTCAAAGAACTGTTCAAGGATGAGGTGCGCGAGGTCGGCAAGCAACTGGGCCTTCCCGACAAAATCCTCTGGAGGCATCCGTTTCCGGGACCGGGACTGGCCGTCAGGGTGCTCGGCGAGGTGACCCGCGAAAAGCTGGACATTTTGCGGGAGGCGGATTTCATAGCGATCGAGGAAATCAGGAAGGCGGGGCTGTATCGCGACATCTGGCAGGCGTTCGTGGTGTTGCTGCCGGTGAAGAGCGTCGGCGTGATGGGAGACGCGCGCACGTATGAAAACGCGGTCGCGATACGCGCCGTGACGAGCATGGACGGAATGACCGCCGACTGGTTCCGCTTTCCCGGCGAGGTTCTCGCCAGAATGTCGAATCGCATCATCAACGAGGTGAGAGGCGTGAACCGCGTCGTTTACGATATCAGTTCGAAGCCTCCGAGCACAATCGAATGGGAGTGATGGAAATGTCGAGCCGCCGCTCACGAACCTGCCCCGTTTGCGGCGCGGAAATCGCGGGCGAGGTCCCCGGATATTACATCGAGATCGAAAGCTACCGCCGCATCAGCGAGTTTGGCGAAAAGATTCCGCGCCGCGGCTCGAAAGAATATCACGAGGCCATGGACAAACTGCGCTCGGAAATCGAGGACGCCTACTACAAGGACGGCGAAATGTACGACAACGACCACTTGTGGTGTTCTGTTTGCGGGAGCAGAATGGACCTCGGCAGCATCGGCGAGACATGATATCGGTCGTCATACCCGCCTACAACGAAGTCGAGTCCCTGCGTCCGCTCACACTCGAGGCGCTCGATGTCATGCGAGGTCTCGGACAACCGTTCGAAATCCTGTTCGTTGACGACGGCAGCCGGGACGGCAGCCGCGAGCTTCTGCGCGCGCTCGCCGACGAGGTTCCGGAGGTCCGCTTCCTGGGATTCAAGCGCAACTGCGGGCAAACATCCGCGATGGCCGCCGGATTCCAACACGCCAAGGGCGACGTGATTGTCACGCTCGACGCCGACATGCAGAACGACCCGCATGATATTCCTCTGTTGCTGGAGAAACTGAGCGAATACGACATGGTTTGCGGCTGGCGCAGGAAACGCCATGATAATATCGTTCGCCGGATATCGAGCCGGACCGCCAATTACGTGAGGAACAAGCTCAGCGGCGAAGAGATAATCGACGTGGGGTGCTCGCTGAAAGCCTGCAAGCGCGAGTGCGTCGAGAACCTCAAACTGTTCGAAGGCATGCACCGGTTCTTGCCGACGATTGTGAAACTCGAAGGCTACAGCGTGGTTGAGGTCCCGGTGAATCATCGGCCCCGCGAATTTGGCGCGTCAAAATACAATATCCGGAACAGGATAGTGAAGGCGTTTCTCGACCTGCTCGCCGTCAGGTGGATGAAGAAACGCTGCATCAGGTATGAAATCGAGGAGGAGCGATGAACTGGTCTGACTGGCTGGGCATGAACTGGGCGGACCGTGTGTGGCTTGCCATCGGATTGGGCGGTCAGCTAATGTTCTTCATGCGGTTCCTGGTTCAATGGATCGTCTCGGAACGAAGAGGCGAGAGTGTTATTCCCTTGGCTTTCTGGTTTCTGAGTTTGTCCGGCAGCCTTATCCTGTTCAGCTACGCGGTCCACAGACGCGACCTCGTTTTCAGCCTCGGGCAGGCGTTCGGATTCACGGTCTATATCAGGAACCTGATGCTGATTTACAGGCAGCGGACCTCGGCGTGAGCGGCCCATCCCGAGGCTTTCCAAATAATTTGAAAACACCTGAAGCACGCTTCGCGAGCAGACCGCCAATCCGAATTGTTCGACGTTCGCTTCGGGGACAGTTGTTCATCACCCCTCGGGCCACTCGGAAATCATGAAAAAGGTTGAATTTCTGATGCGGTGAATCTGTCCCGCGGCTGGTGATGCGGGTTAGTGAGGGTCTTCGGTGAGATGTGCAACCGAGAGACGAATTCACAGGCCGCACAATTGGCCGGGCCAACCTCCATTTTGAAAGTGCATTCTCAAAAGCTCAGACATATTCTCCTGCTCCTGCTCGCAATCTATTTCCTTTTCTTTTTCAGAATCGGAGCGCGCGACTTGTGGACTCCGGACGAGCCCAGGTACGCGCAGGTGGCGCGGGAGATGCTCGAATGCGGCAATTGGGTCGTCCCGCACCTGAACGACGAGGTGTATCCCGAGAAGCCGCCATTGTATTTCTGGGTTGTCGCCATGCTTTCGAAACCTTTCGGCGACGTGACCGAGACAACGGCCCGCTTGCCCTCGGCGGTGTCGGCGGCGATCCTGGTGCTTTTGACATATTGGCTCGGGCTGAGAATGACAGGCGAGCGTGAAGGTTTTTGGGGGGCCCTCATCCTGACAACGAGCGTTCAGTTCGTGTGGGTCGGACGAATGGGAGTTCTGGACGCGCTGCTCTCTCTTTGCATAGTCGCCGCGCTCGCAGCGTTCTATGCGGGTTATGCGGGAAAACGAGCCTGGCTTTATTTTCTCGGGTTCGTGTTCCTTGTCCCCGCCGTCCTGACGAAGGGGCCGGTCGGCATCGCGGCGCCCGTGGTCGTGATGGTGGTTTTTCTGCTGGTGGAATTACATCTTCGGAAGGAGGGAGCAGGAGGAGAACTGGCGTGGTTCGGGGCAGCCGCAGTTATCGGACTGGCCATTACCGGATTGGCCATAGGCCCGTGGTGGCATGCCGCCTTCGAGCGCAGCGGCGGAGATTACGGCTCCTCTGCGATCTTGTTAAAACAGACACTGGGCCGCATGTTCGAATCCTACTCGCACCGGCAGCCATTCTATTATTACTTTGTGGAGACGCTGTGGCAGTTCCTGCCGTGGACCGCCTTTGTTCCTCTGGCGTTGTGGTCGCTCCGGAGAAATGGAAATCTGCGAGAGCGCCTCGGGTTGCGGTTCCTTGTCGTATGGTTTCTGTCCGTGTTCGTGTTCTTTTCCCTGGTGTCCGGCAAACGCAGTCAGTATATTCTGCCGCTGTTCCCCGCCGGCGCATTGCTCATGGGGTGGGCCTTGAACAGCGAAAAGCCGGATGAGGGACAGGTGAAGGAACGGAACAAATTCTCGATACCCCTGTTGTTGCTTGTGCTGGCTGCATGCGGGGGGCTCATCGCTCTCGTAACGGCTGCGCACCTGTACTTCCGCGATTTCCTGTGGATGACGGCAGCCGGCGTTTTCCTCTCGGCGCTCGTATTCACAATGCTCGTCATACTCCTTCACAGGAAACCGCCCAGGACCGCACTGGCATGTGTGGCGGTGTTAACGATTCTCACGGGCACGGTCTTTTTCGGGTATCTCGCGCCCCTCATCGACAGCCACAAATCCGCTCGCTCGTTCTGCAATACGGTGCTGAGCGCGGTGGACGAAAATGACCCGTTGTATTTCATCGGGATGTATCGTCCCAACATCCATTTCTATATGCGTCGGTCTATGCCTCGCCTGGATACACTCACCGAGGTAACAGACTTGCTTGAGGAGACAGACGAAGTTTTTCTCGTTCTTCCGTTCCGCAAGAGAGACATGCTGGATTTTGGCCCTACGTTCCGGATTAAGGACGTCGCCCACGCGCGGGTCGGCAGCCGGCATGTTCTCTGCGTGTCGGTTCGCCGTATGTGAGAGAACGACTCAGGGCACACACGGAACCGAGAAAACCTCGTCTCGTCACTCGAAGCCGGGCCCTTCCGAATTGTTCGCGCAGGCGCCAATTCGTTCGCACAGTTCGAATTGTCAAATGTACCATTTGCAATTGCCGAATGAATTTACAGTGGCCATTGCTGGAGACGGTCGGCCAAATGGGCCGCAGCGCCATCTTTGCGAGTGTTGACACTCCTTCCGGGATGTGCTATCATCGGAATTGGTAATCCGTTACAGCGCTTGATGTTGCGCGGCTTCGAGCGTTTCCGTGTGGCGGGGCCGCGCGATGGACGGTCGTCGATGAAAAAATTTAACTATGAAGGGATAAACAAGAGCGGGCAGGCGGTTACCGGCACAACTCAGGGAGAAAACGAACAGCAAGTCAAGGCTCAGCTCGTAAAATTCGGCTTCACGAATATCACGGTGCGCGAAGAAGCCGAGCGGAAAGACCGGAGCGATCGGCCCTCGGCGGACTCCAGGGAGTTGCCCGATGATTTCGTCCAAAGAATGGTCGACGGCGACATCGATGTGGCCGGCCCGGTCTCGGGGGATGAAGCCGAGGAAGACGAGTGGTATCGCGCCGAGGCTTTGGCGAACATCAGGCGGCTCCGGCGCCGCGAGAACATCGCCCTTGTCATCACGGTTATTGTGCTGGGCGTCTTCGGGGCCTATTTTCTGTATAACAAGATGACCGAGGTATCCGCTCCCGAACCCCGGATCATTACGCGGAGCAGCAGCGCGATGCTGAGTTTCAATGATGTGTACGTAAAGGGCGCCGACCTTGTGTTCATAGTGCATGCGCCAAACTGGAACGGCAATGTTCGGGTCGATTTTCAGGCCTGGGACGCATTCGATAACCGGATAGACTTCGGAACCGCCAGGCTCGGGTTCATCGGCGAACACTATGGCGGAGCGCCGCAAAAGAGCGGCACGTTCACGCTCAAGCCGACACGGTTTTATGAGCGCATCGAATTGCTCGTGAGCGGCGATGAGGGAAAATGAAACGATGACCGTGTGCGGCAATGACACCGGGAAGAAAACCGCTTTGAGCAGAAGACCGTTTCCGGGTCCGCTGCTCTCGTCTCGCAGTGTCGGAAACGCGAGTTTCCTTGCGAAGCCTCCTTTGTTGCGCTGCAAGCCCGGAATCTCCGCACGGACAGAGAGCCGCAATCCACTGAACCTGATCGCGCTGTTCATGCTCCTGCTGTTTGCTGTTTCGGGATGCAGCGAGGAGTCTCGAGCGCGATATGCATTGAAAAAAATCGTTCACAAAGAGATAGACCAGTTCAATAAGTACCATCAACGAGAAGTGAAGCCGAAAACCTATGAAACGGTCGGCGGATTCTATCGCATTTACCATCAGCGGGTTGACCCGGTTGTGAACATGAGGCGAACCAACTCCGTCGACACGCCTTATGTAGCGACGATCCGTTTCACCGAAGATATTTATCTCACGCGGAAACGTTCCACGAGGGAAGAAACCCAACGCGACATTCATTTCATTCTCTCCAATTCGAGCAAACGCGAACTCGTGTACGCTTATGTCGGGGGCTCATGGAAGAGGAAAGAGGTATATTGACGGCCCGTCGCCCCCGAAATGACCATCTCTCCCGAAGCATTGCCCTGGCCGGCGGTCCGAATCGCGGCGCATTTACCCGCCTCGAGAGGCAGGCCGCAAGATTGAAAAAGGCTGAACCATGAACCACACGGAGACGGCGAAACGTCCGAACTTCCTGCGAGCTTCGCTTTATGTGTTTCTGATTTGCCTCTATACGTTTATCCTCGGCTTGCCGTGCCTTCTCCTGTCTCTCTTCGCGCCCCGAAGAGCGGTAAGCTACTGGTTCGTTCCGGCGTGGGCCCGGCTCCTGCTTTGGACCTGCGGAGTCAAGGTCGAGGCAGCGGGGGCGGAAAACATTCCCGGGGAAGGCCCTTTCATTCTGATGTCGACGCATACCAGTCATTTTGATATTCCGGTCCTGCTCAAAGTAGTCCCTCGGCAGTTCAGGATCGTGGCAAAAAAGTCCCTGTTCAAGATTCCTGTTTTCGGGTGGGCCATGTCGACGATGGGGTATGTGAGCGTCGACAGGGAGAACCGGGAGCAGGCGTTCGCCAGCCTCGACAACGCCGCGGAGACAGTGAAGGGAGGAATGCCGCTGCTGATTTTTCCCGAAGGGACACGGAGCGACGATGGTTCGCTCAAGCATTTTAAGAAAGGCGGTTTCATGCTTGCCACAAAGGCGCAGGCGCCGGTCGTTCCCGTTGTCATCGACGGCACATATCACGTGCTCCCGAAGTGGACATGGCGCATTTGTCCGGGCCGTGTGCGCGCGACATTTCTTCCGCAGATCGACACATCGGTTTACTCGCCGGAAACGAAGGAATCTCTGATGGAGGAGGTTCGCCGCGCGATGCTGAATGCGCGGGGAAAGGCGCCCGTGGCGCGCCCGGCGGAAGGCTTGACGGAACGAGTCTGAATTGGTATGATACACGCGCAATTGCCGTAACCTTTCCATTTCATTGTGTCGAACTTTCTACACCCCTCGATAAGTCGCGCGATTCCGGAACCATGGGGTTTAGGCCATGATTAAACGATATTCCCGGCCGGAGATGGCAGCAATCTGGACCGAGGAACACAAGCTTCGGACGTGGCTGAAAGTGGAGATTCTCGCATGCGAGGCATGGGCCAAGCTCGGGAAAATTCCGCCTCATGCGGTCAGCGTAATCAAGGAGAAGGCTGACTTTTCGGTCGACCGCGTTCTCGAAATAGAAGAGGTAACGAAACACGATGTCATCGCGTTCCTGACGGCGGTGGGCGAGCATGTGGGGCCGGAGTCCCGCTACATTCACTTCGGGATGACCTCGTCCGATATGCTCGATACGGCGCTGGCGGTGAACCTGTGCGAGGCAACCGACATTATCATCGCCGACCTGGAGAACCTCCTGTCGGTCCTGAAGAAAAAGGCGCTCGAGCATAAAAAGACGCCGATGATCGGCCGCTCCCATGGCGTGCACGCCGAGCCGGTCACGTTCGGGTTGAAAATGGCTCTCTGGTACACGGAGACACAGCGAAACCTCGAACGCATGCGCAGCGCGCGCGACAGTATCGCGGTGGGGAAGGTTTCGGGGGCCGTGGGCACGTTCGCCAATCTGGACCCGTTTGTCGAACAGTATGTGTGTTCGAACCTCGGGCTCGAGCCCGCTCCCGTGTCCACGCAGGTCGTTCAGCGGGACCGCCATGCGGAATTCTTGACGACGCTCGCAATCATTGCAAGTTCGCTGGACAAGTTCGCGACGGAGATACGGAATCTGCAGCGGACCGAGATTCTGGAGGCGGAAGAATTCTTCGAAAAGGGACAAAAGGGGTCCTCGGCGATGCCGCACAAGCGGAACCCGATACGATGCGAGCAGGTCTCCGGTCTCGCGAGGGTGCTGCGGGCGAACGCCATGGCCGCATTGGAGAACATCGCGCTGTGGCACGAACGGGACATCTCCCATTCATCCGTCGAACGGGTCATCATCCCCGATAGCTGTGTCCTGGTGGATTATCTTCTCGCGCGTTTTGCCGGCATCGTGGAGAAGTTGCTGGTGTATCCGGACAACATGCGGCGGAACCTGGAGAAAACAAAGGGGATGATTTTTTCCGAGCGCGTGCTGCTGGAACTGGTGGAACAGGGGCTGACGCGCGAGGATTCATACAAGATTGTTCAGAGAAACGCAATGAAGGTTTGGGAAGACGGCGCCGAGTTTCGCGATGCGCTCGTGTCCGATCCGGAGGTCTCCTCCTGCATTCCCGAAGAAAAGCTGGATGAGATTTTCGACCTCGGCCATCACCTCAGGTTTGTGGATGAGATATTTGAGAGGGCGGGGTTAGCCGATGCCTGAATCAAGTGGGAACAGCCCGGCAGTCGTCACGAAAACCGATTTCCCGGATTTGACATTTTACAATCGCGGCAAGGTGCGCGATATATACGAGGTCGACGGAAACATCCTGCTCGTGGCGACCGACCGCATATCGGCCTTTGACTGCGTGCTTCCGACGGGGATTCCGAAGAAGGGAAGAGTGCTGACGGGCCTGTCCGAATTCTGGTTCGACTTCATGAGAGATATCATTCCGAACCAGGTGATTTCGACGGATGTCGATGAGTATCCGGCCAGCACGAAGCCCTACCGGGACATTCTCCGTGGCCGCTCGATGTTGGTGAAGAAGGCGAAGCCGTACCCCGTCGAGTGCGTCGTTCGAGGGTACCTGGCAGGCTCGGCGGTGAAGGAATACGTGCAGAGCCAATCGGTGTGCGGCGTCAAGCTGCCGCCCGGGCTCAGGGAATCCGAGAAGCTGTCCGAACCCATTTTCACTCCGGCGACCAAGGCCGAGTCGGGCCACGACATTAACATTTCCCACGAAGAAATGGCAAACTTAATAGGGCGCGAAAAGGCGCAGTTTCTCATAGAAAAGAGCCTCGCGATATTTCATGCGGCCAGCGAATACGCGCGGTCGAAAGGGCTCATTCTCTCCGACACGAAATTCGAATTCGGCGAGTGTGACGGCGAGACCATACTGATTGATGAACTGTTAACTCCGGATTCCTCCCGCTACTGGCTGGCCGAGAACTATGTCGTCGGCAAGCCCCAGACGAACTTCGATAAGCAGTACGTCCGCGATTATCTGGAGACGCTGGATTGGGACAAATCCCCTCCTGCTCCCCCGCTGCCTCCCGACGTAGTCGCGCGGACGGAGGAAAAATACAAGCAGGCATACAAACTTATAACGGGGAAGGACCTCTGAGAAAACATCATGAAAAAGTCCTGCGACGCAAAGTGTGACTCGGTCTGCGAGGCCGACTTTCTGAGGCACGAATGCGGCATTTTCGGCGTGTTCGGCCAGCAGGAGGCCGCAAGGATAACATATCTGGGCCTCTACTCGCTCCAACATCGCGGACAGGAAAGCGCGGGAATCGTCTCATGCAACGAGGGGCGTCTTCACGCCCACCGCGACATGGGGATGGTGTACGACGTGTTCGAAAAGGAGACGCTCGACAAGCTTGTCGGCGACCGTGCAATGGGGCACGTGCGCTACTCCACCTCCGGCTCGAGTTTGTTGAAAAACGCTCAGCCTATTGTTGTCGATTATGCGCGCGGTCCTCTGGCCGTCGCGCACAACGGAAACCTGGTGAACGCGCGCGTGCTCAGGAGCGACCTCGAGGGTCGCGGCTCCATTTTCCAATCGACGAGCGACAGTGAAGTCATCGTTCACTTGATAGCGCGCTCGAGGAAAAAGAAGCTGCAGACGGCTCTCATCGAAGCGTTAACGCAGGTGAAAGGAGCCTACTCGCTGCTCCTGATGGACACCGAGAACCTCATCGCGGTCCGGGACCCTCACGGATTCCGCCCGCTGTGCCTCGGCAAACTCAAGGGGTCGTTCCTGATCGCATCCGAGAGTTGCGCATTCGATATCGTTGACGCCACCTACATACGGGACATCGAGCCAGGCGAAATGGTCCTGATCAACCGGTCGGGCATCCACTCGTATTCCGTCGGACAAGCCAAGCCGGAACGAACAGGGTTGTGCATTTTCGAGTTGATATATTTCGCTCGGCCCGACAGCATCATTTTCGGACGCGATTGCGAGCGCGTCCGACACAACCTCGGGGCGGCTCTTTATCGCGAGGCTCCGGTGGACGCCGACCTGGTGCTCCCCGTGCCGGACTCGTCGAATGCCGCGGCGCTCGGCTACTCTCACGAATCGCGGATACCGTTTGAGATGGGCCTGATCAGAAACCACTACATCGGGCGCACATTCATCGAGCCTTCGCAGACAATTCGCGACTTCGGGGCGAAGATTAAATACAACCCCTTGAAAACGGCCCTGAAGGGGAAACGCGTCGTCGTGGTGGACGACTCTATCGTTCGGGGGACAACGAGCCGGAAGATCGTGAAGATGATTCGGAATGCGGGCGCGAAGGAAATTCACATGCGCATCAGCTCGCCGCCCATCACTCATCCGTGCTACTATGGCATCGATACGCCGACCCGAAAAGAACTGATTGCTTCCACTCACATCATCGAGGAAATACGGAAATATCTGCGAGTTGATTCGCTTCATTACTTGAGCGCCGAGGGTCTGGTCAAGGCCGCCGGAGGCAGGCCCGAAGAATTTTGCCTCGCATGTTTCACCGGTGAATACCCGATCAGCCTCGCGGTCGATATCGACAAACACTACTACGACCGCAAGCAGAACGCCCTGATGGTCACTTGACATGCCAGAAGGCTCCTTCACGTATAAACAGGCGGGAGTGGACATCGACGCCGCCAGCTCCCTCAAACGCAAAATCGCGCCCATCGTGCGGTCCACCTTCTCACCCAACGTCCTGCAAGACATCGGGCTGTTCGGCGGACTCTTCAAATTCGACTCCTCCCGCTTTCGCGAACCAATTCTCGTATCCAGCGTCGATGGAGTCGGGACGAAACTGAAAATCGCCTTCGCCACCGGGCGTCACAACACTATCGGAATCGACCTCGTTTCCCACTGCGTCAATGACATCCTGATGCAGGGCGCTGTTCCCCTCTTTTTTCTCGATTATCTCGCCATGGGAAAACTCGACGTTGCGGTCGCCGAGCAAGTCGTCGCAGGTCTGGCGGAAGGCTGCCGGCTTGCGGGATGCTCGCTCATCGGCGGAGAGACGGCCGAGATGCCCGATTTCTACGCTCCGGGCGAATACGACCTCGCTGGCACAATCGTGGGCGTTGTCGACAAGGAGAACATCATAGACGGCTCGGCGATAGAAAAGGGCGACACCGTTATCGCCCTGGCGTCTTCAGGGTTGCATACGAATGGCTATTCTCTCGTGCGGAAGCTGCTGGTCGATTCGGGGAGATACCGGCTGGACCAGTATGTCGAGCCGCTGGGCAGGACCCTCGGCGACGAACTGCTGAATCCTCACAAGTGCTACGCAAAGCCGATTCGCCCGCTGCTCGATGAAAACGCTGTGCGCGGGATGGCGCACATCACCGGCGGCGGAATAACAGATAATGTTCCGCGTATTTTGCCGAAGAACCTGGATGCCGTAATACGCCTTGAAACGTGGCGCCCGCCCGCAATCTTCGAGCTACTCGGGAGCGAAGGCTCCATTGAGCGAACCGAGATGTTGAAGACGTTTAACATGGGAGTCGGCATGGCGCTGATTGTCTCCGCAGGAGACGAAACGCATGTCCTGCGGAGCTTGCAGGACGCCGGCGAAACGGCCTGGGTCATTGGCCGGATATCGGACGGAAGCGGCAAGGTCACCTACGTCGAGGGATAATGAGAACGCTTGGAACGTATCGCATCGAGGTCGGCCTCAGGCCCGGCCTCTTGGACGCGGCGGGAGCGTCGGTAAAAAGAGACATAAGCGAGGACCTCCATATACCCGTCGACGACGTGCGAGTCGTCCGCGTCTACACGATGCTCGCAAACCTGCGCGAAGACCAGGTCGAGACCCTTCGCAGAGAGCTTTTCACCGACCCCGTCATCGAGGTGTCCACCCTGAACAAGCCGCTGGCGGATGAGTTCTCCTGGATTATCGAAGTCGGTTTCAAGCCGGGCGTCACCGACAACGTCGGCAAGACATCGCGCGAGGCGGTCGCGGACATCTTCGGCGACGAGCTTGACCAGTGCAGTGTTTTCACATCGAAGCAGTATGCGCTCCGGGGACGGCTCAGCCGGGAACAGGCCGACACCATAGCGGGCAAGCTGCTTGCCAACGGCCTGATCGAGCAATGGAGGGTCGCGAACTTCGAAGAGTTCAAACGAGAAAACGGGATATCGCTTCCCCTCCCGCTCGCGGGCAAACACGAGGAGATTGTCGTCAAGGAATTCGACCTCGATGTGTCCAACGAACAGCTCCTCCGCATAAGCAAAGAAGGAATACTCTCGTTGAGTCTCGATGAGATGAGAGCGATACGGGACTATTTCCGGGAGGAAGCCGTCGTCAGAGCGAGGACTCCGCTGAATCTCTCGGAGATGCCAACCGACGTGGAGCTCGAGGCTATGGCCCAGACCTGGTCAGAGCATTGCAAGCACAAGATTTTCAATGCGAAAATCGATTACGAGGACGAGCTCGGCGAACGCCTCGTAATCGACAGCCTTTTCAAAACATATATAAAAGGGGCAACCGACGATATATCCGCCCGTGTGCCCTGGCTCGTTTCGGTCTTTCACGACAACGCGGGAGTCGTCAGGTTCAACGACGAGTGGAACCTCGTCATGAAGGTGGAGACCCACAACAGCCCGTCGGCGCTCGACCCGTACGGAGGCGCAATCACGGGCATTGTGGGAGTGAACCGGGACCCGTTCGGCACCGGCAAGGGGTGCCGTCTCATTTTCAACGTCGACACATTTTGCTTTGCTCCGCCGGACTATTCGAAACCGATTCCTCCGCGGCTCATGCACCCGAAGAGGATATTCAAGGGAGTTCACAAGGGCGTGCGCGACGGCGGGAACCAGAGCGGTATTCCCGACATCAACGGCAGCATTGTCTTTGATGACCGGTATGCCGGAAAGCCGCTGGTTTTCTGCGGAACCGGCGGAATAATGCCGCGCGAGATTCTGGGCGATCCCTCGCACACAAAGACGGCGCTGCCCGGCGACCTCGTGGTCATGACCGGAGGCAGAATCGGGAAAGACGGCATACACGGCGCAACGTTTTCTTCCGAAGAGCTTCACAGCGAATCGCCCACGTCCGCCGTTCAGATAGGCGACCCCATCACGCAGAAGAAAATGACCGATTTCCTGCTCGAAGCTCGCGACCTCGGGCTGTACCGCGCGATCACCGATAACGGGGCCGGCGGGCTCTCGTCGTCGGTGGGCGAAACCGCGCGGTTTTCGAACGGCTGCGAGTTGTGGCTCGAAAAAGCGCCGCTCAAGTACGAGGGGTTGCAGCCGTGGGAGATTCTGCTGTCGGAGGCGCAGGAACGCATGACGCTCGCGGTCGACCCGGACAAGGTCGACCGACTCCTCGAGCTCGCCGAGAGACGGGGCGTCGAGGCGACGGTGTTGGGAAAATTCACCGACAGCGGGAAGTTCCACGTCCTGTTCGACAACCGGACCGTTGCGTATATCGACATGGATTTCTTCCATGAGGGCGTTCCGAGGATGGAGCTGAAAGCGAAGTGGGAACCGCCCGCGCACAAGGAGCCGGATATTCCCGAGCCGGAAGCCTACGATACACTGCTCGAGCAGATGCTGATGCGGCTGAACGTTTGCAGCAAGGAATCGTTCGTCAGGCAATACGACCACGAAGTCCAGGGCATGAGCGCGCTCAAACCGTTTGTCGGCCTCGCGGACGACGGGCCGGGAGATGCCGCCGTGCTGAAACCCCTGTACGATTCGAGCGAAGGAATCGTGGTGTCAAGCGGAATATGTCCGAAGTACAGCATAATTGACACATACCATATGACCGCGTGCGCGATAGACGAGGCCGTCAGGAACGCCGTCTGCGTGGGCGGACGGCTCGGCTATCTTGCCGGGCTCGATAACTTCTGCTGGCCCGACCCGGTGGAATCCGAAAAGACGCCGGACGGCCGCTACAAGCTCGCTCAACTCGTGCGCTCCAACATGGCCTTGCACAAATACTGCACGGCGTACGACGTGCCGTGCATCTCCGGCAAGGACAGCATGAAGAACGATTACATGATCGGCGACGTGAAAATATCCGTGCCGCCGACGCTGCTGTTCTCGATAATGGGACGCATCGAAGACGTGCGGAAGGTCGTCTCCATGGACGTCAAACGCCCCGGCCACGTGGTGTATGCGGTCGGCGTTACGAAAGACGAGCTCGGCGGAAGCGAGTACTTCGCGCACCACGGCCACATCGGGAACAATGTCCCGAAGGTCGATGCGGAAACGGCCAGGAAAACGTACCTCGCGCTGAGCGAGACCATCGAGCGGAAGCTCATCGCCTCGTGTCACGATTGCTCCGACGGCGGCCTCGGGGTGGCTCTGGCTGAGAGCGCTTTCGCGGGCGGGCTGGGCATGACGGTCGACCTGTCCGCTGTCCCGGCCGACGTCGCACTGCGGACCGACTACCTGCTTTTCTCGGAATCGCAGAGCCGATTCGTCGTGACGGTGGCCCCGCGAAAAGCGAAGGAATTCGAACGCGCGATGGACGGCGTGCCCTTTGCGAGGATAGGGAAAGTAACGGAATCGCCGACGCTGCTGCTGAACGAGGGCAAGAGAAAGGTCGCTTCAGCCGACATATTCAAGCTGAAAAGGGCCTGGCAGCAGCCGCTCAACTGGTAGGCCCCAAGCGAAGCCCCGCGCCCTCGCGGGCCAACGAGAGGGACTGTGGGTGTGTCCCGTGGTTGTTGATACGGGTTATTTGGGGACACCATGCCGCATGGTGTCCCCAAATAACCCCTGCGCCGGGCAATCGTGAAAGAGACTCAGTGATCCCTGGACAGAAACCTTCATCATGAACCGCAAAGCGGATTGGCTGTCCTCGAAGCGCGGATAGCCGAATCGTGGTGGAGATTTGTATGGAGCCATCTTTGCAAACTCACTGCGGTTCAAACCGCTCTTCTGCCGAAACGGAAACGAAGAAATGAAACCGCGGGTTTTGATACTTACCGGTTACGGAATCAACTGCGATTACGAGACCGAGTACGCTTTCAACATGAGAGGCGTCGGCGGCAAAGCGGAGCGGGTCCATGTGAACGACCTCACCGACGGCAAATCGCTCAAGAGCTACGACATTTTCGTTGTTCCCGGAGGGTTCTCGTTCGGTGACGACATCGCCGCCGGGAAGGTTCTTGCCAACAAGCTTCGGTACCACCTGCGCGACCAGTTGGAACAATTCATTCAAGACGGGAAACTCATTCTCGGCATATGCAACGGATTTCAGGTAGTCGTCAAGATGGGGTTGCTGCCGGCGCTCGAAAACAGATACGGCGAGCAACAGGTGACCGTCGCATATAATGATTCCAATAAGTTTGAGGACCGCTGGGTCTACCTCTCGGTCAACCCCGAATCGCATTGCATTTTCACGAAGGGACTTGATAGAATTTATCTGCCTGTTCGCCACGGTGAGGGGAAGCTTGCCGTGAGGGACCCGGAGACGCTCTCTCGCCTGCACGAACGCGGACAGGTGGTGGTTCGATACGTAAACGAAAGAGGCGAGTTGGCGGGCTATCCGTATAACCCGAATGGCTCCCAGGACAACATAGCGGGGCTCTGCGACCCGACGGGAAGAATTTTCGGATTGATGCCCCATCCGGAGGCGTATTTGTTTCCTACCAATCATCCGCGCTGGACACGCGAGAGGGTTCCTCGCGAGGGTATGGGCGTAGCGCTGTTTCGCAATGCAGTCAGGTACGTGAAAGAAAATCTTTAGTGGGCGAACGAGGAGCGACCATGCGCAACAAGATACAACGCGCACTGCTGAGTGTTTCGAATAAGACCGGAATCGTTGAGCTCGCCGGTTTTCTTCATGAAATGGGTGTCGAGGTCCTCTCGACCGGCGGCACGCAGCGGGTGCTCGATGAAGCTGGTATACCGGTGCGTTCGGTGTCCGACTATACCGGGTTTCCGGAAATGATGGACGGGCGCGTGAAGACCCTCCACCCGAAAATCCATGCGGGCTTGCTCGCGCTTCGAAACAATCTCGAACACATGCAGGAGGTCGACCGACACGGCATCGAGCTCATCGACATGGTCGTCGTGAACCTGTACCCCTTCCAGGAAACCGTGAGCAAAGAAGGCGTGAAGCTGGAGGACGCCATCGAGCAGATAGACATCGGCGGGCCGACGATGCTTCGGGCCGCCGCGAAAAACTATGCGGATGTCGTCGTCGTCGTGAACCCGACGAGATACCCGACGCTCATCGAGGAATTAAAGGCGAATGACGGCGTGGTCTCGGAAAAGCTGAAGTTCGAGTTGGCATGCGAGGTGTTTGAACACACCGCGACGTATGACCGCGCCATCGCCGATTACCTTTCATCAATAAAAGCAAGGACCGAAAGCAAATACCCGAAGACATTGAACCTCACCTTCCGCAAGGAAGCGGAACTGAGATACGGTGAGAATCCGCATCAAACCGCAGCGTTCTACGTTGACCCGCGCGCGAAGGAGCCCAGTGTTTCGACGGCGAAGACGCTCCGCGGCAAAACGCTCTCCTACAACAACATCCTCGACCTCGACGCGGCAATAGAAATCGTGAAGGATTTCTCGGAAGCCGCCGCTGTGATTATCAAACACACAAACCCGTGCGGGGCAGGTGTCGGAAAGGATATTCGCGAGGCGTATTCGCGGGCTCTTCTCGGCGACCCCGTCTCCGCGTTCGGGAGCATCGTCGGACTGAACCGCAGGGTGGAGGCCGCGACGGCAGAGCTGATAGCTCGGCCGAACACGTTCGTGGAGGCCATCATAGCGCCGTCGTTTTCCGAAGAAGCCCTCGAGATACTGACAACGTCGCAGTGGTGGGGCGAAAACCTGCGGGTGCTGGCAACCGGCGAACTCACGGAAGAGCGCGACGGATATCCGAATATGAGACGAGTGGTCGGCGGCTTGTTGCTCCAGGATTTCGACACGGCCACGCACAACAAGTCGGAGTTCAAAATTGTTACGAAACGCGCCCCCACCAAGGCGGAAATGGAAGACCTCCTTTTCGCGTGGGTGATTTGCAAGCATGTCAAGTCGAACGCGATTGTCTACGCCAAGGGCTTGACCGTTTTCGGCGTCGGCGCCGGCCAGATGAGCCGTGTCGACGCGAGCATGATCGCCGCGCACAAGGCCAATGGCCGCGCGCAGGGCGGAGTGGTCGGCTCGGATGCGTTCTTCCCGTTCCGCGACGGCGTCGACGCGGCCGCCGCCGCCGGGATCAGGGCCGTCATTCAACCGGGTGGGTCCAAGAAGGACGATGAAGTCATCGCGGCGGCGAACGAGCACGACATGGCCATGATATTCACCGGAATGAGGCACTTCAAACATTGATATTCCAACGCTCGACTCTCGTTCAAAAGGGGAGAATCTCATGAAGGTCCTTGTTGTGGGGGGGGGCGGCCGAGAGCACACACTCGTGTGGAAAATAAGCCAGAGTCCCCTTGTCGAGAAGCTTTTCTGCGCTCCCGGCAATGCGGGCATAGCCGAACAGGCGACGTGTGTGAGCATCGGAGCGACGGAAATCGATAAGCTGGCGGATTTGGCAAAGAACGAGCGTATCGACCTGACGGTCGTGGGACCCGAAGCGCCGCTTGTCGAGGGAATCGTGGACCGGTTCGAACAGGAGGGCCTGAAGATATTCGGACCGAGGCGCGAAGCCGCGATGCTTGAAGGGAGCAAGGGGTTCGCGAAAAAACTGATGGCGAAGTACAACATTCCTACGGGAACCTTTCAGATATTCTCCGACGCCGACGAGGCTGTCGAGTTCATTCGTGACATGGGTCCCCCTCTTGTCGTCAAGGCCGACGGGCTTGCCGCCGGAAAGGGGGTGACCGTTGCGTTTGACGAGGAATCCGCGATAAAGGCGGTGAAGGAGTGTCTCTGTCAGGGCGCATTCGGGAAAGCCGGCACCCGCGTGGTGCTCGAAGAATACCTCGAGGGCGAGGAAGCCTCGGTGCTCGCGTTCACCGACGGCGCGAGAATTCTGATGATGCCGTCGTCGCAGGACCACAAGGCGATTTACGACGGCGACAAGGGGCCGAATACCGGGGGGATGGGCGCCTACTCGCCGGCTCCCGTTGTCAGCGATATGCTCATGGAAAAAATAGAAAAACAGATCGTAAGGCCCATAATCGAGGCGCTCAGACAGGAGAACTGCGAGTACCGGGGTGTCTTGTATGTCGGACTTATGATATCAGAGGCGACTCCCCAAGTGCTGGAATTCAATGCCAGATTCGGCGACCCCGAAGCTCAGGTGGTCGTTCCCCGGCTGAACAGCGACCTCGTGCCCATCCTGATGGCATGCGCGGACGGGAACCTGGGCAAGGTGAGGGCCGAATGGACCGATGAAGCGGCCGTCTGCGTGGTGCTCGCCTCCGGCGGTTATCCGGGAAAGTATGAGAAAGGGAAGCCGATAACCGGCCTCGAGGCCGCATCGAAAATCCCCGGCGCCATGGTGTTCCATGCGGGCACCGCTCTCAAGGACAAGGCTGTCGTGACAGACGGGGGACGCGTGCTCGGCGCCACCGCCCTTGCAAAAGATATTCCCTCGGCGATACAACGAGCCTACGAGTGCGCCGACACCATCGACTTCGAGGGGAAATACTGCCGCAGAGACATCGGAAAAAAGGCTTACGCGAGACTGGGGAAAGGGTAGACATGCCGAAGCGTGAGAAGAAGACGACGCCGGTGCTCATCTTCATGGGGAGCGACAGCGACCACGAAGTCATGCGCGAGGCGGCGGCGGCGCTTGAGGAATTCGGTGTGCCGTGCGAGATGAGAGTGTCCTCGGCCCACAGGTCGCCAAAACGAACGGCTGCGCTTGCGGAGAAGGCGGAAGCGAACGGCGCGAAAGTGCTCATCGCCGGAGCCGGAGCCGCCGCGCATTTGGCGGGGGTGATTGCGGCTCATACAACCCTCCCGGTCGTCGGTGTCCCGATTGACTCGTCCCCCCTTCGCGGAATGGACGCGTTGCTGGCAACCGTTCAGATGCCCGGAGGCATTCCGGTGGCCACAATGGCCGTCGGAAAGGCGGGCGCCCGGAACGCCGGCTTGCTGGCCGTTCAGATACTAGCGCTGAGCGACTCCCGGTTGCGCGCAAAGCTGTCACGCTATAAGAAGAGGTTGGCGAAGGCCGTGGAGGAAAAGGATCGCAAACTTCAGAGAGCGCCGAAGTAGAATCTCTTCCAAACAATTCGCGCGCACTATCCGCGCGCAGGGAGGCAGGAACCGGTTTCGCAGGCGCGAATTCATTCGTACCCATCGAAGGTCTGGCACACTCAATGAGTGCGAGTCGGAAACGTTATGCTGAAGGAATTCATTAGAAAAGCTGCCACGGGCAAGAACCTCACCATCGAGGAAGCCGCATCCGCGATGGACGAAATCATGACTGGACGGGCCACGCCCGCTCAGATCGCGGCATTCCTCGTCGCCATGGCGATGAAGGGTGAGACTATCGACGAGATTACCGGCTGCGCCTCCATTATGCGAGAAAAAGTCATCAGGCTGAACCCGCGGCGCAGACCGCTGATCGATACCTGCGGCACCGGGGGGGACGGAGCCAACACATTCAACATATCAACCTGCGCCGCCTTCACGGTTGCGGGGGCAAGTGTGGGGGTCGCCAAACACGGGAACCGCGGTGTTTCAAGCAAATGCGGAAGCGCTGACGTGTTGCAGGAACTTGGAGTCCACATCGAGGCCGAAATGGCGGCGGTCGAACGGTGTATCGACGAGACGGGGCTCGGGTTCATGTATGCCCCCTTGTATCACGGCGCGATGAAGCACGCCATCGGGCCCCGACGGGAGATCGGCATACGCACCGTATTCAATATCCTCGGGCCATTGGCTAATCCCGCATTCGCGGAAGCGCAGGTTATCGGCGTTTATAATTCGGCCCTCGTCGAGCCGCTCGCGCACGTCTTGAACAATCTCGGCACCCATCACTCGTTCGTGGTCTCCGGCCTCGATGGCTTGGACGAAGTCACCACATCCGCCACCTCATTGGTCGCCGAAACGGAAAACGGACACGTGAGAATGTACGAGTTCGACCCCGCCGAGGTCGGCCTCGAACGCTCGCGTCGGGAAGACTTGCTGGGGGGCGACCCCGTCACCAACGCAAAAATCATCGAGCAGGTTCTCGAGGGGAAGAGGGGACCTCGCCGCGACATCGTCATTCTCAACGCGGCCTTCGCTCTCATGGCCGCAGACCAGGCGCAAACCGTTTCGGAAGGTATCGAAGTTGCCTCCCGCTCCATCGATTCGGGAGCAGCGCTGGAAAAACTTCGTCTCTTGCGAGAGGTGTCGGCACGTTGATACTCGACGATATAATCGAGTACAAGCGCGGTGAGGTGGAAGCGGCAAAAAAGCGGGCGCCTCTTTCGACAATCCGGGAAAGCCTCGAAAAACGCGAACCGGGCTCCTTTCGGCGCGCAATCGGTTTCGCCGACCATATCTGTCTGATAGCGGAAATCAAGAAGGCGTCTCCCTCGCGCGGGCTCCTCTGCGAGGACTTCGACCCTGCGAGGCTTGCCCGGATATATGCGTCGAACGGCGCCTCGGCCATATCGGTATTGACCGAGGCGAGATATTTCTCGGGGGAACCATCCCACCTGCGCGAGGCCAAGCGCGCTTCCGGCTTGCCTGTTCTGAGAAAAGACTTTATTATTGATGAGTACCAGGTTTGGGAAACCGCCGCCATGGGCGCCGATGCGTTGTTGCTCATCGTGACCGCGCTGGACGAGAAGAGATTGAGCGAATTCAGCGCGGTGGCGACCCGGCTCGGGCTTGATGCGCTCGTCGAGGTCCACGACCGGTCGCAACTGGAAACGGCCTTGCAAATCGGGGCCCTGACAATCGGTATTAACAACCGCGACCTCAAGACTTTTGAAACGGACCTTCAGGTAACACTTGAACTGGCGCCCCGAATTCCTCGCGACCGCGTGATTGTCAGCGAAAGCGGGATTCATACGGGCGACGATGTCGCAAGGGTGCGGCAAGCCGGAGTCCATGCAATCCTCGTTGGCGAGGCGCTGGTGACGAGCGGCGATTTACCGGCGAAAATGAGGGAACTGACGGGTGGTACGGGTTAAGATTTGTGGGATAACCAATGTCGCCGACGCCGCGTGGGCCATCGACAACGGGGCGGACGCCATCGGGTTTGTCTTCGCCGAGAGCCCTCGCCGTATATCGCGCGAGCAGGCGCGTGAGATTCGTTCGCATGTGCCGCCGTTTGTGTCGATGGTGGGGATTTTTGTGGAACCCGACCCACAAGAAGCGCGAGAACTCATCGATGCTATCGGACTGGATTACGTCCAGCTGTATGGGAAAGCGGAAGAAAGGTTTCTGCAGGTGTCCGGGCTGAATCCGGGAAGGCTGATTCGCGCCATCTCGGTGGGTTCCGAAGCGGACTTGGCAAATATCGGGGCCAGCGATGCGGAGATTATTCTGCTGGATACGAAGGTAGAGGGAATGGCGGGAGGCACCGGCAAGGTGTTCGACTGGAAAATCGCCGCCAAAGCGAAGCAGTATGGAAGACGGGTCATCCTCTCGGGGGGGTTGAACCCTGACAATGTTTCGAAAGCAATCGAGTCGGCCTCACCCGATGCGGTCGACACATCGAGCGGGGTCGAGTCGTCACCCGGCAAGAAGGACCCCGAGAAGGTGCGCGAATTCATATGGAGGGCAAAGGGATATGTTACCTGACAGCGGGGGTCACTTCGGTCCGTACGGTGGCAAATATGTGCCCGAGACGCTCATGTCTCCGCTTTGGGAACTCGAAGAGGCCTACCTGCGATACAAAGAAGACCCCGATTTCAAAAGGGAACTGTCCTATTATCTTACCGAATATGCGGGCAGGCCCACCCCCCTCTTTTACGCGGAACGCATGACCGAACAGCTGGGGGGCGCCAAGGTGTACCTCAAGCGAGAGGACCTGTGCCACACCGGCGCGCACAAGATTAACAACACCATCGGGCAGGCATTGCTCGCGAAACGGATGGGGAAAAAGCGGGTAATCGCAGAGACCGGAGCCGGCCAGCACGGGGTGGCGACAGCGACGGTCGCGGCGCTGTTCGGCCTCGAGTGCGAGATATACATGGGCGAAGAGGATATGCGTCGCCAGGCGCTGAACGTCTTCCGGATGCGCCTCTTGGGCTCTACCGTGACTCCGGTCAGCGCCGGGAGCATGACGCTGAAGGACGCCATCAGCGAGGCCATGCGCGACTGGGTGACGAACGTGCGCACGACGCATTATATCCTCGGCTCCGTCCTCGGCGCGCATCCGTATCCAATGATGGTTCGGGATTTTCAAAGGGTCATCGGCGTCGAGACCCGCGAACAGATTCTGGAACGCGAGGAGAAACTCCCCTCGCTCCTGACCGCCTGTGTCGGCGGTGGAAGCAATTCCATCGGGCTCTTCTTCGAGTTTCTGAATGATGAGGGAGTCAAGATGGTGGGAGTGGAAGCCGGCGGACGAGGAATCGAATCGGGCGAGCACGCGGCCCGTTTTGCCACCGGCAAGCTGGGGGTCCTCCAGGGTTGCATGAGCTTTGTGCTGCAAACCAATGAGGGACAAATAGATTTGACGCACTCCGTCTCCGCCGGGCTCGACTACGCCAGTGTGGGTCCCGAGCACAGCCACCTTCGGGACGCAGGCAGAATCGAGTACACGATTGCGACGGACGAGGAGGCGCTCGAAGCGTTTCAATTTCTGAGCAAGACGGAAGGCATCATCCCGGCACTCGAAAGCGCACATGCGGTCGCATACGCCATGAGAGTTGTGCCCGCGATGGATAAATCTGACATAGTCGTTATCAATCTCTCGGGCCGCGGAGACAAGGACGTGCAGGTGGTGTCGGAAATACTCTCGAAGAAGGAACATTGATGACGAACCGGGTAGTCGAGAAATTCGAATCACTGAAAGACGCGGGGCAAACGGGGTTTATCGCATATATAGCCGCGGGCGACCCCAACCTCGATGTGACACGAAAGCTGGTAATCGAGTTCGACCGGCTCGGGGTGGACTTTGTGGAACTCGGCGTCCCGTTCTCGGACCCGCTCGCCGACGGGGTGGTCAATCAGCGAGCGGCGGAACGCGCGCTCAAGAGCGGAACAAGCCTTCGAAAGGTTCTCGATTCGGTCGCCGAGATTCGAAAGGTCTCGGAAATACCGATTATCCTCTTCACGTATTTCAACCCTGTCCATTATATGGGGTTGGAAGAGTTTGTGGCGAAGGCTCACGAGTCGGGCGTCGACGGAGCCCTCGTGCTGGACCTGCCGCCCGAGGAATCGAAGGACTACAAGGCGCTCATGGACACCAAGGGGCTCTGCACCGTGTACCTGCTTTCGCCGACGAGCACCGATGAGCGCATCGACCTCATCTCGAGGTTCAGCGTCGGCTTTATCTACTATGTCTCGAGGGAAGGCGTAACGGGGATGCAGGAAAAGATGGCGGGTGGGATATCTTCGATGGTCGAGAAAATACGGTCGCGTTCGGGTAGCCCCGTGGCCGTCGGTTTCGGAATCGCCACCCCGCAGATGGCCGCCGAGGTGGCCGGGTACGCCGACGCCGTTGTGGTCGGCTCGGCAATCGTGAAGAAGATAGAAGAAAAAGGCACGGCCCCGGACGTGGTCGAACATGTGTCGGGGTTTGTCTCGGAGCTTGTGAAAGCGGTGAAAACATGAGCCGGAAAACCGACGAAAAGTTGGTGGCGCTCGCAATCGAGGCCGCGCTTGCGGCCGGCGCCAGCGAAGCGGAAGGATTCTTCGTCCGCTCGAGCTCGACGACTGCCGAGACCAGCGGTGGGAAGGTCGAGACGGTGAACGTCAGGGAGGCCGCGGGAATCGGCATCCGCGTCATAAGCGGTGAGCGGCTTGGTTTCGCGCACACATCCGACCTCGCCGAGTCCCAGGTCGAACGAGTGGCAAAGGAAGCCGTCGCGAATGCGGAATCCGCCTTTCCGGACCCGTACAATCGGCTTCCCGAGCCGACCGGCGCGTACGCTGACATAGAATACTTTGACGGTGATTTGGCCGCGCTCGGCCTCGAGAGCCGCATAGAAAAGGCTTTGCTGATGGAGTCGGTGGCGCGGTCGTTCGACAAACGGATAACCAAGGTGCGCCAGTCGACTGTCGCAGACAACAGTTTCGAGACATATCTCGCCAGCAACAAAGGGATTTCGGTCTGGCGAAGGGGCACTTCATGTTCGGCAAGCGTGCTGGTGGTGGCGGAGTCCGACGGTGACGCGCAAATGGGCTGGGAGATGGACCATACGTTCTATTTCGACAAGCTGAGCGTCGAGCCGGTTGGCCGGAAAGCCGCACAGCGGGCAGTCGCCCTGCTCGGGGCGTCGCAGGTGGAAACCACCAAGGTTCCCATAATACTGGACTCTCCCGTCGCCTGCGAGTTCCTCGCCGCTGTCGGACACGCTCTCATGGCCGACCAGGTGCAGAAACGTAAATCGTTCTTCGCGGGAAAAGTCGGCCAGAAAGTGGCCAGTGATACGGTGAACGTTGTCGACGACGGCATGCTTGAGAACGGATACGCCCCCTCGCCGGCGGATGGCGAAGGCGTCGCTTCCCGGAGGACCGAACTGATTCGGGCGGGCGCGCTTCAGGGATTCCTCCACAACACCTATACCGCCGCGAAGGACGCCGTTTCATCCACCGGCAACGGGGTAAGGTCTTCTTACAGCGCGCTGCCCGAGGTCGGACCAACGAATTTTTATCTCGTTCCCGGTGTCGCCGGCCGGGAGGAAATCATCCGCAGTTGCTCGCGGGGTTATCTGGTGATGGACGTTATGGGAATGCATACCGTTGACATGGTTTCCGGAGATTTTTCGGTCGGCGCGAGCGGCCTGTGGATCGAGCGCGGAAAAATAACAGCGCCCGTTCGCGAGACGACCATTGCCGGCAATGTGAAAGATTTTCTTGTTCACATTGAAGCCATCGGCAATGACCTGAAGTTTTATGGGCGCTTCGGGTCCCCGACCATTTTGGTAGCCAACATTGTTGTAAGCGGCAAGTAGCCGAGACTTCCCCCCTTTAAAGGAGAAAACAGAAAAGGCGTGTCAGACCGTCCCCATCGCGGCGTTGCGCTCTTCCTCCCACTGGTCACCCTTGCTTTGCTCATCCTCACGAACATCCCCCTTCTCTGCGGCTACCTGAAGCAGCCGCCCGGTTTGAAGTTCATGGGCATTATCGCCGGGGTGCGCGACACGAATTTCTATTTCATGATGATGCAGCAGGCAGACGGGTGGTCTCCAATCCTGCGCAATTACTTCGCGCCCGGCGAGCCCGACACCATATACCACGGCTTCTTCTGGTTTTTCCTGGGAAAGGTCGCGGCCGCCTTGGGCATCGGAGAGGTCGCCGCCTATCACGCGGCGCGGGCTGCGGCGATCATTCTCTTTGCGCCTGCCGCCTATTACCTCATCTCCCGATTTCTCCGGTCCGTGTCGGAACGGGTGGTCGCGCTCATTCTTCTCTCGTTTGGCGCGGGCCCCGGCTGGATATGGCTGCTTATGTACTATCGCGCCGGCGGCATTCCTTTTGTTCCCGTGGACATCGGGACCCCGGAGGCCAGCTCCTTTTTTACGCTTATGACCTTCCCCCATCTGTCGCTGGCTCTGACGCTGATGATGCTCTGCGTCGCCCTGTTCGAGGATTCAATCTCGAAGCGTAAGACGCGGGCCGCTCTGGCGGCCGGCGGCTGCGGGCTGGCGCTCGGTTTCATCCACGCGGTGAACCTGGTCGTCATCTGCGCAGCGCTCGCCGTGTTCTCGCTCGCCTCGCTCGCTTTCCTGAGACAGAGACAACCGTTGCGTTCGACAATCGTCTTCGGCGCGGTCTCCGTGTGGCCTGTCGTTTACTACGGCGTTCTCATGCTGACGCAATCCGAGCTATTGCCGCACGTTCCCGTTCGCTCGCCCGGGCCCGCAGCGTATGCGGTCGGATTCGCGCCCTATATCCTGTTGTCAGCGGTTCGCGTCGGAGCGCTGGTCCGAAGCCGAACACTTCCGAGAGAGGACCTGTTTCTGATTTGTTGGGTAATAACAAACGCCCTGCTGTTGTATTCCTATCCGCTCCTCTCGCAGGAAGGCCGCGCAGTGCTCGGCCTCCAGATTCCGCTTGTGCTGCTTTCGGTTCGTTCGCTGTTCGCCCACGTTTTTCCGTCGCTCGGACCGAACCGGCAGGAAACACGCCCGCCACAAAGATGGCTGCTCGCAGCGCTGACCATCGCCGCCCTGATTGTCTTTACAATTCCAACCACGTTTTGTAATATATTTGAACGTGTGTCACGCTTGGCAGAACATCCTGAGTCGTTCTCTCTTACGCAAAGCGAATATGAGGCGCTTTTGTTCCTGCGGGACGCGCCGGGAAGAGGCGTGGTCCTGTCGGGCGACTGGGTCGGAAGCTACGTGCCGAGGATAGCGGGCAAGTATTCGTGGCTTGGCCAATACGACCTGCCATCGCACGACAAGCGTCTCGAAGCGGCCAAAACATTCTTTGCGAAGGCGACGACGCCGTCATCTCGGTACCATTTTCTCAGGGAAAACAATATCGCCTTTGTTTTTTATGGACGCGATGAACGGAAACTGGGCGCTTTCGACCCGGAAGAAGCGGATTTTTTGACCCGAGTCTTTGCCCGTGACGGGACCAACGTCTACCGGGTTGAGCTGGATGGATAACAGCGAAAGCGAGCATCGTCCTCGTGAAAAAGAGAAAACATATTCCGGTTTATGAGCCTGTCCTGGGACGGGAAGAACTCGAATTGTTGCAGGATTGCATCGAAACGGGTTGGATTTCATCGCTTGGAAAACATATTCCGCTCTTTGAAAAGGCCTTTGCCGCCTTCTGCGGCTGTTCCCATGCCGCGGCGATTTCGGGGGGCACGGCCGCGCTGCATCTGGCGATGCTGGCTCTGGGGATAGGCAAAGGCGATGAGGTGATTGTTCCCGACTTGACATTCGTGGCCACGGCAAACAGCGTCGCGTATACGGGCGCTCGACCGGTCTTGGCGGACGTGTCGCCGGACACATGGACAATTGATCCGACTTGCGTCGAGGACGCGGTTACCCCCCACACAAAAGCGATTATCGCTGTCCATCTCTATGGTCACCCGTGCGATATGGAGCGAATCCTCGAAATCGCCCGAGAAAAGGACATCAAGGTGATCGAGGACGCCGCCGAGGCCCATGGAGCGAAATACCGCGGACAGCGCGTCGGCGCCTTGGGAGACGTCGGCTGTTTCAGTTTCTACGGGAACAAGATAATCACGACCGGTGAGGGCGGCATGGTTGTCACAAACGACCCCCGTCTCGATTCGCGCGTCCGGTTCCTGCGCGACCATTCGATGGACCCCGAGCGGCGGTACTATCACCCCGAGATCGGATATAATTACAGAATGACGAACATGCAGGCGGCGGTCGGCCGCGCCCAGATGAGAAGGATAAACAAACTGATATCGGCAAAGCGACGAATCGCGCGAGCCTATGCGAAGCGGCTCCGAAGCATCGAGGGCATCGCTTTGCCGCCGGAAATGCCGTGGGCGACGAACGTGTATTGGCTTTATACGATACTGCTCGACGACTCGTTCGGCCTCTCGGCCTCGGAACTCGCAAAAACGTTGGCATCCGCCGGCATCGACACGAGGCGTGTTTTCATCCCCATGCACCAGATGCCGATGTATTCCTCGAGGGGCGAGTTTCCGGTTTCGCAGGACATCTCGAGGCGCGGGCTGAGCCTGCCTTCATCCCCGACTCTCACGGAAGAGGATATCGACTTCATATGCGAGAAAATCGAAGACGCCCGGACGGGTCGTAACGGATAGCGCCGATGTCATTTACAAAGGAATACATCGCGAAAGGTCTGAAGGGGGACTACTCGTACGGGACGAGTGTCGAACTGAATGCTTTCGAAAATGTTGCAGCCACCGTCATCCATGCGGGAATGACGCTCTGCGGTGGGGTTATTTGGATATTAGCAAAGATTCCGCTCGTGTCCGATTTGCTGGAAATGACAGTCAGAAATTATCCGCGTGGCGCGGCGGGCTTCTTTCTGCGGGGCGCATATTTCAAAACAAAACTGAAACACATGGGCAGGAATGTCCTCATCGACCTCGGCGTCACCGTCTGGAAGCCGGAAAACCTCGAGGTGGGCGATTTCAGCCATATCGACACGAACGTGAAAATAGAGGCGAGCGATTCGGTGAAAATAGGCAGCCACGTGCATATCGCCTCAAATGTGGTTCTGCAGGGGAGAGGAACGCTGGCCATAGCGGATTACGCCGATGTGGCGGCGGGCTGCCTGATCTATTCCGGCGTGAATCATTACACGGACGGCCACAGCGACAGGTTCTACGAAATGTCCTCTTGCGCTCCGGCCGACAAACAGTTCGTGAAATCCGCTCCGGTCAGGATCGAGCGAAGCGCGTTCGTGGGGCTGAACAGTGTCGTCATGCCGGGAGTGACGGTGGGAGAGGGAGCGATTGTGGGGGCGTGCTCCTTTGTTAATTCGGACGTTCCCGCATACAAGATCGCGGTCGGCACACCGGCGCGAGTGATTGGCGAGCGTCCTCGCCCGTGACGGTAAGGTTTCACCACGTGAGGCTTTTTTGCGAACATTGCTCCGAAAACACCTTATCCCGGCCTGCGCCTATCTTCTGCTGACCATAGTATTCACCTATCCCCAGATACTGCGCATGTCTTCGGGATGCGTCGAGCACCCGCTGTATGGCAGCAACGACCAGTATCTGCACATGTGGGACGCGTGGTGGGTCAAAGCAGCCCTTTTCGACTTCGGGACCACCCCGTATCATACACACCTTTTGAACTACCCCGTCGGAGCGAGCCTCGCCCTTCAGGAAATCGGAGTGCTGAACGGTCTTCTGATTGCGCCGTTCCAGTTCGCGCTGGATGAGCCGCACGGCCTCATTCTTGGTTACAACACCGCCATCATACTCACGTTCCTCCTTTCCGCCTTGGGAATGTACGCGCTCGCGCTCGACATCACCGGCAGTCGCTCCGCCGCATTCATTGCGGGGGCCGGATTCGCCTTCATGCCGTATCGGGCGATGTATATAACCACATTGAACTTACTGAGCACCGGCTGGATTCCCCTCTATGTTCTGTTTTTCCGGAAAACGCTCCAACGCCCTTCCGTGCGAAATGCGATGTGGGCGGCGATTTTTTTCGCGTGCGCGCTCCATTCGTCGTTCATGTACCCCTTTTTCCTGATGCTCTTTTCGGCCGTGTTCCTGCTCGCAAATCTTGTTGTGGAACCGGCCAAAATTCTGAACAAGCCCGTCATGAAGGGATTGGGGCTCTTGTCGTTATTTTGCTTTCTGGCCGTGCTGCCCAATCTTCTGCTGATACTGGCCGCGAGAACCTCGTGGGAGCAGCCGTCTTTTCTGTGGGATGTTTTTTCCGCGAATCTGCTCGGCTACATTGTCCCGTCGGACCGACAGCTCCTGTATCGCCTCCTCGGGTTTACCCTGCCTTCCGCTGACCCCGCCAACGGCGTCGGCGGATACGCAACGTTTATCTCGTTTACTTTGCTCGCCTTGTTCGTGTATGGAATAGTCAAGACTTCCCGAAAAGAGACCCTCCCCTGGCTCATCACGTTCCTGGTTTTTCTTATATTCTCGCTCGGAACAAAGCTGAATGTCGGGCCGTGGCACGGCGACTTCAGGATGCCGTATTACTTCCTGAAGGAATGGATGCCGTTCTCATCGGCCATGCGGACACCGTTCCGATTTGTTGTGCTGGAACGAACTGCGCTCATCGTGATTGCAGCATACGGCATGAAACACCTGTTCATGCGTTACCGTGTGGCGAGTGAAGGCGAAACCACAAGCGGCGCCGCCCGGCTGAGGAAGCCGGCAATCACGGTCGGCCTCACGCTCCTACTGGTTTCCGAACTGTTCCTCTCCCCGTTCCGGTATGTCAAGGCCGATGTGCCCGACATTTACTTCGAGATTTCCAAGCAGGAGGAAGAATTTGCAGTTGTGGACCTTCCAGTCGTTCGCTATCGCGACATAGCCAAATACATGTTCTATCAGACCGTTCACCGGAAACCCATCCCTATCGGAATCATAAACCGCCCTCAGGCTGACCTGACGCAGACGACCGGCGAAATAATCGAGATGCTGAAGACCGCCCGCCGTGTCGACGCCGCCCTGCTGGAGACATTACGTCAGTACGACGCGGGCTACGTCATAGTTCACGATTTCCAGGGGGAAAAAGACAGGGTGACCGTCTACGAACTCTTGTCAGCCGAGCATCGGGAATAAGATAATCTCTGGAAGCAAGTCTCTCCGCAGCCGCCAGAGAAAGGGGATGCGCCACCATCTGTATCACCACCTGTGAAAATGACGAATTTGTGTCGTGCTTTTCATGCCCCGTTTCTCGTAATATCAATGGTGGCGCTATGATGCACAGGGCAGGGGATTGTGAGTGTGTCCGATAATTTCGTATGGCGGTTCTCTGTTCAGGGGACAGCCCGAATCTACGATACTTCGCGTCCGTAATTCTTGGAACAGCCCATTTCGCAAGCAATTACCGGACAGATTCACGGTCCCCAATCTGTCCCGCGAAATATGGGGGACTTCGCCTCACTCAGCGAAGAAATGACCGGATTATCCGGTCAAGTTTGGGAATGGAAGAGTGTCCTAATTCCGGGGACACGGAACCAAGGAATCCATGTCCCAGGAATTAGGACTTCGGCTTTTCGGCGGAAAATATGATTGTGCGACAGATTCATTGTCCCCTGCGGTGGGTTTTCGGCAAAACGGGCAACCGACGGGCGGATCCTCAGTGAATAGGTCCGCCGGTTCGGCGATGCGCTTTTTTTGCGACAGCTTTTATGCGCTGTCCAAAACGACTCTTACCTTTGTCAGCAAATCGGCGAGTTGGTAGGGTTTCTGGATGAATCCCAAGACTCCGCTGTCGAGAATCTCCTGAGCCTTTTCGTTCTTGCTGTAACCGGTGGAAAGAAGCGCTTTTATGTCGGGATTGAGGTTTTTCAGCTTCAGAAAAGTTTCGCGCCCCCCCATCCTGGGCATTATCATGTCGAGGATTACCAGCTGTATGTCGTTTTTATGCTGTTCGTACAGACTCGCCGCCTCTTCGCCATTCTCGGCGAGCAGCACTGTGTAGCCGTGTGTTTCCAGTATGTCCTTCGAGAGCAGTCTCACCGGCTCTTCATCGTCGACAACGAGGATTGTTTCGGCGCCACCCACGAGGGTTGTTGGCCTGTCCACTTCCTTCGGTTCCGGTTTTCCGCTGGCCGGGAGATACACCTTGAACGTCGAACCTTCTCCCGGCTCGCTGTACACGCGCACGAAACCGCCATGATTCTTCACCACCCCGTATACCATAGCCAGGCCGAGGCCGGTACCCTTTCCTTTCTCCTTGGTGGTGAAGAAGGGCTCGAAGACCCGCTGCGCGATATCGTTATCCATGCCGATTCCCGTGTCGGTAACAGAGAGAATCACATACTGTCCTTCCTTCGCCCCGACCCGCGTGCGCAGATACTGGTCGGTCAGCGTTCCGACATCTGTTTCTATTATGATGCTGCCTTCGCCGGAAATAGCGTCGCGAGCGTTAACACACAGATTCATGAGCACTTGGAGAATCTGGCCTGCGTCCGCCTCAACAGTGGGCAGGCATTGATGCAGCCGGCCCTCGATTTTGATGGATTTGTCAAATGTCCGCTCTATGATTTTCAAAGTCTCTTCGACGGTTGTGTTCAGGTCCACCGGCTTGACTTCGTATTTTCCTCCCCGCGCGAACGCCAGCAATTGAGATGTAAGTTCCGCGGCTCGCATCGCGCTCGTCTCAATGGTTTCGATGTAGCCGAACATGGGCAGCTCCCGCGAAATTTGCGTCTTCAGGAAGGAGGCATACCCCAGTATTCCGGTTAGGAGGTTGTTGAAATCGTGGGCAATACCCCCCGCCAGCGTGCCCATGCTCTCCATTTTCTGAGCCTGGAAAAGCTGCTGCTCCAATCGCTTTTTCTCCGTGATATCACGCATGATGCCCCGGTATGCGACGGTGTTTCCTTCATCGTCCTGAACGGCGGTCGCGGTTATCAAAACATCGACCGGTTGACCGTCTTTCCGCTTAAAGGTGGCTTCGTAATCCTTGACGAATCCGTGTTTCTCTATGATCCGCTGGAAGGAATCGCGTTCCTTCGGGTCCATGTACAAATCGGTCGCAATGTCGAGTCCGAGCATTTCGGACTTGTCGGAGTAGCCGAACGCTTCGAGCCCAACCGGATTGATGTCGAGAAATCGTCCCTCGGGAGTGCTTATATAAACGATGTCTTTCGACTCCTCAAACAATCTGCGATACTTCTCCTCCGACTGCCGCAGCTGTATTTCGGCTTCTTTCCGGTCGGTGACGTCCAGCAGGTTCACCAGGACGGCGGGCCGACCGTTGTAATGGGTCAACACGCCAAAGGTCTCAATCCACCGAATTTCTCCCTGCTTGGTGAGGCCGCGATATTGGTGGGTCATGGTCGGCGGCTTGCCGCCTATGCGACTCTGCGCCAATTGAAGGGAGAAATCGCGGTCCCCCGGATGGACGAGATCGAGGAACGACATGCCCAGCAATTCCTCCTCCGAGTATCCGGACATCTCCGCAAGGCGCTCGTTGACGAACTGAAATTTCCCGTCCTGGATGATGCAGATGCCGGTCAAGGAATTATTTACCAGAGTCCGATACCGCCCCTCCGATTCCCTCAGCGCTCGCTCCGCTCGCCTGTGGTCGGTTACATCCCTGAGCACCCCTACAAACGCTTCAGGCACACCTTCGCTGCTATAAGTGACCGCTCCGTTGACTTCCACGTCGATAAAGCTTCCGTCGGCCCGGCGGAGCTGGATCGGAAAGCTCGGACTGCGTTTCTTCTCGAAAGACAGCTCATATAAACGTTGAATTACGCGTTCCTGGTCTCTGGGGTTTAACAGGTCGAGGAAAGTCTTTTTGTTCACAATGTCTTCCAGCTTGTATCCGAGCATTCGCTCGGCGAAGCTGTTGGCGCTTGTGATGATTCCCGTTTTCAGGTCTACCGTGCAGATGATGTCCATCGCTTCTTCGACGAGGGTCCGGTATCGTTGTTCGGACTCGCGCAGCGCCTCTTCGCTCCGTTTCTGCTCGGTGATTTCGATCAGGTTCCCCAAAACAGCGGGTTCGCCCCGATATGTAATGGGCGACCCCGACGCCTCCACCCATTTAATGTTCCCGTCCTTCGCAATCGCACGGTATTGCTTCTTGGGAGCGATCTCTTTCCCTTCCATGCGTTGGGTTGAGCGTTTCCGGGCATCCTCCCGGTCGTCGGGATGAACCAAGTCGATGAACGATTTCTCCTTGAATTCCTCGTATGTATACCCGAGCATATCGACAAGTCGGTCGTTGACGAACACTATTCGGTCGTCTTGTCGAACATAAATTCCCGCAAGGGAATTCTCGACAAGGGTGCGATTAAGTTCTTCGGATTCTTTGAGCGCTTCTTCCGCCCGTCTCTGCTCGGTGACGTCCTCCAGGAAATTCAGCGTGGCCGGTCTGCCTTCCCAGTCGATTCGGACCGGCCGGATCCGTGTCCACATTACGTTTCCGCTCTTGTGAATAACCCGGAACTGATACGGGCCGGGTATTCCCCCCTCTCGAAGCCTCTTCAGATAATTCTCCATCACCATTTCCCGGTCGTCGGGATGGATGAATTGCATGAAGAGTCCGGCTGTCAATTCTTCCTTCGAGTACCCTATCAGTTCCGAACCTTTTGGATTGATATACTTCAGGCGCCCGTCCTGCGCTACAATGATCGCCTCATGGGCGTTTTCGACAATCTGGCGATACTTCGCCTCCGAGTCTCGCAGTTCCTCTTCTGTTCGCTTACGCTGAGCCTTCGAAGCCTCCAACTCCGCCACTCGCGCACGGAGACCCTCGAGTTCTCTTTTCAACTCGGATTCTCTCCTCGCTGGTCGCCCCATGTCAGCTTCGGGGTTTTGCCTGCGGCTTGGAACGGTCATGGTCACATATTCCTGTCAAACGCGAATCTTCTCATCCAGCACCATCCTGACCTTTGTCAGCAACTCATTGACGTCATATGGTTTTTGGATGAACCCGTGGACTCCGCTCTCGAGAATTTCTTTGGTTTTTTCGTTCTGGCTGTATCCGGTTGAAAGAAGCGCCTTGATAGAAGGGTTGATTTCCTTCAATTTCAGAAATGTTTCGCGACCCCCTATTTTCGGCATTACCATGTCCAGGATCACCAAATCGATTTCGTTCCAGCTATCCCGGTAAATCTGAACCCCCTCGGCGCCGTCTTCGACGCACAGCACCCGGTAGCCGTAACTCGTCAAAATGTCTTCCGCAAGAGACCGTATGGGCGCCTCATCATCGATCACCAGAACCACCTCGGTTCCACCCTCGGGAATCTCGAGTTCCGCAATTTGCCCGATTTCCGGCTTGCCGTTCACGGGCAAATACACCCTGAAGGTGGAGCCGTGGCCCGCTTCACTGTAAACGTTTACGTGCCCCCCATGATTCTTGACGACCCCGTAAACCATTGAAAGTCCGAGTCCCGTGCCTTTGCCCTCTTCTTTTGTCGTGAAGAACGGCTCGAACACTTTTTGCCGGGTCTCCTTGTCCATGCCTATGCCGGTATCGGAAACGGACAGGCACACATACTCGCCGGGTTTGAGCTCGGCGTGTCTTTCGGCATGCTTCTCATTGATCGTGACAGGCCCGGTCTCGATGCAGAGGATACCGCCGTTCGGCATGGCGTCGCCGGCGTTCACGCAAAGGTTCATCAGAACCTGCTGCATCTGAGCCGGGTCAGCCTCAACGGCGCCGAGTTCGGGGTGCAGCGCCGTCCTGATTTCAATACACTTATCGAATGTCCGCCCGATAAGCTTCAACGTCTCGTTCACTATGCCGTTGAGGTCGGAAGGTCTCGTGTTGTACTTTCCACCTCGGGCGAATGCAAGAAGCTGTGAGGTAAGCTCGGCGGCGCGGACGGCGCCCTGTTCGATGGTATCGATATATTTGTAGAAGGGATGGTCGACGGAAGCCTTCGTTTTCAGAAAAGATGCGTACCCGAGAATCCCGCCAAGAATATTGTTGAAATCGTGAGCGATTCCGCCGGCCAGCCGTCCGACACTCTCCATTTTCTGCGCCTGAAACAATTGCTGTTCGAGGCGTCGCTTCTCGGTCACGTTGCGCATGATGCCCTGGTGGGCCACGATTTGTCCGTTTTCGTCGCGCATGGCGCTGGCCGTCACGAGCATGTTGGTCAGCTCGCCATTTTTGTTTTTCAACATCACCTCGTAATCCCGCACAAAACCTTGTGCGGTTATGGCCTCAAGGAACGCCTGCCGGTCTTCGGGATTCGCGTATATGTCGTGAGCCACGTTCAATCTAAGCAACTCTTCCTTGGAGCTCGCGCCGAAAAGCTCCACACCGGCAGGATTGATGTCTATCAGGCGGCCATCGTCGGACGTGATGTAGACGACATCGACCGAGTTTTCGAACAGAGAGCGGTATTTTGCTTCGGATTCACGTACCTGTTGTTCGGCCCGCTTTCGTTCCGTGATGTCCCGGGCGATACCGAGAGCCAGGGGCTGGTCACCTATCTTTACGGCGAAGGTGCGCACCTCGACCGTCACTCGCGTGCCGTCCTTCCGATTCAGCATAAGTTCCGCCGGACCCGTCGCTCTGCCTTCTCTGTTCGCGGCAAGATGGGCGGCTGCCTTTGCCATTTGGTCCGGCGGCAAGAGGCCCAAATCCAAAAAGCTCTTGCCCACCAGCTCGTCCTTTCTGTACCCTATTAGTTCCTCGACAGCCTTGTTGCCATCCACGAACGTGCCGTCAAAATCGTTCAAATAATAGGCGTCGGGAGCATACTCGAAAATAAGCTTGAGGCGTTCTTCTGAATTTTTCAGAGCTTCCTCTGCCCATTTGCGTTCGGTGATATCAATGAGGTTCACCAATAATGCGGGCTCGCCCCGGTATTCCGTGATGGTGCTGAAGGTCTCGATCCACCGCGTTTGCCCGTCTTTCGTAATGCCGCGGTATTGATACGTGTTCATGGGCAGTCGGCCGGATATCCGTTTCACAAACACGTCCCGGGAAAACTCCCGGTCTTCGGGATGAACCAGGTCCAGGAAGCTTTTTCCTTCGAGTTCTTCGGGGGTGTAGCCGGAGATTTCGGACAGCCGCTTGTTCGAGAACCGAAACCTCTCGTTTTGAAGAACGCAAATGCCCGTGAGCGAATTGTCGACGAGCGCCCGATATCGCTCTTCTGATTCTCTCAAAGCCCTTTCCGCCTGCTTTTGTTCCGTGACATCTCGCACGACACCCGTGAAAGTCTCGACAGCGCCGTTCGGTCCGTACGACAACGCCCCGTTGATTTCGGCAATCATATACGAGCCGTCGGCTTTGCGAAGCCTCATCTCAAGACTGGGGTCTCGCTTCCTTTCGGCGACGATTTCCCGTAGCCGCAGGATAATTCGCTCCCGGTCATCCGGATGCGCCAAGTCCAGAAAAGGAACCTTCCCGACAATATTGTCAAGAGGATAACCAAGCACTTTCGATGCAAAATCGTTGGCGCTGGTGATGATTCCTGTCTCCATATCGACGGTGCAGAGTATGTACGCGGCCTCTTGCGCCATTATCTGATAGCGGTTCGCATATTCGCGAAGGTGCTGCTCGATTCGATTTCGCTCCGATATCTCACGCCTGAGCTGCTCGTTGGCCGCGCTCAGCTCCCCCGTTCTTTCCGTAACGGCTTTCTCCAAGCCACAGATATGCTGTCGCAAGGTCTCCTGCATGCTCAGTATCTCTGCGTTTCTGTGCTCCACTTCCGTCTTCCGGCGACGGAGCCGGTCGGAAAGCAGTCCGGAAACAATGGCGGAGAGGAAGAAAAGAGCATTATCGCTGAAAAGTTTGGTGTAGAGGTAGAACGTGTCATCCCGAAGATATATCCTGCTCACATACTTGAAATCAATGTGGGGAATCACACCTTTGAATTCCCCGAAAAGGAGGAGGGAATACATTACGGAACTCAAGCACGCCGCCAGAAAACCCGCCTTCACGCCATAGAGGGCTGCAATCGCAATAAGAATGACGGCGTACACCCAGGAAAACAGCGTCTCGATTCCGCCGACATAATGGATGCCGAGCGTTACCAGAAAAATATCAACCGGGACTGCAAAGACAAGCCTGTAACGGACCGCTTTTCCCCAGGCAATCCATAAGATCGACACGATGTTGCTGATTGTGGCGAGACCGAGGACGGCCACGATGGCCGGAAGAGCAAATTCCATTTCCAGCATCGGCGCTGTTATGAGGTGCATCAAAAGAAGGGAGAGAATGATCGCGAATCGGACCTTGACCCCCTTGAATTGCTGCATCTCATTTCCCCTGGTCTTGCGACCGGTTTTGTGTGTGTCCATCGACTGTCCCGCCATTTCTCCCGGGCTAGCCCTTCCTCAGACATGAGGCTGCAGTATCTGTCCCACGATTGCCAAGCGCAGGGGACTGTCCCAGATTTACGGGCACGAAGTGCCGTAGAATCGGGACTGTCCCCGAAGCGAACAAACTTCACCATCAATCGTTGGACACACTCAACAGGCTCGATTGCACGGCGCAGAGGAATCTGAATCCGTCCCACGGTTCGTGACGCGGTTTATTGAGGGACGCCATGCGGCTTGGCGTTCCCCAATAAAGCGCATCTCCATCACATTCAGGGACGACCCCGCACCGTTTTCTGCGCAGTCACTGTCTTAAGATCCTTTTGGCATTTTTTATGCCGATTGAACAATGTCCGAAACCCACACCCCCGCTTCGAGTGTAAGGGCTTGTCAAATAACAACTTCCACTCTATTCAACGCACCTCGGGTTTGCGGCCGAACGACAGAGCTTTCGTACATTATTGCACAATGCGGCAACTTCCTGAGAGAAGACTTCCGGGATAATGGATACATGGAGAGAAGAACGACCGCATCCGGTGGATGAAATGGGGGGGTTAGGAAATCACTTGAAGCCTGTAAAAAGGTTTTGTTTCAGCGGTTTAGGAAATTTTTGGAATCAAGCTTCACAGTTTCGGGCTGCTGAGCCAGCTCCTTCTGTCTCCTCTTGCCCGCCTTCGAACGAAGCCGCCGGTTAAAACCAACGTTTCGACGGCCTCGGCGATATCGGATGGGGGAAGGCGAAAGGTCCGGAGCAGTTGAGTCTCCGGAATAGCGCCGGCGGCATCCACAAAAACTGCAAGGAGACGTCGTATTGCGTCCTCTTTCGGCATATTTTCAGCCCGCGCTTCGATATTGGCCGGAATCCAATTTGTGAATAAGTCGAGAACACGAATACCCCAACCGCGGTCTTCCAGGCCAACGGACACTATTTTGAAGCGGGATTGCAGTTCCAAGAGCGCCGAATGGAAGCGCCGGGTATTCTCCTTGCCGTCTGGAACAACGGCCCGACGAAGGACATCAACGGGAGTGGGCCCGTTGCGGTCGAGATATTCGGCCACCTGGTTGGCAAGGCGCCCCAACTTTCCCCAGTAATATTCTTCCTCATACATGGCATACCCGCCGGTGGTCAGATACGCCGAGTAGGCGGCGGCGAGCACATCCATCGACATCAGCGTCGCTTTTCCTTTCACGAGACGCCCGTTGTATGCCTGTTTCTTCGATTGGAGAAGGTCTTTCCACGCCCACCAGTCGGCTTCGTCGTCTGCGGAATCGTATATTTTCGGAAGGGGTATGTCCTTACACGCAAAAAGCAGACACATCCCGATTTCTCGGAGAAACTCCGCCGTCTGCTCGAGCGTTCGCAGCCGCCCGCCAGGTCCTGTCCGCCACAGGCGTTTCCTGTAATCCTGTATCTGCCTCTTTTGCAGGACCGCATTCGTTGCTGTATTCATTTGCAGCCAGAATACCGAAAGCCGAAGCGGAATACAAGCGGGGTGAGGGAACTGTCCCACGGCTGGCGCTTGAAGATTGTTCGCTTCGGGGACAGTCAGCCACCGTATCCCGCGCATTGCGCGGTCACGCGAAGCGCGTGCTTCGTTCAGCGAGGGAATAACCGGATTCCCCGGTCACTCCGGGGAATGGTCCCGCGAGTCCGCGGGATTCCGCTGCGCTCAAAGAAGGACAGGGGATTCCCTCATTGGACATAGTGAACCTGTCGTACAGTTGATGATACGGATTATTAAGGGACACCATCCCGCGTGGTGTTCCCCAATAACCCCTGCCGCGAGGCAATCGTGAGACGTATTCTTGGAGGTCTCCCGCACCGAGAATCTTTTCCGCAGATACCGTCGAGGTCCCGGCCAACCGCCTCCCGAAAGCTTCTCGGCGGTCGCTGTGCGCAAACGGTCGTCGAAACGCAGATCAGTATCTGTAATGATACGTCTTCGGAAAACCGTATCGGTAATAATATTGATTATACGGAGTCCCGTAATAATACGGAGCGGAATAGTATCTGCGCGGATAGTGCTTGTAGTAGTGACCGAACCCGAAATGCAGTCTCGGACCGCGCCGGTGAAAGTGATTTCGATAGTAATGCCCATGATGGCCGTGACGACCCACATGTCCGTGGCTGCGCCCCCGAAAATGGTGGCCGTGGTGGCTCCAACCCGGATGTTTGATATGGTGGCCGTGACGTCCATGGTGATGCGTCGTCCGAGCAAAGGCCTCGCTCGCGGGGCCGAAGCAGAGTAGCGCAGCGACCGAAACAGCCAGAAATATATTTCGTATCGTATGATTTGTCTTCATTTTTATGCTTCCTGTTCGTTCTTAACTCTTCCCTACTAACACTATGCCGCAAAAGAAACTCCCGCGAAAGCGATCTCGTTTCAACAGAGAGCCGTGGATGAGATTTCATCCGGAAAGTGGCCGGCGTGAATGTTTCCGGCTTGACAATGCGGCCGCTCAGGCTTTATGATTCCCATGCAGCAGGGGGGGCGCTGTGCCTTGCGCCGGGCTCAATCTGCTCCTGAAACGGTTACCGGACAAATATCCTGAGAGCCCGGGATTCCTTGTCGATTGGGAGACTTTTTCATGAAGCTGACAGACGAACAAAAACGAATGCTCGAGGGTGGCGACGGCCCGATCATAGCAATGGCGATGACCTACTTGGTCAAATACGGCGACGCAATGGGCGCCGGGATGCTCATTCCGGTTGAAAACGTGCATACGGTGTTCACCATTCCCATGGCCGGCGGAGACGAAAGCGTTGTCGAGTTGCTGAAAATGTTCGGACAGGTAAAAGTGAAGGTTCCCACCACGACCCACGTGGGATTCATCGATTTCAAGAAATGGCGCGAATTCGGCGTGGAGGAGAGGCGCTACCAGCTTCAGGCTTCGCTCGTTCCCATAGCGGCGCAGGCCGGCATACAGCTTACGTGGACGTGCGCACCCGAAATCGTGGGAAACGCCCCGCTGAAAGGGCAAACGTGCGCATGGATGGAGTCGGCCGCGATCGCGTACGCCAATGGAATACTCGGCGCCCGCACGAATCGGGAGGGGTCAGAATCGACCCTTCCGGCGGCGGTAACCGGTCTCATTCCCTGTTTTGGAAACCACGTAACCGAGAACAGGCGCGGGACGATTCTGATTGACGTGGAAGCCGATCTGGAGAACCTCTCGGACTGGGGAACGCTTGGGTACTATGGGGGAGACCTGGCCGGACTCGGCGTGCCGGTGTTCCGGAACTGCCATGTCCCGACTCTGGAAGAGGCCAAAGAGATGTGCGCGGCTCTGGCCACCGAAGGCGGCGTGGGCATGTTCCACATTGTCGGCGTAACCCCGGAATCGCCGACGGAAGAGGCGGCCTTTCAGGGCGGGAAACCGAAGAGCCGGCACAAGTTCACCAACAAAGAGAAACTTGCCGTTTACGAACGATTGAACAACTGCCCATCACCCGATGTCGATATTGTTATGTTGGGCTGTCCGCACGCCACGCTGACGGAGATAGTCGAGGCAGCGCATATGCTCGAGGGCAGGAAGATTTCGCCCAACACCCAATTATGGATATGCACAACCGATTCGATCCGTTCCTACGCAGAGAAAATGGGCTACGACAAACTGATTTCCGACGCCGGCGGAAAAATTATGGCGGATACTTGTCCGTGCATAAGCCAAATCGACATGGCCCGGAATAAAAAGTATATGACCAATTCCGTCAAACAGGCCTACTACGCGCCAGGGCAATTGGAGGCACAAGTCCATTTCGGGAATACGGAAGAATGCATACAAGCGGCAATCAAGGGGAGAAAGGAACTTTGACCATGTCGAAACCGATAATTATAAAAGGCAGGAAGGTGGTGGGAGGAAAAGCCGAAGGCGACGCTCTTATTGCGGACGAACGCGTATCGTTCTGGGGTGGCACCGACCCGACACGGGGAATCGTGCACGAAGTCGGCAACAAGTTTGAGGGCAAGAGCTTTGCAGGAAAGGTCTTCATCTTCCGTTTCACGAAAGGCTCTTCCGGAACATCGGCCTATATAAATATCGCAAAGCGTATGGGTGTCGCGCCCGCCGCCATAATAAATACCGAACTGGATTCGCTGTGTGTGCTCGGCTGCGCTGTCTCCGATATCCCCATGATGACCGACCTTGCTCAGGACCCTTTCAAGGTTATCGAGAACGGCGACTGGATAAAGCTTGACGCCGACGAAGGAACGATCGAAATCACAAAGCGTACCTGACAACAGCGTTCGTCATTGGCAATTGGGCGCCGGTAGTGACGAGTCCGGCATTCATGAGATGCCTGCAGCGTCACCCCACGGGAATGTCATCAAGCCGGCGGAGATGTAAGCCCATCCCGCGATTACACGGCGCAGGGGAGACTTTGAATCCGTCCCGCAGTCGAACATTTTGCGTGACACCAAGCCTGCAGGATTGGGAATGTGTCCGATAATCGCATTTCTGCCGAAACGCGAGCGGAGGAGCCGTACCCACAATTACGGAATTCCCCCTGTCCTTCGTTGAGCGCAGCGAAATTCCGCGGGCTCGCGGTACCATTCCCCGACTTGACCGGGTGAATCCAATTGTTCCTTCGCTGAGCGAATCACGCGCTTCGCGTGACCGCGCAATGTGCGGGATAGATTTGGCGGACCGCCCCGGCGGACCGGATTCACCGGCTGGTTGTATTGCGCGACACCGAGTTCGATGGAGAAGCAAGGAGAAAATGAAGTTCTTTTTCAATCCCGAAACCGTCGCTATCGTAGGCGCATCCCGCAACCCGATGAAGTTCGGCAGCATCATCCTGACAAACCTCTTCAACCTCGGTTACGAAGGAAAGATATTTCCTGTCAATCGGAGAGGTGAAGAAATCGCCGGGCTGAAAACCTATACCTCCGTAAAGGAAATTCCCGACCCCGTTGAACTGGCGATATTGGCGATACCCGCCTCTGCCACGGTCGCGGCCCTGAAAGATTGCGCGCAAAAGGGCGTGAGAGGTGTCGTAATCATTTCCTCAGGCTTTTCGGAATCCGGCCCCGAGGGGCAGCGGCGCCAGGAGGAAATTCGAACGACCGCTCGCTCGGCAGGCATCCGCATCATCGGCCCGAACACGACGGGAATATTGAATCCCTACGACCGATTCACAACGACTTTTGTTTTTTTGAGAGACGTAAAAAAGGGTTCCGTCGCCTTCGTTGCCCAAACAGGAATGTTTGCGGGCATGCTCATGGAGTGGATACTGTCGTCGGAGAGCTTCGGTATCAGCAAGGTGGCCGGGCTGGGTAACAAATGCGACGTCGATGACGCCGATGTTTTGGAATATCTGGCGGAAGACGAACACACCAAAGTCATTATGATGTATTTGGAGTCCATCAAAGACGGAAGGAATTTCATGCGGGCCGCAAAGACGACCGCTCGCGGCAAGCCGGTCCTCGCCCTGAAGGCCGGGGCCACTTTGGAAGGAGCGAACGCGGCAATGTCCCACACCGGTTCGCTCGGCGGCAACGATGCCGTCGTATCCGGCGCCTTCCGGCAGGCCGGCATAATACGGGTGGACACGGTGCAGGAACTTATCGATTGCGCCAAGATGTTTGCGTTTCAACCCGTTGCCCGCGGTAATCGACTGGCCATTGTCTCGCTTTCGGGCGGAGCGGCTGTCATCTCCGCCGACGCCGCCGTTCGCGCGGGCTTCAAGCTGGCGCATTTTCCCGCGCAACTTCTCTCTCATATCCAGAAGAAATACCCCCCGTGGGCAACTCTAAGGCACCCGTTCGATATCGAACCGCTCACGGAGACCATCGGTTTTCAACCGGCTTTCGAGGTAGTGACGCGGTGTGCGCTCAGCAATCCGGAAACAGACGCGTGTTTGGTAATTACCTGGACTCCCTTCCCCGAAGCGGGCTTTTCTTTTGATTTCCTGTCAGAACTCCAATCAGAACACCCCGGCAAGCCCATCGCTTTCTGCTCATTCGGCTACAAGGACTATCATGAGGATTTGGCCGCAAAACTCGAGGCGAGACAGCTTCCGGTCTATTCAAGCTTTTCTCGCGCTATCAGAGCCTTGGCCGCCTCTGTGGAATACGGAAAATTTCTCGGGGCCGTCGAGCAGCGGCATACCGATGGCCAGCCTCTCGAAACGTTCGCACGCCCGGTGTCTGCCTCGAAGATGACGGGCGAAAACAATCCCGAATCAAGCGGAGAGGCGGGAGCAAAGGGACGAGTCACGATTTTCTTTGACGGCGCATCGCGAGGGAACCCGGGTCCCGCCGCCATTGGCGTTGTAATGAAAAAGCCCGGCGGGGATGCTCTGTGCGAAATCGGAGAGACGATAGGGAACGCGACGAACAACTATGCAGAATATTCAGCCCTCATACGCGGCCTCGAGGAAGCGCGAGACCTCGGATACACGGATGTCGAGTGTTTCTCCGACAGCGAGCTGGTCGTCAGGCAAATGACGGGCAGCTATCGAGTCAGAAGCAAGGACCTGCTGCCCCTTGTCAGCCGCGCTCAGGCGCTCAGGCGAGGGTTCTCCCATTTCTCAATCCGGCATATTCGAAGAGAGCAGAACCGAAAGGCTGACGCGCTTGCATCCAAGGCATTGAAGAAAAAGACAAAGCGATCGTAACCTCTCCTTCCTGTACGATTTTGGTTCTCATTGAACCTGTTGCCGCCATCTCGAAATCAGCCTGACACCGTTGGTGCAACATAAACACTGCCCCCGTGCACCTGAAACTTTGCAGCCATAACTAGTTTATTTTCAATAGGTTTAGATTCCGGGAAGATGACACCCCTTTCGGAAACGGGAAACAGGTGACAAGCAGCACGACCCGCCTTCAAAGGGAGAGATAAGCTAAGTTATTGAAAATACTACGGTTAAATGCCGCACGATGTTTTTTCTCCGGTCTGGCATGGTTCTTGGTCCCTTTCGGAAGTGGTTGAAGTCGTGCCTGTAGGAAGAACGTAAGAGTTTGAGGTTACGGTTTGGAGGCAAAGGGGGTAACTCCCGGCCGTCTGTTGCCCCAAAACAGGCGAAAGGAGGAAGAAGCGCCAAGATGGATGTTTCAACCTTTACATTTACGGTTGCACTGAGCTTCTTTTCCATGATTGTCATAGTCGTGGCAGCATTCATGGGGGCGTACAGATTTTTGAAGAATATTGGCCTGTTCAAAGGTCACTACTACTACTGAACGCCCGCGAGGTATGAAAAGACACCACTCCCGGAGAAATATGACACTGACAAAAACCGCTTCCAGGAAAACATCTCTCGCACCGGCGTTCTCCTTCATTCGTGGACCTGTAGGGTGTCTTCTTGTTCACGGATTCGGTGACACTGCGGCGTTGATGGAACCGATGGGCACCCATCTGGGTACCCAGGAGATCAGCACAAAGGGAATAACGCTTCCCGGCCACGGGACTTCGCTGAAGGATTTTGCGAGGATTTCCAATCAGCAGTTGCTGGGAAAAGTGGAGATGGAATACTCCCGTCTGAAGAAAGACTGCGATTCGGTCGTCGTCGTCGGTTTCAGCATGGGGGGCCTCCTTGCGTATCAACTGGCAACTATGCGCGATGTGGAGGGCATCGTTTCCATCTGCGCGCCGGCATTCCCCAGGGGGGGTGTCTGGGGCGAAAAGGCGATTAAACTCGCCGCCACCGCGGGCAAGATCGTTGGCGCCAGCATTCCCAAACTTGGTGTGACGAGCCTTGCCGACAAAACCCTTTCGGAATATCTGGTGGGGTACAACAGCTATCCGGCCCGCAGCGTCTTGCGTCTTTTGGAGCTCATGGAAGCGACGCGAAGCGTGATGAGCCGAGTCCACGCTCCGACCTTAATCGTTCAATCCCGGCGCGACGACATCGTCTGGAAAGACAGCGGGAAATATATATTCGACTCCATACGCAGCAAAGAAAAACGGCTCATCTACCTGGAAAACAGCCGACACAAGGCGCCCATCGATAGAGACCGCCACGTTCTGTTCGAAGAAGTGAGCCGGTTCTGCCTCTCCTGCGCCAAGCAGCCCCAGCCATCGAATCCTGCCGGCGGATGACCTTCCCCCGAAAAGACCGGCTTGGCGTCCGCGTTGAGCGAACCGGTTGAGGGCTTTCTGAAAGTTTCTGACGGTTCGGCGGCGCCCGCTATCGATTCCGAGGACCCCAATCGCAGTTCGGCGTCTCGGGGACAGACTCACAGCTCCTGCGCTGGCATCTCGGCCAACCGTGGAATCGTGAGACGCGTTCACTGAGGCTTCTTCTGCCGCCGCTCTCTGGAAAATTGCTCCCCCTTATGTTATAATGCGAACAAACGCAATTGCTTATACCGACTGCTCTTCGTGGTGTTACGTCGACCCTCGAGCACATGCTTGATTTGGATTCTTGCAAAATCCTGAAGGTCAACACAATTTCCCGTCTCCTTCGCAAGCGATACTATTATCGATTCAATTCCATGGTCGTCGTCCGAATAAAAACAGGCAAATTTTTCAGATCGATAAAAGAGGTGTCGGAATGATCGCAAGGAATCGGAGAGCCAAGTCATGGTGAAGTCAAAAACCGAAAGAAGAAAACAGCCGCGAGCAAAGGCCGTTGGGGGACTGACGGTCGGCGCAAAGCCACACCTGGCCACAGTCCAAGTGAAGGACATCAGCGCAGCAGGTCTCTGTTTCAAGAACAGTCGGCCTCTGGAGTTCATGTCTCGACTCCAGATGATTCTGGTGATACCCCTCTGCGCTGACGCGCTCGTCGGGCCCGAAATCGGTGAGATTCATTGTGAGGGAGTGGTCGTTCGATGCGAACGCATAGAAGACAAACACGGGAATCATTACGAGATAGCGGTATTTTTCACACAGATGGATGAGGCGGCGAGAAAGGCTGTTGAAAAATATGTCACAGACCATGCATTATGAGAGCCTTCCACGGTTGCCCACGGTCCCGAAAAGCCGGCGCAGGGGAGTTGTGCCCAATTACGGAGTCCGCTGTCTTTTGGGAATTCGGAGACTGGCGGACTGCCATCGAAGCACGGACTGTCCAGTCGTAACACAGGCTCCTGATACCGAATCCGCTTTTTTCGCGAGGCTGCGTCTCGCTTTCATCTTCTCCGCATTCCTGTTATTCCTGGCACAACCATCCCTCGCTGACGAGATATACTTTCAGAGCGGATACTCGCGCACGGGCGTCGTTCTGCGAGAAACCGCCGACTCGATCACGTTCCGGACCGAAATGGGAATCACGACGGTCAGGCGGGAAAAGGTCGATTTCGTGGAGAAAGCTCCACCGGAAGAAAACCGGCTGCTGCGCAAGAAGTGGAGAGAAAAAGAAATCCGGCTCGAGGAGGCGCGGGAAGCCAAGCGGAGAGCCGAGCGAGAATTTGAAGAAGCGCAATTAGCCAAGGGGCTCATAAAATTTGAAGGCACGTGGATAAGGCCGGAAGAAAAAGAAGAAATACTGGAACTGCGGCGACGCGCTCGCGAACATCGACTCCAGTTTGAGAGAGAACAAAGAGAAAAAGGGATGGTGAATTTTCAGCATCTCTGGGTGACCCCCGAGCAGGCGCAGAAACTCCGGGAAATGGAACCGAAAATTTACGGGTTATATGACGAGATACGAGCCGAGAGGAGACTCGTCGAGTCGCTTCGGGGGGCAATGGCCAACGTCCAATCTTTTGAAGAAGCCAATAAATTCAGCGATCGGATCAAGGAACTCCAGGCATCGATCGAGGAAAAAGAAGAACGGTTGGGAGAACTCCTGAATAAAGTTGACGAGGTTGAGGCCGCCACCGAAAAATACGAGGTCCCCGAGGAGTTCCGGCGTGCGCTCACCCAGCCGGAAAATTTCCCGGAAGAGCCGTAAGAACCTGCGCGCAAGAATACCATGATCGGCAAACAGATAAGCAATTATAAAATCCTCAAAGAGCTGGGGCGAGGCGGAATGGGGGTCGTTTACAAGGCGAACCAACTCGCGCTCGGACGAATGGTTGCCATGAAGGTGCTTCCCCAGCACCTCACAAAGGACCAGTCCTTTATCAGGAGATTCGAGAACGAAGCCCGCGCAATCGCAAAGCTCAACCATCCCAATATTGTTCAAATTTACGACATCGGACACGAGGATGATTTTTATTTCTATACCATGGAATACGTCGAAGGCCCCTCGCTCGATGACATCCTGTACAAAGAAGGTGTCTTGAGTCTTGGAAGGAGCGTGAACATCGTTCTGCAGGTCGCCAAAGCCCTTCAATATGCGCATAGCCGGGGCATTGTGCACCGGGACATAAAACCCAGCAACATAATGGTCGATAAAGCAGGCCGCATCCGGGTGACGGATTTCGGTCTCGCGCTCCAGGAAAGAACGACCAGGCTGACGGTGGAAGGAAGCATTGTGGGGACGCCGGAATATATGTCGCCGGAACAGGCCGCGGGCGAAGTGGCCACCTCGCGAAGCGACATCTATTCACTTGGAGTCGTTTTCTATGAGATGCTCACGGGGAAAATTCCTTTCGAAGGGGATTCCACCTTGATGGTGCTGAAGAAAATACAAACGACAGAGCCGGTGTGGCCGCGCTCTCTGAATCCCGGAATTTCGGAAGAGACAGATACGGTCGTCCGCAGAATGATGGCCAAGAATCCCGGCAATCGCTACGCAAGCTGCCAGGAATTGCTCGACGATATCCGACGAATAAAATCGGGCGGGTCGATACCCCGGAAGAGACGGACGCCGTCTTTAACCCGGCTCATGCTGGCCGGTCTGCCAATGGTTCTGATTCTCAGCCTTGTTCTGGGTTTGAAGGCATATCAGGGGACTCGCCAATCGGCGCCGATCGACACACCCGTGAGCGAAAGAACAGATGACAAAAGGGCCGTCGAGAAACAGCCCGATGTGGAATCGCCTTCACCGCCGGCGGCGCCGCCCAATGCAGTGCCCGCCCAGCCCTCCCCGCAGGAGAACGGCGCCGCCCAAAGAGAGAGAGAACTCGCGACTCTCGAGGAAGCCTTCCGAGATATCCGCGCCCGAAAAACCTTTCCACGCGAAATGTGGCCGGACCTGCTGCTTTTGAGCAAGGGAAGCGAAATAAACTGCGAGGTGATTGCGGAATCGATTGACAAGGTTCGCATTCGCACCGAACAGGGACTGGCCGAGATTCCCCGAAACGAGATTGAACTCATGGTATACGCGACGCCGGCCGAAGAAAAAGCTGCGGAAAAAGTTCGGGTCGATGAAGAGAAGCGGTTGCAGAAAGAACGGGAAATAAGAAGCAGAATCCAAGAGCTTGTCGAGAGCGAAGAGCCCGTTGAAGAAACCGGCGGCTCAGAAACCCGCCCGCAGGGCGAGCAGATTGCCGGCGTTCAAAAGGAGCGGGAAGCTCTCGCGAAAGGTGAGGCGGGGCCGAGCGAACCTTTTTTTATTCCCCTGTTCGAAGGGCATTGGCATGTCAAGTCCACGTGTGAGGGACTGGCGAAAGTCTCGTTTGACGACAATATTCTTTCCATTCCCGTTGGACAGCGCGCCGACAAAGCTTCATGCTCAATCATAGTGGAAACGTCGAATGTGAGCGGCCTGCCGGCTTCGATAGAACTGCTCGTGGAAATGAAGCAATTGGTTGTTCCGTTGAACGGCAAAGTCGTGTGCTCCTTCCTGGTCACATTGACTAACGGAAAATCGATCGAATACTGTCTGTACGACGAACAGCCAGGCGTGCTGACCACGGAAGAGGAAACACCGGCCGAAATCGCCATACGTCGTCCCCAGACATCCATCGTCGCCGGCAGCGGGTGGCACGTGCTGACTTTGCCGATCGCCGAAGACGCCGCCACGATAGGAGAAGGAGCGGGGATATCATCGATTGCCTTCGTCGGAAAACAAATCGGAAAAAACTGCGGTCGCTATCTCCTTCGTTGCAAGGGTATTGCTATAAATCCAACCTGAGGAGCGGGGGGGCGCCTTGAAACAGGAGTACTGGAATGGAACAATCACAAGCCGTTCGAGAAGAAGACAGAAAGATGCGGCATCTCCGAATAATGGTCGATCTGACTGCGGCGGTGCTGGCGCAGGAAAAAATGAGCGTTGACGAGGCGCTCGACCTGATGAACGCCACGAAGCGTGCGGCGCTCCGACTCTTTCCGGGCAAGGAAGAGACATACGACATCATTTACGGAAGACGTTTCGGGCGGATTCTTCGGGAACGATTCGCGGCTTCCCGAAAAGGGAAAGACCGGGAGGCCGGCGGGAGCCGGCAAGAGGGAACAGGTCGGGTTGAATAAGCCGTCAGAAAATTGTAAAATGTCATCCGTCGTTTCTTTTGTTATTTCTGACCGTTGATTCCGCATCGAGCGCATCCGGTCGACCCGGAGAAAAGCGGCCGACCCCGCAAAGGAAGAGGAATGCTGTTCGATTTTCTGCTAATCGTTGTCTTCACCTTTATTCTCAGCTTTCCCATTATGCTCTTGGCCGTGCGGTCTCCCTCCGGCGAGCATGAAATTTCGAATCAGCCGAGCCTTCGAGATGATGAGACCGCGGACGGTCCGCCCCCGAGGGAAATGGAAGAGCTTGCGGAACTGCTCCAGCAGGATAAGGGTCTCTTTGTTTCGAGAGAGTCCGTTGATATCCCTCACATCGAACTCCCGGGAGCGAAGCTGGGAGGCGGCTGCGTGAACGAAGACTGTTCAAAAGCCACCGGCAGTTTCGTCCTGGAACTGTGCGAGAACCCGGACGAACAGAGGAAATACAACCGACGGTTGCGGGACCGGCGAACTTCTGACCAGCCCGTCACCGAGGAAAGACGGCTCGTACAAAGGCGCATCTGGCTCCGCCGCAGGGAAGACCGCCGAGGGAAAACTCTCCTCAATGTGACCGATGCCGCGGACACTCTCGGCGTCACGGTGGAGCAGGTATACAAGTGGCTCGACGAAAGCGACATCCCGTTCTATCAAGTGACGGATGGAAAAAGGAGAGCGATACGATTCGAGATTGACGAATTGCTTCAATGGTACGGAACCGTTGTCACGAAAGGCCGCGAACCGTACAAAAACACATAGAAAGGAACAGGAACGTGAGAACCCGTCCCGTAATCCTGCGACTCGCCGCCGGCATCGTTGTCGCCTTTGCCACACTCGCGATCGGGAGCAGCGTCTCCTTCGCCCGGGATATGCATGAAGTCCCGAAAGAAAACCTCGGGTCGACAGACCACACAGTGGGCGACGCCCTGGCCCAAGGCGTCGATTTCGTGCTCGCCCCCCTTCACAGGGGTCTCAGCCGAGTTTGCTTCATAATATCCCCGCCACCGGACGACCAGCGCGTTACGACCATCACACTATTTGGACCTCCGCAATTTCCCGAGCCCCCGCAGCAGGCGAAGCGGCCATAAGTTTCGGCTCACCCATGGAACCGCTTGGCGCGCAGACTACTCAAGCTGGAGAACCAGCAAGCGAGCGCCCGCGTGCGGGCCCCACGGTTGCTCGAACTGATGAACAAACCTGAACCTCTCACGATAGTCGGCGACTCCTCCAAACCGTGTGAAGGCAGCAGCAAGCGCGGTCTCCCAGTCCACAACGTACGTGATCCCTTCTTCGCGAAGATAGCCGACAAGCCGCCCTTGTTCCAAATAAGGGATGACGCTGTCATTTATCACTCCGTCGAGGTTCACAACCGTGCGCCCGGAGAAGTAGCCGTATATCCCGCAGTTGAAAGCGCCTATTTTTTCGTCGGGCTGCACGTTCTTTCGTAACCAGGGAACCGCCTGGCTATACATGGTCCAGTGAAGGCTGTGAGTGCCCGCCGCCGCTTTCCCCTCTTTCCATGACATCGCGCCCGACCACACCACGTTCAACAAAACGAGCGCCAGCAGCGCCCCCCCGAAAGCTCGGACCGCCGCTCGGCTCCGATTCGAGACGCTCATGCCGCCAGCGGCCAAACCGATGGCCGCGAATACAACCAGGTGCGCGGGATACAGGTACCGGTTCAGCGGAGCAAAGCTGAAAGCATAGTACAGTGAATGAGCGACGGGGTAAACAACGAATACGAACAGCGGAAGGCCGAGGGCTTTGGTGCGTCCGGACACAAGGATGCAAACGAAAACAACGGCTGCCGCAAGAGCGGGCCAGGAAAGGGGAAAGAAGCCGTACACGCGGGCCATATCGGGCGCATATCGCGCAAACATTTGAACGAGTCCTGCGAGCGCGTCCTCCTGAAGGCGCGTCTCAGGACCGATCCAGAGTCTCAAGGCCCGATGGCTGTTCGGAAGAATCGAGCCGGAAACATTCCAACTCCACACCATCCACGGAATCATCGCCGCCGAGCCGGCCGCCGACATGGGAACGATGCGGGCAAGCGCTCGGCGCGGGCGTTCCCTCTGAGTAAAGGCAAGCACAGCCTGGTCGGCCGCCAAAAAGAATCCCAGCAGCGCCCCGTCGAATCTGGCAAGTGTTGTCAGGCCCACGAGAAGACCCGCCTTCCATCCTTGCGCCATGCCGAGATTTTGTCGGCAGCAGAGGTAGTATCGCAGTGTGAGAATCAGGAGAAATGCAACCAGGGAGGTCTCGAGGCCGCAAAGAGCGATTCCCGCAATGTTGTAGTTAAAGAGCCAGAGAAGAGCAACCACGACTGCAACGGTGCGGTCTCCTGCGAGCCCAATTGCCCGATACATGAGATAGGCGGTGGACGCATGCAATCCGGCGCACAGAGACAGGAGCAGGTGAATGGGAACCGGAGAACCCGCTTCGAAGGGAAGGCTCACCAATATCGACACCAGCATCCAGAGTGGATGGAAGCCGTTCGTGGGGTGGATGCCGTCGAACGTCGAACCGTTCCCGTTTATGATGCTGCGCGCAACCCGCAGATAGTAGAAAGAATCCTCAAAAACAAAATGGGAGAGTGTTACGGGCAGCGGAAGCCAAGCCAGAACAAGTCCGGCGATGAGGCCCAGGGCGAGGCCGCCGTACAGTACAGCGGCAATCGGATCATGTCGGGCATGTGTCGACGGGTTGGCCAAAGAGGAGATTCTCCACCACGCGCACCCGGCTGCGGCGCCTCGCTATTCCGGAATGTTTCGCAAGAACTGAAGGAGCTTGTCAAGGTTTCGCTTGTGCCTATCTTTCATGTTTCGGAACACCATGCCGATCGCGTATCGTTGCCCGGCATCGGCAATTTTCTTCGACCAGACGACTCTCGCGGCGCTCTCTACAGGAACGGTGACAGGATTCTCCACGGCGATTTTCAGGATCATCCCGTCGGGCAACAAATCGTCAACCTCGATGGATAATCCTTTCTGGCTGATATCTCTGACCGTTCCCCGTTGTCCCCGACGAAAGACTATGGGCGGCAGCTTTCCGAATGTCCGGCGGGCAACGTCGGGATTAAAATCGACCACTGCTTTAATTTCTGTTTCACATGCATACCGGACATATTTTCGACGTTCTCCGGTTTGTTTTCTCCCCTCCGGTTCCATCGCCTTCTCCCTACCGAGCAAGCGCCGCTGCCGACGATGTGGGCTATGTTAGTGTCTCGAAGTACTCGATCGTTTTGGCCAGACCATCTCGCAACGAAACGCAGGGGCGCCAGCCAAGCTTCTCGCGGGCACGTGTGATATCGGGCTGTCGCACCTTCGGGTCGTCCTCGGGCAACGGCTCCATCAATATCTCACTCTCGCCGCCAACCAGCTCCTTCACGAGTTCCGCCAGTTGGAGCACCGACATTTCCACGGGGTTTCCGCAATTCACCGGGTCCGTTTCGTCCGAGAACAACAACCTGGTAATGACTTCCACGAGGTCATCGACATAACAGAAGCTGCGCGTCTGCGAGCCGTCGCCATAAACGGTCAACGGTTCGCCTTTCAAAGCCTGATTCACGAAGTTAGATACTACGCGCCCGTCGTTCGGGCGCATTCTCGGGCCGTATGTGTTGAAAATGCGCGCGATGCGCGTATCGATTTTGTGAACGCGATGATACGCCATCACCAGCGCTTCGGCAAAGCGCTTTGCTTCGTCATAAACGCCCCGGGGACCGATCGGGTTCACATTGCCCCAATAGGACTCGGGCTGCGGATGGATCAGCGGGTCGCCGTACACTTCCGATGTCGACGCGAGCAAAAAGCGCGCTCCCTTGTCCTTTGCCAATCCCAGCACTTTGTGAGTGCCAAGGGAGCCGACTTTCAAGGTTTGTATCGGGAGCTCCAGGTAATCGATCGGGCTGGCCGGCGAGGCGAAATGAAGAACGTAGTCCAGTTTCCCGGCAACATAGATATACTCTGTCACATCGTAATGAATGAACCGGAACCTCGGGTTGCCGAACAAATGGGCCACATTGTTCGCGTTGCCGGTAATCAGGTTGTCCACACAGGTAACGTCGTGACCTTCTTTAATAAAACGGTCACACAGGTGGGACCCGAGAAAACCTGCGCCGCCCGTAATTAATACTCGTGCCAAGAGACGCCTCCTTCAACCGAAACATCGCCAGTATTCCATGAGTTCCTTCAACGTTTCCTTCAAGGGAATTCTCGGTCTCCACCCGACCTCCCTTTCAATTTTTCCAAAATCGCCCCGGACGTCTTCCACTTCGCTCTCCCTCGCGCGGTCGCAAGACTCAACGACCCGCATCTGAATCTGCGAGGCCGCCAGCAATTCTTGCAGAATCTCGCCCACGCTCAGAGATTCGCCCGAACAAATGTTGTACACCTCACATGATTTCCCGCCCCGGAGAATATCGCGGTAAGCCCGAACGACGTCCCTGACATCCGTGAAATCCCGTTTCGGCGTCAGATTCCCCACCCGGACCTCAGGCGGACGACGCCCCTTTTCAGCCTCGACAATCTGCCGCGCGAAATCGGAGCAGACAAAGCGCGCCTCCTGCCGAGGGCCTGTGTGATTGAACGGTCGCACCCGAACCACGCGCATCGGTCCGGAAACACCGTATTGGTACGCGAGCATGCTCGCGCTCACCTTACTGACCGAATAGGGATTGGTCGGCCGCAGAGGAGCCTGCTCGCTGATGGGAAGCTCGCTCTCTTCCACGCGGCCGTACTCATCCGCAGAGCCGACGAACAGCACCATCGGCGCCGAGGGAATTTTTTTCGCCGCCTCAAACAGGTTCAGCGTGCCGTAAAGGTTGGTGTCAAATGTGGCCCGCGGATCAACGACGGAATCGGGGATGAACGTGCGCGCCGCCAAATGGTAAATTTCCTCCGGCTCCAGGTCTGAGACCGTTCCCTCTGTTTCCTTCGCATCCCGCAGGTCGCACGAAACGAGTCTGACCTCCGACCGAACGGCCTCGATATTCCGCGTATTCTCACCCGGAAAAACCGTGCCCGCCACTTCTTCTCCGTCACGGACAAGAAGCTCGGCGAGATGTGAGCCGGCAAAACCGGCGATTCCCGTAATTAATATTCTCATGCTTGCGACCGCACCGACTTATCTTTCGAAGTAATCGACCACCTTCTGCAACAAGTCGTCGAGGGACGTGCGTGGTTGAAAGCCGACCAGCTCTTTTGCCTTGTCGATGCAGGGGACGCGTCTTTGAAGGTCTTCGAACCCTCGTTCGTATGCCTGCTCGTACGGAATATACTCGATGCCAGACGAACTGTTTGTCATCTTGATGACCCTTCGCGCCAAGTCTTCAATGGTGATCGCCTCGGTGGAACCGAGGTTGAAGATTTCTCCGACGGCCTCGGGTTTGGCCGCAAGAGCAAGAATTCCTACAACAATATCGTTGATGTAAGAAAAGCAGCGCACCTGTTTTCCGTCGCCGAAAACCTGGAGTGGGTGACCGAGCAAGGCGGCCTTCACGAACCGCGGCACAACCATGCCGTACTCTCCGGTCTGGCGGGGACCGCACGTGTTGAAGAATCTCACAATGACAACCGGCAGTTTCTTCTCACGCCAGTATGCAAGGGCAAGAAACTCATCGAAGGCCTTCGTGCAGGAATACCCCCATCGGGAAATGGATGTGGAGCCGAGAATCCTGTCGTCGTTCTCGCTCAAGCTTTCTTTTTCGTTCTTGCCGTAGATTTCGGACGTCGACGCGAGGACCACCTTCCTTTTATGCCGGTTCGCCGCCTCGAAGATGTTCTCGGTTCCCTTCGTGTTTATGCGAAGCGAAGCGAGAGGATTATTGATGATGTACTTGACACCGACCGCTGCGGCCATATGAAAAACGATTTCGCATCGTGAAACCAGCTCGTCGACAACCTTGTCATCCAGAACGGTGTCGAGGACAAATCGGAAGGCGGGACTCTCCTGAAGATGGTCGATGTTCTCGCGCCTGCCTGTCGAGAGGTCATCGAGAATCGTGACCTGGTCTCCTCTTTCGAGCAGGGCCTCCGTTAAGTGTGAGCCGATAAACCCGGCTCCCCCGGTTACCAGCGCGTGGGCCATGCGGCAGCCTCCCCTATCGGGTCCAATTCCACAGTGCGTTCGATTGTATTGAGCGGGAATGCCTTTACGTTGAGCAAAACCATGAACGAGGTCGCCTCTCTCCTGTCCGTCACTTTCAGCAACACCTCCCAGCAGTGAAGGTCGCGCCAGACCCATGCCTCCTGATATGAAAGCTCATCCGAGGCGATGTCGTACCGCTGCTCAACGCCAACCCGCCAAAAAGGCCCGAGCGCCTTACTCAGCGAATAGACGAGCTGGGTCTCGTGCGGCTTGAGGACGGTGTCTTCATGGATAAAACCCCCGGAAGCCTTGAATGACCCCGGTTTCGTGTACCTGAGAACGGCGCTCACGAGGTCGGAGCGTCGTTCCTCCCTGAAATCATTGACCGCCCGTGTCGCAAACTGCCAGTTGGCAAGCGGCCTTATCATCAGTTCATTTTCGAGAATCGCAAGGGTGTCATCGCTATCGTCAAACTCGAAGCCCCCGGTTATTGTGTAATCGACAACATCGGTTCTCCCACCATCGGACCGCTTTGCTTGAAGGTAATTCTTCAGTTCGAGCTCAACCATGTTTTCCCGGTCGATACGGTCTACGGAATCGAACTGGTGAAGGTCCTCCGGTTCATCGTCGGGCGTTGGACGGAACCGGTAGTTTATGGTCGGCACAACGAGATGCCGGAACGCGGTGTACTGGGCGAATGGCGAGCCGTAGACCCTGTGAAACCGGGACTGCCCTGTCACACCAGCCGAACCGGACAGGCGGTACTCGTCGTCTTCAAGCGGCGTGTCTGAATAGTACGTGGCGTCACCTTCCACGAAAGGCACGACGCCGAGCCACTTCCGGAACCGCAACGGATACGCCAGGCGGGCCGCGCTGAAATTGCGGGCGGAGTGAGGCCCGCCCGGCTCGACATTCAGATATACGCTCTCATTCTCCGCGCTGAAAAACAGTCCGGTGTCTCCGAATTCCTGCTCGAGCATGTTCAGCCTGAGCCCGGGCAGCCGCTCGACGTCTTCAATGTAATCAACCAAGCGCCCGCGAACGATGAACGAAGCCACATTATGCTGGCCGGTCCTCTCCAGATTGAAAAATGTCTCGGGCAACTCGCGCTCGGAAAAGTCGCCAAAATCGAAGGTCTTCAGGAAGTCGCGGTCCGAGACGTATTCTACCTGCACGAGCGCGGTTGCATCGTGGGGAAGCTCCTGCCGATAATAGAGGTCGGCTTTACCCCTGTCCTTATCGATTCCCCGCGGGTCCGTGTTATCTTCGTTCTGGTCTGAAATGTAAAAGGAATCGAATCGGCCCCGGCCGTCGCCGCCGAATAAGTTCAGCCTTCCGTCAAGCCCGCCGCCCACGCCGCTTTTCGTATAACCTGCGACGTGCGGCTTGAGCTGGATTTCCTCGCTCAGTTCGAGATTGTAGCCGACAATAGCGTAAAGACCCAGGTCGGTCTGGCTTCCCGCTTGAAATTCGAGCGGGGGACGGGACGGACCGAGCCCCTGCGAGTAATACGGAAAATAGAACACCGGTAACGAGCCGGCGTAGAGCGTCAGGTCACGGGCAATGACTCTCTGGTCGGGAATAACCCGGATGCTTCCCGCCTGCAGGCGGTAGTGCGGGTGCGGCAAGCTGCACGTCGTCAGCAAACCCTCGGTAACGTTATATTCCCCGCTCTGTTCCCGCTCGACCTGCTCGGCAGCGACATACCACGGCTCCGAATGCCCGCGCGCATCATAAAAGAGGCCTGTTTGTCTTTCTAAATCGTATACTCCGCGTGTTCCCTCGACCGTATCTTCGCCGCGTTTCACCAGCACATCCCCTTCGATTTGGGCGACATTCCCGCGAAGATCAATGACAAGACGGTTGCCGCGCAAGCGGTTTTCCGCCTGAACTATATTCACATTTCCCGCGCCGGTCATGATGCCGGTCTCAACGTTATACGTAAACGTGTCACCGGAAAAATAAACGGGTTCGCCGCGTTTGAACACATCCGATTGCCGAATGTCGAAGAAACCCTGCCCTTCGGCGGGACTGGTGTCTCCAAAGAAGAGGAGCGTCGATAGAAGAATGAAACTGAGCAGCTTGATGCTCTGGAGGCTCACGGCAGCCCGGCACTCCTTCGTCCACTGTAACCGTACGTTCTTCGCATCTCGGGTCGGGGTTGGTTTGTTCCAGCGACGTCGCTCTGTCCTGTTCCGGCAGGAAGTCGAGCGATTATAACACAGGGAGAACGAGCACTTCAATGAATCTGCGGAATCGCGAAGCCTCTCTTCCGGGGAGGGCCGCCACCGTAGCGTTACAAAAAACCTCCGGCCAGGAACTGCCTGTTGTATGCGGCAACGAGATCGCTCCGGCTGAGGATACCGACAACCTTTCCCGGGTCGGCCTCGTCGACAACAAGCAACTCGTCGTTCTGCGAAGCAACCATCTTGTTCACGGCGGAATACAGGTCTTCCATGGGCGTGAGGGTCGGCGGATTTCCCGCCAGCTCCTTGGCGATTACGAGCTGGTCTATGAATCCCGCTTCACTGATGATATGCCGAAGGTCTCTCCCGTCGACCACTCCAACGAGTTTGTTTTCCTCGTCCACAACGGGAAAACATTCCTGTTTCGAATTAGCGAACTTGTCCAACAGGTCGTGAAGCGTAGTGGATTCGTTCACAAAAACGAGCTGCGTTTGCTCTTCATTTTGCAGGGCATCCGAGACGGTGAGACGTTTCAGAACACCCCCCATCATTTCTCCGACGTGAGAGGGGGCATCCATACGAGTCGGAATCTGTTTCTCGTAGAGACTCGACCGCCGCACCAGCACGTACGAAATGATGCACACCCACATGGAAGGCACCAAAAGATGGTAATTGCCCGTCATCTCGCTCACCATTATCACGGTCGATATCGGGGTGTTGGCCGCCCCCGCGAAAAAGCCCGCCATTCCGACTATGACAAATGCGCCCGCGTGAATGTCCATCCCCGGGAACACCGTCTGCATGAGAAGCCCCACCGCGCCTCCCAGGGCGCCTCCGATGACAACCGACGGACCGAAAACGCCGCCGCTTCCTCCGGAGGCAATTGAAAAGGATGTGGTGAGCATTTTTCCCAGCGCGATTGCGACAAGCATGGCCACTCCCGGTCTGCCTGCGAACGCCTCCTGCACCACTCCGTAGCCGGCTCCCAAAGCCTCAGGCAAGCAAAACCCGACCACTCCGGTGAGCAACCCGCCGAGAGCGGGCTTCAGAAAGTTCGGCATGGACAACGAGTGGAACAGGTCGCGCACGCCATAGAATATCTGGATGAAAAGACCGGCGCTGAACGCCACAACGATAGCTAATATGAGGTAGGGCAGGAGCTCGGCAGGATTCTGAAACACGAAGTCGGGCGTGCTGAAAAGGGGACTCCACCCGAATCGGACCGCAAATACCGCATACGCAATCACAGACGAGATGATTGCCGGCACGATCACCTCGTATTCCATGTCCATTTCCCGGTACAGAACCTCTGCCGCGAACAAGGCGCCCGCCAAGGGTGCGTGAAAGATCGCTCCGATGCCCGCGGCCATGCCCGACGCCATCAGGATGCGCCTCTCGTACACGCTCAACCGCAAGACCTTCCCGAGAAACGAGCCAAAACCGGCGCCGATCTGCGCAATCGGACCCTCCCTTCCGCCAGACCCCCCGGTTCCGATGGTGATCGCGGCGGAGACGGCCTTCACCAGCGGAACCCTCGCCCGAACCTCGCCCCGCCTGAAATGATACGCGGTGATAGCGGCATCGGTTCCATGGCCCTCTGCCTCCGGCGCGAACGTGTAGACGAGAATTCCGCTCAGCAACCCGCCAACAGCCGGAATAATGAAGAGAAGCCATCGGCGAAAAGTGGTGGAACTCTCGGCAAACAACGACTCCTCACCGCCGGGACCGACGGGGCGATAGCCCGCAATGAAATCGAGCGCATAATGTCTCGTGAACTCGAGCATCCAGAAAAAAGCTATGGCGCCCAGTCCGGCGACGACTCCTACAAGGCTGCACAACAGCAGAAGGCGCCCCAATTTTCTTGCCACTTCGACCGGTGACGGTATCAGGGATTTGAACACGGCTCCCTATCCTTGACGAATGTGTCGCTGTCCGGCGCGTTGCCCGGTTCTTCTTTCAGTTTCCCTGCGCGTTTCATTCTCAATTCTTTGAGCTTGTGCCGACAATTACAAACCAACGAGCACCTTGGAAATACGCGATTGAATTCGCGCCTCCGAGAGATTACGGGCCTTTTCCGGAGGAACAAATATCTCTTCCGCTCCGTGTCGCACACATTTCAAGCGTCTCCCCGGCTCCGCACTTGTCCGATATGTCAGCGCGGGAGGCTGTGTATCCATCCCGCGTTCGCCCGGCGCAGAGGGCCGCCCCCCAAGCGCGGCATACCGAACCCCGGGCCAGATAGATGTTCAACATGCCCTTCACGCCGCGACTCGTATGCCGGAGAAACAGAATTGATTATACCAAAGAAGAGAAGGCAAGCCAAAACTGAAAGGGGCCCGCAGCGATGCGGGCCCTCATGAAAGCGGCGTCATTCGCGAGGAGGCGGCTATCCGATGCGAATCAATCCAACGCCCCGACAAGTTTCAGCCGTGCGATGGCTCGCTTCAGTGCGACTTCAGCCCGATCCACATCGATCTCGACACCGGGAGAAGACAATCGTTCACGAGCGCGGCTCATTGCGGCGCGTGCCCGCTCCACGTCGATCTCTTCCTTTTTCTCCGCAGTGTCCACCAGCAAAGTGGTTTCCTTCGGAGTAACCACGAGGAAACCTTCGCCCACGGCCATTTTAAGGTCGGCGGAGTCTTCAAGCTTAATGGAGATGATGCCCACCTCGACATTGGTGCAAAGCGGCGCGTGCCCCGCCAAAATACCCAGGTAACCGAGTCCGCCCGGAACAGTTACACACTGAACGTCCTCGCTGAATACTTTCTGCTTGAGTGTGACTATTTCAAGTGGATACGATTTCGCCACTTCGGTTTACCCCTTCTGAATCTGCTCGGCCTTTTCGACGGCTTCCTCGATTGCTCCCACCATATAGAAGGCGGCCTCGGGCAAATCATCATACTCACCCTCGACTATCGCCTTGAAGCTTCGGATCGTATCCGGAATGGACACGTAACGGCCCGGCGTCCCGGTGAACTGTTCCGCAACGTGGAACGGCTGCGACAAAAATCTCTGCAGGCGGCGCGCGCGATGAACGGTCAGCTTATCTTCTTCCGACAGCTCCTCCATTCCGAGAATCGCGATGATGTCCTGAAGGTCCTTGTATCTCTGCAATATCTGCTGGACCGTCCGCGCGACGGTGTAGTGCTCTTCTCCCACAATACGAGGGTCAAGAATTCGCGACGTGGAATCCAGCGGGTCGACGGCGGGATAGATTCCCAGCTCGGCGATGCGCCGCGAAAGCACCGTCGTCGCGTCAAGATGCGAAAACGCTGTCGCGGGCGCCGGGTCGGTCAAGTCGTCTGCGGGCACATATATCGCCTGCACCGACGTAATCGATCCGCGTTTGGTCGAGGTGATGCGCTCCTGCAAATCACCCATCTCCATGCTCAGGGTGGGCTGGTATCCGACTGCCGACGGCATCCGTCCCAGAAGAGCCGACACCTCGGAGCCCGCCTGGCTGAAACGGAAAATGTTATCGATAAACAGCAGGACGTCCTGCCCCTTGTCATCACGGAAGTACTCCGCCTCCGTGAGAGCGCTGAGCCCGACCCGAAGGCGCGCGCCGGGAGGCTCGTTCATCTGTCCGAAAACGAGAACGGTCCTTTCCATGACGCCGGATTCTTTCATCTCGAGCCAGAGGTCGTTCCCCTCGCGGGTGCGCTCGCCGACACCGCCGAACACCGAAACGCCACCGTGCTGCTTCGCTCGGTTATGGATCAGTTCCATCAGCAGAACGGTCTTGCCCACGCCGGCGCCGCCGAACAGCCCCACCTTCCCGCCGCGGGTGTAGGGAGCGAGAAGGTCGATAACCTTCAATCCGGTTTCGAAAGGCTCGTTCGCCGAAACCTGCTCCTCGAAAATCGGCGGCGGACGGTGAATCGGATATTTCATCTTGGCGCTGACAGGTCCAAGCTCGTCGATGGGATCTCCCAGCAGGTTGAAGATTCGGCCGAGGCATTCCTCTCCGACCGGTATCGTGATCGGAGCGCCGGTGTCAACCGCTTCCATCCCCCTCACAAGGCCGTCGGTAGACGACATCGCAACGGCGCGGACAATGTTATCACCGAGATGCTGCGCCACTTCGACAACGAGGTCTGTTTCCCGCTCCTTGTCCTGAATCCGTATGGCGTTATTTATCGGCGGCACGGCGTCGGAGAAAAACTCGACGTCGACCACCGGCCCAATAACCCGGACAATTTTGCCTGTCTTCATTGTGTTCTCCTTCTCAAACCTTTCGAGGACGCTTTCAAAACATCCCGATGCGCTTCGTTACTTCTTCTCGGTCGCATCAGCCCCGGATACGACCTCGAGTATCTCCCGCGTAATGGAAGCCTGGCGCACCTTGTTGTAATTCAGCGTCAAGGTGCGAATCATTTCATCTGCGTTGCCGGTCGCATTCCTCATCGAAACCATCCGGTTGCCCTGTTCTGACGCCGCAGCTTCCACAAACGCAAGATAAACCTGGTTCTGGAGGTATTTCGGCAGCAACTTCTGCAAAAGCTCCTCGGCCGTCGGTTCGAAAATGTAGAGCGCTCCCATTCCGTTCTTTCCGTCGTCCTCGCCGAAGGCGCTCTGCAGCGGAAGAAGTTGTATCTGCGTCGGAACGGTCACCATCGCGCTCTTGAATTTCGTGTAGAACAAGGCAACTCTGTCGAAGTCGCCCCGCTCATATCCCTCGGCAAGAAACCGCGCCACCTCCGCGACGAAAGGAACCTCGATCTCGTGGGCGGGAAACGGCCAGTATTTCAGTATCTCATATGAACGCTTTTTGAAGAAGTCGTTTGCCTTTTTGCCGATCAGCGCCAGGCGAACCGACTGGGGGTTCAGCGGCTTGATAAACTCCATCGCTTTCCCGATGATATTCGAGTTGTATGCCCCGCACAATCCCTTGTCGGAAGTCATCACGACAACGCAGGTTCGCTCCACCGGCCGCTCGACAAGCAGCGGATGCGACACGCCCGATGTCGATGAGCCCACTTCCCCCATGAGCGTTCGGAGTTTCTCCGCATAGGGCCCGGCCGCCTGGACGAGTTCCTGCGCCCGTTTCAATTTCGAGGCTGCCACCATCTCCATGGCGCGGGTAATCTGCTGGATGTTCTTTACGCTCCGGATACGATTCCTGATTTCACGCGTATTTGCCATTGGTCTTCTTACGGTTTGAACAGAAGCTTAAATTCTTCCGTCGCCTTTTTGATTTGATCAGAAGTTTCGTCGGTCACTTGCTTGGTCTCGCGAATGGCCTTGCCGATCTCGGGGTATTTATCCTTCATAAACTCATGAAATCCCGTCTCGAATGCTTTGATTTGGTCGACGGGAATATCATCGAGCAACCCCAGGTTCGCGGCGGCGATTATCATTACCTGCTGCTCGACCGGCATTGGTTCATACTGCGGCTGCTTCAATACCTCGACCAGCCGCTCTCCCCGGTTCAACTGCTGTTGCGTCGCCCTGTCCAGTTCCGAACCGAACTGGGCAAACGCCGCCAGTTCGCGATACTGCGCAAGGCTCAGTCGCAACGTTCCGGCCACTCGCTTCATGCCTGGTATTTGAGCGTTTCCGCCAACGCGCGATACCGACAGGCCAACCGATACCGCGGGTCTCACGCCGCCATAAAAAAGGTCGGTCTCGAGGTAAATCTGACCGTCGGTGATCGAAATCACGTTCGTCGGAATGTACGCGGAATAATCGCCCGCCTGCGTTTCCACAATCGGAAGAGCGGTAAGCGAGCCGCCGCCGAGCGGTTCCGACAGCTTTGCCGCCCGCTCGAGCAAGCGCGAATGGAGGTTGAAAATGTCGCCGGGATAGGCCTCGCGGCCCGGCGGCCTCCTCAGCAGGAGCGACATCGTGCGATACGCGACCGCGTGCTTGGACAAATCATCGTAAATTATCAGCGCATGTTTTCCGGTATCCCGAAACTCTTCTCCCATTGCGCAGCCGGCATAGGGCGCAACGTACTGCATCGGCGACGGGTCGCTCGCATTCGCGGCGACGACAATGGTGTAGTCCATCGCGCCGTATCTCTCGAGCGTTTCCACAACGCCGACAACCGTCGACTGTTTCTGGCCGATGGCCACATAGATGCAATACACATCGGTGTCGCGTTGATTGATTATCGTGTCAACTGCGAGAGCGGTCTTTCCTGTTTGTCGGTCACCGATAATGAGTTCCCGCTGGCCGCGCCCGATCGGTATCATCGAGTCGATGCACTTCAAGCCGGTCTGAAGCGGTTCCTTCACGGGCTGCCGCTGAACGACGTTGGGCGACCCGCCCTCGATGGGCCTGAACTTCTTCGCGTTAATCGGCCCTTTCCCGTCAACCGGCTGCCCCACTCCGTTCACAACGCGTCCCACCAGTTCGGGACCGACCGGCACCTGGAGAATTCTCCCCGTCCTCTTCACGGAGGTCCCCTGTTCGATTTCCTCGAAATCCCCCAGGATCACGGCGCCGACCTGGCCGATCTCGAGATTGAGCGCCATGCCGTAAATGTTGTTCGGAAACTCGAGCATCTCAGCCGACATGCAGGTCGGCAATCCCTTGACTCTGGCGATGCCGTCGCCGGATTCTATTACAATGCCGACTTCCTCCATGCCGACGGCCACCTGCGATTCCTCGATGTGGCGTCTCAATATCGACGCTATTTCAGAAGGGTCTAGCTTCAGTTCCAAGACGCATCCTCCCCTTTAATGAAGAAGCGGGCACGCATCAGCCGGCCATCTTCTTCTTGATTTGTGACAGTTTGTTGCGGACGCTGCCATCCAAGACCTTGTCGCCGACCTTGACGATGGCGCCACCTAATATCGATTCGTCGACGCGCGCACGCAGATACACATCCTTCTTGGTCAGCCGCTTGAGTTTCTCAGCGAGGTTGTCGAGTTCCCCGTCGGAGATGGGGACGGCGGTAATGACCTCGGCGGACACCTTTGCCCTGACCTCGCTCGCAAGCCGGTAATACTCTTCGGCGATTTTCGGCAACATGCGCCCGCGCTCCTGGTCGACGATAAGATACAGGTGATTCAGCGTAATCCGGCTCAGCTTATCGCCGAGAAGTTCTGCAATAGCGTCCCGTTTTCCTTCAGCTTTTATTCTGGGATTATTTATGAACTCCTTCAACTCGTAATTGCTCTCGTAGAGCCGCTCGAGATCGTGAAGTTCCTCCTCCACCCGGTCGGTCAAGCCTTCAGCCGACGCCAGGCGGAACAGCGATTCGGCGTATGCGCTTACTATCGGATCAACCTTCATAGAGCCTGCCTACCTCGGATATATACTGGTCGATAAGTTGGGAATGTTCTTCCTTGCTCAATGTTTTTTGGATGACCTTCGCGGCAACCTCGATGGAAATGTCGGCAATTTGGCCCTGAAGCTCCTTCAGCGCTTTTTCCTTCTCGCGCGTGATTTCCTCCTGCGCGCGTTTGATCAATTGATTGGCCTCTTCGGTCGCCTTCTCTATGGTCTCCTTCCGGATGTTCTCTCCGAGACCCCTGCCTTCGTCCATGATCTTCTTGGCCTCGGTTCGAGCCTCATCGAGCTGCGCCTTGTACTCCGCCAACATCTTTTCCGCTTCTTCCCTCGTGAGTTCGGCGTTTTTCAGGTCGCCCTCGATCTTGTCATTGCGCTTCTCGAGCGCCTCGATAATTCTGGGAAACGCGAACTTGTTGAGAATAAGGAACACGATGATAAACGCCGCAAGAGTCCAAATCCACAGATTCGGCTCCGCCTGCATGGGAGCGCCGCCACCCTCATGTTCGCCATGCGAGGCCGGCTGCTCCTCGTGAGCGGTCGTTGCGGTGTGTTCCATCTCACTGGTTTCGCGCGCCAGATAGAAAATGGGTTCCGCCACTGTCGTTCACCTCCACTGTTGGGACCATGTTCGCCGACTAGCTGCCCATGATGATAAAGCTGATGACCAGGGCGTAAAGCGCGAGCGCTTCGATAAACGCCAGACCGATGAACATATTGGTGGTAATCGTTCCGGTTGCTTCCGGTTGCCGGGCCATGCTCTCGACGGCGCTTCCGACAAGGTAGCCCATTCCGATACCGGTACCCAACGCGGCAAAGCCGATGCTTATGCCTGCGCCAAGCGCGCCAAGTCCACTTAGATCCATTTTTTTCCTCCCTTGATTGATCCAACCGTTTGTTACGCGAATCCTAGTGATGTTCGTGAAGCGAATCGCCGATATAGAGAGCGGCGAGAATCGCAAAGATAAACGCCTGTATGAGGGCCACGAATATTTCGAATATCAGCATGGCGACCACACCGAGGAAGGGGAACGGGAAAAGCACGACCTTCCACGTGGCGCCGAACAGGACCGCGGCCCCCGTTGCAAAAACCAGGATCACGGTGTGCCCCGCGAGCATGTTCGCGAATAAACGAACCGCCAACGCGAAATGTTTCGCGAACAAGCTGATAACTTCCACCGGAAAGATAAGGGGAAGCAGGAAAATCGGAACCCCGGGGGGGGCGAAGCCTTTCACATAGCCCAGCGGCCCCTTCTTCCGTATCCCCACCACCACAACAACGGCGAAGACGAGAATAGCCAGTGTCGCCGTCACGTTTATGTTCGAGGTTGCAGTGTATCCATAATGACCCAGTGGAAATATTCCCACAATGTTACAGAAAAACACGAAGAAAAACAATGAAGCAATGAATGGGAAGAACGGCAACCCCTCATGCCCCATCGTGTCGAGCACCATCTTTTCCCTGATCGCGGAAAGAAGCACTTCCATCGCGCTCTGGAACTTGCTCGGCACCAGCGCCTTTTTCCGGCCGGCCATAAAGATCGTGAGAAACGCGGCAATGGCCGCAATGAACATCCAAATGACCGCCTTGTTAATCGAAAATACTCCCCACTCGGTAAGATTCTGCAGGTGTTCGTGTTCCAAAACTCTTACCTCCTGTCGGCTACCCGCTTGTTTTCCTGAACCTTGTTCCCAAACGTTTTCAGCGCATGCTGTACCGCGAGCATCGTAAACGTGCCCGTTAGCCCCACACACACCGCCACAAAGCTCACGTTGCTCGCGCGCGAGAGGGTCCACAGAAGAATTCCTATGGCGCCAAACCGAACCATGAACCCAGCCAGCACGATGGCCTGCGCCGCATGAGCGTTCGAGGGTCGAACCAGCGCATTTATCGACTTGGCAAGGGAAAAATCCATCGCCCCGATGCCGATTCCGACCGCCAGTCCTACAACCGTGTTGGTGACGCTCATCGGGAATGCCCTCGCTTGTCAGGCTCGCCGGGCGACTCGCCGCCCATGTTGTCCTTCATCGATTCCTTGAGAGCCCGGTAAGCCGAACGCATGGCTGCAGCGCCCCCAAGTAGCATGCCGCCGACCGTGAACCACGGTTCTTTGCCGGTCTTCGCGTCAAGCCACAGTCCGATAAATACCGGCGCGAGCACGGCAACAAGCATCTCGACGGCAAGCGTATAGAACTTTGCAGCCTGCGTCATTGTTTTGTTTCGCCGGCGGGTCATAACGAATACTCCCCCGCCCGCCCGATCGCGTGTCATTGTATGAATCCGTTCAATTGCGCCAAAGGACTCTCGAAAAGAAAAGCTAACCTTGCGAACCAGACCCCCTTGCGCCGGGCAATCGGGGGACGGGTTCCATGCCCCTTTTTTATGTGAGCATCCGCTCGATTGTATTTCGGGCCATGTTGATCACTATCCCCGGAGCCACTCCGAACAGGAGCGTGAAAATCGAGGTCACGACAATTGCATACATCGTCGAGCCGGCGACCTCTCTATCGGCCAGTGTCTCCATTTCAGGCTCACGCATGTACATATACACAATGACCCGAATATAGTAAAATGCCGCAACAACACTGGCAAGCACGCCAATCACCGCAAGCGCCACATTCTCCGTCTGTATTGCCGCTCGAAAGACATACCATTTCCCGATGAATCCAAACGTCGGCGGAATCCCGGCGAGCGACAGCATCAATATGGTCATGAACAGCGCGGTGGCGGGACGCCGCTGCGCCAGACCCGAATAATCCCTCAGCGATTCGCGCGGGTCACCGGCCCGTCCCAGAGCGATCACTACAGCGAAGGCGCCTATATTCATGAACATGTATGCAAAAAGATACACCATCACACTCATCATCGCGTCCATCGTCAGGATGCCGGCAAGTGCCGGGTCCTCTTTATACGCCGCGGCCGAGCCGGCGGAGACCACGCCGATCAGGAGATAGCCCGCATGCGCGATACTCGAATACGCCAGCATTCGCTTTATGTTCTGCTGGGCGACGGCGACGACATTGCCCACGATCATCGTCAGAACAGCGAGGAGCCAGAACAGTTGGGTCCAGTCGGGAATGAGGACATGGAATGTGGTCATATACACGCGCATGATAACGGCAAACCCGGCCACCTTCGGGCCTACCGACATGAAGGCGGTCAACGGAGTAGGCGCGCCTTCATACACGTCCGGTGTCCACATGTGGAAGGGGACGGCGGCGATTTTGAATGCGAAGCCGACCGTCATCAGGACCATCGCCAGCGTAATCATCCGGTAATTCAGTGTTTCCTCAATGCCGTCGGCCGCCTGCACGGAGAGAAGATATTCGGAGATGCCCTCGAGGCTGGTCGTCCCGGTAAGCCCATAGAAGAACGACATGCCATAGAGCAGGATCGCCGAGGCGAACGCGCCCAGCAGATAGTACTTCATTGACGCCTCGGCGGAACGAGGGCTTTCACGCTGGAATCCGGCCAACAGATAGATTGAGATGGCCATGAGTTCGATGCCGATGTAAATGGTAATCAGGTCGGTCGCGGCCGCCATCACCATCATACCCAGCGTGCAAAACAGCAGGAGCTGGAAATATTCGCCGAAGCTGATGTTGTTCATTTGCAGGTAACGGGGCGAGATCAGAATCGTCAACGCTGCAGACAGGAGAAAAAGCATCTTGAAAAATTGAGCGTATGAATCGACAGCAACCATGCCGCCGAAAGCGACGTCGTCTCTGTTCCATATGGCCATAACGGCCAACAGGGTGATGAACAATCCGATAAACGAAATCACCGCGAGAGAGGTTTGCCGCCGCGGCCTCACGAAAATGTCGACGGCCAGCACGAGCATACCGACAATGGTTATTGTTATTTCTGGAATAATCGCAGAAAGATCGACCGCCGGAAGTTCTATCATCTATTCCACTCCACTAATGACTTGGCGAACCGTGCTCCTCGTGAGACGTTGCCTCGTGTGGTTTCGCGGCGTCGCCAGACGGGTGGGCCGCCTGGTCTCCATGGTCCGCGGCATAGCCCACGTGGGAACCGGCATGCTCGGCCGGCATATGCTCTCGGGCTTTCTTCTCGAGCTCCCGAATCTGCTCCATCTCGGCCTCGGCCGCCGCCGGATTCGCCAGCATCACCGTGTTCATCACCGCCGCATCCATAAACTTGAGGAACGGTTTCGGATACAGTCCGATCCAAAAGCACACGATAACTATTGGAACGAGGGTCATGACCTCGCGCAAATTCAGGTCTTTCAGTTTCATGTTCTCGGGGTTTTCCAGCTTTCCGAACATCACGCGCTGGTACAGCCACAGCATATAGGCGGCGCCCAGAACGATTCCGCTCGTGGCCAGCAGCACCATCAACGTGGAGAGCGCCTGGTTCACCACAACATCCTGCATCCAGAGCGCCTTGAAAGCGCCGATGAGGATCGTGAATTCTCCGATGAACCCGTTCAGGCCGGGCAGCCCGATCGACGACAGCGTGATAATCATGAACAGCGCGGCGTAAACCGGCATCTGCTTGCTGAGTCCGCCGAAATCCTTGATCATTCGGGTGTGGCGCCGTTCATAAACCAGGCCGACAATCAAGAACAGCGCGCCGGTGCTCAGACCGTGGTTAATCATCTGGAGTATTCCGCCTTCGACCCCTTGCTGGTTCAGCGCGAAGACGCCCAGCATCACAAAGCCGAGGTGGCTGACGCTCGAGTAGGCCACCAGCTTCTTCATGTCGGGCTGCATCATGGCCGTCAGCGCGCCGTACACGATTCCGACAACCGAGAGAGCGATTCCATACGGCACGAACCATTGCGTCGCCTCGGGAAACAGCGGGAGACTGAAGCGCACGAATCCGTATGTCCCCATTTTCAGCAAGACGCCGGCAAGGATGACGCTGCCCGCCGTCGGCGCTTCGACGTGGGCGTCGGGCAACCACGTATGGAACGGAAACATCGGAACCTTGATGGCGAAGCCGACGAAGAACGCCAGGAAAATCCATCTCTGCATTTCAAACGGGATGCCGAGGTTGTAGAACCTCATGATCTCGAAGCTGAGTTCCCCCGAAACCCGATACTGGTAGAAGTACAACGCAAGAATAGCCAGCAGCATCAGCACGCTGCCCGCCAGGGTATACAGGAAGAACTTGATCGCAGCGTAGAGCTTCCGCGGACCGCCCCACACCCCGATCAAAAAGTACATCGGGACAAGCATTACTTCCCAGAACACGTAGAACAGGAAGAAGTCGAGCGAAAAGAACACGCCCAACATGCCCGTCTGCAAGAGCAGGATGAAAACATAGTATTCCTTGACGCGCTCCTGGATGGCCGACCACGAGGAGAGCACGGCAAGCACTCCGAGGAACGTCGTGAGCAAGACGAGCAGGATGCTTATCCCATCCACTCCGAAGAAGTACTGCACGCCGAGGCTCTCGATCCACGGCGCCTTCTCAACGAACTGGATGACATGCCGGTCTTTTATGAAACCCGGAATCAACCGGAGCGAGATCAGGAAATCGACGAGCACCACGATGTTCGCGAACCATCGAACCGTGTTGTCACGGCGCAGGAACAACATAATGATGATCGCCCCGATCACCGGGATGTACGTGATGACAGACAATATGGGCCACTTCAACCCCATTTCATAAAATGGCAGTATTTCCGGAGTCAACTCTCAATTCTCCCTTCTCTTTGAGGGTTGCAATAATTTATGCGGCAAATCCTTCGTTCCCTTCCTACCTCAACAAAACGTAAATGCTCAACAGCAAAAATATACCAATCGCCATCACCAGGGCGTAATTCTGAACGTAACCGGTCTGCAGACGCCTGAGAACGACGCTACCGCCTTCCACGATTTTTCCCATCAGGTTGACCAGCCCGTCCACGACGCCGCCATCGAACAAAATGCTGAGGCTGCTCGCCACCCTGGCGCAATAAGCGGCGCCATTCACGACGCCGTCGATGATGTGAGCGTCGAACCAGCAGAGCAGGTTCGCGAATTGCTTCGTCCCGTTTATGACAGTAAATTCGTATATCTCGTCCACGTACCATTTGTTCAGAAGCGTCTTGTGGAGCTTGGGAAGCATTGCCTGAACCAAAAGCGGGATGTTCGTGTTCTTTATGTACATGTACCGGCCGACGCCGATTCCCACACCCGCCAAACCGATCGAGACCGCCATCATGAACAGCTCCAGGCCGCGCGAGTGTTCCTCGCTGCCCCCGTGCGCGCCATGCGCCGTCATCTCGGCGGCGTACGCCAAGCCTGCGGTTGCGGCCGCATGGGCGCCGTGCGCTCCGTGCGCGGCCTTATCCACGACCGGCGCAAGGAAATGATGAAAGTGATTCGAACCTCCGAGCGCCGCCGGTATCCCTACCCAACCGCCGATGAGCGAAAGAATTCCCAGAGCCATGAGCGGATATATCATCGAGCCGGGCGATTCGTGCAAATGATGTTCCTGCTCGTGGGACATGCGAGGTTTGCCGTAGAACGTGAGGCATATGAGCCGCGTCATGTAAAAAGCGGTCATCACAGCCGCCGCAGCGCCGACAGCCCACAGAAATTTTCCCCACATCGGACCCAGGACAGGCGAATCGTATGTGAACGCCTTCCAGAGAATCTCGTCCTTGCTGAAGAAGCCCGCGAACGGAGGTATGCCGCAAATCGCGAGATACGCCAGCATGAATGTCCACCAGGTGTGCTTCATGTACTTTCTCAATCCGCCCATGTTCCGCATGTCCTGATCGCCGCTCATGCCGTGGATGACGCTGCCCGCTCCGAGAAACAGCAGCGCTTTGAAGAAAGCGTGGGTCATCAAGTGGAAAATACCTGCGGCATAGGCGGCAACGCCGCACGCGAGGAACATATAGCCGAGCTGGCTTACGGTCGAATATGCGAGCACTCTCTTTATGTCATTCTGCGCCATCCCGATCGTTGCGGAGAAGAACGCTGTCGCCGCCCCGATTGCGCCAATGACAACGAGCGTCACCGGCGCCATAGAATAGAGCGCGTTGCAGCGCGACACCATGTATACACCCGACGTCACCATGGTCGCGGCATGGATCAAGGCGCTGGTGGGCGTCGGACCCTCCATCGCGTCGGGCAACCACACATAAAGGGGAATCTGGGCGGATTTTCCCGTTGCGCCGATGAACAGGAACAGGGTGATCAGGGTCACGATCGTTCCGTTCGCGACAAGCACGTGCGGCGCTTCGGCGAACACCGTCTGGTAGTCGAGCGTGCCAAACGTCACGAAAATGAGCATCATGCCGAGCGCAAACCCGAAATCGCCGATACGGTTTACGACGAACGCTTTCTTGCCCGCGTTCGAGGCTGAATCTTTTTCGAACCAGAACCCGATGAGCAGGTACGAGCACAGGCCGACTCCTTCCCAGCCGATAAACATGAGAAGGAAATTGCCGCCCAGCACAAGGATCAACATCGCGCATGCGAACAGGTTCATATAGGCGAAGAACCGGTACTGGCTGTCGTCCTTGTGCATGTAGCCGTACGAGTACACGTGGATAAGGAAACCAACGCCCGAGACGACCAGGATCATGACGGATGAGAGCGCATCGAGTTGCAGCTTGAACGGAACCTTGAATGCGCCGACGTCGATCCACGTGAACAACTCGCGCGTAAACACGCGCACGCCCTCCGCGTTCGGCTCCACATTGCGGAACGCCAGCACGCACAGGACCGACACCACAAATGAGAGAAAGACAGCTGCGCACCCTATTACGCCGGGAACCAGCTCGGTCTTGCCCTGAAAGAATTTCCTGCCGAGCAGCCCTATCGTGAGGAATCCCAGGAGCGGGAACAGCGGAATCAGCCAGATGTAGTCGAGTATCTGCATTATCGTTCGGGCCCTATCGCGATTGGATTACCATTTCAAAATATTTGCCTCGTCGGCGTTGACTGCACGACTGATTCGATACAGGGCAATGAGAATCGCGAGACCGGTAGCAGCCTCAGCCGCGGCAACCGTTATGACGAACACGGCGAAAACCTGTCCGTGAGGAGATTGAAATTGATTCGAAAATGCAATCAGATTCACATTCACGGCGTTGAGCATCAGTTCTATCGACATAAAAATCACGATGATATTGCGTCTGATGAGAAACCCGAGCATGCCGATGCAGAACAGCGCGGCGCCCAGCACGATCGCGTGTGTAAGCGGAATCATCCGGCTTCCCTCTCTCCTGTCGCCGCGGAATCAGCCGGCGGGCTACTCCGACGTGCCAGAATGACAGCGCCAATCATGGCGACCAACAACAACACCGAGGCGATTTCGAACGGATACAAATACGTAAGAAACAGGTGCTTCGCAAAGGCGCGTGTCGCGTCGGGCGCATAGGCTGCCGTCGCAGCCTCGCTGACCGCCGACGGTTCGATTCCTCGGAGACCGACCCAGATAACAACAACCAAGAGCAGAAAAGCGAACACCAGGGCAAACATTAACTGCCCCGGTGAGTGAAATGCCGACCTCAATGCGGCTTCTTTTGATAGATCCACGAGCATGATAACGAAAATGTACAAGACGACTATGCCGCCAGCATATATGATAACCTGTACGGCCGCCACGAACTCGGCGTTCAGCAGGAGATAGACGCCGGCAAGGCTCAAAAAGGTCACCAGCAGCCAGAGCGCCGAGTGCATTGGATTCCGGCGAGTCACCACCATTATCGCCGATGCGACCGCTACGACTCCCAACACATAAAACGACAGCAACATGTCCGTAATCCTTACGCTTTGCTGACACTGGCGCACCACGTGGGCGTGCCCGCATCCGCCTTCAAGGCCGAAGCATCAATTTTCGATATCAGTTTCCGGATGGTTTCGAAATCGTACGCCGGAACGCTGATCACGCCGGCGGGCAGCTCCCTGCTCCTTCGCACCGGCAACTTCGCCGACCCCCCGTCTCTCACCTTCACCTCGACTATTCCACCATTTTCAACACCGAGACCAGCGGCATCCTCTTCTCCGATTTCGACGACACCGCTCACGCGTATTTTCGCCAGGCTCGGCGAATGGAGCGACGTTGCGCCCCCGTAATGAAGCATGTCATCAAACGTCAACAGATATGGAAACGACTGGTCCGTCGAGCGCGACGCGCCGCCAACGACCGACATCTTCGGCTTGTCGTTCGACGCCGCCTTCGAATAGTCCCATGCGCCAGCGCCGTCGAGCCAAGGATTATCCTCCATGAAATCATAGGCGGGCACGGAGGACGCGATTTCACTCCTCGCTGCGCCAACGGATTGAAGGGGAGAAAGCCCGAGTTTTTCGCCAAGCAGGGAAAGAATCTCCAGGTCGCTCCTGCAATCGTCCGCCGGTTCTATGGCGCGGGAACTGTGTTGAGCAACCCGACATGAATTCGTGTACGAGCCGTCCCGCTCGGCAAAGCTGCAGGCCGGCAGGACCACCTGGGCAATCTCGGCAATCGGACTGCCGAAAACATCCTGCACGATGAGGCAATCCAACGTCCTCAGCACGTCCAGAGACAACCCCAAAAGCGCCAGTTCTTTCCGGATATCGCCCCCCATGAGATAGAGCGCCTTTATCTCTCCCGCCTCGAGTCCCCGAACAATGTCGAGAATGCCTCCGTTCGAGGCCGCCGGAATGACACCCATGTCGACCGCGCCCTGCGCGTTCCCCTCGCGCAGCAGCGACAACACCTTGCCGCCTTTCATCGCCGCAAGATTGACGGCGGCGCGGGCCACCGACGAGTTCATGCCGGAGTGGACGCTGCCGGGTGACAGGACCAAAAGAAAATTCTTTGCCCCGGCGATTCCTTCGGCAATCGCGGAGATGACTTCGGGGTCGACATTCGTTCGCGTTGACGCTTCCTGCAGTGAGAACCGGGCAACATGGTCCTTCAGCTTGTCGAACCCTTCGCAACGGTCCCGGAGCTCCCGCTCGGCAACGGCGCCCTTCTCAATTAGAAGGCTTGCCAGACAATTCAGAAAAACCGCTTCCGAGCCGGGCAGTGTTCTGGCGAACTGGCGGCACTGTGTGGTGAGCTTGTTTGACCGGTGGCCGACCACAAAAACGTCTGCAGATCCCGCATGATGCGCGCGCAGCGCCTCCAGCGCGATCACCGGATGGCTCGTAATAATGTTCGAGTCGACGATCAGGATCGCGTCGGCCTCATCGATATCGGACAACGTCGCGCTCGGAGCCGAGACTCCGTACACGTCCGCCATTGTCTCTATGATTCCGAGATTATTCAAGTGCGCGGGAGAATCTACCTGGTCGGTCCCCACTCCCTCGCGCAGGAGCTTCTGAAAAGCAAACAGGGCCTCGTTCGTGCAGCGGGCCGACGCCAATCCGGCCACACTCTTCGGGCCGCTCGCCGAGGCGACCCCTTTCAGTTTTTCCGCCGCCTGCGCAACCGCATCGTCCCAGGAGACTTCCCGCAGGCTTCCGTTCGTGCGAACGGACGGGCGGCTGAGCCTTGTCTCGCTGTGAACCGAGTCTCTCCCGAACCTTCCTACAGAACAAAGGTTCCCCTTGTTCAATCCCTGGTCGTCTCGAACCGTAACCCGGTAGACTTTGTTTTCGCGGACATTAAGTTCATACGAGCATCCGACGCCGCAGAACGTGCAGACCGAATCCGCCTTGTCAAGCTGCCACGCCCGCGCGCTGTAGCGAAACGTGGAATCAAGGATAGCGCCCACCGGACATACGGAGAGGCATTGGCTGCAACTCTCGCACGGATAGCCGTCCCGCTCGGTCGGACCCACCTTCGACGCGAACCCGCTTCGGACCACATAGTCGATGGCCCGGGCGCCCTGGACCTCCTTGCAGATTTGAACGCACCGGCCGCACATGATGCAGCGGCTGTGCCAGAGGTCAAGCACCGACGAGAGCGTTTCTGTTATCTTTTCCAGCTTGACCGCCGTAAATGGCTGCTCCAAAATGCACATCTCGACGGTGATGTCCTGCACGTCGCACTCACCAGCCTTGTCGCAGACAGGGCAGTCCAGAGGGTGATGAAGCAGCACAAGCTGAAGCATCTGTTTCCGCTGACGCTCGATCTCATCGCTGTGGGTGCGCACGACCATGCCTTCGCGCACCGGCGTGTCGCACGAGGCGACCAGCCTCTTTTCGCCTTCCACTTCCACCAGGCACACCCTGCATGCGCCTATGGGCGAAATCTTGGGGTGATAGCATAAGGTGGGAATATAAATTCCGAGAGATTCGGCCGCCTTGAGAATGGTCGTTCCCTCAGCGACGCTGAGTTGCTTCCCGTCTATCGTGAGATTTACCATCGAGAATCTTCTTACCTCTCTTCGGCGTCGCCCTTGTCAGGCGGTCATGATAATCCTGTAACACCTCATGCAGCGCTCGGCCTCTTCTACAGCCGTCTGTTCGCTGAAACCAAGCTCGACCTCGTCTAAGTTGCCGACGCGCGCCTCCGGCGGAAGAGCCGGCATTTTCGCGCGTTCAAGACCGGCCACGCCGGCGCAATATTCCGATTCATCCACGGGACCGAGCGCCTTGAGAATCTTCTTCATCTTCATTAGCGTCTCGAATTCCTCGTGTTTCCCGCCGCTGAGATGTTTATCAATCGAGACAGCCCCCTGCAGCCCGGTTTGCACCGCCATGATAACGGAATCGGGACCCGTCGCCGAGTCGCCGCCGGCAAACACGCCGGGCAGAGTCGTCTCCATGGTGTCAGGGTCAACCTCGAACGTGTTCCACCTGGTGATTCCCAATCCCTCGATCTTTTTGAAGTACTCCATGTCGGGCGCCTGGCTGACCGCCGCAATAATAAGGTCGGCGTCAATAACAAACTCCGAACCCTCGACGGGAACAGGCCTCCTCCGGCCGCTCTCGTCCGGTTCGCCGAGTTCCATGCGGATGCACTCGAGCCCCTTGACCTTTCCGTTCTCGCCTATCACCCGCGTCGGCGCCGCAAGGAAATGCAGCTTCACTCCTTCATGCTCGGCTTCCTCGACTTCCCACGGGCTCGCCGGCATCTCTTTCCGCGTTCGCCGATACACGATGTTGACATCTTCGTATCCGAGATGGATGGGAACACGCGCGCAGTCGACCGCCGAGTTGCCACCACCTATCACGATAACTTTTTTTCCCGGAGGCGGCTCTTCGCCAAGGTTGATGCGCCTGAGGAAATCCATGGCGTCCATGATTCCCTCGTTCTCGTCTTCGCCGGGGACGCCGAGCTTACGACCCTTCATGGCGCCAATGGCGAGGAAAACGGCCTTGTACCCCTGGTCGAACAAGTCTTGCAGCGAGAAATCCCTTCCCAGCGCGGTATTTGTCTTCACCTCGACGCCGTACGCCCCTACCTGTTCGATTTCGCCGTTAACGATGTCGCGCGGGAGACGATAGGCCGGTATCCCCAAGTGCGTCGTTCCGCCGACGACGGGAGCGGCCTCGAAAATCGTCACATCGTAATCCCACGAGGCGAGCTCACGCGCGCACGTGGCGCCCGCAGGGCCGCTGCCAATGACCGCGACCTTGCCTTTTTCGCCCGTCGAGCGATGCGGGGTGAACTTGAACTGCCGCTCTTTAATCAGTTTCTTCTCGTAATCGGAGACGACCCGCTTCAAATATGCAATCGAAATCGGCTCGTCAACGGAGCCGCGCTTGCACAGCGTCTCGCACGGATGGAAACAGGCGCGGCCGCAGACCGCGGCGAACGGGTTGGGCGCGCGCGCCACGTCAATGGAGGTGTTGTATTTATGCTCGCGTATCAACTCGATGTAGCGGGCGGCGTCGGTGGTCGCCGGACAACCGATATTGCATGGCGCTATCATAATCGATTCGGTCTCGCACGCCTCGCATTTCTTGCCCTTGACGTGAGCGTCGAATTCGGCCGGGAAATGGTCCAACGCATCGACGAGGGGTTTTTCCATGGCTATGCCGAAACCGCACAATGCGGCGGCGCGTATATCGCTCACCAGCGGCTTCAGTCTCTCGATGTCGCACTCGTCTCCCTCGCCGCTCGCTATCCGGCAAAGCGTATCGTAAACCACCCGTGAACCCACACGGCACGGAAAACACTTGCCGCACGACTTCGCCTGCACCTGCTCGAAGAAATTCACCATTAGCTGCACGGGGCACACCTGCTCACTGAGGAGCACGATTCCTCCCCATCCAACAACCGCTTTCAGGTCGCCGGCGACTTTGTTCTTTTCAAAAAATTTCTTGTGGGCTTCGGGAATGTTCGGAACGGTTTGTTCGCCTACAAGCTTTCCGCATGGTTCCACAAACCAACTGTCGAATAATATCTCAGCCAATGAATTCTCTCCTAATACTCTTATTTTCTGCGCAACATTTGGGGCGATTGCGCAGTCTGTACATCATGTACAAGGAGATGGGGGGTAGGGAGGTTGCCGGTCTCAACTCGCAACTCACCCTGTAGTCACAGCCATACCTTATAGCATTTTTCCGTGGAAATGTCAAGGACTTTCGCGGCGCTTGAAAAATGGAATCTTTCTTACGGCTCGAACATGTCTGCTCAGGAGGCCGCCCGCCAATGGCGTATCCCCAAAAGCCGGCGGAATTCCGTAATCGGGTACAGCGTATCTGTCCCGCAATTGCCATTCTGCCGAAAAGCCCGAACCCTCATTGCGGGGACATGGATTCACTGGCCGCAGGTCACGCTCTGCACTGCTAACGTTCGGTTTCTTGAATTTCTGTCGTGATTTTCACGCCGCGAATTTCATAATGTTAACGGAGACAATGTGATACGGGGCGAAAGAAACTGTCCCTGACTTACGGACACGAAGTGTCGTAGAATCTGAACTGTGAATCTGTCCGACAATTATGAATGTCAGCGAAAACGAAGCGCAGGGGGCTGTACCCAATTACGGAATCCCCCCGTCCTTCAGCGCAGGGGACTGTCCCCGAAGCGACCCGCTTTCCTTCGCTGAGCGGAGCGAAGTCCAGCGCATTCGCGGGATAGATTTGCGGCCTGCCCCCGAAGCGCAGGACATGGAATTATTCGGATGGTCGCCTCTTCCCTGGTTGCCGTCGAGTCAGGTATTGCGCTATACTCGTGCTGCGAGATTACAGGAGGAAACATATGGCGGGAGGAGACGACCGGGTTACGCTGCTCTGGAACGGAGCGGCTCATTATCATATCTACTATAAAGGGCTTCGAGCGGTCATCGACCCGCTGATAACTCGCCTTCCCGGCGACAAACCACATCTGGAATTAACGAAAACCGACATCGATAAAATCGACCTCCTTCTTCTGACGCATGGCCACCTGGACCACTCGTGGGATTTTCCCTGCCTCTTCCTTGACCATTCGCCGGAAACATATGCGCCCGCGGATTGCATCAAAGACGTTCGCCGCGAGGCGGCGCGCAGGCACACAGACTTCGACCGCTCAACGTTTCATGCGCTCGAAGAATCGAAGGGAGAACCCTTTCGTTTTGCGGACATCGAGGTGGCGGCCTATCAGATCGGAACCGAGGAGATCGATTTCTGGTTTATCCGCGAGATGTTCGTCCGGCCGTGGCGCCACGGAAGGCCGAGAGCCGTGCCGACCGGCTTGCGGTGGCTGCTTCACCATGTATTCGGTAACTGCTTCGCGTATTACTTTTCGTTTTCTCCCGCCGACACGACCATGCTCTATTTCGGCAACCTTACGGATGACGTGGACGAGCTCGCGCATATCCAAACCGTGACCATCCTCGCTATTCCGTACTGTCCCGCCAATCGGAAGTGGCTGGAGCAATCGCAATACCTGATAAACCGGTTTCGGCCACACGTGACGATGGTTCACCACTTCGATAACTTCATGAATCCTTTCACGCTGTCGAAATACATGAACCTCGACGCCTACCGCCGCGCCATCCACGAAAAATGCCCCGACGCAACAATGTTTTTCTCGAAATTCGGACAGAAAGTGGGTCTCGAGGACATCGTCAAAGGCGAAACGGCCGAGGCAAAACGCCTCTGACCCCCGCAACACACAGGGGTCACCCATTAAAGGTCCCCCTGTCAAGTAAACAGACGAATTTCCTTCGCAA
>CAYVQZ010000011.1:0-82965 GCA_964453435.1 uncultured bacterium
GTGTATGAATACGAAACGCAACTATATTGTGCAAGTGTATGAATCCAATGACTCGCCCAAAACGTATTATCCTGATTTTCGCGGCAATCGTCGCCCTCTTCATAGTGATTATCACCGTCCTTCTGGCGACATTCGACGACGAGGATTACAAGCGACTCCTTATCGAACTCGTCGAGCGCCGGACAGGATACAAGGTTGTGATAGGGGGCGATTTCTCAATCGAACTTTCCGCGCAACCCCGCATGTCGGCATCGGATATCTCGCTTGAACAACGTCCCGATGGACCGAAACCCCCAATCGGGCGCATCGGTCACCTGGAGGTTCAACTCGCCGCGGTTCCTCTTGTAACCGGAAAGACTCTCATACGGCAGCTCACGGTCGAAGATGTAACCGCATCCTGGGTCATCGGAGAACACTATTGGCCCAAAGCGCGCCGAACACGCGTTTCATCCAGGAAAAAAGCGAATATCCCGATTTTCGAAGAAGTCGATTTGCGGAACATTCGCATAGATGTCTCAGCCCGAGAGGGCGGCCGCACCGAGGAAATCCTTCTGGAACGGTTCGACGTCCACAAAGCGACCGATTCGGAATTGTTGCATGTCAACGGCGACGGCTCCATAAACAACTACCTATTCAATGTCGATGGACACTTGGGCTCGATTGCGGATGCTCTCGACAATACTCGTGCGTATCCGGTGAAACTGGATTTCAATATCGCCGATTTCTCGCTGAAAATATCCGGAACCTTCGATAAACCTGTTCACGGGCGAGGACTGAAATTCGCCCTGACAGCGAACGAGCCGGAATTCGCCACCCTCCTGAAAATTTTGAAAATAGAATCTCCCGGCCTCGGCGCGTTGGATGTCAAAACAATAGTCACGGGCGACGTCGCTGCTCCCCGGCTCTCCGACCTCTCGGTTAAACTCGGTGATCACACTGCTCCCGTCTTTGTCGCCGAGGGTGAAATGGCCGACGCAAGGACCGGCAAAGGAACCGACGTCGAGGTTGCCGCAGCAATCGAGAACAAAACGATTCTCCAATGGCTGACCCTCGACAGGCCCTTCGCTTTCTCTTCCGTCAACCTCAGCGGCAATCTGCTCGAAAGAGAAGGTAGTCTCTTTTTCGAGAACGCTGTCCTCGAAGCGTTTGACGAGCACGAACTATCCCTCAACGCCGATGGAACGCTCGGCCTCGGCCGCCCCTTCGAGAAACCATGGGTGGAAAATACCGATGTAAACGTCGTCTTCTCCTCGCCCACTGCTCAGCCCTTCATTCCTTTGCTCGGGGGTTTGCCCCCCGATATGGGACCTGTGGTCGGCAGCTTTCGCTTGACCGGCTCGAGCGACCACTTCACTATCGAGGAGTTGTTATCAAGATTGGAAGACGCCGGCCGATTATCCATCGAGCTGAAAGGCCAAATCGGCGCAATCAAGCCTGAAACCGAACACAAGGTCTCGGAAATCGACCTGTTTGCAAGGCTGACCGCCGATTCTTTGCCGGCATTCTCCTCGCTCGTCGGAACATCCTTCCCCGAAATCGGCCCCCTCTCCGCCAAGGCTCGCTTGCGCGATGTGGGCGAGGCGTACCGCCTCGACGATGTCGAAATGCTTCTCGGTAACAAGCAAGAGCTCCAACTACAGGCATCCGGCTCAGTCGCTCGAATAGTCAGGGAGAAAGAAGTTTCCCTGGATGGCGTTGATATGGAAGTATCGTTTCAATCACCCGACACACGGCGCATCGGAGAAATCGTCGGCAAAGAAGTGCCCGATTTCGGAGCGCTCGATGGAACATTTCGCCTCACCGGAAACAACCGGGTACTCGCGGTCTCAAACGCCAACGTGTCGGCAAACTCGGACGATGGATTGGATATTTCAGTTACGGGCGACATCGGCGCCATACACACATCCGGCGTCGAGCGACTGAGCGGAATCAAACTGCTCGTCTCTTTCGCCTCTCCAAACACCCGATTCGTTTCGGAACTTGCCAAAGAGGACCTGCCGGCTTTTGGCGAGACCGAGGGAAGCTTCCTCCTGACGGGAACCGAAGCGGAACTGTCGGTTTCCGAAGCGGTAATCTCCGCCATCTCACCCGATGGATTGCGCATTCGCGCCGAGGGCAAAATCGATTCACTGAAAACAGGGGAACAGGTCTCTTTTCGGGGGGTCGATGCAAGGCTCCTTGCCACAGCCCCGGAATCCGACCCCTTCGAAAAAATCGTGGGCTTCAACCTGCCCGAACTCGGGCCGGTCAACCTGACGGCGTTCATAACGGACAGCGACGGGGGAGTGGACGTTCCCGAATTCCATCTGAGGTGCGGGCCTGAAATCAAAATGACCCTGTCTGCCAACGGGCAGATTCGGAACCTCGGAAGCGGAGACAACATCTCATTGGACGCCGCGTTCGAGACCCGGAGCAAACCATGGATGCAATTGGCCGGTCGCCGGCCGCCTGAGGATATCCGGCTCGGAGGCGCCACAAAACTGGTGGGGTCCATCGACGATTTCCTGCTCGAAGAGTTTCAATTGGCCGCGCGGGACGAAAGGGAAATATCTCTTCGCGCGAACGGCACAACAAAAAAATCATCGGGACAATACAATCTCGATATTCGGGTTGCCGCGGCGCTCGACAATGCGGACACAATCAATGCTGTGGCAGGAACGTCCCTGCCGGGTGTGGGTCCCGCGTCGATGAACGGCAGGCTCTCGGGAACCGTGCGGGAATCCGCCTTTGACGGGCAAATCTCCATTGGCAGGACCGAGTTCCGTATACATGAGTCAACAGTCCTCGGCGGCGAACGCCCCAAAATCGAGGCAAAGGTTTCCGCCCCCATTATCTATGTGGACGACCTCGGTATCTTTCCGGAGAAATCGCCGGCGCAAAAAGGCACGGAAAAGCAGAAAGCCAAGCGAAAACACATCTTTTCGGAAAACCCGCTCCCATTTGAGCGCCTCAAGGCGGTCGACCTTATACTCGATATCGACGCCGAACAGGTTGTGAGCGAAAACCACGTGCTGAAGGATTTCGACCTGGATTTCAATCTTATCGACGGCGTTCTTCGCACTACCGCCGCGAGAACGAACTATACGGGCGGCTCTGTTCAGACCGAATTGACAATCGACGCATCCGGTTCAACACCTGTCGTGGCGCTGAAAGGCGCTGCAGAAGACGTTCATGCCAGGGATGTGCTGCGACGCCTGAACAAACCTCTCCTCCTTGATGGGCGCGTGACGCTCGTCGCCGACCTGAAGACTGCGGGCAACTCCCCTCGAGAACTTGCCTCGACGCTTGACGGTGAATATGCGATGGCCATCGAAGACGGAAAATTGCGGCGCAGCGCAGACCTGCTTGCGCTTGACCCCCTCGACCTTTTAACCACCCTCCCCGCCATGGTGGTCTCCGAACTGCCCCTCCCCGGCATGGAGGATTACACACGCTTGAACTGCATGGCTCTTCGATTCCTGTTTCAGGATGGAATCGGCGCGAGCAAGATCATTTTCATGGATACAACAGATATCCGGGTTCTCGGCTCCGGCTCGGTCGACCTTCGAACAGAGACCATTGACCTCGTGCTCAATCCCAAACCAAAAAAACAGCCCCTGGGCATAACTTCCTCGGTGCGCGTCAGGGGTCCGCTCGCCAATCCTTCAATACGCAAGATTCCGCTCGAGGAAGCCGCCCGGATAGCCGGCGAAATACTGGCCCCGTATTATTTCCTGCCCGCTCGCGGTCTCGGCTACCTCTGGTACCTCATCAGAGACGACAAGGACGAGCGCAGTCCCTGCCTCGATGTTGTCGCGCCTCCCGATTGAACAGTTGATTCCGAAGCGCCGCACAACCGCAGTCAAACGAACTTCTATCTCACGCACGGTCGCCAAACCGCAAAAAGAGAGTTCGATGCGAAAGGAAAAAGGTCTACTCATTTGACAAATCAATTCCCTCCATGAGCTTCTCAACCGTTTTTTCGTAGTCGGTCATGATGTCGTATTTTCTGTCCTAGCCGACGGCTCGCCTGAGACGCCCTCATGACTCGCCTGTGTCGAATCGGTTCCCACTCTGTCCGGAAAATTCCGGGAAAATTCCGGGAACACAATACCAGTTTTGTGGAGTCGCGAGGCTTCAGCTGAAAGCGATGCCAACTCTTGCTGGGTCTGTGCGGTCGAGCTCGATTGGTGTTGTTTTGCCAGAGATAAAGGAAAAACAAAGGGGGCGCCCATTAAAGGTCCCTTTGACCCCTTTGTTTTTCACGAGCAATTCCGGGGACGTAATTCGTGGTCGAAAGAAAGCAAGCAATCTTTCAATCCGTACGCGATTCGCTGCGTTTTGAAACCTCGGGCTTGTGTTCGGTTTTGCCGGCAAAAGAGAAAAGCCTGCTATCCGGTCTCTTCTCTATCAAGGATAACAGGCTAAAGGTAAGTGACAGGGAATATGTGCGGCGTCCCCAAGGGGAGTCGAACCCCTGTTGCCGGCGTGAAAGGCCGGAGTCCTGGGCCACTAGACGATGGGGACACGTTTGCGTGAGTGGGGAGGGATTCGAACCCTCGGCCACCGGCTTAAAAGGCCGATGCTCTGCCAACTGAGCTACCCACCCGGCGATACTGCTATTGGGCCGAGGCTTTCAAAAAACATGAGCCTTGGAAACACACCGCAAGGCTCGAAAACCTCGGTACAATTATACACCTTTCAGGCGCGATGTCAAATGTTTTCTTCGATTTCGGTACGTTCTCGGAACACGAATCGCGCGGACCACAACGAAATTGCAAACGCGAATGGAACGAATGCGTTTCGAATGACACGAAGGAACTGATGAAAGATTCGTACGGATTAAGAGAGAAAGATTTTTTTGAGCACGAATGGCAGGAGGGAAAGAGAGAGATTTTTCGCGGAGTTTATCCTGAGGAACTCGAAGGGCTCGGAATGGTCCCGCGGGTCCGCAGGATTTCGCTGCGCTCAACGAGGGACGGGGGGATTCCGTAATTGGGTACAGCCCCCTACGCTGGCTTCTCGGCAACATGAGCAATCGTGGGAGGGATTCTCTTTCCCGCCTTTACGAAAGGGGGGAGGATTTAGGAAAGGCGCACCGCTGTGCGCCCCTGCAAAGGGAATTCCTAATTCATGGTTAACAACGGGGGCACGGCGCGCCGTGCCCCTACGAAGGGATGGGGGTATTCCGGGTATGCGGAATCGGAACTCGGAGTGTCTAAGAGCTTTTAGCTGTGTTAAGCTGGAGATAAATAAAGTTGCCAGACGCTTCCGTGGCCGATTTTTGCAATGTCCGCAGAGAAATAGTGACATTTTTGGGGTTTTGTGATAGAATGCGCAGCCGGCGGAGCCGTAACTTTGGAGAACTACTGCATTTGTTATGAGCGGAGGGAAAGGATGCGTATTCTCCTGGGGGCAATGATTCTCTTTGTGCTCCTGTTCGTGAATTGCGCAACGGACGGGAGCGGGAGCGCCATCGAAAGCGTGACCGTGGGCGGAGAGGTCCGGGTCAGGGCGGAACATAAAAGCGCTGACTGATTCCACGGATGTTTTCGGGGTTGCGAAGGCGCCTGTCATTTGCTGTCGTTGACTGACAGTTGGGCGAGGCGCGCTCTGGGGACAGTGAAACTGCCCGATAATTCCATGTCCTGCGCTTCGGGGGCAGTCCGCCAATCTATCCCGCGGATTGCGCGGGACTTCGCTCCGCTCAGCGAAGGAAAGCGGGTCGCTCCGGGGACAGTTCCCTGCGCTGAAGGACGGGGGGATTCCGTAATTGGGTACAGTGAGTGTGTCCCACGATTCATGGTGAAGGTTGTTCGATTCGGGGACAGTCCCGATTCTACGGCACTTCGTGCCCGTAAATCGGGGACAGTTCCCTGCGCTTGGTAATCGTGAGACGGATTCGCTGTCCCCTGCGCTTCATTTGCGCTGACATTCATAATTGTCGGACAGATTCACAGTCCCTTGCGCCGGGCAACCGTGAGACAGAGGCGCCGTGCGAATGAATTCACACCTACTGCAGCCTCCGATTTGCCCGCACAAATTGTCGGACACTCTCACCTGTACGGCGGCTTGCCGCGTGGCCATTCCGTATCCACCTGTTGTGAGTACAAATCGGCCATGATTTTGACCAGTTTGGCGTTCTGCATGAAAATCCTCATATCGCCGCGAATCTTGATGGCGCCGCGCAAGCCTGCCTCGATAAAATCTCTCTGACCCGCCGCGATTTCCTCGAAGACTGTCGCCGGACCGGTGAAACGGAAGTCGAGCCCTTTACCATCCATGGTCTTGGGCAGTTCCTCGTATTTCTGGCATTTTCCCCGGTCGAACAGGACAAAGAAGTATTTTGCCCGCCCATCGAACACATAGGGGGATGTGGAGTCGCCCATTATCTCGAGGCACACGCGCCATTGGCCCTGTGGCGCGCGTGCGGAGATGTCCTCGCGGCTGTTGACCAGTTCCTTCAGTTTCTCGTACCATTCTGTCGAATAAATCTCTGCCATGACCGGTAACCTCGCGGATGAATGGTTGTCTCTAATATCCCCTGTCAGACTGTTCCCACAGTTTGGGCAGGCCGTAGTCGGCGGCTATCGCCTTAAACGCGTTGTACCCGCATGCGGCGAATACGCCGCCTGCCGGATGCGTGTAGGGGCCGCACAGGTAGAGCCCTTCTATTTCGGTGCGATACTGCGACGCTTCCGGGAACGGCCTCATCCAGCCCGCCTGGTCCGCTGCGAGCGAGCCGTTCGAGAAACATCCCTCCCGCATGAGCATCGCTTGTTCCATGTCGAGCGGCGTATAGAGCTTGTCGGCGAGCACGTTGTCGCATGTCATGTTGGGCGCATACTTTTCGAGGTGGCTGCGGAACTTCTCATTGTAGGTCGAGCGCACGTCATCCCATTGGTCGGGAGTCAGTTCGCTCGCCTTCGGGAAGAAGAACCAGCCGGTCATCGCCTGCTTTCCCGGGGGCGCCTGTGTCGGGTCCCAGAGCGAGTTCACCCACGTGCCCGCGCCGGGCAGGCTCGGGACCTTGCCCTGTGTCGCCTGGCGGATATAGGTAATCATATCGTCGGGTGTCTCGTAGCCGACGATGGTGTAGAACGTCTTGTTGATGTTCGGGTCCCACTTTGCCGATTTGTAATCCGGCGCCTCTTTCAATGCAAACGCGAACGTTCCGAGACAGTGGTCGGGACCTATTCTGAAATTGCTGACTCGCCTGATCCACAGGTCGCTGAGGTTCTTCTTGCCCACAAGCTCGAAAAGCGTCTGCTTCAGGTCGGCGTTGCTGGCCACCAGTTTTCTGGCCTCGAACTTTGTCCCGTCCTCGAGCTTGACGCCGGCGGCCCTGCCCCCTTTTAGGATAATGCTCTTCACGTGCGAGTTCTCGCGCATGGCGACTCCCTCGCGCCTGCATGCGCTTTCCATCGCATGGCTGAGCGTGTGCGTTCCGCCGACGCACATCTTCCATATGCCGATGAGCCACAAGTTCGATGCGATGAAGGAGAAGCCGGTCGCGTGCCATTCCGGCGGGGTGCCCCACTCGAGCACCTGGCGATACAGCATCATCCTGAGTTCGGGGGTCTCGAATGTCTCGTCGATTACGACTTTGGCCGATTTGTTGAGCATTTCCTTGCCGAGGCCGAGATGGTTGAGCAGAGCGATTGTCAAGTCGTCGGGCCCGCGCAGGGATTCTTCGGGAGGCATCGCGGGAGGATTCCAGTAAAGGATGCAGAACAGATGGGCAACCTCCATGGTCTTGCGCTTGAGCTCGCAGAAGACCTCGGCGTCGCGCTTCGAATATTCGGCGATGCTCTTGTATGTCAGGTCGAGATGCTCGGGATTGTGAACGATTATGGGCGGCCTTCCGTCGGCAAACGTGATGCCGCACTGGTTTATCGGATAGACCATCCTGGCGCCCAGCTTCTCGAGCCCGAAGTCGTGATAGAAGGGCATGTAGTCGATGAACTCCATGTACTGAGCGTGCATATTGTGGAGGAAGCCCGGCAGCGTGGCCTCCTCGGTGCTGAGGCCGCTGCCCCACTCGTGGCGGCGCTCGAGCAGCAGCGTCTGCATGCCGGCCCTCTGCAGGTACGCGGCCAGGGTGAGGCCGTTGTGACCGCCCCCTATTACTATCGCGTCATATGATTCCATCGGCTGAGTAGTCCTCCCCTGTGTCAGGTGCAGTCCTCCGGGATATATCTTTATCGTTCCGAAATTTCCGGGTACGCGGAACCGAGCTCTTTCGCTCAGGGGACAGTCCCGAATCTATGGCCTCAACAAGCTCGGCCCGTAATTCTTGCGACAGCCCCCATCGCCGTCGTGAAGCTACCTCAACAGAAAGTACGCAGCCAATCCGACTACCGCAGCTCCACCCGCGGCAGCGGCAAGCTTCCATGCGGTCGTCCTCGATGCCGGTTCGGTTCGCATCTCTGCGGGCAAGCTCATGAACCTGGCGACCCGGAACGCGAACATCGGATGTTTCCAGGCCGATTGCGTCTTCAGCTTGCGGCCTAACAATTTTCCGATGCCGCCGGACCCGCCGGCGGCAAGCTCCGTCAGGTCGAAGATGCCGCCGCGTATGAACATCTTCGCATCGCTTGCGCAGCCCTCGGATATCTCGATTTCATTTCCCTTGAAATCCAGCGTGACGCCGACATCTCCTTCGACGGCCTCGATGGCGAGCTTGCCGGTTATCGCGCGCGCCTGTTCGCTCTTATATTGAAAATCGCGGATGTTCTGTTCGAAGTATTGCAACATTATCATAGAGAGACCGCTGGGCTCGTCGTTTCCTCTCAAGCTGACGAGCACCCGCTCGGGCGACATGTTCGTCAAATCCGTTTCCACCACTTTTCGAGATTGTAGTCGTCGGCGATCACTTGAAGCGCATTGTATGCGGGCGCGAACGTTATGTATCCGTGCGGATGCTGCGTGGAGCCGCACATATACAGTCCTTTGACGGGAGTTCGATATTGGGAGAGCGCGGGGAACGGACGTTCGGAGAGCAGGTTGTCCGGCGCGATGTCGCCCAGCATCCAGTCGCCGCGCACCATGCTGACCAATTTGTCGGAGATGTCTTTCGGCGTGTATGGGGCAAACTCGATAATGGCGTCGTCGCCCAGGTTCCGCGCGTATTTGCGCCATTTCGCGATGCAGCGCCCGGCGTACTCGAACTTGACCTTGTCCCACTCTTCCTCATTGCCGTTCAGCTTGAAGGGCGCAAACTGCCTGATGAGACCCGTGTATTTTCCCGGCGGCGCGTCCGTCGGGTCGAACAATGAGTTGACGGCGCAGTTGAGTTTCGGCTCGACCAGTTCGCCTCTGCGGATTCCGGCGAAATCGCCGTCCAGGTCGGCCAGCGATTCGTACCCGACGTTCATGACCCATGCCTGGTCGATGTCGGGATCAAATTCGGCGGCCGTGTAATGCGGCGGTTCGTTCATGGCGAGGTGTACGCTGAACAGGGACCAGTCCTTGTGTCTGCAGTCCGTTACGTTATCAATGAAGAGCTTATCTTTTATCTCGCCATCGAGAAACTTGAGGAACGTCTGCTCGAGGTCCACGTTGCTCGCGACAAGATTTCGCGCCTCAATCTCTGAACCATCCAACAATTTTATCCCGACCGCGCGGCCGTTTTTTGTGAGAATTTTCTCGACGGGAGCCGCGGGATGCACGATGCCGCCGTTGGCAAGGAGCGTCCACCAGAGCGCGTGCGCGAGTTTGTGCGAGCCGCCGACGCAGCACTGCCAGTTGTCGATTTTGCCCGCGAGCAGCGGAAACGATATTGCCAGTCCGCGCACGTCATTGCTGTAGGCGCACACCGACGCATGAAACGCCAGCATGGTCTTGATTTTCTCGTTTTCGAAATGCTGGTTCAAAAAGTCGTTGATGCTCAGGCTGCGCAGGCGCGCTCGCAGGAACTCGGAGCGGTCTTCCACGCCCCATATCGTCAACGCGTTTGTGATCTCGTTCAATTCAATCGGCGGCGCAAACATGAGGGTTCCGACAAGCAGGTCGAGGAAACCCTTTACCTCCTCGTACAGACGCATCCACGTGTCGGCGTCTTTTTGCGAGAAGCGCGCCATCGACTCGTATGTCTTGTTCATGTCTGTGTGGATTGTGAGGGCTGTGCCATCCTTGAAGACACTTCCCATCTGCACGGGCGGATGCGCGTACCGCAGCCCGTGCTCGAAGAGGTTCAGGTCTTCATACACGGGTGAAACGCCGACGAGCGTGTGATAGTTTGAATGCACGTTATGGAGGAAGCCGGGGCGGGTGAGCTCCTCGGTGCAGAGGCCGCCGCCCTCTTCGTGGCGTTTCTCGAATATTCCGACACTCCAGCCGCACTTCGCCAGATAACACCCAAGCGCCATGCCGTTGTGGCCCGCTCCGATAATGACGGCATCGAACGTTGCGTCAGCCATGAACCAAATCCTCCGTATTCAAAGCGCCTGTTGCGCCTGCGTGTGACGAGCGCCGGCCGGACTCTCGATCAGAGGGCCGGCGTCATGCATGGCGATTCATTTTCCCAGCGCCACGCTCTCCATGCAATCGTAATGCTCTTTCATCGATCTTCTGGCGGCCGGGGGGTCGTGAGATTCGACCGCCTTCAGTATCTTTCCGTGGCCATCGGAGAGGTCCTTATAGAAGGCTTTTCTCTCGTTTTCTTCCATATTTTCGAACGCCGCCACGGCCCTGCGGGATTGAGAGACGAGGGCGATGAGCATGCTGTATATCTGCGAGAGGACGGGATTCTGCGCGGCGGCCACGAGCGCTCTGTGAAACGAGATATGAATTGCGGCCGCATTTTGGATGTCCTCCGATTCCTTCAACTTTTGGGTCAACTTCCGTATATGTGCGGGCTCCGCGCGTTCGGCGGCCAGAGCCGCGGCCTCGATGCCGACGATCCTCGCCGATTCGAGCGCCTGCTCGAGGGATATGCCGCCTGCCGTAAGCGAGAGGCCGGGATACCGGTTCTCTTCTGGCGGACACACGGTTGTGCCACTGATTTTCCGGCGGATGATGCCGAGTGTCTCTAAAGACTTCAATGCCTCCCGCACCGAGCTGCGCCCTACTTTGAGCGACTCGCAAAGCTCCCTTTCAGGGGGGAGCCTGTCCCCCGCTCGCAGTTTTCCGGTCACGATCATGGAAAGGATTTGGTCAATGATCTCACCCGGGATAGTTGTTTTTTCAATCGGCCGGAAGTTCACCGCATTGTTCTCGCCGTCCGTTTTTCTCGTCGGCCGTGCTTTTCTTGCTGTCATTTTTCCGTAAGCTGTCTGACCGGCTTTCTATTTTGTGATGATGTTTTCTTCGTGCGCCGATTTTATCAGGTCATCAGATGGTCTGACCAAAATATCCTATAGGCAACAGCCGGTCCTTGTCAAGATTTTTTCGAGTGATTTTTTTCGAGTGGTGTCGCCGCCGATGATAAAGAAAAGGACGCGGCCGTTGTCGGCAAGAGGCATCTACTGTCGATGACCAGGTTTGCTTACAGCGGAAGTGGAGAGGATCGAAATATCAGAAAGGGGGAAAAACCGACAACATGAATTATCATGCGCTCCCGCTCGACCCGAGTCTGCTCCGACAGGAGGTGAATGAAAAGCGACAGGATATTGGAACACTCGTTCAAAAGGTGTTCGTTGAGCCCTTGAACTCAATTCCCCGCGAAGGTCGCAGGCCGTCATCCCAGCCGCTGACGTTTTCCCTCAGCATGCCGAGCATGTCGAGGGTGTGCGGATCGTTTGGAATGACCCTGAGGATGGTGTTGCATGCGAGGAGCGCCCGGCGCATGTCGTTTTTGGCATGTGCGCGAGCGGCCTCGGCCAGATGAATCTCTCTGAACCGGTCTTCAAGTGATTTGCGCAAGAGGAACGCTTCGAGATTTCCCGAGTCGGCCTTTTGGGCGAGACGTGTTTGATTAATTGCCTCTTCCAAAATGCCCTTGTTCCGCCAATAGTGAGCCGAAATCAAATGGTCCGAGGCGGTCATGAATCGCCGATATTTGCGTGCGTTCCGGATGGCCTCTTCTTCCGTGTCGCCGAAATGATACACGTAAGGCTCATTCATGCGGCTCTCGAAGATGAATTCGCCGAGGCCGGCGCCGTCATTGCGGAAGTATTCGATGTAGGGGTGGTTATCCGTGTTGATTGGAACATCACGGAACAATGAAGCGGGCGCACTTTCGTTCATGAGGTGACATGCGAGAAGGTTATACGGATTGCCCAGGCCCACTCCTGCGAGCGCCTTTTGGACTTTCGGTTCGGACATTCGCTCTTCGAGATGTTTGAAGTCGATTGTAATGGGTTTTTCGGAGCCGATCAGCAGAAAATAGCCGCGGTCGCTGGTGAACCAAACCGAGAAATACGGAAACGAATGCCTGAACGTGTTGAAGAGCAACAGGTCCTCCTTGTATGAGAGCAGATGGTAGGGCACCCAAAGCGCCATGACTCCGCCGGGCCTCAATCTGTCGCTGCACATGTCGTAAAATTCCTTCGTATACAACGACACGTTTCCCGCAAACTTGGGAGATGTCGCGTCAACAGTGATTACATCAAAATCCCTGTCGGTTCGAAGGAGATAGTTGCGCCCGTCTTCTATAATGAGGCTAAATCTCGGATCATTGAGGACATCGTGGTTTACGCTTCGGAGCAGGGGAGCGGCTTTTGGAACCTCGACGCACAGTTCGACGCAGGTTATGCTGTCGACATCGTACAAGCTGACGTTATATGAAGTTCCACCGGCGCCGAAACCGACGATGCAGACATCCTTCGGTTCGCGGTGCAGCAACATGGGATAGTGCGCCAGCGCCCGCTGAATCTCTGGGCCCCGCATATTCATTATATTGCCCGAGCAGGCGACGGGATAGCCATCGATGCTGATTTCGCGAATTCCCGTGGACTTGTTGTCGAACACTTTAACGGTTGCCCCGATTCCTTCTTTGTAATAGACGACCTTGCCGATGTCTTCGAGGGGGCTGGTGAACTGGATGCCGGAGAGTCTGAAGACAGCTATGCCGAAGAACAACACCGCCGGCGCTGTCCCCACAAATATAAGAGCTTTTCTTCTTCCGTGTATATGGGGATGCATGAAATATGCTGTCGCTCCGACCACGACGTTTATGCACCCCAGAAGCAGGATGCTTTTCCCTATTCCCAGCAGGGGAATCAACACGAAGCCGGACGCGAACGAGCCGAGGATGCATCCGATCGTGTTTACGGAGTAAATCGTGCCGACGCTCTTTCCGATCCGCTGCAGGCTTTGCGCGCATATCCTCACGACAACGGGAAAAGTCGCTCCCATAAGAAACGCGGGAATCAGCATGGTCAAAGACGCCTTGACGAATTTGTTGGCGCTGGGAAGCCAGCTGATCACTCCGAACGACGGAAACAGCCGTTCGAGGCTATAGAAGAACTTTCCGAAAATGGGCAGGGAAAGGATCGCCGTGACACCTATCAAAACCTCGAGCGCGCAAAACAGCGAAAGCGCATCTTTGTTTCGGTCCGATATCTTGCCGAACACCAGGCTGCCGAGGCCGATACCCAGCAAAAACGTTGTCAACATTGTCGTGAACGCGTAAATGCTTATGTTCATGTGAAACAGGAGCGCGCGCATCCACAAAACCTCGTATGCGAGTGAACAGAAGCCGGAAATTCCAAACAGCAGCATGACCATCATGACAATGCGCCGGGGATATTCCGCGCGGCTCTCACTCGGAGCGGCCGAAATCGAATCGGTTGCGGTCGCCTTCATGGGCAGCGTTCGCATTGCGGAGATGAGATACGTGAGGATGCCGACGGCAAGGTTTGCAATCACCGCAATATGGATGGTGCGAAGCACACCGAAGCGGCCGATGAGGAAAAAGCCCGCCGCCGCGCAGCCGGCGACCGCCCCCAAGGTGTTTATCGCATACAGGCTTCCGGTGCTCCAACTTATATCCTTCAGGCGGCTCGTCACGAACTTGCTCAGCACGGGCAATGTCGCTCCCATCAAGGTTGTGGGCAGGAGCAACACGGCCACCGCCAGGACGAATCGTGACAGCGAAAGCATGTAAAACGACGGGTTCTCTCCGCGAAACAGGAAAGCGTACAAAACGTCGAACCGGTTGAGCACGAAAGGCAATGCGAGCGCGTAAACGCCAATGCCTAATTCCAGAATAGCGTAAATTTTCAGGGGGTTCCGGCTCCGGTCAACGATGCGGCCGAACAGGTAGCTCCCGAACGCAAGCCCGCCCATAAAGGTGGTCAGCACGGCGCTCGTGGCAAAAACCGACGCCCCGAATATGAGGGTCAGCAGCCGAATCCACGTGACCTCGTAAAGGAGGCCACACATGCCGGACACGAAAAAGCATACCCACAAAAAAGCAATTACGAATTTTTGATATCTTGCTTCCGAATTTCCAACCACTGTCTATAGCGCCTCTCTCGCATAACGAAAAAGCCAAATCCGGCGAACACTTTCAATTATTGGCGACGCTTACTCGCCCACCTGATACGCGCAATCTCTTTGCCAAAGCGACAGCCATTCCCATTACAGACATAAGCTGTTTATTTGAAAAGGCTTAGCAAATGCCTGCGCCGCGCGTCGAAAACGAGGTGTTGTAATATAACATTACGCTGAGAGGGTTCAGTGTCTCTTTTATAGTATTCTGTAATAGCATCTTCCAAACAATAAGCCATAACAGTAATATAATGATACATTATTGCGGTTTTTGCCGTGCCAAAAAAAGCGCTTAAGGACATTCACAGTGGCTGTTACCATAAATCCTTTCAAATGGCTTCAATCGCTCATCATTCGGGGAAGTTTGCGCTCTTATCTGGCCCCACGATTTCCCGGCGGCCATTCAACCAACCCGCCAGCTCCGGGAGACCCGTGGGCAGAAAACCCGCTTCGCCAATCGTGAGACGGGCTGAGGAATCCGTCCCGCGATTGCCCGGCGAAGGGGACTGTGAGACTGTCCGATAATTCGATGTCCTGCGCTTCGGGGACAGTCCCTATTCTATCCCGCGAATGCGCTGGACTTCGCTCCGCTCAACGAAGGACGGGGGGATTCCGTAAATAGTGACAGTCCCCTGCGCTCTGTTTTCGCGGACTTTCATAATTCTCGGACAGATTTCACTGTCCCCGAGGCAAACAAATTGCGTCATGAATCGTGGGACACACTCTGAGAGCCCCCTTTTTTGCCGGGTATGGTATGTCTCTTCGCCGGGATTAGGAGAGGGATTGCATGAACAAGAAGGGACGAATTGGTCATTTTCACAGGTAATGGAACAGGTGACGAATTCGATGGCGAGCCGTGAGGAAAGGGGTGGGAGCGTAGCCGTTCATAAGGCGCTCGAATGACAAATATTCTGATTGACTTATTCGGAGGCATATGACATAATAACTGGAATTTATATGGATGGAGAACAAATCGACTGAAGAGAAAAGGGGGTAAATTCGAATGGCCATAAAGATTGGAATCAATGGGTTCGGGCGCATAGGTCGCATGGTCTATCGGGCGGCTCTCGAGCATCCCGAAATCGAAGTGCTCGCCGTGAATGATATCACCGATGCTATCACATTAGCGCATCTTCTAAAATATGATTCAACACATCGCAGGTTTCCCGGAACGGTGTCAGTGAAGGACGACACGCTGCTTGTGGGCGAGTCTCGAGTGAAAGTGCTGTCGGAGCGAAACCCCGGAAAGCTTCCGTGGAAAGAGCTTGGGGCGGAGATAGTGGTGGAATCCACCGGTATTTTCCGCAAACGCGACGATTGCATGAAACACATCGAGGCTGGAGCAAAAAAAGTGCTTCTGACGGTTCCTCCCAAAGGCGATGTTGATGCGATGATTGTTCTTGGCGCGAACGATGACGCTTTGAAATCCGACCACAAGGTGATTTCAAACGCTTCCTGCACGACCAACTGCCTTGCCCCCATGGCGAAGGTTCTCCATGAGGCTTTTACGATCGAGTCTGGGCTCATGACCACGGTGCACGCATACACCGCCGATCAGCGATTGGTGGACGCGCCTCACAGCGATTTGAGGCGTGCTCGGTCGGCGGCGGTTTCCATAGTGCCGACGACTACCGGCGCAGCGAAGGCGGTTGGGAAAGTGATTCCGGAGCTGAACGGAAAGCTGGACGGGATGGCGATGCGCGTGCCCGTTCAGGACGGCTCGGTTACGGATTTTGTGGCGACCACGAAGAAAGAGGTGTCGGTTGACGCAATCAATCGTGTCATGAGCAAGGCGGCCGAAACGACGCACAAGGGTATCATCGAGTATTGCGAGGACCCGATCGTCTCTGTGGACATAATCGGCAATCCGCATTCCTCTATTTTTGATTCGCAGCTTACCATGACGATGGGACCCAATATGTTCAAGGTTGTTTCATGGTATGATAATGAATGGGGTTATTCGAAGCGGTGCGTCGATTTGGTTATAAAGATGGCCGGTTGAATCGAAGGGGAGCCGCGAACATCGCTCCAGCGGGGAGCCCGTTGAGATGAACAAACTTTCGTTAAAAGACGTTCAGGTGAAGGGGAAGCGGGTTTTCGTCAGGGTCGATTTTAATGTGCCGCTCGAGAACGGAAAAGTAACGGATGACCTGCGAATAACCGAAACGCTGCCGACAATCAAATACGTGTTGGAGCACAGCGGAAAGGCGATTCTCGGCTCTCATCTGGGCCGCCCGAAAGGCAAAGTGGTCGAAGACCTGCGGATGGACGCCGTGGCCGAACGGTTGAGCGCACTGTTGGGTAAACCTGTCCGCAAGCTCGACGATTGTGTAGGAGATGAGGTTGAGCGAGCCGTTGCCGAAATGAAGGCGGGCGACGTCGTTCTCCTCGAGAATCTCAGGTTCCACAAGGGGGAAGAAGCCAATAACGAACAATTTGCAGAGGCGCTGGCCAGACTTGCCGACATCTATGTGAATGATGCGTTTGGCGCCGCTCACCGGGCACACGCTTCGACCGAGGGAATTACGCGATTCGTGGAACCGGCGGTGGCCGGCTTCCTGATGGCGAAGGAGATCGACTACTTCTCAAGGGTGTTGGAGAACCCTGAGCGGCCATTCATTGCAATTCTCGGGGGCGCAAAGGTATCGGACAAGATAGGAGCGATAGAGAATCTGTTGGAAAGAGCCGACAAATTCCTGGTTGGCGGGGGGATGGCTTACACGTTTCTCAAGGCGTTGGGACACGAGATAGGCAAATCGCTGTTTGAACATGATAAGACTGGCCTCGCCCGCGACACGATGAAAAAGGCAAAAGCGCTGAACCGGCCCTTTTTTCTTCCCGTCGACAATGTGATCGCCGACAACTTCAGCGAGGATGCGAATGTCAAGGTGACGGGTGGGGCCGACATTGACGAGGGTTGGATGGGACTGGACATTGGGCCGAAGACAATGGAACTGTTTCAGGAAGAGCTCGAAGGGGCGAAGACAGTTATATGGAACGGCCCACTCGGAGCGTTTGAGATGACGCCGTTCTCGAACGGGACGAAGGCCGTCGCTCGGTGCGTGGCCGAGTCGGACGCTGTTTCGGTTATCGGAGGGGGAGACACCGCCGCCGCCGTGACTGAATTCGGTTTTTCTGATAAAATGTCTCATATATCAACCGGCGGCGGCGCATCGCTCGAAATGCTGGAAGGGAAGGAACTCCCGGGCGTCGCGGCGCTGACCGATCGATAGCCACTGACGCAAAAGGTTCGGAACCATTCGCTAAGCTTGACGAAGACTCCGACGTCTGACTTGGGAATGGGGATCACAGCACCAAAGGAGGAAACGCCGGCAGTGAACATTACGAAAGAAGACAAAGAGAAGATTATACGCAAATATCAAACACACGAAGGCGACACGGGTTCACCCGAGGTTCAAATCGCCCTTCTTACCGAACGAATCAACGGACTCACCACTCACTTCGAGGCCCACAAGAAAGACCATCATTCACGCCGTGGTCTCTTGAAGATGGTCGGGCGACGGCGCAGCCTCTTGAATTATTTGAGACGAAAAGACATCGAACGGTATCGAAAAGTTATAACCGACCTCGGTCTGCGCAAGTAGGATGCCGCTTCGCGCCATGCTGACGCCCGCCGCTGCAAGAAGTCCGCTCAGAGGGGAAAACCATGTTCCCGGGCGATAGATAATACATGTATGCGAAAACAACGAATGGAGAAATCGGGTAATGATTGAGAGAATTGAATTACAGTTAGGGCGAAACAAGCTCATAATGGAAACCGGTCACATGGCCAAACAGGCCGACGGAGCGGCGTGTGTCTTCTATGGCGATACGGGAGTGCTGGTGACCGTCGTGGCGTCGTCGGATGTCCGCGAGGGGATCGACTTCCTCCCGCTCACCGTCGATTATCGGGAGAAAACCTACGCCGCCGGAAAAATTCCGGGAGGCTTCTTCAAGCGAGAGGGGAGACCGTCCGAAAAGGAGACGCTGACATCGAGGCTCATCGACCGGCCGTTGCGTCCCCTGTTTCCCGACGGACACATCAATGAGACACAAATAATGGCCACGGTCATATCGCACGACCAGGAAAACGACCCGGACGTTTTGTCAATCGTGGGGGCGTCGGCGGCGCTTGCGCTCTCCCGAATTCCCTTCACGAACTTTGTGGGCGCGGTGCGAGTCGGAAGGCTCAACGACGAATTCGTGGTGAATCCCACCTACAAGGACTTGGAGGAGAGCGATATCGATCTCGTGGTTGCCGGGACAAAGAGAGCGATTACCATGGTTGAGGGCGGCGGCAGGGAAATCGACGAGGAGACGATGATCGCTGCTCTTGAATTCGGCCACCAGATGCTGAAGGACACCATCTCGGCCCAAGAGGAGTTGGTGGCTCGCTGCGGCAAATTTAAGCTGCCCGCCCCCACAGTCAGCCTTGACGCCGACATCGTGTCGAAGGTTGAATCGTTCGCGAGCGCGAAATTGAGGGAGGTTCTTGTCATTGCGGATAAACTGAAGCGTCAGGAGACGACGCACTCCGTGTTCGAGGAAACCCTGCAGCAATTTCCCGATGCGGCCGACCCGGAACTCGCGCAAATCAAGGCCGCTTTCAGAAATCTCGAAAAGAAACTGCTCCGCAACATGATATTGAAAGAGCAGTTGCGGGTTGACGGCAGAGGACCGAAAGCCATACGGCCCATAAGCTGCGAGATTGGGCTGTTGCCCCGCGTCCATGGTTCGTCTCTGTTCACGAGGGGTGAAACGCAGGCTCTTGTCGCCACAACGCTCGGGACATCGACCGATGAGCAGATTATGGACTCGCTGTTCGGCGAATACAAAAAGACATTCATGCTTCACTACAATTTCCCGCCGTTCAGCGTGGGCGAGGTCAAGCCGATCCGAGGTCCCGGCCGCCGGGAAATCGGGCACGGCGCTCTTGCCGAGCGTTCTCTCGACAGCATGATGCCCTCGTTCGAGGAGTTTCCTTACACGTTGCGGGTCGTTTCCGACATCCTCGAATCGAACGGGTCATCTTCCATGGCCACGGTCTGCGGCGCCACCCTGTCACTCATGGACGCAGGAGTTCCCATCAAGGAGCCCATCGCCGGTATCGCAATGGGACTCGTTCAAGAAGGCGAACAGACAGTTATCCTGAGCGATATTTTGGGGATCGAGGACCATCTCGGCGACATGGACTTCAAAGTCGCCGGCAGCAAGAACGGCATCACCGGTTTCCAGCTCGACACAAAGACCGATGGACTGAACCTGCATGTTCTCGCTCAAGCTCTTGAGCAGGCGCGAGAGGGACGCCTCTTCATCCTGGAGAAGATGCTGGAAGCTATCGCGCGGCCGCGCGCGGAAATATCCAAACACGCTCCGAGAATCATTCACATGCGGATCGATCCCGAAAAGATACGGGATGTCATCGGTCCGGGCGGCCGCATTATTCGAGGCATTGTCAGCGACACCGGCGCCGAAATTAACGTTGAGGACGACGGCAGAGTGCTTATCGCTGCGGTCAACCCGGAGGCCGGAGAAAAAGCATACAATATGATTCGGTCCCTGGTCGAAGAAGTCGAAGTGGGCAAAATCTATACCGGCAAGGTGAAACGAGTCCTGAAGTTCGGCGCCTTCGTGGAAATATTGCCCGGCAAGGAAGGGCTTGTTCACATATCCGAATTGAGCGACCACCGCGTGCGCCGGGTGGAAGATGTTCTCAACGAGGGTGACACGGTAACGGTGAAGTGCATCGAGATCGACCGGCAAAACCGTATCAACTTGAGCAAGCGGGCCGCAGACAAAGAGCTGGGCGTGGGAGCTTGAGGCTTGCTGAGGCGATATCATCTGTCGAACGGAATCCGGGTAGTAACAGAGCTCATTCCTCATTTTCGGTCTGCGACCATCGGAGTCTGGATTCGAGCGGGCTCTGTCAACGAAACCCGTGATATCAATGGCGTTTCTCATCTCCTCGAGCATCTGTTCTTTAAGGGGACGAAAACACGGACCGCCCGCCAGATTATGGAGTCCTTCGAGGGCCTCGGAGGCTCCGCCAACGCTTTTACCAGTCGTGAGTATACCTGCCTGTACAGCAGGATACTCGATACCCATGTCGACACTGCAGTCGAGATATTGGCCGATATCCTTCTCAACTCGGTGTTCCGCGACCTTGAGAAGGAAAAAGCCGTTGTTGCCGAGGAAATTCAGTCCTATATCGACACTCCGGAAGACCACGTGCTGGATTTGCTCTACGCAAACTTGTGGCGAGGGCATCCGCTCGGCTTCTCGATTACCGGCTCGAAGCGCGCGCTCGCGAGGCTCAACCGCAAGGTTGTCCGCAATTACTATCGCACGTGGTATGTCCCTTCGAACATACTTGTCGCAATCGCGGGCAACTTCGATAGTCCATACCTCCGTAAAGTTTGCGAGAAACATTTTGGAGTTCTCGATGGCTCCGATAACAGACACGCTTACAACCCCCCGAAAGTCCGCGCCGCAAAAAGGATATACAATCGAAAGATCGGTCAGGTTCACTTCAGCCTCGCATTGCCCGGTGTCTCCGCCCACGACGAAAGACGCTTTGCCTTCAATCTCCTCGCCAACATCCTCGGCGGTTCCTCTATCTCGCGCCTCTATCAGCGAGTGCGCGAAGACGAGGGACTGGCTTATCAGATTAACGCGTTCGTAAGTTCGTTGGAAAATGCCGGTTTGATAGGGGTTTACGCCGCGCTCAATCCACGGCAGACCCAGAGAGCGATGGACATTGTTCTGGAGGAGATGGCGCTGCTCAAGAAAAAAGAGGTTCCGGATGACGAACTCGGGGGCGCGAAGGAACAGCTCAAAGGCAATATCGTGTTGTCGCTGGAGAGCACATCCGGGCGGATGATGAGGTTGGCCCGGTCGGTACTCTCACTGAACCGGGTGGAAAGTCTCCAGACCATCATGAACAAGATCGACAAAGTCACGGCGGAACAGATCAGGGAACTCGCCTGTCAATTATTTCGCGACGAAGCGCTCAACGTCGTGGCGCTCGGCCCGCTCAAAGAATTGGAGATTCGAAGTATCTGAAATTCCAGCGGGTTATGTGACGGCTTTGCACTCTGCAGCGCAACCGAACCTTTACGCATGTTCGAATTGGCTGGTATAAATTTGAATCAGGCCTAATTCGCCGAATGCGGTCAGTCCCGGGCGACGTCTCCGGTTGCTGATTTGCCATGCGGACAGGCTCACAGTGACTGTGCCCGACAATTTGCTGAGGTGTGCTTCGGGGGCAGTCCCGATTCTGCGGCGCTTCGTGCCCGTAAATCCGGGACAGTCCCTTGCGCTTGGCAATCGAGGGACGGATTCGCAGCCCGCCAATCTATCCCGCCTTTGTCAGGCGAGGCGTGTGACCCGCTCAGCGATGAAATAAGGGGGATTCCGTAATTGGGTACAGCCCCCTCCGCTCGCGTTTTGGCAGAAAATTCGATTGTCGGGCAGGCTCACAGAACCTTCCAGCGCAGCCGGGTGTCTTGTTTCAAATCATCGAGATGATTATTGTTAAGATAAAGAGGCTTCCCAACAACCCGGACTTGCCTCTTCCCAGAAAAATGAGCCAACACAGCGCGGGCTTCGATTTGACAGCCGCGGTGGAAAGTCCTGTGACAATTGAACCGGCGATGACCGCACTTGTCCCAATCGGCGTCGCGCTGAGCATACCACAGGGCTACGAGGGTCAGGTCAGACCGAGGAGCGGACTCGCTGTCAATTATGGGTTGACAATTCTCAACGCGCCCGGCACAATCGATTCGGATTATCGGGGGGAACTGAAGGTCGCCCTTATAAACCTGGGTTCGGGCCCCTTCACCATACGGCGGGGAGATCGGGTCGCCCAACTCGTAATTGCCCCCGTCGCTCCCGTCGCACTGGAAGAGACCGTTGACCTCGACCCGACGTCCCGTGGCGAGGGCGGATTCGGCCACACAGGTGTGTGAATTCTCGTTTCTTTGCGATAGGGAGATTGGGCGCTGTGAATCCCTTTCGCGATTCGCTGGCTCGTTCACCGAAGGCACGCTCGATTCCTTCTATCACCGCAAGATATCGATGTTTCTGCCCATAATGATTTGACACAACTCAGTATCTTGTGTTATGATTTGCACAAAATGGCATGTAGATTAGAATGGTGAGATGTGCCCAAATGTCTAAATCGGCCAAGTTGAAATTGAATAAGAGAAACGAAATAATCGGGTTCTTGCTTCTGAGTTTGGCGGCCGTCATTTTTCTCAGCGCTGTCTCGTACAATTCTCACGACACGCCGTGGCACACCTCCAGTCCGAATCATCCGAAGGCCAACCTTGCCGGCTCCGTTGGAGCGTATCTGGCCGAAGTGTTGATTTTCTCCGTTGGGATGGGCGCCTACCTGCTTCCGCTCGTGCTTCTCATTTGGGCATGGCGGGTGTTCTGGGGAAACATGGGTAAAGATATCTACCTCAAGGTCGTTGGCCTCGTCCTCTTGACGCTCATGGTCGGCGCGGTTGCCGATATGTTTGACCTCGCGGTTGGAGGCAGCGGTTTCCGGGCGAGCGGCGTTGCCGGTCCCTTCATCGCCGACATGCTGGCCGCTCCCTTTGGCACAATCGGCGCGCGACTTGTCGCGCTCACGTTCCTAATCATCTCGATATTGCTTACCACCGATTTTCTCTTTTTTTCCTTCCTAATAACGGCAGGAATGGTTCTTGGCAGGGCAGGCATGCGGGTGGGCCGTTTTGCGCACGAGAGCACGAAGGGCGCATACGAGTTGCCGGGAGGGCTGTCGATTGCGCCGAAGAAGAGGCCGTTGAAGGTATCTCTCAAAGAGCAGACGCAGTGGGAGGAAGGAATGCCTCCGGCGGATCAAGAAAGCGCGCATGCGCGAAACGAGGAGGCAAAGTCAACCCTCCTTTCGAAGATGAGAAAGAAAAAACCGCTGATAAAAGAGCCGCCGCGGACTCGGCAAGTTCGAGAGCCTGCGAGACGAGCAAATGGTGAATTTGAATTGCCGCCCATTTCATTATTGGATATGCCTCAACGCAAGAACGAGCGGGATCAAAGGCAGGCGCTCGGCGAAATGTCCGAGTTGCTGGAGTCAACCCTTTCAACGTTTGGAATCGAGGCGCAGGTTGTTGAAATATCGCGGGGCCCCGCCGTCACTCGTTTCGAACTGAAGTTGGCCCCCGGCATAAAGGTGAATAAGATTCTTGCTCTCTCGGACGACCTGGCCTTGGCGCTCGAGGCCTATCGGGTGCGCATCGAAGCGCCGATACCGGGCAAAGCGGCCGTGGGTATCGAAGTTCCCAATAAAGTGCGCGAGGATGTGTGCCTTCGGGAAGTAATAGATTCAGAGCAGTTTCACGGTTCCCGTTCCAAGCTCACCATCGCGCTCGGCAAAACCATTACGGGCGACCCGCTCGTAGCCGACCTGGGCGGCATGCCGCACTTGCTCATCGCCGGCGCCACCGGCGCCGGCAAGACGGTGTGCGTAAACTCCCTCATCGCGAGCATCCTTTACAATTGCACGCCCGAGGAAGTTCGGTTCATGATGATCGACCCGAAGGTGGTCGAGTTGAGCCCGTACAACGGCATTCCGCACCTGTTGTGGCCGGTCATTACCGATCCAAAAGAGACCGGAAAGTACCTGCATTGGCTTGTCAGCGAAATGGAAGAGCGCTACAAGGTTCTCGCTCGCGCCGGAGCGCGCAACATCGAATCGTACAATCAGAAGGTTGCGGAGGGAATGCCCGTCAGGCCCGGAGTCCAGGAGGACCTCTTTGACGAGATTCCGCAATCCCTTCCGTATATCGTGACGATAATCGACGAGCTGGCCGATCTTATGATGGTGGCCTCCATAGAGGTCGAGGACGCGATCATGAGGTTAGCCCAGTTGGCTCGGGCGGTTGGCATCCATCTCGTCCTCGCGACCCAAAGGCCGTCGGTTGACGTAATAACGGGTGTCATCAAAGCAAATTTTCCCGCTCGTATATCCTTTCAGGTCTCCTCGCGGGTCGATTCTCGCACCGTCCTTGACATGAACGGCGCTGAGAAACTCATCGGGAAAGGGGACTTGCTCTATCTGCCCGCGGGCTTGGCGAAGCCCATACGAGCGCAGGGGGCGTACGTGACGGATCAGGAAATAAGCCGGATTGTGGAATTCCTGACTGCCCAGCGTGGGGCCGAATATCTGGACCCCGAGCGAGAGGCCTTGAACGAGGTCCCGAGTCACTCGAAAGAAGCCGGAGACAACCATGACGACCCGCTTTACGAAGATGCGGTCCGGCTTGTCCTCAGTACGCAGCAAGCATCGATTTCCATGATCCAGAGACGGCTCCGCGTCGGATATGCCAGGGCCGCCAGGCTCATCGACATGATGGAGCTCGATGGAATAGTAGGCCCTTCGCAAGGTAGTCAAGCCAGGGAAATACTCGTCGGCCAGGATTACCTCCGCACGATGGATACACGGTAGCGCTCCTCCGAGTGTGTCTCCTTCATTAAAACTCAAGTCATTCATTGCCTTACGTCGGTTACGGATGGCCGTTGTTCCCCCTGCCCCGGGGCAGGACTTTCGTTTCTGGCGCCCGTGTTTCCCAAAAGTATCGTGCGCCGGCTCCAAAATTTCTATTGAATTATTTTCTGATGGCCGTTATATTTGTAACAGGGAAGGAATCCATGGGGCCTGTTGCGGGCAATAGTTTTCCAAGCCCTGAATGTGTCCGGTGATTCCATGTCGGCCATGAGTCCAGTGGCCGAAGGCGTGCGAGAGTTTTCGGCAGACGGATGGCCGCGGCCGAATTGTGCGGTGATGAGTTATCAGACACGTTCAAAGTGCAAACAGTATACGGTAAGCGGGTTGAACATCCCGTTGCGTGTCGTTTCAATAAGACGGTTTTGCCAGCCCTCTCAAGTGAGTTGATACATCTTGTCCCAAAGAATTTGGATCGAAAGTCTGGGATGCGCAAAGAACCAGGTGGATTCGGAAGTCATGCTCGGCTTTCTGACCAGGAACGGCTTTGGCGTCGCCGACGAAGCGGAGTCCGCCGACCTGATAATTGTCAATACGTGCGGTTTTATCGAACCCGCCATAGAAGAGTCCATTGAAGCTATCCTTGACATGGGAAACCTCAAAAAGGAAGGCGCCAAGGGATTGATCGTCACCGGCTGTCTTTATCAGCGGTATGGGAAGAGACTGCGCGAAGAGCTGCCCGAGGTCGACGCGTTTGTTGGATGCGGCGAACTTGAGAAAATCGTTGAGGCCTGTCAGAGTGTTCTGCGGGGCGTCCGATTCGCCGCCGTCAATGTGCCTGAGTACCTGTATGATCATAATACCCCGCGAGTGCTCGTCGGCAGGCCGAATTCGGTCTACGTAAAAATTGCCGAGGGATGCGACAATCGATGCAGCTATTGCACCATCCCGAAAATTCGTGGCCGCTATCGGAGCCGTTCGCCCGAATCGGTGGTGAAAGAGGTCAGGCGTCTCGTAAGACGCGGGGCCAAGGAAATCAATCTCATCGCGCAGGATTCCACATATTTCGGCGCTCCGGAAACCGGGGAAGAGCGCATCACCCATCTGTTGCGAGAGCTTGACCGGATTCGAGGAAAGAAATGGCTGCGTCTTTTATATGCGCATCCGGCGCGCATCACGACCGCGGTGGCGCGCGCCATCGATGATTCTCGTTCCATTTGTCACTATCTCGATATGCCCGTGCAGCATGTATGCGACGATATCCTCAGAGCCATGCGACGGAAGGGGTCGTCGGACGCCATCCGAAGGGCCGTCGCCATCGTGCGCGAGGAGATTCCCGACCTTTCACTCCGGACAACTCTTATGGTAGGATTTCCGGGGGAAACCGATAAGCATTTCGAGAAACTTTTGAATTTTGTTCGGGAGGCGAAATTCGATAAACTCGGCGTCTTTAAGTACTCACGGGAATCCGGAACCGACGCAGCTCGTCTCAGCAGGCAGGTGCCCGAGAAAATAAAGCAGGAGAGATACGATGTCTTGATGCGCGAACAGGTCTTCATTTCGCACAGCATCAATCGTTCTCTGATAGGACGCACCTTGGAAGCGTTTGTCGAAGGCACAGACGATTCGGCGCCGAAACGCTTTGTGGGACGAACCTACCGGGATGGCCCTGATACCGATGGCGTGGTTCGAATACGGTGCGACACGGGGACCGACGCCCCCGTTGGAGAATTTGTTCAAGTCGAAATAACCAAAGCAGATGATTATGACCTGGAGGGCAGGTTATTATGAGTTCCATAAATCTTCCGAATAAGCTCACGCTGATCCGGGTCGGGCTTGTCCCGTTGTTCCTTTTATTCCTTTCGATTGACAGCATCTATTCGCATTCGCTCGCGCTGATAACCTTTGTGGTGGCTGCGATTACCGATTATTATGACGGAAAAATTGCGCGGGCCCGCTCACTGGAAACCGATTTCGGCCGCCTGATGGACCCCCTCGCCGACAAGATACTCATCTCTGCGGCATTCATATATTTCGTTGGTTCATACCCGCACATTCCGGCTTGGATCGTAACGATCATCATTGCGCGCGAGTTCGCCGTTTCCGGCATTCGGATGCTCGCGGCGACCAAAGGCAAGGTGGTTGCGGCAGACAAAGCCGGGAAGCTGAAAACAATAAGCCAATTGACAGTGATTATTGCAATCTTAAATGTAATCGTGTACAAAAAGCTGCTCGTTTCGATTGTCCCGTTCTGGGCCACGATAGAGGTGTGGGCAAAAGTGGGTATCGACATTCTCGTCATGGTTACCCTCATCATGACGGTTTTTTCCGGCTACAACTACCTGCGCGTCAACAGAGACCTGTTTTGGGAGTCTCTGAAGGCGCCCGCAACAGCCGCCTAGCGACCAGTCGACATTCCATGGGCGAAAAACATTCAGCGGAAGGGGCGCGCCGATGGACGGACACGGTGGTGGTGGGCTTTGTATCGGTCTGCTACTTGGGCTATGCACCGGTTGCTTCCGGAACCTTTGGCAGCATGCCGGGCGTGCTCGTCGCATGGTGGCTCAACAAACAACCGGTTGCGCTCACGCTGCTGGCGATTGTCCTGTTCGGTGTCGGCGTGGCGGCTTCGACCCGAGCCGAGTCGATATTCGTGCAGCATGACCCTTCGCGGGTGACCATAGACGAGTTTGTGGGCATGCTCGTCGCCTTCATTGGGCTTCCCATGACGTGGACATCGGTCGTTCTCGTGTTCGTGTTTTACCGGATACTCGATGTCGTGAAACCGTTTCCGGCGCGGCAGTGCGAGAAAATCGGAGGGGGGTTGGGCATCATGGCCGACGACGTGGTTGCAGGGATATACGCAAACCTGGCATGCCGAGTTCTCATGGCCTTTATCGGAGACGCCGCTCTATGAAACTCGAGCGCAAGCTCGGAAAGGCGCTGGCGAAACGCGGTCTTACGATTGCCGTGGCCGAATCGTGTACCGGCGGACTCATAACGCATCTGATAACCAATGTTCCCGGAAGCTCCAGCTACTTCGAGCGAGGATTCGTCGTGTACAGCAATCGCTCGAAGGAGGAAGTGTTGGGCGTGAAACCGGAAACGCTGCGACGCTACGGCGCCGTGAGCCGGCAGGCGGCGCGGGAAATGGCTGCCGGAGCGCGAAACGTGTCGGGAGCGAATATCGCGCTCGCTGTCACGGGAATCGCGGGTCCGATAAGTGACGATTCAAAAAAGCCTGTCGGACTCGTTTACCTTTCCATATGCCGCGATGACGGTTCGGTTCGCGTGCAAAAGCATATCTATTCCGGCAGCAGGCTTCAGGTCAAGAAGCAAAGCGCGCGGGCCGCGCTTGAACTCGTTCTCAAGAGCATCACATAGGCGGGCGGGCAAAGAAGTGCCCGAAGGTTGTTTCTTTCTTTTATCGATGGAAGGGTGACGATTACATTGCAACATTCCGAATTCGTACATCTGCATGTTCATACCGAATACAGCTTGCTCGACGGAGCGTGCAAGATACACAAATTACTGGACAGGGCGGCTGAGTACAAAATGCCTGCAGTTGCGATCACCGACCACGGAAATATGTTCGGTGTGATCGACTTCTGCAACGCGGCAAGAAAACGCAGCATCAAGCCCATTGTCGGCTCGGAAATGTATGTCGCCAAAGGTAAGCGGTCGGACCGCAAATCCACAAACAAGTCAAGAGATTATCATCACCTTACCCTTCTCGTAAAAGACGAGCAGGGCTACAAGAACCTCATGTATCTGTCGACGCTCAGCTACCTGGAAGGGTTCTACTACAAACCCCGAATCGACAAAGAAATTCTCGGAGAGTATTCCAGCGGGCTTACCGCTTTGAGCGGTTGTCTCGAGGGAGAGCCTGCAAGCCTCCTCCTGCAAGGCAAAAAGGACATGGCCCTCGCCGCCGTGAGGAAGTATCAAGAGATATTCGGAGCCGAGAACTATTTCATCGAAATTCAGGATAACGGGCTTGAAGAGCAGAAAAGGGTCATCCCTCATCTGCTGGACCTGGCAAAGGAAACCGGAGCGGGCCTTGTTGCCACAAACGACGTGCATTATGTGGACAAAGGCGATGCCATTGCGCAAGAGACCCTCATGTGCATTCAGACGAATACAACAATCAAAGACCCCAACAGGCTGCGCTTCGGCACGCAGGAGTTCTATTTCAAATCGCCGAAACACATGGCGGCTTTGTTCGAATGTATTCCGGAAGCGCTAGAAAATTCCTTGGCCATTGCCGAACGATGCAACTATCAGCCGGGTGCGACCTCGCCCCAGCTTCCTCATTTCGAAGTGCCGCAGGGATATTCTCCGGACAGCTACCTGCGCGCATTGTGTGAGGAAGGCCTTCCTGAACGATACGCGCAAGTGACCGCGGAAATTCGGGACCGTCTCGAGATGGAGTTGGATGTCATTTCCAGAATGGGATATTCCGGATACTTCCTGATCGTGTCCGATTTCGTTCGGTTCGCGCGGTCGCGAAAGATTCCCGTTGGACCGGGAAGAGGCTCCGCGGCGGGCAGCCTTGTGGCCTATCTGCTTCGCATAACAAACCTGGACCCGCTCAAGCACGGGCTCATCTTTGAACGGTTTCTGAACCCGGAGAGAATCTCGCTTCCCGATATCGACATTGATTTCTGCTATGAGAGGCGAGGCGAGATAATCAATTATGTGATAGAGAAGTATCATAAGAATAATGTCGCCCAAATAATAACGTTCGGCACGATGGCCGCAAAGGCCGCAATCCGCGATGTCGGACGCGCCCTCGGTCTCCCGTATGGGAGGGTTGACGAGATCGCAAAGCTTGTTCCCAACGAACTCAACATCACTCTGAAAGATTCAATCGAGCGAGTACCCGAGTTGCAACACAGTAGGAAGGAAGACCCCGAAGTCTCGCAGTTGCTGGAGATAGCACAGTCACTCGAGGGCGTTGCCCGGCATGCGTCCACTCACGCAGCCGGCGTTGTAATCTCCCCCAGGCCGATTTACGAGTTCGTCCCGCTCTATCAAAGCGGCTCCGGCGACGTCACGACTCAGTACTCCATGACGAACCTCGAGGAAATCGGATTGCTGAAAATGGATTTTCTGGGCCTCAAGACGCTCACGGTGATCGACCAAACGATTTCATTGATCAGGGAAGAAACCGGAAAACCGCTCAATATCGATGAGGTTCAACTGGATGATGGGGCCACGTACGAACTCCTGAACAAAGCCCAAACACTCGGGGTGTTCCAACTGGAAAGTACGGGAATGCGCGACCTCGCCCGAAAAGTGGGCATCGATAATTTCGAGGACCTCGTCGCGCTCGTCGCGCTGTTTCGGCCCGGCCCAATGCACATGTTGCCCGACTACATCAAGCGCAAACACGGTGAGATCGAGATCACCTACGACGCTCCTGCCCTCGAGCCGATCCTGAAGGAAACGTATGGCGTCATGCTCTACCAGGAACAGGTCATGAAAATAGCGAGCGAAGTGGGCGGCTTCTCGATGAGCGAGGCCGACATCCTTCGAAAGGCAATGGGGAAGAAGATACCGGAGGTGATGGAAAAGTATCGGGAGGAGTTCGTAAAAAGGGCGTCGAAGAACGGCGTGTCTGCGGAGGTTGCCGAGCAGACTTACAAGAAGATGGCCCAGTTTGCCGGGTATGGCTTCAATAAATCGCACAGTGCGGCCTATGCGCTCATCGCATATCAAACCGCATACCTCAAAGCGAATTATCCCGTTCAGTATATGGCTGCCCTGTTAAGCAGCGAAGTGGGCAATACCGCAAAACTGGCGGCTTATATCGAAGAATGTCGCAGAATGAATATCCCCGTGTTGCCGCCCGACGTCAACGCCAGTCATCTGAAATTCACCGTGACCGACGGCAAAATTCGGTTCGGTCTCGCCGCGGTCAAGAACGTTGGCGAAAATGCTATCAAGGCAATTATTGAAGAGAGGTCAAATGCCGGCCCGTTTCGGTCGTTATTCGATTTTTGTTCCCGGGTCGGCGCGCGCCTCGTGAATAAACGGGTAATCGAAAGTCTTGTCAAATGCGGGGCGTTCGATACATTGGAAGAGAAAAGGAGCAGGCTTTTCGCTGCTATCGATGCTGCGCTCGAACAGGGGCAGACCGCGCAGCGCGACAAGCAGATGGGACAGACGCTGCTGTTCGACATGGCGGAGGAGAAATCGTTCGCTCCGGCGGTTTATCCCGACGTGGAGGACTGGCCGGATTTCCTGAAATTGAAATACGAGAAAGAAGTGCTCGGCCTTTTCATCTCGGGAAATCCACTGTCGCAGTATGGGGACCGGCTGCGCACGCTGACGACGTGCAGCTCGACCGAGCTCCCGAAGGCAAGCGAGGGCGCGACGGTTGTTGTGGGAGGAATGGTCGCAAAGATAAAGACCTATGTGCCAAAGCGAAAACAGGAGCGCATGGCGTTCGTCACGCTCGAAGACATGGATGGCTTTATGGAGGTTATCGTGTTCTCCGACCTGTTCAGTCGAAGCTCGAATCTGCTCCACGAGGATTCGCTCGTGATGATCTCCGGACGGGTGAGCTACAAAGACACCGAGCCGAAAGTCATAGCCGAAAATATTGTTCCGATAACGAAGGCCGAAGAGGAGTTCGCTCGCGCCTCACACATCAGATTCATGACAACCGCCATGGAGGAAAGCTCGCTCGAAGAGCTTGCCGAACTAATAGCCGCTCACAAGGGGAATTGCAAGTTATTTTTTCATTGCGTCACTCAGGATAACCACGAAGTGATCATCGAGTCCTCATTTGCCGGCGGCCTGAAACCCGGGCGCGAGACCAGAGAGCAGATAGAGGCTCTCATGGGGCAGGGCTCGATTTGGTTCAGTGCGAGCAGCGACGCAACATTTTCATGATGTCCGGCTTTCTCCGCCCCGGAGGCGCATCACGGTTTTTTTTTGACAATAACTCTTCACGGTGTTATATTCTTCCCCCAGTTGTTCCTGTCTTGCGTTAATACGGCAAACACGCGGAAGAAGGCCGACCGGTGATTGCGACCAGCGGCGGAATCATTGAGTTGAAAGGAACGAGGAATGCGAGCGATAGCGGTGTCCGTATGTTTGTCGTTCATTCTGTTATCACCTTCCTTCGCCCATCCATTGGCCCAAGAGTATCACATGTTGGACACCGAGGAAGCTTTTACGATCGGTCAGGGAAATTTCCGAACCGATGTCGAGTTTGGAGTTACCAAGCAGCCCGACGCGTCGGAGCTTTATAACATTCCCCGCTTCCGTCTCATCTACGGATTAAGCGAGTGGGCCGATATCGAATTCGAGTACGATTACCTCATCCTCAGGGACGGCGATTTCGTCGACTTCAGCAGCGGAGTTCGCAAGGAAAGCTACGATGAGGAGGGAACAGGCGACCTCAGGATAAAAGTCAAAGTCGTGCCCTGCGAATTTGGTATCCACCGTCTCGGGATTCAAGGCATAGCAAAGCTGCCGATGGCGGAACAAGACAAGGGCTTGGGGACGAATGAAACAGATTTCACATGGCAAATTCTGTTTTCCAGCGATTGGGGGCTTCTAAAAACCCATCTCAACGCCGGATTTGCCGTGATAGGCGACCCCTCTCGAAACGGGAATCAAAACGATTCACTTGTCTGGGGTGTCGGCGGCGAGTACGCGTTGACCGATTCGTTAACGCTCATGGCGGAAATAGAAGGTTCCACGGATGCCGAGCAGAGCACCGTTGGGTCCACCGAGAGCGTTGCCGAGAGTTCGGAGGGAGACGCGCGTGCGCGGGTACGGCTCGCGTTGACCGGACCTATTGGCGCTTGGAGATGGGGCGCAAGTGGTTTTAAAGGGGTAAACGGTCATACCGAAGACTGGGGCGTTCAGGTCGGCATGAGCAAAACGTGGGGACTCGGCGGGCCGACCGACCAGGCGACTCCGCCCGCAAGGGAAAAAGGCAAAGCGGCGGTTAAGTCATATTATAATCCTCTCAAGACAGAGGAAGCATACACAATCGGTGAGCGAAACTTCCGTTCCGAACTCGGGTTCGGATACGTCAACCAGCCGGATGATTCCGATTTATACATCATGCCGGATGTGGTGTTGGGATGGGGCATCGGACCATGGGCGGATTTGGAAGTCGGCGTACAGTATCTTTTTGTTGAGGACACCGCCACGTTTGACGCTGACGGGTCTGTTTTGAACGACGACATCGACAAGGACGGAATCGGCGATGTGCGGGTGAAAGTCAAGCTCTCTCCCTTTGGCTGCAGATACGGAAGACTGGGCCTTCACCTTGTTACAAAGGTTCCGAGCGCGGATGATGACCATGCCCTCGGTACGGACGAAACCGATTTTATAGCAAAAGGACTGTTCTCCACCGATTGGCATCAGGTTTTTGGAAACTCGCTCCTCGGGCGGCTGAAAACGCACGTGAATGCCGGCGTCGCGGTTCAGTCCGACCGCCGGCAGGTTGGCGCCCAGCAAGATTATCTGGTGTGGGGAGTAGCCGGAGAGTACGGTGTAACGCGCGTGCTTACTCTATGGGCGGAAGTTGAAGGGGCGACCAACGGAAGGAACACCAGAAATATTTCCGAGGGCGATTTCGGAAATGCACATGCCGAAGCGCGTCTCGGACTCACGGGGCCCATGCCTCACATCGGCTTCCTGCACGATTGGAAATGGGGCGCCTCCGCGTCCGTGGGGTTGAATAACCATTCGCGCGATTGGACCGCCAACCTGGGATTCAGTCATACGTGGGGAGAATAAATCCTCCGGGAAGGGACTGGTTGGCAAGAGCCCTTCGCCGCCTCCTGAAACAAACCGCGTCTTCGTGCTGGTCTTTCTCCGCGTCCTTGTCTGATTCGGTCGTGTTGTGCAAAAAGACTGTTTTTTTTCATAGTATCTTCGCTTCGTTCCCGGCGCAGTCCTCTCTTCGTCCGTTCAGATTGCCGCTTGAGTTTTCATGGGCGTTCCCCTATAATAAAAACAAAATTATAGTCCTTTGAATGCAAAAGGGTTACGACATTTGCAGCGCGAAGGGAGGTAGATGAAACGCCTGATTCTGGGGGGGGTGGCGGCGGCGCTGATATTCATTTTTACGAGGTTGTCACCCGCAGCCGCCGGCCGCATCGGGATTATAATAGGCGACATAGCGAGGATGGTGGATAAGCGCCACCGTGTCGTTGCGCGCAAGAATCTCAGAATGGCCTTTGGCGGGCAGAAGTCCGAGGCCGAGATAAACCAGATAATCAAAGAAGTCTTCCGAAATATCGGTCAGACCGCGACGGAATTTTTTCAAATCCCCGCTCTAACATACGAGAAAGCGCGCGCGATCATCACTCCGGAGTTTCGCGAGCGATTAGATGACTGCCTCAGAGCCGGGAAGGGGATCGTGCTCGTTGCGTCACATTTCGGCAACTGGGAACTCATGGCGGCTGCGGGCGCAGTGGCGGGATACAAGATATCGGCGGTAGTGCGGCCGCTCGATGACCCGGTTCTGGAGGAGATCGTGCAGGAGACCAGAGAATCTTCCGGGTTACGCATTATTCCGCGTCGCATCTCGGCTCTGGCAGCCGTCCGGCGGCTGAAACAAAACGAGATCGTCGGCATCCTTGCCGACCAGAACACGCGGAAACAGAATGTATTCGTCGATTTCTTTGGTATAAAGACCGCCACCACGCCGGGACCCGCGTTGCTTGCTCTGAGAACCGGCGCAATTCTGTTGCCTGTTTTTATGATGCGAGAGGGACCCGGCAAACACAGATTGATTGTCGAAAAACCGATCGCGGTCGTTCGCAGCGGCGACGAGGAATCCGATGTCGTTGCAACGACCCAAAAATGTGCTGATATTCTGGAAGAGTATGTGCGGAGGTTCCCGTCCCAATGGTTGTGGGTCCACCGGCGGTGGCGCACCAGGCCCCCCGGCGAGGAGCCCACGTACTGAGCGAATCGCAGAGGAAAATCAATGAGAGAGGGCAAGGACTTCAAGCCGGCTGATCTCAATCGAGTTCGTACGCACAGCATACATGGCAGAAAAACGAAGGTATCCGTGCGTCAATTTGCCTCGGCGCCTCCGCCTCATGCGGGATTTGCGGAATTTATCGGGTCACTTCCCGACGTGTTGGCGGCCTCGAACCTGAAACGGGTCATCCGCGATATTGTCTCCGCAAAGAAAAAAGGCAGGCCGATAGTTGCCGCGCTCGGAGGCCATGTGGTGAAATGCGGGCTTGGCCCGGTGCTCGTCGATTTGATGGAGAGAGGCTTCATCACGGCGGTGGCGATGCATGGCGCCACTGCGATACATGATTACGAAATCTCGCTCGTGGGACGAACCTCCGAAGATGTCGCAACCGTTTTGAAAGATGGCTCATTCGGGATGGCGCGCGAAACTCCGGCAGCGTTCAAACGCGCTGCCGAGGAAGCCGCACACAGAGAGCTCGGACTCGGGAAGTCCCTCGGAAAGTTGATCCTCTCCGAAGAAACCCCTTGCCGTGAGCACAGTGTTTTGGCCGCGGCAGCCAGGCTCGGGCTGCCCGCCGCCGTGCTGCTGGCTCTCGGGACCGATACCATCTGTATGCATCCCGACTTCTGTCCCGATACGCTGGCACGCGCCAGTCATCTCGATTTCCGCATCCTCGTGTCCGTTGTGTCCCGGTTGGAGGGCGGCGTCTGGATGAATATCGGGTCTGCCGTTGTTTTACCCGAAGTCTTCCTCAAGGCACTCAGCCTCGCACGCAATCTTGGCTCAAAAGTCGAGAAATTCACAGCAGTCAATTTAGACATGCGCCAGCACTATCGCCCGAACACGAACGTCGTTGGTCGGTCTACCAGGCAAGGGTATTCCATTACCGGCCATCACGAGATCATGCTTCCGCTTTTGCGCATGGGGATCATTTCGGCGGCCGAGAGGAAAACCAAATGAAAGCACAACTTCTGACGCTGCTCGAGTCGATTCGCGCTCCGAATGTCCTGGTTGTCGGAGACATGATGCTCGATGTCTACGTATGGGGCCATGTCGACCGAATTTCGCCCGAAGCTCCGATCCAGGTGCTGAAGGTGGAATCGGAAGAACCGCGACCCGGCGGGGCAGGGAATGTAGCAAATAATCTCGTTGCATTGGGAGCACATGTCTCATGCTGTGCGGTTGTCGGCGATGACCACAATGGCCGCTCGCTGTGTCGGATGCTCGAGAAAATGGGAATCGACTCCTCCGGCGTATTGCGCGACAAGGCCAGGCCGACCACGGTGAAAACGAGAATGATCGCCCACGGCCAACAGCTGCTCCGGGTCGACCGCGAAGATGACTGCCCGCTCGATAAAGGTCTCGGGGAAAAAATGATTCAACACATCGAGGACCGCCTTCCGTGGTGCGATGTGGCGCTGCTTTCTGATTACGCAAAAGGGACGATTCCCGACCGCTTGCTCACGGAGATTCTCGCGCGTTGCAAGAAGGGGAAAAAACCTGTCTTGATCGACCCATCACGGCATCGTAATTACCGTCTTTATAACGGGTGCACCGTATTGAAACCAAACAGAGCCGAAGCGGAGTCGGCCGCCGGCGTCAAGATAGAGAACGAGAAGTCACTGAAAGCGGCGGCTGCAAAAATCATGAACACGAGCAAGCCCTCCTATCTCGTGATAACCCGAGGCAGCGAGGGGATGACCATCTTCGACGGTTCAAACGCGCCTCAGCACATAGCCGGTTTAAGCCGCACTGTTTTCGACATAACCGGCGCCGGCGACACCGTTCTCTCCCTGCTCGGGTTTGTTCTCGCCGGCGGAGGAACAATGCGCGAAGCGGCCGAGATCGCCAATGTGGCAGCCGGGATATCCGTTGGCAAGGTCGGCGCCGTCCCGGTGTCGAAAACCGAGATTATCGGGGATTTGTTGAGCGTGCAGCACATGGCGTCGCACAAGCTGAAGTCGTTCGATGAGATCGAGTCCGTCTGCAAGGAGCATCGCCGGCAAAAAGAGAAAATTGTCTTTGCCAACGGATGTTTTGACTTGCTCCATGCCGGCCATATCAAGTTGTTCCAGTTTGCGAAAAACATGGGCGAGGTTCTCGTTGTCGGTTTGAACTCGGACGAATCGGTCAGAAAACTGAAGGGGCCCGGAAGACCTGTCCTGGGACAGAATGAACGCTCTTTTCTGCTCTCCGCCCTCGAACACGTTGACTACGTTGTGGTATTCGAAGAAAGGACACCTCTCAAACTGATTAGGAAAATAAGGCCCGATGTCCTCGTGAAGGGAGCGGACTACACGAAAGACACCGTGGTAGGGCGGGAATTCGTCGAGTCATACGGCGGACGAGTCGAACTTGCGCCTCTTGTTGACGGCGTGTCCAGTTCGGATATCATGTCGCGGATCGCCGGTCATGGCAAGGATACCCGAAAGCAGGGAATTGGGAAAAAATATGAATGATGTGGCGGTGTTTCTCGATCGTGACGGAACGCTTAACGAGGAACGAGGCTATCTCAATCATCCTGACAATCTGTATCTTATTGACGGCGCGGCGGAAGCCGTTGCCCTGCTGAATCGCTATGGCCTCAGAGCAATTGTGGCGACCAATCAGTCCGGGGTCGCTCGAGGATATTTCCCGGAAGCGTTACTTTCGCGGCTCCATGAAAAACTGCAGGGGCTTCTGGAGGAGAGGGGTGCGAAGTTGGACGCGGTCTACTATTGCCCCCACCATCCCGAGGTTGGCGAGCCGCCATACCGGCAGACGTGCGAGTGCAGAAAACCAGCGGTCGGAATGATTCGCAGGGCTGAACGGGAGTTCTCGGTCGACGCCTCCCGGTCATACGTGGTCGGCGATAAACTCAGCGACATCGAATTCGGCAAGGGCGCAGGATGCAAGTCCGTCCTTGTCCTGACCGGCTACGGGAAAGGCGAGTGGGAATTCAACCGGCGCCAGTTGAACTGCGCGCCGGACCATGTTGCCGCCGATATTCTGGACGCTTCAAAGTGGATTGTTGGCGACGTGGAAGCACAGAAACGACGGAAATGAAAGTATTGTTCATTTATCCGAATCTCGACGCCCAGATAGGCTTCAATTACGGTATCGCCTTTCTTTCCGCCTGTCTCAAGCGACACGGGCACGCAACGGCTCTCCTCAATATCAACGACCAGCTTGGGTTTCCGATGGACCTTGCAAGGGTCGCCGACGAGGTGACCTCGTTTGCGCCCGATGTGATCGCGTTCTCGGTGGTAACAAATCAGTACCGTTTCGCCCGCATGATCGCCCGCGACATCAAGCGCTACTGTTCCGCTCCCATCGTCTGCGGCGGCATCCATCCCACGATGGACCCCGAGGGAGTTCTTCGGGAAGAGTGTTTCGATTATGTTTGTGTGGGCGAAGGCGAGGAAGCCATTGTCGAGCTTGCAGACACGCTCGCCGCCAGGAAACCGGTTGCCGAAATCGAGAACATCTGGTGCAAGACGAACGGCGCGATTGTCCGCAACAGGGTGCGGCCGTTTGTCTCGCTCGAGTCATTGCCTCCGAAGGACTACGAAATCTTTGATTTCCAGAAAATGGTCGATGCGAAGGACGGCTGGGTCGGCGTCATGAGTTCGCGCGGATGCCCGTTCAGTTGTACCTATTGTTTCAACCATAAGCTGCGCGAGCTGTACCAACACGACCTCGAATGCCCGGCGGCGAAGCTGAACTACATCCGCCGCCACCCGGTCGATACCGTCATCGGGGAGATCGAATGGCTGCTGGCAACTTACAAGAACATCAAAACTATTATCTTTGACGATGACCTCTTCACACTTGACAAAAAGTACCTCGCAGAGTTTTGCAGAAAATATCAGGCTCGAGTGAGCCTGCCATTCGTTTGCAACGCCCATGTCAAGGTCTTCGATGAGGAGGTTGCTCGAAGCCTGAAAGACGCGGGGTGCAATATGGTGAAATTCGGACTGGAAAGCGGAAGCGAGCGAATCCGGAAAGAGATATTGAATCGCCGCATGTCAAACGAGGAAATAGCTCGGGCATTCTCCGTCGCGGACGATTTCGCATTTCACACCTCGGCGTTTGTTATGATAGGATTCCCGCATGAATCGATCAACGACGTCCGGGACACCATCGAGCTGCTCGCCCGGATCAAGCCCGGCCGGTTCCGCTGGTCCATTTTTTTTCCCTACGTCAACACGCGAGCATACGAAATAGCGCGAGACGGCGGTTTCATCGACTTTCGCAAACTGGAGTCGTTGACAAATTTCACCGACGAATCGGCGCTCGACTTCGGCCCCGAGCACAATTCTTTTCTGCGACGGCTGAAAGTCACGTTTCCATGGCATGTTAACGCGCGCGCCGGCTTCTCCGGCTCTCATCTCTATCAAAGCCTTATCGAACAAACCGATAAGATCGAAATGGAGAGGTGGCCGGAGGCCGAGGAATACATCATCAAGATTGACGGCGAGATTTCGAGGGCGCTCACTCTGGCGGGCGAGCCCCATTACGCCTACCGGTACAACCTGTTTACGGCGGTGAGAAGCTATTAGCGCCAGTAGCAATTTCTCCAACATCCTTGTTCGGCTTCCCAACTGGGTTGGCGACGTCGTCATGGCGACTCCCACACTGCGCTGCCTCCGGCTCAATTTCCCTCATGCGCGGATCGACCTCACACTTGTTCCATATGTACGCGAGATTGTGGAAGGTGCCCCATGGTTCGACGCCATCGTCGAATATGAGGCCGGTTCGGGCTTCGGCGGACTCGCAAAATCAGCCGGCTACCTTCGCAGGCTGAGACGGAACCGGTATGACCTTGCCATTGTTCTTCCCAACTCCTTCAGTTCGGCGCTTCTCGCGTTCCTGTCCGGCGCGAAACGGCGAGTCGGATATGACCGGCAGGGACGCGGTTTCCTGCTTACCGACGCGGCGCCCGCGCCCGTCGAGAACGGACGCTTTGTCCCCCAGCCGATGGTCGAGTACTACCTCAACCTGTGCGACGGGCTCGTGGAATCGCTGGGCTCACGAAAAACGGAACTCTTCGTTGACTCCCGCTCTGAGCAAAGGGCGGACGAGTTGTTCGACAGGTACGGGATTGGACGGTCAAAGCCGGTGGTCGCCATAAACCCGGGAGCGGCCTACGGCTCGTCCAAGCTGTGGATTCCCGACCGGTTCGCTGCGGTCGCAGACCATTTCGCCGGAGACGGACGGTGCGACGTCGTGCTGCTGGGCGCGCCGGCTGAAGCCCCTATTGCCCGCGAGATTGTCGGCGCTGCTCGCACGGATATCGCGAACCTGGCAGAGGAACATGTCGGACTCGGCCTCCTGAAATCCATTATCAAGCGGTGCGACCTCCTGATCACCGTCGATTCCGGACCCCGCCATTTCGCTGTTGCGTTCAATAAACCCGTCGTGGTCTTGATGGGACCGACGGACCCCCGCTACACCAACTGCAACCTTGACAAGACCACCGTGGTCAGAGTTGAAAACCTCGAATGCGCTCCGTGCCACATTAAGCAATGCCCCACCCATCATGAATGCATGACGCGCATCACCGCCGATATGGTCATTCAAGCCGCCACCGAATTGCTGCAAAGACACGTCAAGGCGGATTGACCCGCGCTCATGCCAACCGCCGCCTTTTCGCTCGTGATTTTGCGCGCCCTTGCCATCCGGGTTGCGTTCTGACGGCTTACTTCGCGAAATTCTGCCGCTGTCGCCGGAAGCATCAACAGGCGCATGACCACCGCAAACGAACTCGGAGACACCCTAGGCGCATTTGAAGAAAAACCGCGCAAAGGCTATGATTGTCCGTCGGGATTCCCGCACGCAAGGCGACGGATATCGATACGTTGAAGTTATCTTCTGAAACATTTTTTATCAACGGAGGTGAGAGATGATTCATAATGTGCCCCAGACAATGGGCCAGCAGCTCGGTCGGCGGTCCTGGGCCGAACCGTGGAAAATCAAAATGGTTGAGCCTATCCGCATCATAAACCGTGAGGAACGCGAACAAGCGCTGAGCAAGGCGGGTTACAACACATTTCTGCTTCGTTCGGAAGATGTTTACATCGACCTTTTGACCGACAGCGGCGCCGGCGCGATGAGCGACCGGCAGTGGTCGGGCATCATGATGGGGGACGAAGCTTACGCGGGAAGCCGCAATTTCTACCATCTCGAGGAGGCTGTTCAGCAGCATTACGGCTATCGATATCTCGTTCCGACTCACCAGGGCCGCGGCGCTGAGCATCTCATAAGCCAGGCCGCAATCAAGCCGGGCCAGTTCGTTCCCGGAAACATGTATTTCACGACCACCCGTCTCCATCAGGAGCTGGCAGGAGGAATCTTTGTCGATATCATCATCGACGAGGCGCACGACCCATCGAGCATGCACCCGTTCAAAGGAAATATCGATTTGGACAAGCTGCACGCTTTGATCGAACGGAAAGGCAGGGGGGCCATCGCCTACATAAGCCTGGCGGGAACCGTAAATATGGCCGGCGGACAACCGGTCAGCATGGAAAATGTGCGCGCGGTTCGTGAGATTTGTAGTCACTATGCGATTCCCGTTTACCTGGATGCCACGCGAATGGCGGAAAACGCTTTCTTCATTCAGGAAAGGGAAGAGGGATATGCCCATACGTCGATAGCGGATATTCTGAGAGAGTTTTGCAGCTATACCGATGGCGCCTGGATGAGCGCGAAGAAGGACAGCATGGTCAACATCGGGGGATGGCTCGCGGTCAACGACAGCGACCTATTCGACCGGCTCCGCAATCTGGTCGTGATATATGAGGGACTCCACACCTATGGCGGCATGGCCGGACGCGACATGGAGGCTCTCGCTATCGGAATACGCGAATCAGTTCAAGACGACCATATCCGAGCCCGCGTCGGACAGGTGCGATACCTGGGACAGCTCCTCACAGAATGGGGCATTCCCATCGTGCAGCCCGTCGGCGGTCACGGGATATTCCTTGACGCAAAGAGTATTTATTCGCATATTCCGCAGAACGAATTTCCGGCCCAGAAACTCGCCGCCGAATTGTATCTCGATTCCGGCATCCGCGGCATGGAACGCGGAATCGTCAGCGCCGGACGCGACCCGGAAACCGGTGACCATCGCTATCCCGCCCTTGAGCTCGTTCGCCTCACCATCCCTCGCAGGGTTTACACCCAGGCTCACATGGATGTGACTGCCGAGGCTGTGAAGGCGGTCTATGACGACCGGCAGAAGGCAAAGGGTTTGAAGATGGTTTACGAGCCGAAGTATTTACGATTCTTTCAGGCCCGATTCGAGCCGCTTTCGTAGACGGGCCGTGGGAGAACCTGTTCCGCCTGCGAAGCTGAATCGCGGACGGATGGGGCGAACCGCGCTACCCGTCTCGTGACAAAAATTTGTCTCGTAGTCGGTCCGAGGCTTGACCGAGGCGGGGAAACCGCACCTTGACCCAGGCGAGCAGCCGCTGAAAAGCCGGAACATCTTTCGACAGCAAAAGCGCGCCTATCGACAGGAACAGCCATCCTTGAAGAATGGGGAATATGAATCCGGCAACACCCAGAATCAGGAACGTGACGCCGAGGGATATACGAATCAAGCGGGCCATTTATCTCCTTGTCATCGTTTCGCGCGACGGAATATCAAACCGTATGGCTGTCTGCGAAAACGATGAACTTCTGTCATGGTCTTTATGCTGCGTGTTTCGTAATGCCATGGCGGCGATGTGATGCGCAGCGCAGATGAAATCGAAACCGTCTCGCCGTCTACCCCGACAGAATCTGTCCCATGATTGCCCGGCGAAGGGGGCTGTGAGTCTGTCCGATAATTCCACTGGGTGGTCTCCTGCGCAGGGGACAGTCCCGATTCTATCCCGCGGATTGCGCGGGACTTCGTGCCCGTAAATCTGGAACAGTGAAACTGTCTCGCGGCTGCGCATTTTGCCGAACAACAAGCTTTGGGGGCTGTACCCAATTACGGAATCCCCTGTCTTTTGCGCTGAGCGGAGCGAAGTCCCGCGCGTTCGCGGGATAGATTGGCGGACTGCCCCCAAAGCAGGGTATCCCGAATCGTGAGACACACTCACTGTTCCCGAGGCAAACAACTTGCGTCATAAATCGTGGGACACACTCGATACCCCGGTTGCGCATCTGTCCGAAATCCGATTTCGCTGAGATGTGTTCGCCGCGTTCGCCGAAACTGTTCGTTCGCCACCGGGCTCATTCAGCCCTCTCTCTTTTGCCGCGTTTCGAGTATGGCGCGGACAAGCAGCGGCCACACGATTGTGGCGTCTGTGCGCACCTCGGCAAAACGGCCGCCCTCTTCCCTCGGCAAAAACTTCCCCCACGACACACCCTCGCTGTACGGACATCCGCTCAGCCCGCCCCAGTACGCGGGTTCCGGACAGATTCGCACACCATACCGGATGCGGGGAATGGGCAGGTCCAGCCCCAGCCGCATATTAATTATGTCGATAAAGGGGCCCATCTGCTGACCCCAGTTTCTCGGAACTCCACCCCCGATCGTAAATATGCCCAGCCGCTCGGCTCGCACCACTCGTTTGGCGAAATCGTACAAATCGAGGAACGCATTGTACGGGGGCACATCGGAAAAGAACGCGTCGACATCCTTTTCCTTATCCGTTTTGTACTTGGCAGCCAGGAAATGCGTCGCTACATCGAGACCAAGCTCCGAATCGGTAAACGCGGGGACATATATCGGGACCCCTTTCCGGTATGCGCATCCGAGAACACTCGGCATCAGGTCGTCCTGGAGCAGGCGCCGCCCGATCTCCGCATTCAACCTGTGCGAGCAGGCGGGCTCCGACCAGTCGACTTCGCTCAACACTTTTCGTATGAATTTCTCGGCGGCGGTAAGGTTCGCCTCCATCTCGAGCGTGTCGTAAACCCGGTTGTAGCCCCATTTATACAGCACGGTGTCGGGAGTTTTCGGGTCATACTTATAGTGCACGCATCCTATCGCCTCGGTCAGGCCATGCGCCATCAACGCGCCCGTGCTGACGATGATGTGCGCCATACCCTCATCTATCATTTCGCAGAGCACTTTGCCCATCTTTGCTATCGTCATGGCGCCCGACAGGGTGACAATGATTGTGCAGGCGGGGTCCTCGACCATCTCGCGAAACACGAGATAGGCCTCGCCGAGTTCGCGTGCGCCGAAGGCGGTCTTCGACATCTGCGCAAGTATGTCCGCGACGTTGTCGGCGGACCGAACATCGATGGGTTCAAGCGGTTCGAGGCCGTCTTTGCGGCCGTCATGCATTTCTCGTTTCAATTGCCAAACCTCCGTTTACCGTTTTCCTTGCCTTGTATCGTTCGCGTGAGGCTCGCCCGTTCACGGGACGGAGTTTCTCGGCTGACACCTGCTCAGCCTCCAATCGCTGCCCTGCTATTCTACCCTTAAACCGTCGGTATTTTCCAATAAAAACCGACAGTCTTCCTTTTCACAGAGGGAGGGCGCAACGAACCGCAGCATCTCGCCGTCATTAAGCGTCTTTTTTCCCCCGAACAAACGATTGAAAAGAGATAAGCTTTTCCTTTCGGCCGCAGATTCGGCCATCGCCTTCTTCTTTTCAATGAGGGAAATACTGCAGTTGATATATCCAATTTGGGTAAATGTCCGTGGAGAATTGCCGAGGGCCTCATGCTATTCCATGTCGTGTTCCTCGGGAAAAAGACGGAGAGAGTTTGCGGTCTTTTCCATCCTGCGCAGAAGTGTCTCCGCTTCGTCAGTCCTGCCGGTTGCAATAAGGCTGTCAATAAGCGAGAACGCGCACAGAAGAAAAGCGCCCTCTCCGCCGGGCAGCCCGTCACCACCCTTGGAACGATAAAGCAACCCCTCGTGGCCGAGTTCGCGCCGGGTCGTTTCAATGGTCGAAACGACCCTGGCATCGTCAGCCGGAAGAAAACCAAGCAGAGGTAGCAACAGATTGCTGGAATCGAGCCAGACCGTATCATAATGCTGTGCGAAGGATTCTTTTTCCTGATTCCATCCTTTCACGAGAACTTCCTCTTTCATCCGGTCCTTCGTCTTGCGCCAACGGTCCAGGTCGCCGGGAAATCCATATCGCTCGGCTATCGTGATTTCCCGGCCAAGCGCAACCCAGCACATAATTTTCGAATACACGAAACAATACGGTCGGCCCGAACCTCCCAAATTCCGGAATCCTTGTCCTGCCGGCGCTCGACGCCAGGTCTCCTGCCATTAAATGTACGGCGTGCGAACACCGAAAAGAGAGAGGAGTTTGAGGACCGATGGTTAAATTGAGGGTCGAGGACGCCGGCGGCGGAAGGTCACTGCCCCCAGACCGCGTGGGCCGGGTCTCGCGATTTGGGTAATCGTATCCCCACTCGGTGGAACAAGACGATATCTCTGTCCGACATATTATCGAAATTCGCGAACATCCGCAACGATTGCAACGCCGCCGTTTCCCATCCCGAAAAATCGCGCGGGTCTATCTTCCCTGAAGGGTTCTCCCGCCGGAATGCCCGTATCGAATCAATTTCATTCTGAGATAAGTTCTTCATGTCGATTTCCAGATACTCCCGATAACAGTAGACAACATCGCCATAGCGAATAACGAACGCCAGGTCTCGCGTTGTCGGTCGTTTGAGGTCAACATATGGAAGCTTTTTCGAAACGAAATTGCTCAGTTCACGAGCGAACTCCGTGAGGTCGGATTCCAGGAATTGTTCGTCACGCAGCAACTCACGCTCTTCCGCGCTGAGGGAGTTCGGCTCTATCTTCGCGTATGCGCTCCGCAGATATGTGTCTATTTCCATCTCCGTAACTTTTTTGGTGTCGTCGAATGAGTAAGATTCGCCCCTCCCGACCTGCGCGTCTCGTTCACCTTCTGCCGTTGACCTGACACCGGAGGAACTCGCACAGCCGGCAAAAATGAAAATCGCCGCCGTGACAGCGATAAGAATCCCATGAGGGAAGGGGGCGCCACTCCTCGTGGCCGGGCTTGGTCCGAACGGATTGTATTTTCTGTTGGGGAAATTCATGTACGTATGCCCGTGTTTTGGGAAAGGGAGCGCTCCCATCTGCAATGCGCAAACACATATGTATAATCTTTTCCAGCTTGTCCCGTCAACTGCGAAATGGCAAGTGGAACGCTCGCGGTGTCGTTCCTGAAAGGTCTTTGAAACTTCTCTGAACCGTTGGCGTTTCTCCAAAAACATAATTCCCGGCGCCGATGTCCGATTCCGGCGAGATGGGTCTGCCTGCCGAAGTTCACGCTTGGTCTGACTGCGTGACGCCGGAATTAGTCGAAACAGCGGACCCTGTCAGGCCAGATTTCTTTAGACCTCGCTGTGAAAGTAGGGTATAATGAGATTATTCGACACTTGCCCGCGAGCGAGACAATCGACTCGCGCGAGGCCGTCCCCTGTATGATATCCTGTGTCCGAATTCTTGTGGCGTTCACCGTCCCCCTCAAACAAATATTTGAGCAAAAGCCGCGAACTATGGACTCGAAGCAAATTCGCTCATCATTCGAACAAAACGCCGCGCGTGTCCGGGAATTTTTTGGGAGGCTGCGATTAAAAGGGGAGCGGCCCCGCAAGAAGAAATGGCGCCGATGGCTGGGGTTCGCGGCGGCGTCCTGTTTCCTTGCAGCCGTGAGCCTCCTCCTCTACTGCTGGAGCCTTTCGGTTCAGATTGATAAACGGTTCTCGGGCCGACGTTGGAGCATTCCGTCGAAGGTCTACTCCGACACGACTATCCTTTTCCCCGGCCAGGAAATAAATCCGTCCCTTTTTCATGAAAAGCTCCGACGCCTCGGCTATCGGGAAGTGTCACACCCGCCGGCGCGGAAGGGAGAGATGCAGGTCTCGGCCTCCGAAATCCGGCTGTGCCTGAACGACCTGAACGTTCCGGGGCGCGAAAGAGAGGGTTTTCCCGCCACGCTGCGTATGTGGAGGGGGCGTATCGAATCGATCATTCGCGCGGACACAAGTGAGTCGGTCCCGATTCTGGAACTCGAACCGGAAGAGATAACGCTGTTTTTCGGGTCGGAACGAGAACGGCGCCGCTTGGTCTCCATCGACCAGGTTCCGCAGCATCTCGTGTACGCCGTTATGGCGGCGGAAGACAGGCGTTTTTATGAGCACCACGGCCTCGACCCCCGTGGAATCGCCCGCGCGTTTCTGACCAATATGCGTCACGGCGAAATTCGACAGGGCGGCTCGACGATTACCCAGCAACTCGCGAAATGCTACTTCCTCACCCCGAAGAGAACCATTTCCCGCAAGTTCACGGAACTCATAATGTCACTTCTCATCGAAACCAAGTATGAGAAAGACGAGATAATGGAAATCTATCTGAATGAGATTTACCTCGGCCAAAAGGGGTCGGTCTCAATCAATGGAGTCGCCGAGGCTTCCCAATTTTACTTTGCGAAACCGGTTGCGGAACTGTCTCTCGCCGAGGCTGCAACGATTGCCGCGCTCATTAAGGCGCCCAATGCCTATTCGCCTTACATCAACGAAGAGAATTGCAGAAAGCGGCGCAATGCCGTTCTCCATTCGATGTACAGAAACGGATGGATATCGGAGGAGGAATTCCATTCCACGTCGCTCGTGCCTGTCACCACTTCCGGCTACGCGGTCTACGAAAAGAAAGCGCCGTACTTCATCGATTATCTTTCCGAGCAGCTCAACGCCTTGTATTCGCCCGAGGCCCTGTCCAGCCTCGGACTCTCCATTCACACTACATTGGACACGCAGGTTCAAATGGCGGCGGAGGACGCGCTGCAAAAAGTGCTCGTAAACCTGGAGGAATCGAACCCGGCTCTCAAACGAGCCGAGCCGCAGAAAAGTCTGCAGGGCGCCGTGATTGTCATGCAGCCGAAGACAGGCTATATCCTTGCGCTGGTTGGGGGTCGTGATTACGGAGCAAGCCAGTTCAACCGCATTACCAGGGCTCGGCGGCAGCCGGGCAGCGCGTTCAAGCCTTTCGTTTACCTCAGCGCTCTCGACCGGTTCACCCCCGCTTCCCTGGTCTCGAACCAGCCGAAAACTTATGTGGTCAATAAAACGGTTTGGGAACCGCAAAACTTCACGCCCGTGCCGGAGCCTGAGGTGATCCTGAGCACCGCCCTTGCGCAATCAATTAATGTGGCCACCGTCGACTTGGCGATGAAGGTTGGGCTGGAACATGTCGTAAGGACCGCTTCCGACTTCGGATTCTCAACTCCAATGAAACCATATCCGTCACTGTCGCTCGGGGCCTTCGAAGTGATTCCCCTCGAGTTGGCCCGCGCCTATTGCGCCTTTGCCGCGGATGGCGTGCTGCCGTACCCTCTTTCCCTCAAAGAGGTGGTGGACGAGAGCGGCGATGTGCTCGAGAGAAGACACATGACGATCGACCGAGTGATTTCTCCTCAGAAAGCTTATATAATGGTTTCCATGCTGGAGGACGTGGTTAACCGCGGAACGGCGCGACCGCTTCGGCGCAGCGGCATTTCCTTTCCCGTCGCCGGGAAAACGGGGACAACCAATGATTTCAGAGACGCATGGTTCGTCGGATTCACCCCCGATATCCTTGCCCTCGTCTGGATAGGTTTCGATGATGAAGAATCGATTTATGCCACTGGGTCCACTGCTGCTCTCCCCGTGTGGGCGGAGATCATGAAGTCGATTCCGCAGCATGTCTCAGGCTCATGGTTCAGGATGCCGTCGGGGCTCGTCAGGAAAGCCATTTGTCCTCAGACAGGGCTGCTCGCAAACCGCTATGCGTGCCCGGACCCAACCGAAGAAGTCTTCCTGAAAGGAGGCGAGCCCGAACATCCCTGTCCCGTCCACACACGTATCAATCGGCTGCGGCAAATCATCGATGAAGGCAGGAATGCTATCAATAACCTTTAGACTTGTGTTCCTAATAATAATGGGTCTCCTGGTAACCGTTCCGGCAGGTTGTTCGGTTTCGTATAGGCCGCCGCAACCGGATCGCCCCGGCAGCGTAAATGAACGCCGCCCGCCGGAGGACCCGCGAGCAACGGCTTCCCTTCAGTTGACACGGCAGGGCCGGGAACTTCTCGAAAGCGGGCGGCCCGACGACGCAATCAGCATGCTCGAACGCGCCGTTGGCATCGGCCCGACTAACGGCCAGAATTACTATTACCTGGCTGAGGCATGGATTCAAAAAGGCGACCCCGCACAGGCGGAGGAGTTCAATCGGCTGGCGGCTATCTATCTGGAGGCCGACCCCGAATGGATGGCACGGGTCGAGGAACAACGGCTCCGAATCGAAGAGGTTCGTCCGCCCGAATTTTGAGCAGGAGACCAAACCGAGGCGCAGCCACCCTGCGCCGCTTTTTTCTGTGCGTAGCGAAGACTCTCGATTATTTTCCCGGCGAAGACAAAAATCCCCCATTGTGATAACATCCTGTCGTGGTGTCTGAACGGTAAAGAACCCCGTGATAATAACGAGCCGAGCCGGTGTTAAAGCATATGGTTCAACAAGTTCTTTTCTGAAGGAGCCGCTCAATGAAACGATCAGAATCCGGTCAATCCGCGGACGTCAGAATCGTCCAAATCGAACTGACACCCCTGTTTGTTCCGTTTCAGGAAAACGTTAAACAGGCCATGCAGTCAGCCGGCGGCGCCGGACTCGGAATGGCCATTGCTGCGGAAGAGCGATGGCTCGGGGGCGATTTCGTCATCTGCAGGCTGATTGCTGACGACGGCAGTGTCGGCCTCGGCGAGGCGTTTGTCTGGCTTCCGGAAACAGGGGCGCATCCGGACCAGATCATTTCCATCATCGGACATTCGCTTGCCGACTACGTGCTGGGAGAGAGCCCGTTTAACGTCGAGCGTATCCGCCACCGGATGGATGCCAACGTCGCCCGGAACGAGGTCGCAAAGGGAATCCTCGATATGGCGTGTTACGACGTGATGGGCAGAATTTCTGGCCGTCCCGCATGCGATTTTATGGGTGGAAAGACCGTCGACCGGATTCCGCTGGCGGCTCTGATTCCTCTCATGGAGGTCGATTCGATGGTCGGCCTCGCCGAAACGTTCGCCAACGCCGGTTATCGTACCATTCGCGTCAAACTCGGCCTGAGCATCTCTCAGGATGTTCGGACCATTGAATGCATGCGCGAGACGATGGGCGACGAGATTCGCATCCGGGTCGATTACAATCAAGCGTACACGCCTGCAGAGGCGGTTCGCGCAATCAACATGCTCGAGCCGTTCGGGATCGACTACGCCGAACAACCTGTCGGCGCGACTGATTACGTCGGGATGGCGCACGTTCAAAGCAGGGTGAACGTCCCGCTCATGGCGCACGAAGGCTGTTTTTCGCTGGCGGACATAGTTCATCTTGCCGAACTCAGAGCGATCGGTGTCGTCGGCATCAACTCCGAGCGCCCCGGCGGCGTGACAAACGCGCTCCGCGCGATCTCGCTTGCGGAACAGCGGGGGATGGGGGTCGCGTTGCACAACCAGCCGCTCGGCATCGCATCGGCCATGCACATTCACCTCGCCGCTGCCAGGTATCACTCACTCGGCCACGCCACGGAACTGTTCGGCCACTTCATGCTCGAAGACGACCTCATCGTCGCCCCGATCGACTATGCGGAAGGATTCGCGGTTGTTCCCCGCGGTCCCGGCTGGGGTGTCGCCCTTGACGAAGCTGCGCTTGCCAAATACGCCAGGGGCAAAACCGTAAAGCTGAAGGCCAAATGATTTGAGGCCGCAGAATCACCAGGCGCTCAAGAATTCGGAAACACAATAGTAGTGTCCCGGGAACATGATGGAAATACAATGAACGTATCCGCTAGCCGGCGCATTCTGCATTCACTTCCGCCCATTCGCTCTTGCCACCGTTTTTGTCGACAGCGCGCACACGGTAGGTATTCAGCCCTTGAGCCGCGTCGGCGTCCCGATATGTGAAGGGCTGTCGGGTTGTCTGCGGCCGGTGGAGCGCTTCACCGAGCATGCGTTCGCTGCTGTAGATTTCATAGTGGGAGAGCGGGGCCCTTCCGGCATAGCTTGTTTCCCAGGCAAGATAAACGGCGGGGGTTCCGCTGATGTGTTCCCGGTACCCGCTGTCCGGCATGGCCCTCAGCCCTTGCGGCGGCGTAAGCCCGAGCGACGGCCTCTGGAAGTAGTTCGTGCCAGTGCCGACTGCTTCGGCCGTCATCCGCTCGATCTCCCGCATCTCGTCGCCTGAGAGGGGCTCGCGCACCTGTGCCGCCTCGATATTCGCGGTGAGCTGGTCCTCTGCCGGATCGTCGGATGCGGCAATGTGGCCGATACCGATTATCACACAATCCACACCGGGAACACTCAATGAATACCGAATCAGTGGAGCCGACGGAAGGTTCTTCGACCCGACACCCATATACACATCATGCGGCTCGTTCGAAAATGAGTTCGATTCTCGGCCATAGTACTTGGCGTCGGCAAACACCTTCATTCCGATAACTCCCATTCCCTTTGCCTTCGCCACGGGAATCACGTTGTGCTGGTGGTTGAAATAATGTCTGTCATTCGAGTTGATGGCCACGAGGAGCGTGTCGAAGATGCCCACGTCGTCCCTTTGGATCGCCTCCATCAGCGCGGGCGAGTTCCAGTGTCCGGTGATTCCGATATGCCGGACCAGCTTCTCTTCAGCCGGATTCACCCCCGTCCGATTCGTGCCGTCGCGGAGGTCCAGGAGGCCCGCCAGGGTTCCAATATGCTCGGCCCGCGGGTCCGGCTCAGGAAGCCCCTCAAAAATCGCGTCGATTTCCTCAATCGTATTGATGTTGTGTACTTGCACGAGGTCGAGATAAGCGTCCTCGGGATAGTTCCCCTTTCCATCGCCGAACATCTGCGACAATGAGCGCCTCACATCGTCCACCGCCGTCCTCACCCAACCTCCGTTCGAGGCGGGGTTCGGCCCAAGGTCACCATCGGCCGTGACCGCGCGGCGCATGTGGGTCTTCGTTGCCAGGAAAATTGTCTTTCGGAGTTTTCTGTCATAATCCGGTGTGTCCGGGACCAGGTGCAGCCGCCGAAAGGCCTTTCCATAGGTCAACTGGCTCGGGCCGTAAATGTTCGAGGTGTCGAAATACGATATACCCCGTTCTAACGCTTTCAGAATTATCTGCGTTCCATCGGTTCCCGGTCTCGGCCACTGTATGGAAGCCTGTCCGCCGAGCCCGAAGGTGGTGACGGCACGCGCCGTTTTGCCGAGAGTTCTCGTCAACAGCTTGTTGTTCTTGCTTCCGGCCGCCGCTTTGACCTTGCCTGTTCTCCGGCCTTTCTCAATGGGACCTTCTGTCTTCATTTTTTTCTCCCCCGTCCGGTTATACAGGATGAACAATAATCTCGGTTCATACTTCCTTATCAAAAGTATGCAGAAAATTCTTGGTCGGCGACACACCCGACATGAAATTGCCTCGGGGTTTGGTAATTTGTGCTTCCGGGACAGCGAGTGTGTCCGATAATTTCATCTGGCGGCTCTCTGCTCGAGACAGTCCCGAATCTATCCCGCGAAGCGCGGGACTCCGCGTTCGTAATTCTTGGGACAGTACCCTTTACAGTGCGTAATATTATCTTTTCATGCAGGGACGTCATTCCGGATGGTGTCTCCGAAGGATCTCTTTTGTTGCGCGGCGTCACATCGGCGCCGGCCGCATGAAAGTCACAGCAAAAACGCGTGAATTTGCAAAATGAAAGTCTTCGTGGCGGTTCGCGTTGCGGGAAAAACGCATCCAGCATTTGGGCAGGCGCAGCAGGGTTGCCGAGGAAAGAAGAGAATCCCTCAGGAAAGCCGTGGGTGTCGCGGCTCAGGGCCGCAATGCGCCGGGAAGAGAAAAAGTGAAAGCGCTGCCTTTGCCGGGCTCGCTCTCAAGCCAAATGCTCCCGCCAAGCGCTTCGACGGCCATTTTACAGAATGCCAGACCGAGCCCGGTGTCTGTTTGATGGCCGAGCTCCCTGAGGCCCGCCTGGAAGAACTTTTCGAAAATCTTCTCATGGTATTCGCGCGGGATTCCCTCACCGAAGTCTTTTATCGAAAACAGCACACAGTTTTCTTCGCGAGCCGGAGCGATGCTGACGAGTATCTTGCCCTCGGCAAGGGAATGTTTGATGGCGTTGGACAGAATGTTGGCGAGGATGCGTTCCAGCAAACTTTCGTCACAAAAGATTTCTCGGATAGCCGAATCGGCTGATATGCTCACGGTTTTGGCGTCGCGCTCGATGATTGCGGCATAGCGGTTGACCGTTCGTTGAACCAGGCCCGAAGGGTCAAGCCATTTCTTCTCGATTTGGATGGCGCCGCTTTCCAGGCGTGAGATTTCGAGCAAATTCGTGATCATCTCCGAAAGCTTGAACTGGTTGCGCTTGGCCAGTTGAAGGTAATCGCTTTGTTGGTCGGCCGGCGTATCCCTCGCGGTCATCAAGAGCATGTCGAGGGCCATCATGGTGTTCGTGACCGGGTTTTTCATATCGTGAACGACCATGTTAATGAGGTCTTCCTTCAACGCTTCCAATTCCATCAATTTCCGGTTCGTCTCGCGCATCTCCTCGTTGACGGCTTCGAGTATTCTCATTTGAAGGTTTTCTTCATAGAGCCGAATGTTGTCGAGCGCCACCCCGGTTGAACTGGCAACCATGGTGAGAAGCTGTAAATGCTCATCCGTGAAATGGCCCTTTGCGCCGCGATGGTCTATGTAGATAATGCCCAGCGTTTCCTTTCGCCCCCGGATCGGAACGCACATAGCCGACTTGATGTGTCCGTGGAGGATGCTGGCCTTTCCCGAAAAACGCCTGTCCGCGGGCGCATCCGAGGTTATAATTGACTCCTCCTGTTCGAGCACTCTCGTGGCGATAGTACGGCTGAACGCAACGTCGGAGGAATCCTCTGCGCTCTCACCCTCTCTCTTTTTTGCCGCTGCGAGCTGAAGCTCGCCGCTGGTGTCGAGAAGCATGATGTAGCCGCGGTCCGCATCGAAAATCGGGAAAATGATATCAAGAATTTTTTTGAATAGTTCCTGCGTGTCGAAGATAGACGAGATAAGGCCGCTGATTTCGTATACTCGCTTGAGGTTTTCGTGCGCCTGCCTCAACTCTTCAATGCTTTTCGGGGAGGGGGTATCCGGTCTGAAGGAGCCGATTATCTCTTTTGAATCCCTGCGCTTTGTCGGAACCTTTTTCTCCTCGCCTTCTTCGGGAATTGGGGCGTCCACGTAACGCAGGCGGGTCTTGCCCAAAACAATTTCATCGTTATCTCGAAGGCGGCGGCGCTCTATCTTGATTCCGTTGACATACGTGCCGTTGGCGGACTCCAAGTCTTCGATGAAATAAGCGTCGTTTACACGAGTGATAAGCGCGTGGCGGGAGGATACCGTGTCGTCCTTGATTCTAATGTCGTTCTGAGGGGACCGCCCGATCGTAAAACGGTCCGACCGAATGGGGAAAATGGCGCCTTTTTTCGTGCCGGCTTCAAGTTTGAAGAAAGGCATTTTCGCTATGCTGCGTGTTCGGATTCCCGAAAAACATCGGCGATGTGTTTTCTTGAACTTTGCGCTCCCACCTCTTCAGGATACGGGGAAACGGACGAGCCGCCTCTGCGCCAGGCCTTCGAGCGCCCCAGAAATTTGCGTGCCCCGCGTGAAACGATGGAGGCGAGAACTGTCAGGCTGTCCGATAATTCATTAGCGCGCGCTTCGGGGACAGTCCCGATTCTACGGCTCTTCGTGCCCGTAAATCTGGGACAGTCCCCTGCGCTCTCGTTTTCGGTCAAGCACATAATTGTCGGACAGATACAGAGTCCCTTTCGCCGGCGTTTCGGCAGAAAATGTGATTATCGGACAGTTTCGCTATCAGACTGTTTAGCCAGATTATATATTATGCCGAAAGATTTAGCAAACGCTCAGCGTCGCTGATCGAGCAGTGTCGATACATTACGGGAGAAGACAACCGAGTTTTCCGGTGGCAAACATTGTCCTGTCGGTCCGAATCCTTATGACACCGGATGCGCCTTTCGCGCCATCGCGTGTTCATAGAGGCTCAAATAGTCAGCGGCCGCCCGGTCCCACGAAAAATCGGCTTGCATTCCGTTCTGCATCATTCGAAGCCAGTCGCCTTTTCGATGGGTGTAATAGTGAATCGCTCCGGCCAGCGCTTCACCGAAGGCCTGCGGAGTGGGCTCATAAAACTTGAACCCGTTCCCTTCTCCGGTGTCGGGATTGTATTCACGCACGGTGTCGTCCAGTCCGCCGGTTCCGCGCACAACGGGAACGGCTCCGTATCGAAGGCTGAACATCTGGTTCAGGCCGCATGGTTCGTAAAGCGAGGGCATAACGAACATATCGGCTGCGGCTTCCACCCGGTGCACCACGGAGGAGTCGTATGATATGTGTTCGCCGACGATTGCCGCAAATTTGCCCGCATATCTGCTTGCGAGATTGCGCGCCCTGTCTTCGGCGGCCGGGTCGCCGGCGCCCACGAGCAGGAATTGCACGTCCACATCCGCAAGCGCGTCAATCACCGCATCGATGAGGTGCATTCCCTTTTGGACGCTCAGCCGCATAATGGTTGCAAGAAGGGGAACATCATCCCTCGGGGCGAGCCCGAGTTGGGATTGGACATGCCGTTTGCAGACCGCCTTGCCCGACAGGTCATCCACATGATACCGAGAGGGGATGAACGGGTCCGTGGCGGGGTTCCACTCGTCCGTATCGATGCCGTTGAGAATGCCGAACAGGTCGCCGGCGCGATGTCGGAACAACTCCTCCAGGCCATGGCCATGAGGCGCGAACTTGATTTCTTCGCTGTACCTGGGACTGACCGTGGTGATGATGTCGGAGCACATAACGCCGATTCTCAGGAAATTCAATTCGTCCCCCTGCGTGAAGCCGAATGCGGGGTCGGTCAGGTTGCTCGGCAGGCCGGCATGCGCGAATTCCTGCATGTGGAATCGTCCCTGATACCCCGGGTTATGGACCGTAAGAACGGTCGTGACGGGCAGAGGGCGTATATAGGTGTTGTAAGCCAGCACGTAGGCGGGGATGAGCGCGGTGTGCCAATCGTGACAATGAAGGACATCCGGCCAAAAATTCAACTTGTTGCACAGTTCGACTACCGCCCGCGAAAAGAAAATGAACCGTTCCGCATTATCCGGATAGTCCCGTCCGTGTTCCTGGTATGGATAGGTTCTCCCGAAATACCTCGGGTTGGATAGGAGGTACACCGGAACATCGCCGGCGCACTGCCACACTTCCGCCCATTCGGCGCCGCCTCCTACCGGCACTTCAGCAGCGAAACCCGTCGGAACGACGCGCCCGTTCGCCGTGTCGATGCAGCCGTATTTCGGTAGAACAACAGAGACGTCCGCCCGCCCCGATTTCTGCAGGACCCGGGGCAGGTTGCCGACGACATCGGCCAGCCCGCCCGTTTTGACGAACGGAACCCCTTCCGACGCTGCAAATAATACCTTCATCTCCGTGCCCTCCGAATGGTCTGGTCTTCCGGTTATGAGGCGCTCGCCGCACCCGCGCACCGGCTAGTCGCCGAGACCGAGCCCGAACACCTTGTCTGCAGTCCTCCAGCAGATATTATCTCGGTGCGGTCTTTCGAGCGAGCGGACAGCCTCGACTCTCCAAAAATATTTGTCTTCGGGAAAAATTCGGTCGCTCCCGAACATCAGGCGGCTGCTGTCTGTCCGTTCCAGAAGATAATTCAGAACGCCCGGCTCTCGCGAACCTTCGGCTTCATGCAACTGCAATCCCTCGAGTTCAACGAAAACGTTTTCCCACAGGTCTATCAAGGCCGGAATTGTCTGCAGATGCCCTCCGCCGGCATGCAGACACACGAGCTTCAGTTTCGGAAAGAGGGAGCAAACCTTTGCAAAATATACCGGGTTGCTGAGTTGTTCCATTGCCGGATCGCCGCCCGTGTGAAACTGGATAGGAAGATTCTGCTCCTCGCAGTACTCGTAGAGCGGAAAGAATTCCTTCTGCGCCGGGTGGTGACCAAGGTAGGGATACAGAGTCTTTAAAGACTTCACAATGTGTCGCTTACCGGCGACCGTTTCTCGCACGCTTTTCAAACTTTTCTCCGGATTGCGCGAATCGAAAATGACCGCCGCAAAGAGCTTCGCCCGGCTTGTTTCCGTGTGCCGCTCAAAAACATCAAGGTTTCCCGGAGTGACCACAACCGACGCATCCACCCCCGCCCGCTCCATGTCCTTCAAGAGACTTTCGATGGGCTCTTCCATTTCCTCGGACGCCGGCTTCCTGAAAATAGCCGACAGTCCCCTGCGAAAAAACTCCGCCTGCGCGGAGAACGGAACACAGTGCACGTGGGCGTCAATCAATTTCAATGAAACAACCTTTCTGCTCTCTCTCACTGGCACTCAGCCGCCTGCGGTATACGTGCCGTATCCCTGGTACACCTCTTCGCTGTCGTTCAACGGCCATCTCTCGGGAGTTCGATAACAGTGTACCACGTGCCAGCCCTGGATAATATGAGCGCCGCGGGGCGCCCAGAGCCGCCCCCGAAACTTTCGAGGAAGCGGTATCGGCTGAAGCATGCGCCATTTCTCTCCGGCAAACCGCAAAAGGTTCTGGTAGTCATAGATGCGAAACGACCTGAATTCACTGTCATGTCCGTACCACTCGATGAAACGCGGTTCCTCGGTCGGTGTGTACATCATGGTGTCTATGTCGCCGATTCCCCAGTGCGCGCATACTGCCAAGACCGTCCCGGTCCAGTCCGTGTACTCGACCTCCCACGAAACTATTTCCTCCGCGTACACGTCGCTGTAATGGGTTTGTCCGTTGACTTGCGCTTCGAAGAAGTGGTAGAACATAAAGGTGTCGGAATTAATCCCGTACTGGCCGTTCGTATATCCCTCGGGCACCTTGATAATCTTTTCGCGGACGCCTGGCGGCAGAGGCCACACGGTCTTTGTTTCGCCTCGGCCCTCGTGGGGAGAGACGCGCCCCTTCCCCTCGATCCGCTCCGCCTGGGTAGACATGGTTCGAACCTGACGGAACCGGTCCCAGTGCGGTGGAGCGCCACGCGGGCCCCACGCGTAGTGAATTCGTACCTCGCTCACATCGGGAACCGGATCCTGCCATGTCTTTTTCAAATACCAGAACATGGTATGTTGCTCCTTTCCTCGGGAACGAGCTTTGTCCACGGATGTTTTCTTCCGAATGTCCTGTTGTCCCGCTTTTCAATCTGACGGTGGTGGCTGCTGGGAATCGAACACTGTGGATGTGTGGGAATGCTTTCGAGGTTCTGAAAACGTTAAGCTTGGTTATCTCAAACCTGTTCCACGGGGGGGGATTGTTTCCCCACGGCGCCTGTTGCCTGTATCTTTCCGACAAGCGGACACTCAGAATTGATGACAAAAACTTTTAAAATCAACTATGCACTCATCTCTCCCGATTCGCAAGACCCCGAGGATCGAGCGTTGCCGCCAATGCAGAGCGTGTGTTCAAAGGGCAGGATAACTCGTAAAGTTCGGACTGTCGAAGACAAGCATATGCGGGTGGTTCGCCAAGGAGGACATGCTCGTGCCCCCGCTTCGGATGGAGCCAGATCGAGGCTGTCGCCATGTTCTTCCGGTTCCCTGGGAACGGTGGCCCAGCGGTTGGCGCACGGGCGGCATGCCGTGTTGACCCCCCCTGAAAGGTTGTGATAGAATAAGTTGTAAGTTAAGGTGATTTATGAAGATAAGCGCTATCTTACAGCCGCCGCGCTCCCAGCGGGAATTATCCGCGCTCTTGGTTATTGCGTGCGTTTTTGCTTTTATGGCGGGGGCTGAAGCGCCAGCGGTGGCGGATGACGTTGCGCCCGTCCCAAACGGGAAGGGAGTAATCGTAATCGCCTGTAATGCGAACTATCCTCCATATGAATATTTCAATTCTTTGAAGGGCAGGTTTGAAGGCTTCAACGTGGAAGTGTTGAATGCATTGGCCGAAAATCTGGGAAAAAACGTTCAGTATATCAACATGAGCAAGGCAGAAGGGCTTTCCGCGCTCCGCGCGGGCAAGGTAGATGGGGTCCTCGGTGTCGCATACAGCATCGAGCGGGATGACGCTTTCGATTTCACGAGCCCGATTTGCATTATTTCCGATGTGATCTTCGTTCGGAAAGATGCCACGGATATCAGCAGCATGGTGGACCTGGAAGGACGCACCGTGGCAGTGGTTCAGGGCGATTTTATCGGAGAGGTGCTTCGGAGAGGCAAACGAGCGCACATTGTGGAAACCGAATCTTACGAAAAGTCGCTCTGGCTGCTAGAACGAGGAGATGTCGCCGCCTTCGCAGGCAGTCAGTTGACCGGCCAGTACTTGATAAATAAGATCGGGCTGCGAAACATCGAGATTGTGGGCTCGCCTATCCATCAAGTCGGTTATTGTATTGCGATTCAAGAGGGAAACCACACACTGATGTCATCGCTTGAAAAAGCGCTGAATGCGATCACGGAAAGCGGGGAATATGGGCGGATTTATGAGGATTGGTTCGGAGAAGGCCTGCAACGTAAATCTGCGGTCAGCCGTATTATCCTTTGGACTCTGGGCATAATCATCTCCGTGTTCGGATTCGTCGGCTGGATCGTGAACCGCCGGCTCAGGCATAAAGTGGAGATGAGCGCTCGGGAATTGGCGGAGAGCCGCACACGGTTCCAGCGAAAAGCCGATGAATATATTTCGTTGTTCGAGGGGGCAAACGACGCCATATTTATTATCGACCCGACCGACGGCTGCTTCCTCGATGTAAATCGCAAAGCGGAAGAATTAACCGGCTACCCGCGGAAGGAACTGCTTCGAATGTGCATGCGAGACATTCACCTGCCCCGCGACGCCACCCGAGTGGATAAAAGGCTGGCTCAGATACTCTCGGAAGGGTCGGCAAGCTTCGACGATGCGCCAATGCTCAGAAAGGATGGCTCGGTTGCCCTTGTGGATATCAGTGCGAGCCTGATCGAGTATTCCGGCAGAACAGTGTGCCAGAGCTTCATCCGTGACGTTACGGAGAGACGACTGCTCGAACGGCAACTGGTCCAGACGGAGAAACTCGCGTCGGTCGGCACGTTTACCGCCGGGCTCGCCCACGAAATACGGAATCCTTTGAACTCCGCGAATTTGCAGTTGCTCTTGCTGGAGAGGAGAATTCGGGATGGTTCGTCGAGGACCTCGGAAGCGGAGGCTCTGCAACTCATCAACATCGTTCGCGAAGAAGTATCCCGCCTGGACAATCTTGTAACGGAGTTTCTCTTCTTTGCGAAACCGTTGAGTCTCGACTTCCATCCCGCCAATCTCCACCGGATTCTCGACGACGTTTTTGCGCTTTTCCATGCCAGGATGACACAAAACGACATTACTCTGGACCGTGAGTACACCGACGATTTGCCTTTGCTGTCCCTCGATCGGGAAAAGATGAAACAAGCCCTCATCAACATCGTGCAGAACTCAATCGAGGCGATGCCCCACGGAGGACGGCTGAAGGTTGCGACCCGCATACGACAAAAAAGGGTAATTCTGACAATCGAGGACACGGGCGCAGGCATTCCCGAAAATGACCTCGACAGAGTCTTCGAGGTTTTCTACACAAGCAAGGAGAAAGGAACGGGGCTCGGGCTGCCGATATCGTTCCATATCATCGAACTGCACGGGGGCACATTCGAGATTCAGAGCGCTCCTGATGTCGGAACAAGATGCGTTATTACCTTGGCGGTAGGTCCCGCAAAGTATCAGCCTCTGAGAAGGGAGCATGTGCCAGGTGCTCGACGCTACGATACTGGTCGTTGACGACGAAAAAAACACTCGCGAAGCGCTTTCCACCATCCTGCGGGAAGACGGGTATGATGTGCTCACGGCAGCGGACGGCTACCAGGCAATGAACATCATAACCGGAGACCTGCCCGACCTGATCCTGGCCGACCTGAAAATGCCCGGAATGGACGGACTCGAATTGCTTTCCCGCACCCGACTGAAGGGATTCGATATCCCGTTTGTCATGATGACGGCATACGGAACGGTTGAAAGCGCTGTCGAAGCGATGAAGAAGGGGACGGAAGACTACATCACAAAACCTATCAATATAGAAGAGCTCCAAATCCAAATCAAGAAAATACTGGCTCACAGAAAACTTGTTCGCGAGGCGAAAGATCTGCGTGAGCGGCTGCGCGACAAGTACAAGTTCGAAAACATTGTCGGAAGCAGCCCGCAAATGCAGGCTGTCTTTAAAACAGTGGAGCAAGTGGCCTCGAGCCGCGCCACCATCTTGATTACGGGTGAAAGCGGCACCGGCAAAGAACTCATCGCTTCCGCTATCCATCAGAACGGCCCGCGCGTGGAGAAACCTTTTGTCAAAGTCAATTGCAGCGCGCTCTCCGAGAGTCTGCTCGAAAGTGAACTGTTCGGCCACGAAAGAGGAGCCTTTACCGGAGCCGTCGCGACCAGGCAGGGACGCTTCGAAATAGCCGAGGGGGGAACGATCTTCCTCGATGAAATAGGGGAGGTCAGTCCTTCGACCCAGGTTAAACTCCTCGGATTCCTGCAGGACAGAAAGTTCGAGAGAGTCGGCGGAAACCGAACCTTCGAGGTCGACGTCCGGCTCATCGCCGCAACGAACAAAGACCTGGAAAAAGCAGTCTCAGAAGGAACGTTTCGACAAGACCTGTACTATCGCATTAATGTCATCACGGTTAAGATGCCTCCGCTGAGAGAGCGAATCTCGGATGTTCCGCTGCTGGTGGACCATTTCGTGAAAAAGTACGCAAAAGAAAACGGAAAGGAGATCGAGGGGGTGTCTCCGGATGCGCTCGCCACGCTTATGACGTACCGTTGGCCCGGCAACGTGCGCGAACTCGAGAATATGGTCGAGCGCGCCGTCGTGATGTGCAACGACAGAATCATCGGCCGACGCTTGTTCCCCGTCTCGCCCGAAACAAATTCGCCCGGCCTACCGGAAGGACCTCCCATACCCGGTTCCTCGCTCGAGGAAATAGAGAAATACGCCATCCAGAAAACCCTGGAGGCGGTGGGTGGCAATCGCACGAGAGCCGCCGAAATCCTGAAAGTCAGTCTCCGTAAGATTCAATACAAGCTTAAAGATTTTTGAAAACCTTCCAACGGTCACGCGGTATAGCTTCGCGCCGATGAGCAGACCCCGTATGAAAGCGAAAAGCGCCGGGAAAGTTGCAAATTCATCGGAGAACATGGTATACTTAAACGGTATGAGGGCGGCGTTTGCCGCCATCTTTGTTGTGGAGGTGAGCCGATTTGAAGAAGGAAATTCATCCCGCATATCATAATGTGACTATCACCTGCGCATGCGGAAACAGGATCGAAACGCAATCGACGAAAAAGGAGATAGCGGTCGATATCTGTTCTAACTGTCACCCCTTTTTTACCGGCAAACAGAAGCTTGTCGACACGGAGGGGCGTGTGCAGAGGTTTCGCCGCCGTTATAATATCAAGGATTAGCTGTTTCGCAGCCGGGCTGTTCGCAAAGCAATTTGAGCCGCCTGGCTTGTTTTCTTTCAGGACAGATGCGCCCCGGTTCGCCGGTGTGGCCAAGGAGAGCAACGGATGACCGTGCTCGAAAGAATACATAAGCTTGAGGAAAAGTATGACGAACTGAACAGGCTCATGAGCGATCCCTCCGTCGCGGGGAATTCCGAAAAGTACCAGCAATACGCCGGGGAGCACGCGGACCTTTCGGTTTTTCTCGAGAAGGCTCGTTCATATCGGAAGCTGGTCGAAGACAGAGATGCGGCAGAGCAAATTTTGCAGAATGAGGCCGACGAGGAGTTGCGTCAGCTCGCGCTCGAGGAGAAGGACCATTTGGAAGAACAAATTGCCGCGCTCGAACGCGAGATCAAGCTCCTGCTGGCGCCGCGTGACGAACGCGACAAGAAAGATGTGATCATGGAAATTCGGGCGGCAACCGGTGGAGAAGAGGCCGCCCTGTTCGCGGCAGACCTGTTCCGGATGTATGCCCGATATGCCGAGAAAGAGAAATGGCGGTGCGAGGTCCTGAACAGCAGCTCGACGGGCATCGGCGGGCTGAAAGAGGTTATCTTCTCGGTCGTGGGGAAAAATGTCTTTGGGGCATTGAAATTCGAAAGCGGTGTGCACAGGGTGCAGCGAGTGCCGGTGACCGAGGCGAGTGGAAGAATTCACACATCCACGGTTACGGTCGCCGTTTTGCCGGAGGCGGAGGAAGTCGAGATATCCATCGACCCCAGGGACCTGAAAATTGACGTTTTCCGCTCATCCGGCCCCGGCGGTCAGAGCGTCAACACCACGGACTCCGCTGTGCGGGTGACTCATCTGCCGACAGGGATGGTTGTCACCTGTCAGGATGAAAAATCTCAGCACAAGAACAAAGCGCGCGCGCTTCGCGTCTTGCGCTCCCGATTGCTTGACGAGAAAGAGCGAGAACAGAGACGGGAAATCTCGGCGGAGCGGCGCAGCCAGGTGGGCACCGGAGAGCGCAGCGAGCGCATACGAACGTACAACTTTCCTCAAAACCGGGTGACAGACCACCGGATCGGCCTTACCCTTCACAGGCTCGAGGCAATCCTTGACGGCGAGCTTGACGAAATCATCGATGAATTGCGACAGGCCGAAGAAGAGAAAAAGATGAAGGCGATTTGATGTGAGCGCCTGCATGACATCCTTCCCGAAAGCTCACTCCATGCGAGTTGTCGATGCGCTGCATGAGGCAGAAACCCTCCTTCGTAATACCCGCGTGACCGAGACGCCGCGCCTCGACAGCGAGGTGTTGCTTGCCGATGCGCTTGGCGTAGACCGGGCGCGCCTGATTGCATCCCATCTCGGTTTGCTGGCCGGTCCTGAGCGAACCCGGTATTTCTCTCATGTTCTGCGACGGTCACAGGGTGAACCGGTCGCGTACATAATCGGAACAAAAGAATTCATGGGATACGCTTTTTGCGTCGACCGCCGCGTGTTGATTCCGCGACCCGAGACCGAGACGCTGGTCGAGCACGTCGTGCGCATCGTAACTTCGGGCAAGCGGCGTGACTGCACGGCACTCGATATCGGAACCGGCTCGGGCTGTATTGCGATATCGCTGGCCTTGTTTCTTCCCCGGCTTGCAGTTCACGCCGTTGACCTCTCATCGGAAGCGATTGAAGTAGCCGGAATAAATGCCGAAAAGCACGGCGTCGCGGACCGAATCACGTTCCACACCGGCGACCTGTACGCCGCCTTACCCGGATCCGTGAAGGAATCATTCGGTTTCATCGTTTCAAATCCCCCGTATGTTTCAGACGCCGACTACGGAATTCTTGCCGATAATGTGCGGCTGTATGAACCCTCTGTCGCGCTGAGAAGCGGGCCGGACGGGTTGGACTTGATAAGCCGAATCGTTGCGAAAGCCGACCAATATCTGGTCAAAGACGGTTTCCTCGCAATCGAAGTAGGGGAAACCCAGGCGGAGATTGTTTCGGCGCTTATCCGTGCAACCGGCGCATTGGAAGCGGTGGAGATTGTTGCTGATCTGTCGGGGAAGCCGAGGATTGTGGTGAGTCGGAGAGTGTAATGGATGAGAAAAGGCAAGCTTCGCTTATACGAGAAATGCCCTCATCGGAACGACCGCGCGAGCGGCTTGCAAGCCAGGGGCCCTCTTCGCTGAAAACGGCCGAGCTGCTGGCCATCCTGTTCCGCACCGGAACCAAGAAGTCCAATGCCGTCGAGCTTGCCGAGGAGATGCTGCGTCAATTTGGGTCGTTGACCGCACTGTCGAGGGCAAACATAGGAGAACTGAAAAGCTTCGAGGGAATCGGATTCGCCAAAGCGGTGGAGATACAGGCTGCGTTCGAACTCGGACGACGACTTGCGACCGACGAACTGAAGCGGCCGATAATCAAGTCGGCGAAAGACGTCGCTGCATTGATGATGCCCGAAATGCAGTCGCTTGACAGGGAACACTTCAAGGTTCTTCTCTTGAATACGAAGAACCATGTGCTCCAAATTCGCACCGTCTCCATCGGGTCCCTGAACGCCAGCGTGGTCCACCCCCGCGAGTGTTTCCGCGAGGCGATCGCCGCCCAGGCCGCGTCCGTCATCCTGGTGCACAATCATCCCAGCGGCGATGTGGAACCCAGCGGTGAAGATATCAGCCTGACGCGCAGGCTCATGTCGGCAGGTGACCTCCTTGGTATCAAGGTGCTTGATCATGTTATAATAGCAGGAAATAGGTATGTGAGCCTTTCGGAAAAAGGGGTGAAGTAACATCCGACTTCCTGTCGCCAAAGAAGGTTTTCCCATTATAGCCGTGTCGGCGGGGATTACGGTCATTGGATGGATTCTCCATCCCGCGCTTCTTACCCTCGGAATGGTTGCAACTCTGTTCAGCCTGTATTTCTTCCGCGACCCGGAACGACCCATCACGGCCGGTCCCGGACAAATCGTAGCTCCCGCTGACGGAAAGGTGCTTTCGGTCGATGAGGCCGAGGAGCCCGAATACATGGGCGGTCGTTGCAAGCGTGTCGGCATTTTCCTCTCGATTTTCGACGTTCACATAAACCGGGCGCCGCTCGCCGGCACAATCGAAATGATTCATTATCGGAAGGGAAAATTCGGGGTGGCAAGCACGGAGGGCGCCTCACTTCACAATGAGAGAAACACAATCGGGATTGGCGGCGGAGACATCAGGGTGGCAGTGAAACAGATTGCCGGGGCCGTAGCCCGAAGAATCATCTGTTACTGCAAGCTTGAGCAAAAGGTCGAGACCGGCGACCGAATCGGTATGATCAAGTTCGGCTCGCGCACCGAACTCTATCTTCCACTCGATTGCGAGATACTGGTCTCGCCGGGGCAAAAGGTAAAGGGCGGCATCAGCCTGATAGGAGCCTGCAATGCGTCGACCGAGAAAAAGGCGTAGCCATGTAAACATTCTTCCGACATTGCTCACGGTCGGAAACATGTATCTCGGCCTCCTGTCAATTATTTACTCGATCGGCGGCGACTTTCGGCTGGCCGCCGCGATGATACTGCTCGCCTTGCTCTTTGACGGCGCTGACGGCCACATTGCCCGTATGACCAGGAGTTCGAGCAACTTCGGCAAGGAACTCGATTCGCTCGCCGATGTGGTTACTTTCGGGGTGAGCCCGGCTATTCTCGTGTACAGAAGCATCCTGTATGATTTTGAGCATGTCGGCGCTTTCCTCGTCACCGTGTATGCAATCACCGGCGCGCTGAGACTCGCCCGGTACAATGTCCAGACCGCTCCCGCCGTGAAGTCGTTTACGGGCCTCCCCATTCCGGGAGCGGGTTGCGCCATAGCTTCGATAGTGTTGATGAAACTCAAATATGCGCATCCGCTCGTGGAAAATTATTTGCCGCCCGTTGTGGCGGTCTGTATAATCATTTTGGCATTTCTCATGGTAAGCACAATAACCTATCCCAAACGCGATTTGTTCCGCGTTCCGCGCAACAAAGCGTTGCAGTATACGTTCATGATTATTCTTGTGTTCAGTCTGATCAAGTTAAGGCCGACGCTGTTCGCATTTATCATTTTTCTCCTGTACGTAGTCATCGGACCCGTAAACTATCTCAGCAAGAGCCGTTTTTATCGGGAGCCGGCGCCTCGGGAAAGCGAGGAAGCCGCAACCTGACGGCGCCCCATCCATCCGAATCTCTCGAATTATGGATCGCAAACTTGCCAAGCTTGAAAAACGGTTTCACAAGATAGCCAGCCAGTTGAACCGGTTTGACCTGCAGAAGCTGGGTTCCTCAGAGAACAGGCAAGTCACCCTTCAGGAAGTTGTGTCAGACCTTGAGACGCACGCAGGCTCGTCGCTTTTCATGGGCTACTATTCTCATGCCGGATTGATGGAAGTGATCGAGCGATACGGAATTGTGAGCACTCTCAAGAAGCTGGGGTTTTCCAATCTTCGCCTGCAAATCGACACGAACGACCCGTTTCGGCATGTCCTCCGTCTTTATTGGGAGCACGAAAACCCCGAGAGGCTGCTGATCGAACTCATCTTGCATGAAGGGGTGGTTTCGCCCAAGCACACTCGGGTGGAGGAGCAATATGACATCGTATTTATCGAATGGTTTTGTTTGCAGAATCCTTCCGCCGAGTTCCAACCTTCCAAGCCGCGGCTTCCGGGTCAGCAGAAACCTGGGTTGGGAATTGCGCCGGAAATGGTGGAGCTTCTGGTTATCATGGCCGAACGGCTGAAAAAGGACGGGGTGGTGAATATTCCCCGATACTACCACACGGCCCACATCGCTCATGCGGGGTTCTTCTTCATTGACCCTCGCAGCGAAGGCGTCATGAGGGCGCTCGAGCGGGATTTGCGCGGCCATTCGCTCGCCGAAGCGAGTTGGGCGGTCGAACTCGGACTCGTGTCCCGCCTGGGGGAAACTCATCCTTTCGTTTGGACGGGAGAAGAACAAGTGTACCCGATATCGGAAAAAATGAAAAAACACTTCGAGTCGCTCGACTACAAGGTTCGATGCCGCGAGTTCGAGCAGTTCACTGTTTTCCGTGTGAACTGGAATGAGTACCGGCATCGATACGAGGGCCGAGCGGGCCATCCGGAACAAGAAACCAAAGAATTCAATTCGCGAGGAGAGTGAGCAAATGAGTGGGGGTTCCCGTTGTCAACTCATTCGTGCGGCGGTATTGCTTGTCAGCATGGTTGCGATCTATGGATGCGCATCCTCGAACTCGCATTCGTCCGCGACGACATCACAGCCGCAGCCATTTTCTCAGCTTGCCGACCGTCACCCCATCGTTTTGGTTTGTCCGGTCGACTACCTGACCAACGATGAAAAGGTTGCTCAACTCAGTCTTGCGATGGCGCCCCTGCTTCGGCGAAACCTCTTCTGTGTTCAACAAATAAGCGTCATCCCTGCGGCGGACACGAAAATATCCGGCAAACCATATTTTTTAACCGGAGACGGCCTCGAGCGTATTGCTCGCAGCCATGGCGCAGATATCGTTCTTCTTGGAATGATGCGTGGCGACAAGACCGAAATAAAGGTCGAGCTGGCGGCGTACGACGCGAAGTCGGACTATTTTGTGTTCAGGACCGAAGTCAGAGGCAAAACATCAGAAGTCGCCAAAATGCAGCGGCAGTTGACCTATGATTTTGTCAACGGTCTCGGCATCGTGCTTTCGGAGGAAGAAGAGAAACGCTTGACATCGAGCACTCCCAGAAAACTCGAGGCCATACTGGAGTACGGCAAAGGATTGCGGTACGAGCAGAAAGGAAAATTGACGGACGCCCTGATCGCCTATGGGAACGCCGTTGACTCGGATCGACGCCTGGCCGTTCCGTATGCCGATGAGGGACGAGTTTACAAGGAATTTAACGCGCCGCTGAGAGCAATGCAATCATATGAAAATGCAGTGGGAAAAGATGAATTTTTTGCGGAGGCCTGGTACCAGTTGAACCTCTATGCAGCCGAGTACAAAGACAATTACGAAATGGCGAAACGCTGCTGCGAGAAAGCCCTCGAAATCGCTCCTCGTTTCGGTAAGGCGCGGCTCAGCCTTGGGACTCGGCTGTATGCGCTCGGTGACCTCTCTCAAGCCATCGAAGAAACGGAGGTGGCTTTGGAACTGCTGCCCGTCGATCCCTTGCCTCGATACAATCTGGGTGTCTATTACCTCGAGGCTGGGGAAACGGACGAAGCGCGAAAGTGGTTCGAGGAAGCCCTGAAAATCAATCCCCGGTTCTCGCTGGCGCTTTCGGAATTGGAGAACCTTCAGGGGAAATAAGCGGCGGTTCGCTCTGATTTTTCCCTTCCTGACCACGATTCCGGAATTCACACCCGCCTCTGCGACGTTTCTTCTCCTGTGGCCACAGGGGACCCGAAACGAACGCATGAGTATCACATCTGCGCCTGGCAAAACAAGTGAGGGGAACGAGGGAAACGGCTACTCGAACGTGAACTGAATCCATTCGCTCCAGCAGCGGGGATGCGTGTCCGGCGAAATTCGGCAATGCCAGGGATTGCGCACCGCCAGCGCATTCCAGATTTCGCGCGAATAGGGGCCGAAATCTCTCCGGTTGCCATACGTTATGAAGGAACCCGTCAAATAGTGAACGCCCTTGCCGATTTCATACTCGATTATGTACGTAGTGTCCGGGCTCCCCGTCCACGAGGAGCGGACCATGCCCTTTCTCTCGCCGTAGCGAAGAACGGCGCCGTCGTACGGAAAGATGATTTCCGGGCACGATGCCTGGAGGGCGCCTGTCACAGACGCCGAGGCGCGGGCCGATATGGAGTTTTTTCTGACCCGGTTCTCTCGCTGCCATTCCTCCAAAAGGGTGAGGAGCATCGAGGCGGTTTGCGGATTCTCGGCGGAAACGTCCTGAAACTCTCTGGGATCAAGCAGCAGGTCATACAACTGATAGGTTTTTCCCTCCGGACTTTCCGTTTCAATGAGTTTCCAGCTATCAGTGCGAATGCATCTCAAACGTGTTTTTGCCATCTCCTCCGTAGCCTGGAAACCGCCATAGACCGTCTCGGCAAACACGGGCAGGCTCGCATGGTGTTGCTGTTGATGGTCGAGGAGCAGAGGCGCCAGGCTTCTCCCCTGGACTCCTGCCGGAACGGGTAACCCCACGATACCGAGAACGGTCGGCATGATGTCGACTTGCTGAACCTGTTCACCAGTTTCGAAACCTCCCGGCAAATAACCGGGCATACTGATGATAAGGGGAATGTAGATGATTTCGTCAAAGAGTGTCGCCGAATGCGTCGTTGACGCATGGCCGACGAACCCATGGTCCAGCAACTCTTCACCATGGTCGCTCGTTATCACGATGAGAGTGTTCGAAAGCAGGCCATACCTGCGAAGCCGTGTGTACAGACGGCCCACAAACGAGTCCAGCTCCCTCACCTCGGCATCGTATAAATCAATGATAAACGGACGGTCGGTCGGCTCGAATCTGACCGTCCCCACCGGTATCGTCGCGGCGTCCGAAAGCACCGCTCTCACTCCGGGCGACAATTGTCCTTCTTCCTTTATTTCGGAAAGAAACAACGAATGGGAGACGTCTTTCGGTTTATAGGGAAGGTGCAGGTCGCGGTAATGATAAAAGATGAAGAATTTCGAGTCGTGGTTCTCGTCAAGCCAGCGCAAAAGTTCGTCGCTGTCGTCCTCAGCGAAATATCGCTCCTCGACCGGACCGATTCCCATTGTCGAGAACTCGGGCAGGGTAAACAAAAAGCAAATATTCGGCACGACATACCCCTCTTTGCGAAAACAATCAATGACCGTCGTGATGTCGGTATCGAGTAAACGGCCCCGCTCCTCGATTTGGTGTACGGGAGGCTGCAAAGACGTCAGTATCGACATGATGCCCGGAATCGTCCACGCGGATTGCGCGAATACCCGCCGAAACAAGTGCCCTTTCTGCGCCAGCATGTCAATGTTCGGACTTGTATTTCGCCTGTATCCGTAACAGCCAAGGTGGTCGGGCCTGAGTGAATCGACCGTCAAAAGGATTACGTTCACATCCTGCGGCCTTCGCATGAGGAAGGGGGGCGAGTTCACGAGGAGCAGCAGGGCCGCCAGAATGAGCACGACAAACAGCCTGGACTTTTTTCCGAAATAGTCATTCATGGCGCGAAGGCTCAGTCGCTGAATTGACCCTTAGTAAGAAACCGACAATAAAAACCCCTAATGCGGAGGCCAGAATATTCGTCGCGACATCCCGTATCTCGAAAACACGATTCGGCAGAAAATGTTGGACGGTCTCATCCACCAAACCGAATACCGATGCGCAGAGGAATCCCAATGCATATGAAGACGCTTCCGAAAAGTCGTGGCGGAACGCGCGATAGAAAAGAAAGGCAAGGAATCCATACTCCAGAAAATGAAGGCGCTCCGCCGGGAAGCGGTTCAGGTTCGTCATGGCGTAGAAATAGATAAAGGCAAAAAGCAAAAGCAGGCAGACATCAATCGCCCCGAGTCTCCGCCGACTGTACGCAATATAGGCGACAACGCAAAGGAGGGCAGCGATGAGGGTCGCGTATCCGATGCTGTTCAGCATCGGCCCTGCCATGTCCAGCAGCCTTTTCCACAGGACCGGCGTGAGGGGAAGCGAAATAAGAATGCAGAGAACCATTGCAAAGACATAAATCCATGCGCGTACCTTCGTTGATTGTCGGCCTGTCCTGTTCTCTGCGGGGATTGCAATCGTGTGGAGCCTCAAAACCTCAGAATCTCTCTTAGAAAAACCTTTCTTTCCTGCCCTTTCAAAATCCGGATGGTGAATACATTAAGTCCCTTGTCGAGAGGCAGCGTCACGGAAAACCCGCCCCGCGCATCCACTGTCGCTCGAGTTCCATTAACCTCAACTAGACATCCCTCCTCGACCGCCCCAAACACTCGGACCTTCTCAGTGTCAGTGTACTGTTTTTCTTCGGGCTCCGTCAACACCAGCGCCGACGGCTTGCCCATGAGGTTCAGGGTCTCCTCTATCACCTGTTCACGGACCCGTTCAATGGTTCCCGGTTTTCGGAAAAAGTTGCTCAAAACCAGCGACTCGTTGTTGGTCCCTGTCCTCAGCGCACGGTCGGAGATGAGGCGTCGGCACATCTCTCTCACCCGCCTGGAGCCAATATCTCCAAGGCGCTCGGCGTTGAGTGCGCCCTGCAGGTTTTCAATCTGCTGTTGCATCAGGAACAGCAGTTCCATATCTTCGAATCCCTCGCGGAGCAACTTGAGCCGGATCGAGGGCATCGGTCCCTCGTCACCCGGATAAACGAGAACTCCCTCCCCGTTGCCGAAATGCGAAATGAAGGGGTCGTCAATCGGCTGCGTCCAGTTTGCCGACTCCCAATGCAAGAAGCCGGTAATCCCGCACAGGCGCTGGAGCCAGGGAATGATTCGGAATGCCGTGGGCGCATCCTCAATATGGAGGGTGGGAACAGGTCTGACGGCTCCCGCGGTATACCACCACACATCGGCTCCCGCAGCCAACCGGTTTCGGACTAAATCAAAATACTGTTTTCGATCTCTGAATCCATGGGGGAGACCTTCCGGGAGGAACCGCATATGCACGCACCAGATGTCCACGGCGTCGAGGAGCAGGTCATCGGGAAAACATGTGACCATGAAAGCGGGAGGCGGCTGCAAGGAATCGAACGCCTGTCCGAGGTCCTTTATGACGCCGTATTGATGGTAGGTCGGTTCATCTATGAAATAAACGAACAACTTACCCAGCCAACCGCCTTGGTCAGCAAGGTTGACTGCGCTCTGTAAACGAGGGTCGCTCGGCAAAAAAGGCAGCCTGCAGCCGGAAACGCGTTCGTCTCCCAGGTACCGCGCGGCTTCCACCGAATGAACCGGGACGGGAGGCTGAAAAGGGGATAGTCTGTGTTCAACCAGGAACCAGTAAAAGGAGTCCTTTAGCCGCCGGCTGTCCTCGAAGCCATAGTGTTGGTCGACCAAATCGTAGTTAAGCCCGATAACCGCGGGGTGCGATGACTTTCTTGGAACCATGAGCGGAACTACCCGAAGCCGGAGCGGCATTTCCGCGACAACTTCGTCCCCGCCGGATATCACAATCCGTGACGAAAAAATGCCGGTCGGAGCTTGTTCGGGCACCAAAACATCCATCCACAGGCGCACGAGTTTTCCGGGTTCGGCATCGAATTGCGTGGCTTCACGCAGCGCATTCGGGTACAGGCCATGCCGTTCGGCTGCCAGTGGGCTCGAAATGCGCGTGTCCTCTTGCAGGTACGCTGCAGTTTGCGCAGACCAGTGCTCTCCGTCGTCCGAATCAAACGGAAGAACGTGAACCCGCAATCCGGCGTGCGGAGTTGTCACTGAGAGAGCCAACTGGAAGGTCTCGTGTTCGTTTCGTGCTGCCGTAAGGGTGACGGGAGCGCCGCGGCACGGCTCTCCACCGTCTTGATAAAGTCGTCGTGTGCTTTCGGCCCACAGAATACGGGCATGCGGACGCGGCGCCGAGATGTCTTCGATCGCTCCCCGCTTCACGACCTCGGCAATTTTCTTCGAGGCGTGTTCGGAAGAAAGCAGCCCGGCATCGAGTTGTTCAACGATGCGAGAAATTTCCGAAAGCGCCGGCCCCGTGTTTGCACGAAGGGGGAAGACCTCCGCATTCTGTGCCGCTGCAACAAGCCGGGGATAAGGAATCGAGTGGTTCCGGACCGACTTCTCCACCTCTCGGGCTGCGCTCTGCACAGGATGGATGAAAAGCATCTTTTCGGCCAGCCGGGAATATCGTTCAGAACCGTAGAAGAATTCGAGAAACCGGAGCGCTGCCCTTTCCCTGCCGGGTTGTTTCGAGACGACGAAGAGAGGGCTGTGGGAGAGATATGTGAGGGCGGGACGGGAATCGGAAGGCGCCTGAGAAACGGCAAGGGGCAGGGACGCTGTCTCAAGGAGATGCGCCAGCATTTGGGCGCTGTCTATCTGAAACAACACTTTTCCGCTCGTAATGTCTGCGAAATTGTGGTCCCAGAACTTATAATGGGGTGACAATGCACCCTCTGTGTTCCTGAGAGAACGAATGAAATCGAGTACTTCTATGACTTTTCGGACCGGCTCCCTTTCATTCCCTGTTTCCAATAATCGTATTCGGTTCTGAGTGCAAAGAACGAAGAAAAGGTCGGCAATCGACCGCTGGCTCAGCACCCATTGAACGCCGTCGGCTTTTTTCCCGGCCGGTGTCTGCGCCAGTGTGAAAAAATCCATCCAGGCGGCCGGAGGAGCAACCGGCCCTGCCTTCGAGAGGAGGCCGGGGTCGTATATGAGAACGATTGGATTCAGATACGCCGGAATACCATAGACCTCTTCTTCATAGGTTCCATATGTCAGCGCCGAATCAAACCAGTTGTTCACATGCAGCGAGGCGGATTCCGCAAGCAGTTTTTCGATGGGAACGATGATGCCCGAATCGGCAAGCTCGGGAATCGCCTCGCGCTCGACCAGCGCAAGCTCGGGCAATTCGCTCGGGTCGCTCAGCTTCATCTGCTCGACCACGCTGCCGCCCAGCGGTCCAAGGGATGTCGCAATTACCCGGATATCCTTGTGGTCACAATTAAAGGCGCTGACGACGGATTCAAGCCGCTCTCGCTTCTCGGCTCCCCACCGGTGCCACAAATGTATTTCGATTTGCGACGCGTTCGCTTCTTTGGGCGGGAACAAAACCGACAACAACATCAGCATTGCGACCGGTAGAGACAGTACGGCTCTCTTCGCATTGCCTGTTTTGCCGAACTGTCGGCGCAGGACAGACGGGACTCTCTTCCACCGTCGCACGGCGTTCGGGGCCGGGGTGTTAACCGCCAAACTCATGAATTGCTATCCCGATTTTTTATGCGGGCTCGTTCGCAAGCACAGGGGTGGCGCTATGACGCGCAGCATAGAGGATTGTCCCCGAAATGAAATTTGCTTCGGTTATTTGGGAACACCATGCGGCATGGTGTCCCCCAATAACCCGTATCAGCTCGCCTGTCGAGCATACGCGCGGTGATTCGCATGTCCTTGCAGAAAACTGTCAAAAGGCGTATCGCCGGTTCGTTGGCATTAACACGTCAGGTGGAGCGCCGCTACAACTCGGCTTCCTTTTTTCGATAGTTCATTAAATTTGTCGCAGGCCCTGTCTGTCGGACCCGCAACCAGCTCGATATTTCGCTTTTGGAGTTCTTCGGTGACCCGCTTGTCTATTTGCATGCGCGATGAATCTCCCTGTCCCACCACGAGTATCTCCGGCGGGTTCTCGAGTATTTCGTCAATATCCTCGAGCTGCAACTTGTGGCCCTGCGCGCGCCACCAATCGGATTTGATGCTGTCGGGATAAATGATCACGTCGCTCTCGTATTTCCGGCCGTCAACTTTGACAGACCCGAACGAATAGTGCTCAATTGTTTTCACGACCGCCCACCTCCGTGTCGCTCTCCCAGCGAGGTCCAGTTTGAATTCGTCCCACGGTTGCACATTTACCGAGGCGCCGGCGCGGGGACTGTTAGGCTCTCCCGGATTTACGGGCACGAAGCGTCGTAGATTCGGGACCGCTCCCAAAACGGGCGTCATCGAACTGTGAGACAGACACTTTTTATCCCTTGATGACGCCGATAGGTTTCAATCGGGCTACCCGAAGGCTGACGCCCGCATTATGCATAACCTCGACCACTTTCTCGACATCTTTATATGCTTCGGGAATCTCCTCGGCCAGCGTCCTCTTGCCATGAGCCTTCACGATTATGTCCCTGTCCTCCAGCTCGCGCACGATCGCCCGGCCTTTGCTCGCCTTTGTAGCCTGTGTGCGGCTCATGACTCTCCCGGCCCCATGACACGTAGAGCCAAAGGTCTGCTCCATCGCCTTTTGCGTTCCGACGAGCAGGTATGATTGGCGGCCCATGTCGCCGGGAATGAGCACCGGCTGTCCGACCTCTTTGTAGTCGTCAGGAATTTCCGGATGGTGTGGAGGGAACGCCCGAGTGGCGCCTTTTCGGTGAACCCAAAGCATCATCTCCCTGCCGTCAACCGTATGTTTTTCGTGCTTTGCCATGTTATGGCAGACGTCATAGATCAATCGCATTCCCAAGTCGCGCGGACTTATATCGAGAGTTTTTTCGAACACCTGGCGAGTGAGATGCATGATGACCTGTCTGTTCGCCCAGGCGTAATTGGCAGCCGCTTTCATGGCGGCCACATAATTGCGGCCCTCTTCCGAATCCGCCGGCGCGCAGGCCAACTGCCTGTCGGGCAGCTCGATTTTGTACCTTTGGAGAGCGCGTCCCATGACCTTCAAATAATCGTCGCAGATCTGATGTCCAAAACCCCGGGAGCCGCAATGAATAAACACCGTGACAGTTCCCTCTTCTATTCCGAACACACGCGCAGCTTCGGCATGGAAAATCTCGTCCACGAAACCTATTTCCAGAAAATGGTTTCCCGAACCGAGCGTGCCGACCTGGGCCAACCCGCGTTCCATCGCGTGCGAACTGACCACATCCGGGTCGGCGCCGGACAAACACCCCCCTTGCTCGGTGTGCTCGATGTCCGTTCTCTCGCCAAACCCTCTCTCCATCGCCCATTCCGACCCCTTAACGGCGACCTTTCGCAACTGGCTCTCGGAAATTTTTTCAATTGCCCCCTTGGCGCCGACGCCGGTCGGAATAGTGTGATACAGGCCGGCTACGAGCTCGCGGAGTTTCGGCCGTATATCATTGACAAACAAATTTGTTCTCATGAGCCGGACCCCGCAATTGATGTCGTAGCCGACTCCGCCGGGCGAAATCACACCGCCTGCTTCGGGGTCGGTTGCAGCCACGCCTCCGATGGGGAATCCGTAACCCCAGTGAATGTCCGGCATGGCCAGCGAGTATTTTACGATGCCGGGAAGCGTCGCAACGTTTGCAGCCTGCTTCAGGCTTTCGTCTTTCCGGATGTCTTTCATCATGCCCTCATCGGCATAAATCCGGGCCGGGACGCGCATCGAACCCGTCTTCCGGATTTCGAAGAGGTAATCGGTTATCTTTTCCGCTTTTATATCAGTCATTGGCATCCGCTTTCTTCATACGTCGAAAATGACCGTGGCGAACCACCCCGTCTCGGACTTCGAGACCTCGAGCTTATGGTAGGTGGCAGCCTTTACGGTTTCTCCGACCGAATGTTTCTCTTCGTCGAATGGTTCACCCAGCGCCGTGGCCCTCAATGATGTTTCGGTAACCGACTCGACCTCGAATCTGCTGAAAAACATGCCGCTTACCTCCGCTCTGAAGGCTAATTCGTTCAACCATGTCACAAGGAGTTCCTCGATATTCTCCGCTTCAAGGCCTATTTCGGCCTTCTGTGTCGGCTGCACGTTCGCAATATCCACCATCAGGTCAAACATTGCGCATGCCGCCATCGCGAACAACTCCTCAAGGGTGCCGGCCCACACCCGAATCCCAATGTCAGCCGTGTGTTCCACCACCTCATAAGCGTTCTTGATAGTATCAGCGTCTGCTATTGCCTTCACCACTTGTTCCTCTGCGCGCGGAGCGAACCGTCCCGAAAGAGATTGCAACACTTTTCCTTAAGTATAATAAAGACCATAATTGAAAGCAAAGAGATAATCACAAGAATTGCTTCATGCAAGCCTCGAAGCCCTCGTCAAACGTGTGAACCCCGTGGGACGAGGGTTTGGTTTTCGTGGTCGGATATGGTCCCCAAGGCCGAATTTAACTTTCTGTGCGAGCTGTTGGTCTAATTAGTGAAGATTCGGCAAGGAACGGGGCCATCGCCCCGCGTTCCCGTCGCTAGAACTTCGGGCCGCCCGTTGTTAGAGTTTACTTTGTGTAGTCAGTGTCACGACAGTCACACTTCACGAGAGGAGGACGAACGACAATGAGAACACGTGTTATCATCTCGCTGCTGGCAGCGCTTATGCTTTTGCCGACAACCGTCTTGGCGCAGAGCATGAGAAAGCAGGCCGGCGCCCCGGGCTGGGGCCGCGGACCCGGGGAAGGATATGCCCGCCTGTACGACCTCGAAAAGGTCGAGACCATGACCGGCGAAGTTATCAGCGTCGAATACCAGACTCGAAAAGTGGTCCCCGGCGAGGGAATTCATTTGCGGGTCCGGTTCGATGATGAAATCGTCCCGGTTCATCTCGGCCCGAAATGGTTCCTCGACGACCAGGACTGGTATGTCGGAGAGGGCGACACCGTGACGGTTACCGGGTCACGCGTTCAAGTCAATGGAGAGCCCTTCGTTTTGGCGGCAGAGTTAAAGAAAGGCGATGACGTCATAAAGCTCCGAGACGACAGCGGGCGTCCTCTGTGGGCAGCCTCGGGCAGAGGCGGAGGCTGGGGACGAGACGGCGCCTACCAGCGCATGTATGATCCCAAAACCGTTGAGACTGTCACTGGGGAAGTTCTCGAAATCACATATTTCACTCCCAGGATTACAACGAGACAAGGGATTCACCTGAAGCTGAAAAGCGGAGCCGATATACTTTTCGTTCATCTCGGGCCCCGGTGGTTTATCGAAAACCAGGACATCCTCATTTTCGAAGGGGATACGGTGACCGTGAAAGGCTCCCGCATTATGTTTGAGGACCGACCGGCCATCATCGCCGCGTCCGTTCAAAAGGGAGACGATGTCCTCATGTTACGCGATGACAGCGGATTTCCGGTCTGGGCAGGTTGGAAACGACGGAGCCGATGAACCAACGGGTCGAATAATCAGCGGCTTCGTGCCGACTCATAATGAAAAAAGAGGGGCGGGTGACGCAAACCCGCCCCTTTATATCTCCCGGAGTCGATTTCTTCAGATGTCCCCGACTTGCTCGAGCAGTTTCTCATGCTGTTGCAGGAAATCTTCCTCAACTTCCACCCGGAACGTCAGAAGAAACTTCGCCACCATGCTCCAGTACCCAATTGAAAGGGTCAGCTCGACAAGGCTGGGACGGTCCATGAACCTTAACGCGTTCTCGAACGTCTCGTCCGACGGCTGGTTCTCCCGAACCACCTCCTCGGTATATTTCAGGACCGTCTTCTCGTTGTCGGAAAAGACATCTGACCGCTGCCAGTCTCCGAGTTCCTTGACCTGTTGGTTTGAGACGCCGACGCCCAATGCGATCGGGACATGATGCGCCCACTCATAGCGAGCGCCGTGAATCTGCGCAATTCTTAAAATGGCAAGTTCGCGGAACCTCGGCTCGAGTCGCGCCCCGGTCAACAGCCTGCTGCCGATCCTGATGAACTCTCGAATCGCGGCGTCGCTGTGCGCGACCATCCTGTGGATGTTCAGCATCTCCACATCATTCGCTTTCATTTTTTCAAAGAACGCCCTGATCTTGTCCGGCGAATCGTCGAGATTTGCGTACGGAATCCTGCTCATGGTCTCCCTTTCACTTATTGTTAGAATCAAAGGTTCTCGTTGACCGAGCACGTCATCCCCGGCCGTTCTCCCTCCATGAAACACTGCAGACAACCGGTGCACTCGACCACGGTATCCGGTTTGCCGTCGAGCGATTTCGAAACAAGTTCGGGGTCGGCGATCAGGGCTCGGCCGATAGCGACCATGTCGGCATATCCCTCCTTGAGCGCATCCTCGGCCTGTTCAAGCCCGAGCACGCCGCCAACTCCGATGACGGGTATGCCCACGTGCTTTCTGATTTCACCCGCCAGCTTCAACAGATTGCCTTCCGCCGCTTCCTGTATCATTCTCGGTCCCGTGTCGATCCCGCCCCCGGAGACATGGATGATATCGAGACCGCTTTCGACGAACATATCGACCATGTCGCGGCTTTCCCCAACAGTCAGCCCTCCCTCGACATACTCTTCAACGCTCATTCTCAGTCCGAGCGGGAAATCCTCGCCCACCCTCTCGCGGGTCCTCTTCAGTATTTCGACGATGATCCTCGCCCGGTTTTCGGTAATGCCGCCGTATTCGTCTTTTCGCCGGTTCGACGCCGGTGACAGGAACTGGTTGAGCAAGAAACTGTGCGCGCCGTGAAATTCGACCATGGATGCTCCCGCAGTTTTGGCGGCCTCCGCAGCCCTGACGAACTGACCAATGACCTCCTCCACCTCCTCGGTCGAGAGCTCGCGCGGGACCACTCCCGTCATCGGGGAGGGAAGGGGCGAGGGCCCTACAACATCGCCTCCCGCCAGTTCGGACGACATCACACGGCCGCCATGATTCAACTGTACCGCCGGCACTGACCCCGCATTCCTTATCGCGTCGAACAGCTTTCGGGCAGAAGAAATATGCCGGTCCTCGTAAAGACAGAAACTGTGAGTTCCAAGCCGCGAGTATGCGGAAATGCCCGTGGCGCCGACGATTGAAAGTCCGACATTGTTTTTTGCGATGGCCTCGTGGAACGCTATCAGGCGCCCCGTGGCTTCACCATCCACGGTCGCGTAGTTTGTCTGGACGGGCGGAAACACCACCCGGTTGGGAAATGTCGTTTCCTTTACCGTCAGGGACCTGCTCAGCAAGTCATAAGCCATGATTTTCCTCTTAATTCCGGCCCCCAATCAATCCTCTTCTTCGTGGTGGCTCTTTTTCCTGTTCAATTCCTCCCGAGCGTTCCTGACTGTCACCGACACCGCTTCGCCGGCGCTTTCAGCAGCGTCACAAAGCGATTCGTAGGCTAATAAACCGCCCGCGAGAGCGTAAGCGCCGTATGGCCTTACGGCCTTCAGTATCACCGGAACGGCCGCTCCAACACAAACCCCAACGAGGAATAACGTCGTCCGTGTCATCATTGATACTCCATTTCCGGATGAATTCGTGTTCAGACTTGCACGGTTCATTCTACTCTCGGAACAACCGAAAATCAACCTCCGCCTCCTTCTGAACGCGACAGTTGCTCCAGTTCGCGACAGCCAATTTCGGGGACACGGATTTCCGGCTGCCGCGTTCCCGAAATTTAGCCGAAGCCATATTTGCTTGCAACTGCGCCGCGCTGTGGTATTCTATAAGTGGAGTATTCCTTCAAATTCTTGCACCGATAACGCAGGAAGAAGCCGTGCGCACATGTCGAACTTCTTAAACGAGCTCCTACAGACCTTCAGAATAGCGGACTTCTTCGACATCTTTATCATTTCTCTCTTCCTCTATGTTATCCTCGTCTGGTTCAAAGCGACCGCATCGAGGTTCGTTTTGCTCGGAATCATCATCATCGGTGTCGTCTACATAGTCGCTCGATTCTTCCAGATGTATCTTTCGGCAGTCGTGCTCCAGGCGTTCTTTGCCATCCTCATCATCGCTCTCGTTGTGATATTTCAGGAAGAACTGAGGAGATTCTTCGAACGTCTGAGTCTCTGGGCCGCGATGCGCAGGCACGACGAGATCGTCTCGGGATATCCCCAAATCGAAATACTCACCCGTGCGTTCAACGAACTTGCCCGAAAGAAGACCGGCGTGCTCGTCGTTCTCCGCGGACGCGACCCGCTTGAAAGGCACTTGGAGGGCGGTCACCAACTGGACGGCCGCTTGAGCCAAGCCCTGCTCGAGAGCATTTTCGACCCTCATTCCCCCGGCCACGATGGAGCGGCGGTTATTGAGCGAGGTCGAATTACGAAGTTCGGATGTCATTTGCCGCTTTCGGTCGACATGAAAAAGATTGGCGCCCTGGGAACCCGGCACAGCGCCGCCCTCGGACTCGCCGAACGGTCTGACGCGATGTGCATCGTGGTGTCAGAGGAGCGCGGGACCATCTCGGTCGCATACGAGGAGAAACTCAGGGAGGTCAAGGACGCCGCCAGGCTGCAGGCATCGCTGGAACGCTTTTATCACGGAACCTTTCCCCAGCGTGAGGAGAAAAGGACGTGGACTCGCTGGTTGCGCGAGAATTCCCGCGAGAAGGCAGTCGCATTTCTGTTCTCCTGTGGTCTGTGGTTCGTGTTCGTTTTCCAGACGGGCACGCTGCGCCGCGACCTTCTCGTGCCCATCGAGTACCGAAATCTGGCTTCCGACTGGGTGATCGAAGAACCAAAACCACGGGAAGCCACCGTGACGCTGTTGGGGAGAGGGCGCGCGTTCGACTTGCTTGACCCGCGCGCCGTCAAAATCACGCTCGACATGTCAAACATCAAGCCGGGACTGCAGGAGGTTCAGATTACAAACGATATGGTCTATCGCCCCTCGAGTCTCTCGGTCGTTGACATCGACCCCGAACGGATAAAGCTGACCGCGTTTCAATTTATTCCCATGAGCCTTCCCGTCGAGGTTCAAACACACGGCGCCGTCCCATTGGGAAAACTGGCGGGAATCGAGGTCTCGCCGCAGTCCGTGCCGGTGATGGTATCGAATAAAGCCGCCGCCGGAACACTGCGAGCGCTCACCGAGCCGATCAATCTCGATAAGGTCACCCAGACCACCACCTTGAATCCCGGATTGGTCCTTCCCGCAGGGACGAAATTCGCAGACCAGAAGCCTCCGAAGGTGGATGTGAAAATCAACGTTGTCAAGCCGGAAGAAAATTCCGCGAACTGACGGTTTGACCCCTCTGTTCCGATAGCTGTCCGGCAATAAAGCGGCGAGCGGACGCCGGCTTTCCATCCACAAACTTTCCCGGTCGGCTGTTTGTTGGGGTTGAATTCTGTGGTTTTTGCCATGCTCTTCTCAAATGAAGAACCCGAGGGAATGATCGACAAAAAGCTCGTAAATAACGGCTTGCGTGACCCCGAGGACCAGAAATGATGCGACGGTAAAGTATTTTCCTTCCCGATACAGGGCCGAAGCCTCCGTCGCCGCAACCATGAGGATAGGCGGCACGAAAAAGAGCCATATCCTTTCCGTCTCCATATAGAACAGGCCGGAAAAACCCGAAAGCAAAATCGAGATAATAAGGGCAATAGAGAAACAGTATAGTTTCTTCGGAAGCCTGTTCCTGCGAAGTCCAAGAATAAAAAAAGTGAGGGCCGGGGTTCCGAGTACCATAAGAAACGCAATGATATTTCCGGTGCTCCTCAACAAATATCTGAAAACGTCGTCGAACGCCGTCTCGCTCATGACTTCCTTGTTGTGCGCCACGGCGTTCCGAAAACATTTCATGATGTCGAAGTCCACCGCGAAAGAAAGGATAGCGAAGAAAACAACAAAGACTGTCGCCGAGATGAGTATGTGCCGGACAAGAAACCGCGCCTGAACTTCTTGTTTTAGCAGCAGGAGAAAAGCGAAAACAGCCAGGAAAAACACAACGCGCTGAGAGCGGCTGCGACAACCAGAAGGCCAAAAGCGAACTCTCACACGCCGATGCGCCCAACAACATCCTCCCCCTTTCATAAACGGGGACAAAGAGACTGTCCCACGATTGCCAGGCGCAGGGGACTCCACCCAATTACGGAACCTTCCGTCTTTTGCGCTGAGCGAAGCGAAGTCCCGCGTAATCCGCGGGATAGAATCGGGACTGTCCCCGAAGCGAACAACCTTCACCATGAATCGTGGGACACACTCAAAAGGGGGATTTTCTTGAACAGGACAATGGGTCTCACGCGAAGCCGCCAAGGAAAAATTGCACTGAGAAAAAATCCGCGTTCATCCGCGTTCATCTGCGGTTCCCGCATTTACAGAAAGTTCTTGACACAGCTCGGAGCACCACGGAGAACTGCAAGGACAAAAGAGAAAGCCATAGTTTTCTCTTTTCATGTATCTATCTCTTGTTTTTCCTCCGTGACCCTCCGTG
>CAYVQZ010000012.1:0-81577 GCA_964453435.1 uncultured bacterium
ACCGACACATCGACCGGCGAGCCGGATTCCTGGGAATGGGACTTCGGAGACGGGTCACCCATCAGCAACGAGCAGAATCCAACTCATATCTTCCAGGAAGTGGGAGTGTACCAAGTCTGTCTCGTCGTATCGAATAGCTGCGGCTCCCACATTCATTGTGCAGAGATAAGCGCGGAAACAGAGCCCACTATTGCGCTGAATTTAACCTCACTGGCTAATTCCGCGCCACTCGGGAACGACGCTCCCTCACAGAGCTTCGAAGTGTGGAATTCCGGCGGGGGAACGCTGGCCTACTCCGTCAGCGACAACGCTATCTGGTTGAGCGTGACTCCCACGAGCGGAACCTCGACCGGCGAGCACGACCCGATAATGGTAAATTACAACACCTCGGGACTGGGCATCGGTACCTACAATGCGCGGATTGAGGTGCAAGACCCGAATGCTCTCAACACCCCTCAGAACATCCAGGTCTCTCTGAAAGTTACCGCTGTGGGCGATCTCACAGAAATTCATCTGGTTAGCCCGCCAAACGGGTCAGAGCTGACTTTCGCGCCGACCTTTACTTGGATCGCAAACGGCGGAAGCCGCAATGCTTACGCCCTCGATGTCAGTCTGTCACCAGACTTCACTCCGTTCTGGTCCACCTATGAGCACTTGGGAATGCCTCTATTCGGCACAAGTTTCACGATGCCGGCCACCATCTGGGACCAGCTGCCGGCGGGGATGACAGTCTATTGGCGCGTGCGAGGAGTGGATTTGGATAGTGCGCCACAAGCAATTGTGTTCAGCACGGAGACTTGGTCTTTCAGAAAAGAATGACGGGAAGTGGTAAATTTGGGAGGTCTCCTTTCGGGGGCCTCCCACTTTTCTTGGCTGTTCGAGCTTGCCATCAGCTTGAAACACTTGGGTTTAAGAATCGATTTTGGCTTGACAAAACTTTTTTTTGAAAAGTATAATCGATACGCTTGGTTTTCATAAGGCTGCACACTCCAAGGAAAGAGAGGCGTTTTTCTTTCTCGGAGCGCTGTTTTGGCGAATACGGAAGCTTAGGGAGACAGGAAGCATTCGGAGGAACAGATGAAAAAGCGCATGTTCATGGTTGCAGCGGCCATTCCGCTCATCGCTCTCATTTTTGTTTTTATTTCGGTTCAGGAGAACAATGTCTCGGAAGCCGCGCCCAAAAGGACGGTTGTGTCTATTCCATTCGATGGTCCGCTTTACAAGGCGGGCGAAATTCTCGTCGGGATGCGCCCGGGAACAACGGAGAGCGCGGCCGTTGCGACTCATTCGTTCGCTGGCGCCGTGGAAGTGCGGGACCTGGGGCTGGGCGTGGAACTCGTTGAACTTCCTGCCGGCATGTCTGTCTCCGAGGGGTTAGCGCTTTATGGCAGCGATCCGAATGTGATATCGGTGTCGCCGAATTACTACAGGGGCATCCAACAGACTTTTTCCGACGACCCGCTTCGCAACTTTCAATGGAACCTCCATAATACCGGCCAGACGGGTGGCAGCGCCGACGCCGACATCGATGCCCCGGAGGCGTGGGACCTGACGACCGGCGACGTTAATCTGGTGATTGCGGTGATAGATACGGGTATCGACTACACGCATCCGGACCTGGTCGACAACATGTGGGTAAACGTGGCGGAAGCCGCGGGCGCAGGCGGGGTGGACGACGACGGTAACGGGTTCGTAGACGATATCTTCGGGATAGATACAGTCAATGATGACAGCGACCCGCTGGATGATAACGGTCACGGCACCCACGTTGCGGGCATCATCGGCGCCACCGGCAATAATGCTATCGGTATCGCAGGAGTGAATTGGGATATCCAACTTATGGCTTTAAAAGCCTTCCCCGCCAGCGGTCCCGGGAGCATGTCGGATATAATCGAAGCGTTGAATTACATAGCGCTCATGGCTGACCGGGGCGAGAATATCGTGGCGGTCAATGGTTCTTTCGGTGGCTTCTTACCTTCGAATATTGCTTCGGCTGCGATTGACGCTTTGCGGAATCGGGGGATTCTCTTTGTCGCGTCATCGGGAAATGAAGGCGTTGACAGCGATGAACTGCCCTCTTTTCCTGCGGGTTACGATCTCCCAAACATTTTGTCCGTCGCTGCGACAGACAAGAGAGACGCGATTGCTTTTTTCTCGAACGTCGGCCGGAGAAGGGTCCATTTGGGCGCGCCCGGGGTTGAGATATTCAGCACACAGGTGGGTGGAGGCTTTGATTTCGAAACGCCGGGTTCCGGAACTTCATTCTCTGCTCCCGAAGTGGCGGGGGTTGTAGGGTTGCTGTACTCTTTGTTTCCGGGGTTGGACCCGGTCGACAGCTGGTTCCTCGCGAAAAACCGGATTCTTGCGGGCGGCGACATCACCCAGTCGCTCGCAGGAAAGGCTGCGACGGGAAGACGACTCAACGCTTTTGGCGCTTTGGATTGTTCCGACACGGAGGTCCTCGCTCGACTCAGGCCTGCGAGCGGTGAGGCAAAGGCATGGTTGAGCGCTAACGGCGACACGCTCTTTTATGTGGAAATACCGGGAAGACGAGAAATAACCGTGCCGTTCTTTGTTGACGCTTTTGGAAACGTGACCAAATTCCCCTTAAAACTTTCCGCGTTGCATATCAATTGCGGCGACCCTGCGGGAGATGTCACTGTTTCCATCGGGGGACAGAACATTACCCTGCTGGATGATGGTTCGTCGTCTGATATTGCTGCAGGGGATGGTGTGTATTCCGGCCTGTGGGAGTCGCCGGCCCAGGAAACGAATTTGACCGCCGTTTTCCCGAATTCAAATACATCGCTAACTTCCTTCAATGACAGGTTTACCGTACGTGTGCGCCGAACGGACGACCAAACGGGCCTGGCCGTGGCCGATGCCGGTCCGGACCGGGTTGTAACGGAAGGCAATTTTGTCGAACTTGACGGCTCAAGAAGCGCCGGGCCCGCGGACGGTTTCCCGGTCCTGTCTTATGAGTGGACTCAGACCGCTGGTTCGGCAGCAACTCTAGCAAATGCCGATTCACCTTTCCTCAACTTTACCGCCCCTCCCTGCAGCACATGTGACGAAGATGTTACGAGTGAAGTGTTGCAGTTCGAGCTTGTCGTATTCGCATGGGAAATTCTTGGCGAGGATTTTGTACCCGTAACCTTCGACACTGACACGGTTCGAGTCACTGTCAACGTATTTCAGGAGGACGGCGGTGGCGGCGGCGGGAGTTCGTGCTTTATCGCGACGGCTGCGTATGGGTCGGAAAGCGCAAACGACGTCATCGTCCTCCGGGAGTTCCGCGACAGGTATCTCGTAACAAACGCGCCCGGCCAAGTCTTTGTTGCCCTGTATTACCAGGTGTCGCCGCCGATTGCATCGTTCATAGCCGAGCACGAGGTTCTGAGGACTGCCGTGCGGGTTGCATTGGCGCCGGTTGTCGCTTTCGCACGCCTTGCGCTCGTGACCAGCGCTGCCGGCAAACTGGCGATTCTTGTGGGGCTAATCCTGGCGGCGGCCGTTGCTGTTGCGGTGAAGAAAAGCAGGAAGGAATTTACGGCGTAAAACAACCGGTACCATAACAGGCGATTACGGATAAAAGAAATCCCCGAGGGCGAATGGGTCTTCGGGGATTTTTCTTTTCCAAACTGTGAATCTACTTGAAAAATGGAGACGATTCATCGGAAGGCTTTGTGCGAATGAATTGGCGCCTACAGAGCGCCTCGGAATCTCTTTGCACGTCGGTGCTATTGCAACACGGGGACTTGTTAGACGGATTCAGGATAAGTGATTCCTGGAAGGTTTTTCTTTGCGGACGAACTCAGGCGCGACGTCGCACCGTTTTGCGTCCCAGGAGCAGCCCGATCAGGAATATGACCAGAAGGACGATGCCCCCGGCAATCGCGATAATTTTTAGCGTCTCCGGGCTGCGATATTGGGCGAGGGTTTCTTTCACTTGGTCTCGCTCTGCCCTGGCCTTCCGAAGTTGCTCGCGGAGGTCGTTGTTTTCCGCTTCCAGGCCGTCGTTCTTCGCCTGAAGTTCCTTGTTCCTCTTGTAGCTGGCCTCGAGGTCCTGCTCATACTTGGCGAGTTGCTCGGTGGTCACCTTTAATGTTTGCTCGAGGTTCGTGGCTCGCGACCGAAGGCCGTACAGACTCTGAGTGCGTTGTGACACTGTTTGGCGCGCCGACGCCAACTGTCTGAACACGCTCTTCGCCCAGTCTTCATTCTGGAGGGCTCCGATATTGGCGTTGTTGGCCATGGCGCGGTCGCTCTTCACGAGAGTCACGCCGCGACCCATGTACGCGATTGCGGCGATGGGCGGAAACGAGCCGATGCTGTAGCGGCCGTTACTCGAATAGCAGTCTTTGTCGCCGGTGACGATAGCCAGCGCGTCTTCGGAAAGAACGAGGGGAGGCCCGCCGTAGAAACCGATTTCATCGACATCGGAAGTGCCGAAGTCGGCGCCTTGCGGGAATCTGCTCAGGACGAACATATGGCCGTCGGCCCCGGCGCTCAGCGCCGACGATGTGTCGATAAGTTTACCGGTGTCCATCGAGATTCCGAAAACTTCGGTCAGCGGATTGACAACCTTCGCCGGTCCTCCGTGAACGAACAGGGCGCCACCCTGTTGCGCGACGAACCAGACGAGCGCCGATATCTCGCGTTCTTCGAGCGGTCGTTCCGGGCTGGGATGAAGGACAACGATATCATACGGCGCCAGAAACTCGCGGCTGATTTCGCCGGAAGACATCGAGGCGACAAGCATCCCCTCCGCTCTGAGCGCAGCCGAAAGCTTCGAATAGCCGGTTGCTTCTTCACTGAATATGGTATCGGCAGGCGCCAGTCCGGCCTCGAAGAGCAGCACCTTTTCATTGAGGGCATACGTCTCCGCGCACAGCAATAGCGTCAGGCAGGCAATTGTCACAACTCCGATTCTCTTCACCACGCCGAGCCTCCTTATCGAAATGTTCGGAAAATCCGGCCACCGTTTCAGTGGGGCATATGGCGAAATTTTCACATATTCTAATCGGCGGTTTCCTGTTTGTCAAACTGTCTTGACAAAGACTACGCCCTTTGATACATTTAGCCTTGCATTTCCGGCGATGCCCTCTCCGACGTTCAAGAACGCCGCAGGCACAGGCGAGATGAGTGTGTCCCACGATTCATGGTGAAGGTCGCTCGCTTCGGGGACAGTCCCTACGCTTGGTAATCGTGGGACAGTCTCTACGCTGGCGTTTCGACAAAAACGTAATTACCGGACATCACCAAATCGTGAGGCGAATTTGAAATTCGGGTTAAAGGAAACGGTCAAATGAAGTCTGCTTCCGCCGTTGAACCCTCTGTTCCGGAGACACGCGAGCGCATTCTGCGAGCGGCAATGGCGCTGTTTCGCCGACATGGTTTCCACAACACGTCGCTCGCCCAAATTCTCGAAAAAGCGAATGTCACCAAAGGCGGATTCTATTTTCATTTCAAGAGCAAAGAGGAACTTGGATTCGCGGTGTTGCAGAGGACCAAGAACTTCTGGATGAAGAACGTGATTGCCACCATCTCCCACGAGCCCGACGCGAGAAGCCAGATACGGCGGATGGTGGAGATTATGACGCAAATGTATCGGGGCGATATTTTTCACGGTTGCGCACTGTTGGCGGTTCTCACGGCGGAAATGATGGAATCCAAAAACGAATTCGCCAGCCGCATCAAGTCCATACTCAAGGAATGGCAGAATAGCATTGTGGTGATTCTGGAACAAGCCAAAATGGAAGGCCTCATTCGTGAAGACGCCGATACCGAATCCGTCGCTCTTCTCTTAATCGGATGCTGCCAGGGAACTACGATGATGGGGCACCTGGACCCCGAGGCCGTCGATTATGATATGCTTTTGCACGACTTGGAGAGGTGGATTCTCGAAGGGGCAACCTGAGGACCGCGTCTTACTCAGGAAACAGGTTTGTTGGAGGAATGGATGAACGAGAACGCGATGCTGCTCGAAAAAGAGGGCTATGTCGCAACGATTACGATAAATCGGCCCGACCAGCGAAACGCGATGCTGTCATCGATGTGGAAATGGCTCACCGAAACGATGGAAGAAATGAACACGGATGACGACGTCAGGTGTGTCGTAATTCGCGGGGCCGGTGAAAAGTCGTTCGCGTCGGGCGCCGACATTTCGGAATTCGAGGTGTGGACGAGCGAAGAAAAGGCTCGGCAATACGGGTTCCTGATTGAGAACGCGCTGCAGAGCATTGGCCGTCATCGGAATCCGGTGATAGCGATGATTCAGGGATACGCGCTGGGGGCCGGATGCGAACTCGCGGTTGCGTGCGATCTCCGTATTCTTTCCGAGAAAGCCAAGGTGGGCATCCCCTCGGCGAAGCTCGGCGTTTTGCTCAATTATGAGAACTATCAGAGGCTCGTTGACCTCGTCGGCCTTTCGGTGGCGCGCGAGATTTTCTATGTCGGGCGCCCTCTCGATGCGCAGCGCGCGAAGGAAACGGGATTCGCCAACTTTGTGGTTTCGGCGAACGAACTCGAGGAGTTTACATACGAGCTCGCCCGGGAAATCGCAGGGAATGCGCCGCTGTCGGTTCGCGGAAGCAAGCGTGTGCTTCAGGTGTGCAGCGAACACGGGATGCTTGACCGCGCACGCGATGCCGACGCGCTGGCGGAACTTGACGCGCTGAGCGCAACCTGTTTCCTGAGTGAGGACGTGAAGGAGGGTGTGAGCGCATTCTTCGGCCGGCGCAAGGCGGATTTCAAAGGGAAATGAAGCGGGGCAAATATCGCAAGGGAGCGGAGTAATGAGTGTTACGCGCGAGTTGTGTGAGGCTATCGCAGGAGTCGGATTCGAGGATTTTCCGCCGGAGGCCATCGCGGAGGCAAAGCTGTGCCTTCTCGACTGGGTTGGCGTAACCCTCGGCGGCGCTCACGAACCGCTGACGAAGATACTTATTGAAGTAACGGGCTTTTTGGGCGGCAAGAAACAGGCAAGCCTCATCGGACACACCGGGAAGACATCGATGCTGAACGCCGCCTTAATCAATGGTTCGGCCTCGCATGCGCTCGACTTCGACGACGTCCACTTTCAGATGATGGGACATCCGACGGTTCCGGTCATGCCGGCGCTGCTTGCCCTGGCGGAGGCGCGCAAGGCGAACGGGCGCGATTTCCTGACCGCGTTCATTTTGGGATTCGAGGCGGAATGCCGCATCGGCTCGTCGGTTCTGCCGTTTCACTATCAACAGGGCTGGCATGCCACCTCGTCAATCGGGCGTTTCGGCGCGGCTGTCGCCTGTGGGAAATTGCTCGGGCTGGACCCCGAAAGAATGCTCTACTCTGTGGGAATCGCGGGAACGCAGGCGGCCGGTCTGAAGCAGGTGTTCGGCACCATGTCAAAGCCGTTCCATGCCGGCAAAGCGGCCGCGGACGGTCTGTTGGCCGCGATGCTGGCGGAAAAAGGTTTCACCTGTTCCGAGGATATCCTTGCGGGAGAGGCCGGTTTCTGCAAGGTGCTCTCTCCCGAGTGTAATCCGGAGATGATAACGCAGGATTTCGGAAAGAACTATGCGATAACGAACGTGATTTTTAAACGCCATGCGTCCTGTTTTCAGACGCATTCCACCATAGACGCCGCCCTCGAGCTGCGTAAGGAAGTGACGCCGGAAGACATTGAAGAGGTCATCGTGTCGGCTGTTCCCGTGACGCTTGAAGTGGCCGGAAAACCCGAGCCGAGGACCGGTCTCGAGGGCAAGTTCAGCGTTGCGTACTGCGCCGCGCTCGCGCTGGCGGACGGCGAGACGGGGGAGGACTGTTTCACCGACCAAAAAGTGTTGAGTGAGCGCCTCGTGAAACTGAGAGAAAAAGTGAAGGTGCGCGAGGACGAACAATTGGCGCTCACGCAATCAGAGGTTGTTGTGCGGACTACTGATGGCAGAGAGTTTAAAAAACTTGCGGATACGCTGGATTTTGACTCCGATAAGGAGAGACGGAAAGGTTCCCTCGTTCGCAAGTTTCGGTCTTTCGCCGACAAGTTGCTGCCAACCGGTCGTTCGGATTCGATAATTCGGTTTGTGGAACGGCTGGAGAAAAAGGAAAACATCGCAAGCCTCTTGAGGCACTGCCGTTCCTGATAGGGGGAAAGATGCAAAAAATTCTTGAGGAAGTGAGGATTCTGGATTTATCTCGTATGCTCGCCGGTCCGTATGGCGCGATGCTTCTGGGAGACCTTGGAGCCGAAGTGATAAAGATTGAAGAACCGGGCGCCGGCGACCTCACTCGAACAGCCGCCGCCGAGGCGGCGCTGCGGGGGATAAGCGCCTATTTTCTTAGCATCAACCGAAGCAAAAAGAGTGTCACCCTCAACATGAAGACGGAGAAGGGACGGAAGATTTTCTATGAACTGGTGAAAAAGGCCGACGTGGTCTACGACAATTTCCGTCCTGCGGCTCTCGAGCGGCTCGGATGCACATATGAAATATTATCGAAGCATAACCCGAGGATAATTTGTTGTTCCGTCTCCGCGTTCGGGCACGACGGTCCATATCGCGACCTGCCCGCGTACGACATTATTCTTCAAGCAATGGGCGGAACCATGAGCCTGACCGGGCCCGAAGGGGGAGACACTCCATACCTCATGGGTGTTCCGATGGGAGACCTTGCAGGCGGTTTGTTTGGCGCCTTTGCGATATCTGCCGCGCTGTACCAGCGCGAGAAGACGGGCGTGGGACAAAAGTTGGATATCAGCCTGCTTGACTGCCAGATATCGCTCCTGATGTACCTTGCCCAGACCTATATCGCCACCGGAGAGACGCCCGCGCCCCGGGGAGCGATGCATCCGCTGGTTGCGCCGTTCCGTTCATTCAAAACGAAGGACGGCCATATAGCGGTTGTGGCGTTCCAGGATAAGTTCTTTCAGGATTTCTGCAAAATTATTGAGAGAGAGGATTTGCCGGAGGACGAACGGTTCAACTCGCTCATCAGTCGCGCTTTGAACAAGGCGGAACTGTATGCCATACTTGACGAGGTTTTCCCGCAAAAGGCTACCGCAGAGTGGCTGAAACCCCTGAGAGAAGCGCAGATTCCCTCAGGGCCCGTCAATAATGTCAAGGATGCTTTGGATGACCCCCAGGTGCGCCACCGGAAGATGGTTGTGGAAATAGACCATCCCGAAATCGGCAAATACGAGGCGCTGGGGAATCCCGTGAAATCATCCGTCATGGAGGACGCGGGCTTTCTGCCGCCGCCTGTATTGGGACAGCACACCGCCGAGATATTGTCGAGTGTTCTTGGCCTTTCAGCCGCCGAAATTCAGGCATTGCAGACTGAGGGAGTAATCTGAGTAACCAGCGATGAAAGTTCGGCGGGAGGTGGCAATGTTCGGCAGGAAATACGTTTGCTGACTCCGCGGGACGACAAGACAGGCAATGCAAAAGCTTATAGAAAAAGTGGCGGCAATTATCCTCGAACGCGGTGTCGTGGTAGCCTTTTCCGGTGCCGGGGTCTCGAAGGAAAGCGGAATCCCCACGTTTCGCGATCCGGGAGGTCTGTGGGACCGCTTCGAGCCCGGCGCGCTCGGGGGGATCATCGGCGTAATCTCGACCTACACCAAGCGGTCGCCGGACATTCTGGAAGAACTTCTCGGCACATTTCAAAAGGCGAGGCCGAATCCCGGACACATCGCGCTTGCGGAGCTCGAACGACTGGGTTTGTTGCGGTCGGTCATCACACAAAATATTGATAACCTGCACCGCGAGGCCGGCAATACCAGGGTATACGAGTTGCATGGAAGCGTGTATCGTCTGAGATGCCTGGCCTGCGGAAAAAAATTGCCTCGCGAACGAGACGAGTTTCTGAGCCAGTTCGCCGGACTTATCGAAGAAATGAGAAGAAAAGAAACCCACAATATCTTCGAATTGATGCCGCAATGCGAGTGCGGTGGACGATATCGGCCCGACTTCGTTGCATTCGGCGAGGCTGTCCAGGACCTGCGGGAGTCGACCGAGGAAGCGCGCACGTGCCGCGTGATGCTGGTGCTGGGAACCTCGGGTGTAGTGTATCCCGCTGCTTCGCTGCCCGGCTATGCGAAGGAGGCGGGAGCAACCATAATCGAGGTCAACCCGAAGCGCACCGCGCTCACTCACATCGCGGATATTTTCCTCGAAGGACCGACGGGCGAAGTGCTTCCCCGCATTGCGGAAGAAGTGCGCCGGGGGTTGTCGTGATTCAATCTATCGAGGGTAAGTCGAGTTCCAGTCGGCCAATAGAGCGTGCGGCCGATACGGGCCTGACTGAGTCGGACTCTGATTTCTGAAAAGGTTCAGTAAGCCCAGAGGCTTTTGTGCTTGACCATGTACCAGGAGGAGAAAGGAAGATGCCTGAAAAGAAGATTCGAGTGCTTATTGCAAAACCGGGTCTGGACGGACACGACAGGGGAGCGAAAGTCATAGCCCGAGCGCTTCGTGACGCCGGAATGGAGGTTATTTACACCGGTCTGCGACAGACGCCCGAGCAAATTGTCGCCGCCGCCCTGCAGGAAGACGTGGATGTCATCGGGCTGAGCGTTCTGTCGGGAGCCCACATGGGGTTGACACAAAAGGTAATTGAAAAACTGCATGAACAAGGGGCGAAGGATAAGGTGGTGCTGGTTGGCGGAACAATTCTGGCAAAGGATGTGACGAAACTAAAAGAGATGGGTGTGGCCGCAGTGTTTCCGACCGGCAGCCGCCTGGAAGAGCCGATTAAGTTTATACAAGAGAAGCTGGGCGCCGCTGCGTGAAGGTTCAAGCTTTTACGGACGGCCGGACCTTGCTCTGGCATGGCGGAAGACCGGGACAGAAGCTCCAACAAGCACGTCCGAGAGAGTTCGCAGGCGCTAACGTGGCATGCGCCCTTCGGAGAGAGGATAAACGGGATGCGCGATATTCATAAACTCGATATTGACACGCCGGCCCTCGTGATCGACCTTGACAAGATGGAACGAAACATAGACAAAATGGCAACGTTCTTCGAAGGACAAGCGTCGAATGTGCGGCCTCACACGAAGACCCATAAATGCCCTGTGCTTGCGCACAAGCAATTGCAGGCGGGCGCGCATGGAATAACCTGCGCAAAGCTTGGCGAAGCGGAAGTCATGGCCGAGGCCGGCATCCGCGACATCTTGATTGCCAACCAGATTGTGGGAGACCAAAAAATCGGACGGCTTGCGAACCTGGCCCGTCACTGCGACATCATGGTCGCCGTCGAATCGGCCGAAAACGTCGCCGACCTCTCTGGGGCCGCGCGACATGTCGGTTCTCGGATTCGGGTTCTCATAGAGGTCGATGTCGGAATGCACCGGTGCGGGGTGAAGAGCGCAAAGGAGGCCGCGCTGCTCGGAGACGTGATTCGAAAGAGCCCGAACCTTCTGTTCGAAGGGATTATGGGGTATGAAGGCCATGTGGTTATGATTCCCGACCTTGATGACAGGGAAAAAGCATGCCTCGAGTCGATGGAGGTGCTTGCAGCAACGAAAGACGCGTTGGAAAAGGAAGGCATGGAGGTTAGGATTGTGAGCGCGGGCGGAACCGGAACTTACAATTTTGCAGGCCCGTTTCCGGGGATTACGGAGGTGCAGGCAGGCTCGTATATTCTTATGGACGCGAAGTACGCCGGCGTGCTGCAGGACTTCGAATGCGCCCTCACTATCCTCGCAACTGTCACCAGTCGTCCCGATAAGGAGACTGCAATCCTTGACGCCGGAATGAAGGCGATGACGTTCGAATTCGGGATGCCGGAACTTATCGGTGTTCCGGGCGCAAGTTTCTCATTCCTCTCGGAGGAGCACGGACATCTTTATCTCGAGGATGCCGACCCGCGCGTGGGGGAGAAGGTTGAACTTATTCCGAGTCACGGCTGCACTACGATAAACCTGCATGACCGTTTCTATGGTGTGCGTGGAGATCGCCTCGAGGCCGTCTGGCCTATTGCGGGCCGCGGGAAGTGCGCGTAAACATTTGGGCGATACCCTTACAGCCCACGAATCACTATCTGGATGACCTCGTCACCTTCCAGCCAGAATAGAGCGCCGATGTCCTCGTAGCGCAGCCGGGCCTGCGGTTTGTTGTATCATCACGCCTACTGTCTTTTCCTTTCCCTTAACACACGATAGTCGCCGACGCGGGTTGTCAGTCCGATTCTGTCGAAGTGTTCGAGCAGCGGAACGGCGTGCTTTCGGCTGACCCCGAGAAGCTGTTTTAAATCCCCGACGCCGAGTTTCTCGGAACTCTCGAAATGCTTCTTGATTATCTCGATGGCTTTTTCGATATGGAGTTTGTGATAGGCGAGATTCGGACTGATTTTTTGGAGTGTCCCCTCTTCGAGTAGAAGGGTGCTCATTCGTTTGGCGCTCTTGGGGTTGGGGAGCCGTTCCTCGGCCTGGGAAAATGTGGGAGGAGAAAAGCCGGCATCGAGAAATATTTTTTCCATTGTTTCTTTTTCGCTCTTTTGGGCATCCGATATCTGCGGCTTTCTTCCTTCGAGGGTGACCCCTTCACGGACCAGTTGCGCCTGCCTGTTCCGGGCAAGTTCCTCCAGCACACGCTCGAAGAGACGCACATCCATACTTTCACCGAGGCGGCTTCTCAGTTCTTCTCGCGGCATGAACAGACGATGGGGCTGTGAGCGAAAAAAATGAGCTAACGCCGCGAGAACGCGCTGTTTCAACTGCTCGAAACAGTCGCGAAAGATGATGGGCGCATCGTCGCTGCTTCCGGCGGCTATGACGGCGCCATTTCGAATCTCGCGCTCCAGCATAATCCGCAGTCTGTCCGACGGTTCAGCCAACCTCATTGCAAAATCGCGGACGTTTGTGCCGGTATCCTCGCGGGAAAGCAAGGCAAGCGCCACCTCAGTCACAGGAGCGCGCTCTATTATTTCCAGCAACGATGACCTGTCGGATTCCTTCTTTTTCCATTTTCGCGGGCAGACGTCGAGGATGACACCTCCGCCAATAGTAATCTCGGGCGCACCGCCGCGAATGACGAAGCGGTCCTTTCGAAACGCGCAGAGGGGATTTCGAGGGCGGATTTGAGCATACGCCTCCCCGCCCGGAAGCAGCGCTGATTTATCGATCAGTGTCATTCGCGCCACCTGTTGGCTCGTGCCGAGGTAGAGCTTGACTGAGGACGTTCTTGGCGCTTTTCGAGGCGCGGAGGGGAGAAGGGTTACCTTGGCATCGAAGAGGCTCGAGGTTTTCGTTGTCCCGGGCTTGACCAGGGTGTCTCCGCGATCCACCTGGTTTACGGCGACACCGGCAAGGTTCATGGCGGCTCTCATGCCGGCTACTATTCTCTCTTGTCTGACGTTGTGACTCTGGAGCTGACGCGCTCGTGTCGAAAGTCCGGCAGGCATGACCACGACGGGATTGTCCTCTTCAAGAGAACCGGAAAATACGGTGCCCGTCACAACCGTACCGAAACCTTTCATAGTGAATACGCGGTCGATTGGGAAGCGAAATAATCCGCTCTCGTCCCGTTGTCGCTGTTCGCTAACTGCGTGCGCGATGTGGCTCCGGAGGGTTTCCACACCCTCGCCTGATTTTGCTGAGACCTTTACCACCGGGGCTCCCTCGAGAAAGGTTCCCTCGGCAAGTTCTTCCAATTCCGCCTCGACAATTTGAATCATTTCCGCGTCCGCAAGGTCGATTTTGGTGATGGCCACGAGCCCGCGAGATATCCCGAGCAGCCTCATGATGTCCAAGTGTTCGCGCGTTTGGGGCATCACGCTTTCGGTTGCGTCGACAACGAGAATGACAATATCGACCCCTGCGGCGCCGGCAAGCATGTTTTTTACGAAGCGCTCGTGTCCGGGCACGTCGACAAAACCGACCCGGGTTCCGTCGGGCAAGTCAAAATATGCGAAGCCGAGGTCGATGGTCAACCCCCGCTCCTTTTCTTCTTTGAGACGGTCCGGGTCAATCCCCGTGAGAGCCTTGACGAGGGCAGACTTGCCGTGGTCGATATGGCCGGCGGTTCCAACGATGAGATGTTTCATATTGCGGTGTTATTGAGGAGCCAAGGCATTCAGGGCGGCCGCCAGTTCGGATATTTCTTCGGGCTGTATTGTCCTGAAATCGAGACAGTATGCGTCGTTGCGGATAAACCCCACAATGGCGGGCTTGTATTGCCTCAGTTGTCGCGCGATCTCATCTGCCGATAGTTTTTTGGGTTTCATCACAAGCAACCGTGTCGGAAGAGTCTGCCCCGGCGCCGACCCGCCCCCGACGCGCGATTCGCCTTCTATTATCTCGATGTCCAGAGATTTTCGCATTGCCGGTTTGACCGCATCGTAGGCTCGCTGTGCCAACTCGCGGATTTCGTCCGGTGTCCTTGCGATAAGCGCCAGTGTCGGAATCTCTTTTTCAGGCTGGCGTGACGAACTCAGGATGCGGAACAGCGCCCCGAGCGCGGCAATGACCATCTTGTCGACGCGGAAAGCGCGCATCAATGGATTTTTCCGTATCGCCTCGATGTATTCCCGCTTGCCCAGGATGATTCCCGCCTGCGGCCCTCCCAGCAATTTGTCGCCGCTGAAGGTGACGACATCGGCGCCCGCCTTTATGCTGTCCTGCGGCATTGGCTCATTACAGAGGCCGAAGCGGGTCATGTCAACAAGAGCGCCGCTTCCCAGGTCCTCCATTACGGGGATCCCACGTCTCATTCCGAGTTCGACCAGCTCCGATACGCACACATTGTGGGTGAACCCTATTATCGCGTAATTGCTCGGATGCACCTTGAGAAGGAGAGACGTCTCCGGCGAGAGGGCTTTTTCATAATCCGTAATATACGTCTTGTTTGTTGTGCCGACCTCTACCAGCTTTGCTCCGCTTTTCGCCATTACATCCGGCATTCGGAACGAGCCGCCTATCTCGATGAGTTCGCCGCGAGATACGATGACCTCCCGTCCCTTTGCCAGCGTATCCAAGGCGAGCGTCACGGCGGCGGCATTGTTGTTGACCACCGTCGCCGCCTCGGCGCCGGTGACTTCGCAGACCAGAGGTGCGATAAGGGAATCGCGATGGCCGCGATCGCCGGTCTCGAGGTCGATTTCGAGATTGCAGTAATGCGCGGCGGCTTCACAGATGGCGGACAACACCTTTAAACCAAGGATGGACCTGCCCAGGTTCGTGTGAACGATGATTCCGGCTCCGTTGATGACACGATGGAGGGGAGAGGAGAGGCGAAGGGAAACGCGATTAAGCACGTCTTCCTGGATTGAGTCCGGATCGGCTGGCGGCCCGGGTTTCTTTCGCATCCTGTGTGCTCTGCGAAGGTCGTCGAGAACTTCCCGCACGATGCCGGTTACGAAGTCTTCCGAATACTCGCGCAAATATTGTGCGACGTGTGGCAATCGTTTTACCTTTTCGACGCTGGGAATGCTGCGAAGAGTATCCGAACTTTTCGGTGTCACCTGAAGTCCTTTCGAACGAGTTTTCCCGCAAAATCTTACATAATGCCCGAATAATTGTCAAACGGTTGATTGAACGAATGGGGATAACCTCAATAAGATAAGGAGAGGCGCATTTGAGGGCGCAACTTCAGAGGCGGGGTTTTCGGACGCATGCAGATGAGGCTTTTTGTGCGGAAAAGAAGGGATTGCCGCCTTGTGCAGAAATTATGAACTCGTTTCCTGTTTTTCTCTCTGCAAGTTTAACAGGTCTCTCCACACCTGCTCAACATTCGCTTCTGTCTGTTCCAGCGAATCCGAGTTGCTGATGACGTAGTCGGCGTATTTGACTTTTTCGTCAATTGACATTTGCGCATCGAGCCGCTTCTGAATGCTTTCCCGGTCCAGGCCGTCTCTGGCCATCAGGCGCTTTATCTGTTGCTCCTTGGTCGCATATACCACAATAATCTTCTCGAACGTCCCACGCATCCCCGTTTCGATGAGCAAGGGGATATCGACCACGATTATTGCATCGGGATGTCGTTCTTGGATTTCATTGATCTGTCGGGCATACTCTTCGTACAGACGTGGATAAATAAATCCCTGGAGGGTTTGCCGCTTTTCCGCATCGGCGAAAACGATGTCTCCGAGTTTCGTCCGGTTGAGCGTGTGCTCTTCATTCAGCACGGAATCGCCAAAATAATCGACAATGTCCCGCCATGCGGGCTTGTCCGGCTCCACGACGATTCGGGCCAACACGTCGAAATCGATGACATGCGCTCCCCGACGTTTGAGCATTTCGGAAACCGTGCTCTTGCCACTCGCGATACCGCCGGTCAATCCAATCAACATTTCAACGGTGTTCCTTTCTATTGCGCCTGTTGTCCGTATGCCGCCAGGAGTCCCGGACCGGGGTCGACCTGGGCTCCGAATTGCGAGATAGGATAACGAATTCCTCTTTTGTAGAGTTCTTCGAGGCCGTCAATTACCTTCTCATAATAATTGTTCGGTATTCCCATCACCATTTCTTCGTCCTGCGCGTGGCCGTAGCGCCGTTCTCCGTAACAGGGGATGGTGAGTGAAGGTTTTCCCGTAAGATAGCATTGCGCGATGACATCGGCGCACGCGCTTTCGCCGACGCTGAAGAACTGCAAGCGTTCGTAATCCCTGAACTGGATAGCATTGATGAGAAGCATCATCTGGGCGGGGTTGCCATAGATGAGAATGATGTCGGGAGCGAACGGGTTATAAACGAGGGGCGCGAGAAGCACGGCATTATATTTGCCGGTCGGAATCATCGGAATGGACTCTTCACATCTGCGGGCGTCTTCAACGGTGGCGCACCACACCATGCTTCGCATTGTGCCGTCGCGGATAAATTCCGGGAGTTCGGCTAATCCGAGGATGCTTGTGCACCGCGGAGATACGAAATCGTCGGCGACCGCGCCGACCGTCCAGTCGTACGTCCGAACAATTGTGATGAGCTGACACGTCGTCGTTTTGTGGGGAAGTCTCCGCACCCATGGATTGTTCTCGAGTTCGGCGACATTCTCGAGCAGCTTAAACGCCACCGGAAACGTTTTCAATCTCAGTAATGCTTCGAGCCTTTTTGTTAAGTGGGTCCAGTCTGTCATCTGCCTCTCCAGTCTCGGGGTTGGAAAGCGCGAAGCCAAGAATGCCGGACGAATACTCAATCGTGCATTGGTTCCGTTCGAAACCGCCCCGCTCTCAGCTCCCGAACAAGGTCATCTTCGGTCGCAATTTCGCCGGTAAAAATGGTGTAGTGTTTGCCGACGTCCGCAACGGTGTGGGCGTCGCTTCCCGCCAGACAGGGAAGCCCTGATCGAGCCCCGACATCGAACGCCAGGCGTGTCTCCTGCTCTGTTACTTTGCAATTGTAGGCCTCGATACCATCCACCGCTTGGAAGACAGGGCGGGCGGCAGCTCGTTCCGGACTGAGCGAGAGGTCGGAAAAGCCGAACAAGAGAAAACCGCGAAAAGGATGCGCGGCCACGGTATAGCCGCCGACTTCGTTCACACGCAGTCGCAGTTCGCGTGCGCTTATCACATCGTTCATTTCCTCGTAAAAACCAAACACAAGGACGTCGCCGTCCTTCGTGGTCACTTCCATTGCGTTCAGAATGAGGAACGAAAATTTCTCCCGAAGTTTGAGAATTTCATCTTGCTCCCACGCCTTGTTGTGTTCGGTGACGCAGATGCCATCGAGGCCCACGTGTTTAGCGGCCTCAATAAGCTGTTCAACACTCATATTGCTGCACGCGGACATGGGGAACGTATGTGAATGGAGGTCGATTTTCAAGTCACGGCTCCGGATGAACACATTATCCGAAAAGACGTTTCATCAGTGGTCCGTCTTCAGCATAGGCCATGCAATGGTTGCGCATGCCGGGCAGCATCTCGATTACGCGCCGCCGAACCGCGTCATCATCCGCCGGCAATCCCTCTTCCTCGAGGTCGTCTCTGGCAAAGCCGGTGGTCGCCGAAATGACCGAATGGCAACACTCGAGCAACAGTGTGGCGTAATGGCGGCAACCCGCGCGTCCGATTTCCTTCTTGACCCTGTCGGTCAAACCCGGCTCGAGACGCATGCCAACCGCCTTGTGCAGGACTTCGTTCGAGCGAGGGCATTCGGGCGTTGTGTAGCGCAGCATGCGCCCCTCAATTTGGATGATTTCGTATTCGGGCAGCGAAAACTCGACATCGAGCTCCATCGAATAGATGTAATCGTCGAGGAATCCATGAGCGACCACTTTGTCCTTCGATGGGCGTTCTATACCAACATGCTTCGTCCGTGTGAACATCAGCATAGACGTTCTCCTATTTTAATGTTACAACCGTCCTCTGAGCAGCGGCCCGTTTTCGTCAAAGGCAATGCAACTGTTCAGCAGACGCGGATTCATCTTGACCATTTGCGCCAAGCCTTCGGTGCGTTGTTCCTCGTCCAGTTTGTCCGCCATGGCCATCTGCTGAGCCGTAAAGGACAGGATCACGGCGTCACAAGCCTCGAAGACCAGATTGGCCAGCAGGGAACAGCCCCGGGGCCCGCCAATCAGGCTGTCAATCATTTTTGTGAGACCCGAACCCACCCGTAACCCGACCGCTTTCTCCAAAAGCGGAAGAGCATTTTTACAATCCTCATCAGAGCATCGCAGGATGCTTCCGCGCGCGGCTGTTATTTCCAGGTCGGGTATCGTGACGTCGATCTCGACTTCCGCGGCGCAGTAGGCGTCTTCAAGTCGATTGAGGACACGAAGCTTGTCGTCACCAAGCCGTAACACGCCGACGTGCTTATTCCGTGTGTAGGAAAGAACCATAGTAAGGAGGTCTCCTTCGTGATGCCGCCGAACAGAACGTATTCGTCAGTCATTTTTTGCGGGGATTCCAGCGAAGAGCGGGCATAGGTACGAGATCGGTTTTACCAAACAAACTATACTCCACACGAAGGTGGATGTCAACAAGGGAAAGGTCAAAGAGAGGAAAGGCGAGGCATGCGCCTCGCCTTCTCGTCAGACTTCGCCGGCAGTGGTGGGCCTGTTACGGGCTCCGATACAGGAGTTATGTGTGGGTGGTTCTTCCTCGCAACCTTCCTCGCTCTCTCCCCCGTATTATCCTTTCCCTAAGCTACGGGCGATGATGAGCCGCATTACCTCTGAAGTGCCGGCGAAAATTGTCTGAATACGCCCATCGATCCAAAACTTCGAGATCGGATACTCCTCGCAGTAGCCGTAGCCGCCATGCAGTTGAAGGCAGCGGTCGGCAACCCGATTAGCCATCTCACAAACCCAGAGCTTTGCCATGCAGGTTTCCGTTACAACGTTTTCGCCCGCGATGTGGTCCATGATCAGCCGGTCCATGAAAGCGCGACCGACCGATACCTCGCTGGCGAGGTCGGCAAGCAGGAACTGTGTGTTCTGGAAATGGAATATGGGCCTGCCGAATTGCTCTCTCTCTTTCGTGTATTGGATAGTCAGTTCGAGGCATTTCTCCGCCGCCGCCTGTCCTCCGATAGCGCAAACGAGTCGTTCCGGCTGAAGCTTCTGCATCATCATGAAGAAGCCCGAGCCTTCAGTGCCCAGCAGATTATTTGCAGGCACACGGCAGTCGTCGAAAAAAAGCTCTGCGGTATCCTGTGCTTTCATTCCTATCTTCGGAATTTTTTTCCCGCGCTCGAATCCCGGTGTATCGCGTTCCACCACGATCAGACTGATGCCCGCATAGGGAGGGTCAGTCTTCGAGTCGGTCTTCGCCGCCACAATCACGAGGTCGGCAAGCAGGCCGTTCGAAATGAACGTTTTCTGGCCGTTCAGGACATAGTCGTCGCCATCCCTGACTGCGGTTGTCTTGATGGCTTGCACGTCCGAACCCGCGTTCGGCTCGGTCATCGCGAGAGCGCTGATTTTCCCGCCGCTGACGCATCCCGGAAGCCATCGCTCCTTTTGTTCGTCGTTTGCGAAGGACCCGAGGTATTGCACAACGATATCATTGTGCAGCGGGAGCGCGAATCCGGATGCGCCCGCCTTGGTGAGTTCCTCGATCATTACGACCGAATAGAGGAAATCGGCTTCGATGCCGCCGTATTTCTCCTCCACCCAGGGACAGAGAAAACCGTTTTCTCCCGCCTTGAGCCACAGCTCGCGGGAGACCATTCCGTCCTTTTCCCATTGCTCGTGATACGGCGCAATTTCCTTTTCGATGAATTTCCGAAACGTATCACGGAGCATTTCATGCTCCTCGGTAACAGGGAGTCTGCTCTTCAACATTAATACTTCCTCCAGTCCTGAAAGGCGATTCCCATCAGACGTTCAAGGCAACGGCCGCGTTCGTTATGACATCGAGTCCGCGTTCCGCGGTCTTTGCCTTGAGGATAACCGTATCGCCCTCTTTCCACATTTCGGTAACGATGGTCTCTCCGGGAAAGACGTGGCTGGCGAATCGGACTTTAATACTCTTGAATTTTGACGGGTCGTTGTCGCAATATTCTTTCAGCACGGCGCGTCCAACGAAGCCGAACGAGCAAAGGCCATGGAGAATCGGCTTCTCGAAACCTCCCATTGCAGCAAAATTCGGGTCTGCATGAAGCGGGTTGCGATCTCCGCAAAGGCGATAAATGAGCGCCTGTTGCGGGAGAGTTTTTTCTTCGACGACCTTGTCGGGAGCGCGGTCTGGCGGCTGATTTCCGGGTTTCGGGCCGCTCTCTCCACCGAAACCACCCTCGCCTCTGAGAAATACCGAAAACGTATTGAAGAAAATCTCGTCGCCATTTTCGTCTGTCGTCACCGCATCCAGCAACACGAGCGCGCCCTTGCCTTTGTCGTAAATCGCCGATATCACCGGTTGTGTCGTAAGCGTGCCGCTGGTCGGGATGGGATGCTTTTTGATTTCCAGATATTGTTCGCCATGAAGAAGCATCATTGGATTGAATTCCATCCCCGGCGCATTCATCAGACCCACGAGCGAGGGGAAGGGCGGGACAACACCGAACGTGGGCAATACTTGCAGGTCGTTTTCGTAACAGAACTTCAACTGCTCTTCTGCTGTGGGTGGAACGCCGGCTCCGATCCCAAGCGCATATAACATGACGTCTCTGTCTGTGTACTCATAGGGAAGCGCGCCCAGCTTGGCGCCTACGGCTTTTTTGGGGTCAACAGGCATGGTTCCTCTCCTTCTCGGTTTTCAAAATCCGTTTCCATTGTTGCGTTGGGTTCATTTTTTCATATGCTTCCTGCAAGCGGGAAGCATTATATACCATGAAAGTTTTTGAGAAAAGCAGTGAAACGGAGCTCTCGTTCAGCCCGGTTTCAGACCACGCAAACAAAAGCGGATGATCGCCTTCTCTATTTCTTCCGGTTTCTCGGGTGGCTGTGGTGACAAAAGCCAGCGCCCCATGACCACGGCAACACCCATGATTACTGTTGCCAGCACCGCCGGTTCCGTCTCGCTCAGCTTTCCCGATTCGATTCCTTCCCGAAGGATACTGTAAAGTTCGGCCCCAATCCCGGAGTGGAGCTTCATCGTGTATTCGGCGTCCACCGGTGGCCCTTCAATCAGGATTAATCGTGCAAGGCCGGCATTCTCGCGAAAATACTCAAAGCTCACTCTTAGGGCCGCGACCACCTGCTGTTCGACCGACATGGACGGCTTCCGCGCTTCGAGCCATTTGGCGTGCATTTCCCTGTTTGCGCGCCGGACGAGCGCATCGAATATTTCTCGCTTGTCGCGGAAATGGACATAGAACGTTCCCGCCCCCAAGTCGGCCCGAGCCGAAATCTCGCGGGTAGTTGTGCTGTCATATCCTTTTTCAAGAAATATTTGTTGCGCCGCATCGATCAGTCGGTTGCGTGTTTCGCGGCTCCTTCTTTGGGACCGATTCTCTGCGGGCCGGAAATTTTTTTTCACGGTTTGCGCGCTTTGTTTATTGCATTCGAGCGGGCATTGAGTCGACGAGGAGATTCTTGACAATTATTCAGTGCTGAGATATGCTCAATTATACGGTCCTGACCGCTTCGTGTCAAGGCAAGAAAAATCGCTCCGGAAAAATGCAACAAAGAAGGAACGCGGCGGAAAGAAGGAGAAAGAAATGACCGAATCGTACGGAATCGAGAGGGAATTTCTTCGGGGCGCGCTGACAAAACCGCTCTCGCCGGAAAGCAGGCTCGTCGCCTCGAAGTGCAAGAAATGCGGAAAACTGCATTTCCCCCCGCAACGGTTGTGCTCGGAGTGTTACAGTTGGGAGGAGATGGAAGAGGTTGCTTTGAGTCGGCGCGGCACAATATTTTCCTGGACTGTTTCCTATATGATGGGCAAACATCCGATCGGATACGTGGATTTGCCCGAAGGCATTCGGGTCTTCACGATGTTTGCCGATTTGGGTGAGAATCCGACGCAGGCGCTGGATATCGGAAAGGAAGTCGAACTCGTGGTGGCTCCAATGCGCGAAATGGAGTTCGGCATGGAAATCGGGTCGACGGAGTTTATCGGATATAAGTTCAGGCCGGTACAAGAGGGGGCTGGGAAATGAGGGAAGTCTGCGTTATCGGAGTGGGAATGACGAAATTCGGGAAGTATTTGGATAAAGAGCCTCGGTGGCTTGCGGAAGAGGCGGTATATAACGCAGTCACCGATGCGGGCATTAACCACAAAGAAATCGATGTGGCGTATGTCGGCAATGTCGGCGCAGGCGCTTTTTGCAAGCAGGGTTTCACGATTCTCGGTGAAGTCGTTCTGGCGCCGATCGGGCTGGGCGGCATCCCGATTACGACGGTGAGCAACGCGTGCGCCAGCGCAAGCTCGGCCTTTCGTGAAGCCGTGCTGGCGGTTGCGAGCGGCTATCACGAAATGGCGCTTGCCCTCGGCGTTGAGAAGATGCAGATCGATAAAGCCGAATTGATGATGGATGAGCGAAAGCGTTCGAGAGTAATGGGTATGGGAGGAAACGGGGCTGACGCGGAGCTCGAGGGTCAGTTTGGCCTCAGTTTCCCCGGGTTTTTCGGAATGGTGGCGAATCGCCATATGAAGCTGCATGGCACAACGGTGGAGCATCTTGCCATGGTGTCGGTCAAGAACCGGGCGAACGCATCGAAAAATCCATATGCGCAATTTCAGAAGTCTATAACCTTAAGCGATGTGCTCGAATCGCGAATGGTCGCATATCCTCTCACATTCCTCATGTGCTGTCCCACGACGGATGGAGCCGCTGCGGCGATTGTGACATCGAAGAAGCGAGCCGAAAAGATATGTAAGAAGCCAGTGAACGTCGCCGCGAGCGTTCTCAGGACGGCAACATTCGAGCCCAGTGAAAACGACCTCGAATCGATGCGGCCAACGGTTCAAGCGGCACAGGAAGCATACAAACAGGCAAGGGTCGAACCCAGAGAAATCGATGTGGCCTTGGTTCACGATTGTTTTTCGATATCTGAATTGCTTCATTACGAAGACCTCGGTTTCTGCGAGAAGGGCGATGCGAAATCGATGATCGAGCGGGGAGAGACGGAGATCGGCGGGCGCAGCCCGGTGAATCCCTGTGGCGGCCTGCTGTCGAAGGGTCATCCCGTGGGCGCGACCGGAGTGGCGCAGGTCTGCGAGATAACCTGGCAATTGCGGGGCGAGGCTGGGGAGCGACAGGTTGACGGCGCCACAGTCGGCTTAACCCACACACTGGGCGGCACTTCCCATGCCGAAGGGGTCGCCTGCGGCGTCAATATCCTCGAGCGTGGCTGGTGACGCGGGTGAGCTTGTGCGGAATGTGCGCCTCGCGCGCGAGAGCTTTCCACCGTCGGGAGTATTTGGCCGTAATGCGCTTCCTGCTTTACCGGCAGGAGCAAGATAAGAAGCGGCAGGATGGCCAACGAAGAGAAATCGCGCGCCGAGCCTATTGCAGTCCGAGCAAGCGTGCCGCGTTCCCTCCGAGTATTGCGTCGACCTCCTCATCCGTGAAATTAATGCCTGCCGGAGCGTTGCGCGGCAGCTCCCTGATAAGCTGAATCCATTCCTTTGTCGATATCACGATTCCAAAGATCGGGTTGTCGGTTCCGAAGAGCACCTTCGAGATACCCGCATAGTCGATCAAGTCGCGCAGTTCGCGGCAGAACAGTTCATAGTGGCCGAACGCGAATGCGTCCCACATTGCGAGGTCGCCGTGCAGATTCGGTTGATGCGATGCGAGCGCAGCCCATGGTCGCCAGTTCATCTGACCCATGTGAGCGGCAATTACCCTGAGGTCTGGAAAGTCGACAGCGAGGTCGGCGAGGAGCATGGGGTCGGAGTATTTGCACCGGGCGGGTGGCATGAGAGGACCGGTGTGAGTGAGGAGAACGCCGCTGTTCGCCTGAACTATTTCGAGAAGTTTATATGACTCGGGGCTCGCCGGGTCATAGCCTGAATCGGGATGATACTTGAGCCCTTTCATTCCGTATTCTTCAAAACACCGTTTCAGCATATCCGGAGCATCAGCACGCCTTGGGTCGACCCCTGCCAACGCCATCACCCGATCGGGATTACTTTGGGCGATTGCGCCGACCGCCTGATTTTGCATCTGAGCGAGCTCCGCGGTCAACAATTCATTGTCAGCGTTATCAACGGCGCAGATGCAGGTGAAATCGATACCCGCCGAATCCATCGATGCGAGCAGTTTTTCGCCGGTCGGGTCCGCATACGTCTCGGACGCGTTCCTGGCCAGAGCCTCACGGTCCACGGGTTTTCCCATGATTCGAAGGGCGCGTATCGGATCATCGAGCAAGTGGTCAACCATCTCGTCGGGCAACATCGGAATGAGGTGGTAATGCACATCAACTATCATTTTAGCCTCCTTGAAGCGTTTTCAGAATTCGATTTGTTATGGCGAATCGTTCAGGCAATCGAGTATTTTTGGCGGAGAACCTTCTTGTCAAACTTGCCCACACTTGTCTTTGGTATTTCGTCAATGAATATCACCTTATCGGGCAGCCACCATTTTGCCACCTTGTCTCTCAAAAAATCGAGCACCTCGTCTTCGGTCAGTTTCCCCTTTTTTGGTTCGACGGGCACGACGATGGCGAGCGGACGCTCCTGCCATTTCTCATGCGGTATGGCGACCACCGCCGCTTCGAGGATGTCGGGATGTCCCATCAAGGTGTTTTCCAAATCGACGGAAGATATCCATTCCCCCCCACTTTTGATCAAATCCTTTGTCCGGTCGACAATCTGTACGTAGCCTTCCTCATCCATGTTGGCGATGTCGCCGGTATGAAGCCAGCCGTCTCCCATGGTTTCCTGGGTCTTGTCGGGGGCGTTGTAGTACTCGCCGGCAATCCACGGTCCGCGCAGCAGGATTTCTCCGACTTCTTTGCCGTCATGCTTCACTTCAATTCCCTTCTCGTTCACTATCTTCATTTCCAGGCCCGGCATGAGAATGCCCTGTTTTGCAAGAACCCGGACAATATCCTCCTCGGGCCATTCATTCATATGGCTTTTCAGGTTCGACAAGAGAACGACGGGGGAAGTCTCGGTCATTCCGTAGCCATGCGTGAGCGTAATGCCGTACTTTTTTCTGAATCCCTCTATGTGTGAGCGCGCAACGGCGGAGCCGCCGACCACGACCTTTCTGAGCGAACTGAGGTCGCACTTCCTCCCGCTTTCAAGGTGTTGATACATTCCCGCCAGAAGCGTCGGCACGCCGCCGGTCACGGTCACGCGTTCCTCTTCTATGAGCCTGCAGAGCGATTCGCCGTCAAGTTTCTCGCGCGGCAGCACCTGTTTCGCTCCCAGGCAGGCGGCGGCGAAAGGCAATCCCCAGGCGTTCACGTGAAACATGGGAACCACGGGCATGACGACGTCTCTTTCGCTCAAGCCCAGAGTGTCCGCCAGGCCAAGCGTGAGAGAGTGGAGATAGACAGACCGGTGAGTATAGGCCACGCCCTTGGGATCGCCGGTGGTGGCAGTGGTGTAGCACATGGCAGCGGGCGACCACTCGTCAATGTCATCGGGAAACCGGAAGCTCTCATCGGCCTTCTGCATCAGCCGCTCATATGACGCCACTGGCGAAAGACCTGTTTTCGGGATTTCGGACCCATCGGAGATTACAACATATTTCTCGACGCACCCGATTTTGTCGCGTATTCTCTCAAGAAGTGGCAGAAGATCGTCATCGACAAAGACGACTCGGTCGTTTGCATGATTGATTACATAAGCGAGCTGGTCCTCGAACAACCGCAAGTTCAGCGTGTTGAGCACGGCGCCACAACAGGGAACGGCCATGTATAGTTCGAGATGCCGGTGATGATTCCAGGCGAGCGTGCCGACCCGGTCGCCTCGCTTGACCCCGAGCTCTCTCAGAACGTTGGCGAGACGGCAGACCCTTCGGTAGAAGTCTCTGTATGTGTAGCGAAAGTCTCCCGTGCGGGTTTTCGAATAGATTTCCTTGTGCGGAAAGAGATTATTTGGTCGTTCCAAGAGAGTGCGGATTGAAAGCGAATACTTCATCATAATGCATACCCCTCCTCAGAATGGTCCTGCCTGCTGATGCGGGAGTTGTTCGCCATACGTTTGCCGAAGTTTCTTTTTGTCAAACTTGCCCACACTGGTTTTCGGTATTTCCTCTATGAAGAGGATTTTGTCGGGCAACCACCACTTTGCCACCCGGCCACGAAGGAAATCGAGGATTTCTTTTTCCGTCAATCGACTCCGCACTTCCTGTCGTGGCGCCACCAGAGCGAGCGGACGTTCGTGCCATTTTTCGTGTGGAACGCCGATGACCGCGGCTTCGAGCACCCCCGGATGCGCCATGAGCGTGGTTTCAAGGTCAATGGAGGATATCCATTCCCCGCCGCTTTTGATCATGTCCTTCGTGCGGTCTACGATTTGCACATATCCCTCTTGGTCCATGCTGGCGATGTCGCCTGTGTGCAGCCATCCATCCCGTACCGCTTCGGCTGTCCTTGCGAAATCTCTGTAATAGTCGGCGGCCACCCATGGGCCGCGGAGTCTGATTTCGCCCACTTGCTTCCCGTCTCGCTCGACCGGCGTTCCCGTTTCGTCAATGATTTCCATTTCGAGTCCCGGCATGAGCGTGCCCTGTCTCACCAGCACATCCAAAATCCGTTCTTTCGGCCAATCGTCCATGTGGCTCTTCAGGTTGCAGGTGACGACAACCGGAGATGTCTCGGTCATCCCGTAGCTGTTTGCAAAAGCAATACCATATTTTTCGCGGAACGCTTCGATCAAGGCTCTCGGAGCCGCCGAGCCGCCTCCGAGAAGTTTCCGGAGCGATGTCAGGTTATACCTGTTTCCGGCTTCGAGGTGTTCGTATATGTTCTTGAGAAGCGTGGGGACGCCTCCGGTAATCGTCACGGCCTCCCGTTCGATCAATTCGCAGAGCGAACGGCCGTCGAGCTTTTCGCGCGGGAATACTTGTTTTGCCCCAAACCAGGTTGCCGCAAAGGGAATCCCCCACGCGTTCACATGGAACATGGGCACAGCCGGCATGACTACGTCGTGTTCTCCGATTCCCATTGTGTCAACCAGCCCGAGTGCAAGACTGTGAAGGTAAATCGCGCGGTGCGTATAAACAACGCCTTTGGGATGGCCGGTCGTTGCGGTCGTATAGCACATGGCGGCGGGCAACCATTCGTCGATGTCGTCCGGAAAGGGACACGATTCCTTGGAATTGCCTAAAAGCTCCTCGTACGAATGCACAGGCGCGAGGCACGTGGCGGGGAGTTCCTCGGCGTCGGACATCACGATGAAATGCCTTACGTTTGTGAGTTCGTCCTTTATTTCCTCGAGAATCGGAAGCAGGTCGTCGTCGACGAAGAGAATTTCGTCTCCGGCATGATTAACGATATATGCGATCTGTTCATGGAAGAGTCTCAGGTTCAGCGTGTTGAGCACGGCTCCATAACAAGGGACGGCAAGGTACAGTTCGAGATGACGATGGGTGTTCCATGCGAGGGCTCCGACGCGATCGCCTTTTTCGACTCCGAGTTTCGAAAGAGCATTTGCCAAACGGCACACTCTCCCATAGAAGTCTCTATATGTATAACGGAAATCACCGCTTCCGGTCCGTGAATATATTTCCTTATTTGGGAAGAGCCCCCGTGTTCGTTCAAGAATGTTTCGAAGCGTGAGGCCGAATCTCATCATCGGGAAAACGCCCGTTCCTTCGGTAGCGCCATCTTGCGTCGCAAAATTTGGAATTTCATTGCTCTGCGGCCACGAAGCAAGCCTCGTCAGCCGCATCGTCGAAGTTATCTATTAACTCGCGGAGTTTTATTTTCCGAATTCCTTTCCTGCAACAAAGAGCCACCACCCTCGGGTCGGTTCTTATTTGCTGCAGTTTCTCCCTCGCGCGAGGTTCGCCAATTCTCAGCAAGGCAACTGCGGCGTTGGCCGCCGTACGGGGGTCCGGGTCGTGGAGAAGGCCGGCTATCTGTTCGATGTATTCCGCCACAAGGCGCGGATCTGTTTGGCCGATTCTCCCCGCGGCCTGCAACAAGCCGGGCCTGAGCGTTTCATCTTCGAGGTAGTAGAGCATTGCAGGAATCGCGCCTGAAATTTTTTCTGGTGCCCTGTTTCCGATTTCACCGAGCAGTTCGGGAACGCCGATGGGATAGTCTCCGGACTCGGGATTGAGTCTCCACAGGAGCCGGCGAATGAACGTTTCAATTTTCATTGAATCCCTGCGTACAATCCGTTGCGCCAGTTCGCGACACGCCCTCTGCCGAACAACCTCATTCTCGTCGTGCGTCAGCATGTTGAGCGCGCGCAGGATCTCTTTTTGCGGGTGCGCGGCGAGAGTGTCGGAGCACTCGCACTTCAGTAAAACCCGTCGAATTTCAGCAACAGTTTTTCGCATGGAACCACAATGACCCTGCAGTGCCAATCGGGTCATGCCATTATATTCGAATGTCCGAACAACTACAATGACCTGTGAGAAGCATTGACTTCGAGACCTGTTTCCGATAAAGTAATCCGCGTCTTAGAGTGTGTCCCACGATTGATTCTGAGGGTTGTTCGCTTCGGGGACAGTCCCGATTCTACCGCACTTTGTGCCCGTAAATCCGGGACAGTCCCCTTCGCTCGGCAATCGTGAGACAGACTCCTTACCCTTTTGTCAATCGGTGAAAACGGAGAGGTGCGCATGCCGGACAAACCTCAGAGCGAACGGCTGTTTCGCGATACCCTCGGGGCTCCGATGAGCCTGGGCAGACTGAGCGTAATGAAGGGGCTTGGAATTGACACGAAAGCCCTGATGAACAAGCCGTTCATAGCAATTGCGAATTCGTATACCGATATTAATCCCGGACACATTCACTTGAGGGATATCGCGCAAGCAGTAAGAGAAGGAGTAATTGCGGCCGGGGGGCTGCCGTTCGAATTCAACGTGCCGGCCCCATGCGATGCCGTTGGCGAAGGCAACGAAGGGATGCGACATATTCTTCCGCAGCGCGACCTGATAGCGGACAGCATCGAAACCTTCGTTCGCTCACAGCTCTTCGACGGCGTGGTTCTGGTGAGTGGATGCGACAAGATAAACCCGGGCATGTTTATGGCGGCGGCACGGCTGGATTTGCCGACCATCTACGTTCCGGGCGGTCCCGGCATGATGAACGTGAGACTCACGAAGCCGGGCGGCAGCATCGACCACAAGGACCATGAGGATATCTCGGACAAGCTGCAAGCTGTCACATGCGCCACATGCGGAGCGTGTGAAATCATGGGAACGGCAAATACGACCCAGTTACTTGGAGAGGCGATGGGCCTCGCCTTGCCGGGGTCGGCGGCGGTCCCCGCCTTCACAATGGAAAAGCGAGTGGTGGCCAGAGCGTCCGGTGAACGAATCGTTGAGATGGTGAGAGAGGGCATCACGTCGCGGAGAATTCTTACACAACGCGCTCTCGAAAACGCCGTCATGGTTGACCTCGCAATCGGCGGTTCAACGAATTCGACGCTGCATCTGCCCGCGCTTGCGAACCAACTGGATATGGATTTCGACCTTGAGCTGTTCAACCGATATACCGAAAAGATACCGACGCTTGTGGCCGTAGCGCCCAACGGTCCTCACGGCGTTGTTGATCTGTACCGGGCAGGCGGCGTTCTTGCTGTGATGAAACGGCTCAAAGACGATCTGAACGTTGATTGTTTAACGGTGAGCGGCAAGACGGTCGGGGAATTGGTGGACGACGCGGTCATTCTGGATGAAACCGTGGTAAGGACAAGGGAGCAACCGGTTTTGGCGGAGGGCGGAACGGTTATTCTAAAGGGGAATCTTGCTCCCGAAGGAGCGGTCATCAAGCAATCGGCGGTACTCCCTGCCATGAGAACGTTCGAAGGGAAGGCCCGAGTCTTCGAGTCGGAGGAAGATGCGCTCGCGGCATTGACGAGCGGCGAGATTGAGCCGGGAACGGTCATCGTTATCCGGTACGAAGGACCAAAGGGCGGGCCGGGTATGCCGGAAATGCTCAGTGTGACCGCCACGATCACATTGATGAGACTGGAAGGGGTTGCGCTCGTGACCGATGGCCGATTCTCAGGCGCGACCGACGGTCCGTGTGTCGGACATGTCACTCCCGAGGCATATGAGGGTGGACCGATCGGATTGTTACGCGATGGCGACAGCGTCCGTATCGATATTCCGAATCGTATGCTCGGCGTGAACATTTCGGATGATGAGCTTCGGAAACGGAAGCAGGCATGGAGTCGCCTTGAAAAACAGACGGAGAGCCGTTATTTGAGGATGTATCGAGGACTCGTCGGTCCCGCATCGCGCGGGGCCGTGCTTGAGCTTGAGCTTTTGCGCGTGTGACGGAAAGAAGGAGAGAAAACGGTGAAGGTAATAGGATTTAACGGAAGTCCGCGAAAAAACGCGAACACGCAGACCCTGATGGAAACTGTTCTCAAGGGGGCCGCGAGCAAAGGAGCGGAAACGCGCCTCGTGAACCTCAATGAACTCAATATCAAGGGATGTCAGGGTTGTGGCGCCTGCAAGAAGGAAGTCGGCAAATGCGCGTGGAAGGATGACCTGGCGCCGCTTCTTGAGGAAATCAAGAGTGTTGACGCAATAATCCTGGGCAGTCCGATTTACTGGTTTCGCGTCAGCGCACAATTGAAAATACTTGTGGATCGCTTCTACTGTTACCTGGGCGAAGAGACCCACCCCGAGACCGGAGAAATATCCTCGTACTTCACGTTCCCCGGCGGAAAAAAATTCGTCATCGTGACCTCTCAGGGAGACGAGAATCCGGAACTTTATCAGCAGACCCTCGACTGGCTGAATCTTGTGGCCACGATCATGGGATCTTCTCAAACGGAATTCATCACGCACTGCGGTTCCGAGAACGATAAGGATTCGGCGAAGAAGAATGCAGAGCTGATGAAAAAGGCCGAGTCTATCGGCGCGTCGCTTGTGTAGTTTCGGGCGGCGACCCCGCTCCTCTCCAGGTATTCGCTCACCGGGCCGACCGTGGCGTCCTTCGACGGCTCGGTGTATTTATTTGCTCGAAGAATGAGCATTTAAAAAGGACCAGTGCTCGAGATGAATGTCGAACTGTCCTGGTTGCTGATAGCTCTGTGCAGTCTTATCGCGTTCGTGGCGGCCATCGTCACGGGGTTCTCCGGTTTCGGTTTCGCGCTCGTCACCGTGCCTCTTCTTGCCATTTTTATCGACATCAAATTCACCGTCCCCCTGGTATTACTGCTGTCCTTCTTTTCCGTGCTCGTTCTGAGCGCCAACAAGCTTCGGTTCTTCCGGGAATCGTCAATATATTTCATCTTCGCCGGAATGGTTGTTGGTATCAGTCTCGGCACGCATTTCCTTGCCAATTTTGACACGGCGCTGTTGAAGCGGTTGCTCGGAATCTCCGTGGTGCTGTTCGCAGCTCACATCTTTTTCCGGACTCGACCGGAGAAAGTCGCGACGGCGAGGGAGGTGGACGGCAACGCTCGTTTCGGGGTTGTTGCCCTGGTGGTAGGCCTGTTCTCGGGACTGGCCGGCGGCCTGTTCGGCACAAGCGGGCCGCCGCTCGTTATATATGTCGACTATTTCGCAAAGAACAAGACAGCGTTCCGGTCACAGCTCCTGGTAATAATATTGCTCCACGACTTGTTTCGGATGTTCCTGTATTTGCGGTACGGCTTGGTCAATGCGGATGTCCTCAAGGCCGCCGTCATACTGCTGCTCCCCGTGAGCCTGGGCCTGTATCTGGGTTCGAAAATGCATTTCCAAGTAAACGAGCGAACATTTAGCAGGGCGGTAGCCTCTTTATTATTCGTTTCGGGTGTTCTCCTTACTCTTCGGTAGACACTGTGCATGCTTGCTTGCCGCACTTCCCCCATTCTCTTGCAACCCCTCTTCCTTGACACACTCTGCACGGCAAGACTATAATTCAAGCAAAAACAACGGGGCGTAGCGCAGTCTGGTTAGCGCGCCTGCCTTGGGAGCAGGAGGCCGCCGGTTCAAATCCGGCCGCCCCGACCGCTAATTCATATCCTCATCGTTTTCTTCCGGAAGCGCAACACTTTCCTTTGGATTCTGAAGAGATTCATTGCTGTTGGAAAAGGAAAGCAGGCAGAAGAGACGGTGAATCTGCGTCACGCTTGCTCTTGCCGCCGAAAAGCCAGCGCCGGACACACTCACGGTATGGGTGTCTTTTATAATTGCCTGGCGCGTTCGGCGAGCTCTTCGTAATGGAAGAAGACTTCATATTCTGCAAGAGACGCGAGCGCCCTGGACTGAGTCTTTATTCCTTGTTCTTCAAGAATCGCGGCAGGATTCAGTCCGCCGATAACAATTGCCCCGATCTGCCCCTGGTTGACCGGAATCTCCAAAAGGGGCTGTCCCGGCCAGCCGATGCTCATGAATCCACCGAGCCCGACCTCCTCGAGCTGGTGGGCGAGGCGCGCCACATGATCCCTGCTTTCCGCCGGCACCTCCCGAAAACTTGCGCCGATACGTCCATTGCCGTTTCGCGTTGCGCCGGTGTAATCGGTCATCCCGCTGCGAATAAAAACCTCCAACGGATCAAGAGTGGTGCCATTGTAATAAATGACCTCTACAAACCTCGTAGGCTTGTAGTCCCTCAGCTCCAAAAGCCCCCCGAACTTCGAGTATGTCGGTATTCCGTGAGCCAACAGCACTCCGTTCAGGGTAATCGAACAAACGGTCCCTATGCCTACCATCCCGTCCGGTATTGTCACCTCGCCGATACGTTCTCTTGGCCTGAACAACGCCATGCGGCTACCCATGGCATAGCCGGCGCGAAACACGCTCTGAATCAGCGGGACGGCTGTCCGAAGTTGGGACTTTTCGATTATGCTCGCATTTACCACCACGCTTCCCGTTTTTTTCGAAAGGTCAAAGTTCATGCGATACGTCATCTGATCGATCTTGGCCGCCAGAAAGCCCACTCGCTCAATAATGCGTGCGGTGGAGAGTTCCTCTTGGCCGCGGTCGGTTATGAGCCTTCCCCTTCGTCCTAAATTCTCTGTGAGTCCTTCCTTGTCGAGCGATTCCAAATAGAACCGGACGGTTCGTTCGCTAATCTCGTGTCCGCCGGCGAGGAGTCTCTCCGTGATCTTCGAACTGCCGAGAGGCCTTTGAGCTTCCTGGAGAACACGCAGAATCACAAGGCGCTTTTTTTCTGTTTTCTCCGTCATTGCCGTAATTCTACCACAATCTCCGGTCTTTTTCAATACATAACCGGAATTTTTGCCGGTTATTTTCGAAACCCGTAAATTAATGATGATCAACCGTAACATCCCTGATTGTGCGAAATTCGGTCCGCGTCGAACCTTTCTGTGGGATTCAACGGCCATTCGTTCGTCGGTTTTTTGCGACCTTTTTGCCGGAAACTTGCCGGCATTTTTGCCGCTTGCGCGCACCCCATAAATACTTATCTTTATTCGTCTTGCGCGAAGTTTTGGGTTGACTTTCGAATTGGTCTGTGTTATTATTGGCAATGGATTGCCGTAAAATTGACGGGGTGCGTGTTTGCGTTCCCCCATGAAACTTATGATTGAAACGAAAACCGCGAAGAAGAATTCGCCGCCCAAAAGAAAAGGGATTAAAGCGGCAATCCTTCGCCGAGACTATGAAAACAGGAGAAAGTAAGTATGAACCTACATCGTCCCAATGCAAATGAGGCTTTGCAGACCAGCAATCGGTCACGACACGTTTCTCCCCAATCGGGCATCTGCAGTCGTTGCGTTGATGGTTGCAAAGGTGGATGCGACCTTTTCACATCCACGTTCCGGGGAAGAGAGCTTCTCTATCCGGGGCCTTTCGGAGAAGTGACCGCCGGCGCGGATAAAGACTACCCCGTGGACTATTCACACCTGAACATCATGGGATACGCCTTGGGCGCCGACGGAGTCGAGGCCGACCCGGACCATGCAACATTCCCCGCCGTGAACACGGAGACCGCGTTCGGGACGGAAAACAAGGTGAAAATGAGGGTTCCCGTCTTCACGGGCGCGCTTGGCAGTACGGACATTGCGAGGAAGAACTGGGAACATTTTGCAGTCGGAGCAGCGATAGCCGGAATCAGCCTTGTCTGCGGCGAGAATGTCTGCGGCATTGACCCGAAGCTCGAGCTGGACGGAAAGGGCAAAGTCAAGGAGGCTCCCGACATGCGGAGGCGCGTCGAGGCATATCGCCGGTACCATGAGGGCTACGGCGACATCCTCGTTCAGATGAATGTCGAAGACACTCGCTTCGGTGTCGCCGAGTATGTAATCGACAAGCTGGGGGTTGAGACCATCGAGTTGAAGTGGGGACAGGGAGCAAAATGTATCGGCGGCGAAATCAAAGTAGACACGATCGAGCGCGCAATCGAGCTGAAGAAGCGAGGATACATAGTCACACCGGATCCGGAGAATCCCGCAAACCAGGCCGCTTTCAAGGATGGAGCAATTAAACAGTTCGAGAGACACTCTCGTCTTGGATTTGTTGATTATGAGGGATTTCTGGCAGAGGTGGAACGGCTGAGAAAACTCGGCGCAAAGCGCGTTACCCTGAAGACCGGCGCCTATCCGATGCGAGAGCTCGCCATGGCAATCAAGTGGAGTTCTGATGCGAAGATCGACTTTCTGACGATTGACGGGGCCCCTGGCGGCACGGGAATGAGCCCCTGGCGAATGATGGCTGAGTGGGGCGTTCCATCGATCTATCTTCATTCGATGGCCTACGAACTTTGCCAAAAACTGGCCGAGAAGGGCAAGTTCGTTCCCGATATCGCCTTTGCCGGAGGCTTCAGCGCAGAGGACCATGTTTTCAAAGCCATAGCCCTCGGCGCGCCATACACAAAGGCGGTCTGCATGGGGCGCGCCCTCATGATTCCCGGAATGGTCGGCAAGAATATTGACATCTGGCTCAAGGGCGGAAATGGCGAACTTCCAAAGTCCGTTTCCAAATATGGCGACTCCAAAGAGGAGATTTTCGTCTGCTATGAGGAGCTCAAGACGAAATACGGCAAGGAGGTCGATAAACTGCCATTGGGCGCCATCGGCATTTACAGCGCGGTGGAGAAGCTGCGTGTCGGGTTACAGCAATTGATGGCGGGAGCGCGCAAATGGCGTGTGTCTCTGATCTCCCGGCGCGACCTCGCCTCGCTGACCGAGGAGTGCGCCAAGGTGACGCGCATACCATACATAATGGACGCATATCGCGAGGAAGCCCTTGAAATAATGGGCGAATAGGACGCTATCAAGGAAAGCGCGCCGACGGAAATCGAAGTGGAAAAGGGCGGAAGCCAAAAAGGCTTCCGCCCTTTTTTGGTTACGTGTCGTTGACCGCTTTTGGCAATTCTTCCGGGTTGCGGGTCTGCGGGTCTTGACAGATGGGATATCGCGGTGATATAATGAACACTGTTCGCAAACATGAACAGGGTTTTTACATCATGGACAACGCGCTAACCAAGCTAAAAAGGGAAGAAAAAGAGAAGCGCAAAGAAATTATTCTTGCGGCGGCGCAGAAACTCTTTTCCAAGCGTGGCATCTCCGACGTGAACATGCGCGATATCGCAAAGGGCGCCGGTGTGTCCGTCGGGTTTATATACCGGTATTTCTCCGGCCGAACGGACATCTTCGTGGAGCTGTTCGAGGAGGGCGCAGCGGGAATACTCGAAAAGCTGGATGCCGAAATTTACCTGGATTCTCCACGCCTCCTGCAAAGGATGGGGCGAACGTATGTCAACCATCTCCATGAAAACATGATGTTTTTTGAAATGATGACGCATTTTATGCTTGAGGGAGACCTTTCTGGCAATGCGTTGAACCGAGTAAACGGAGTGCTGAGGCGAATCGTTGACAGGGTGGAAACCGTGTTCAAGAACGGGCAGAAGGCGGAGAACTCCCGAATCCTGGCCCACTGTTTTTTCGCTTCGCTGAACGGTGTGATGATCAGCCTTGTGAAATATCCCGGCCGCAGCCGGGAGGAGGTGCGGAAACGAACGCTGCTTCTTGCTGATACGATAAGCAGAAGGTTTGACGAGGAACACAATGTGGCGTAATCGCAAGCAAATTTCGTTTCGGGACAGTCGCGACCCTGCGGCTCTTCCCGCGCGTAAACCCTGGAGTGTGAGCGTGTCTCAAATTGGGACAACTCCATGCGCTGGTTTTCGGCAACATGTGAAGCCATGAGATGCTTTCACAGTTTCTATCGCTGCGCGTCATATCGCCGCCATTGACATTGTGAAAGAGGCGGGACGGGAATAATGGAAATCCATCGTTTCCGCAGATAGTAGTACAGACCAAGGTGCTGAAAAACAGGAGGGAATCATGTACGATTTCATGCTTACCGAAGAGGAGATTGCCGTTCGCAATGAGGCGAGGGAATTCGTGAAGAACGAGGTGCCGGCCGATTTGATTAAAGCGATGGATAAGGATGAAATTAAGTATCCGCGCGACTACGTGAAGAAGCTCGGAGAAAAAAAATTATTGGGTTTGCGATTCCCGAAAAAGTGGGGCGGGCGCGGACTAAGCTGGACGGGAGAGGTTGCAGTCGAAGAGGAAATCGGTGTTTTAGGGACGGCGCTCGGGTGCGCCTACGTGATGCCGTCAATCGTCGGCGAAGCCATTAACACTTTCGGAACGAAGGAGCAAAAAGAAAAGTATTTGATTCCTCTGCTGAAAGGCGAAGTCGTGAGCGCCGAGGCGCTTACCGAGCCCAGAGGGGGCTCGGACTTTTTCGGGGCGACCACAAAGGCAGTGCTGGACGGAGACCACTTTCTTGTAGACGGCCAAAAGCGGTTTGTTGTCGCGGCCTCCGAAGCCGACTTCTTCCTCGTTTTCTGCCGAACCAACTTTGAAGAAAACGCCGGCCCGCACAACCGTATCAGCGCCCTGCTGATTGACAAAGGTCCCGGCGTAGAAGCGGAGTATCTCTATGGCCTTATGGGTTGTCGCGGCGGCGGAACGGGGAGGCTTGTATTCAGAGATGTAAAGGTTCCGAAGGAAAATCTTCTCGGCGAATTGAATATGGGGGCGCTGGTTTTCCATCAAACAATGGTTCCGGAACGCCTCACATCGGCCGCCGCGAGTCTCGGCGCATTCGCGCCGTTGAATCTTGCCGTGGATTACAGCACAAAGCGCGTTGCCTTCGGACGCCCGATCCGGAAATTTCAGGCAATCCAATTTATGGTGGCCGACGCCATAACAGACCTCGATGCGGCGAGGGGTCTTGTCTATCTGGCGGCAAAGGCGGTTGATACCGGCCAGCCGAACGCCCGACGCCTGGTCAGCGAGGCCAAGAAATTCGCCACGGAGATGAATTGGGAGATAACGAACAAGGCAATGCAAATCATGGGTGGAATCGGCTACACCGATGTCTATCCGGTCGAGAAGGCTCTCCGTGATTCTCGTCTGTGCATGATCTGGACCGGCACAAGTGAAATTATGAAGCTGCTTATTCAGCATGAATACTACAGAGAAGTAATGGACCAAATCTCCGAATACCGGAATTTCGAGAACGATGCCATCGGTGGCGATGAAACGGAGAAGTGCTTCAGCGATGAGGATATGTGGCTAATACATGAGCGGACATCCGTAAAGCAAACGAAATAAACGGGCGAGATTCGAGTATCCCATGGCATACAGAATACTGAGGCGCGCGTGTACGGGTTGCGGAAAGTGTATCGATGAATGCCCCATGGATGCAATCAGTATAGACGCGGAGGGTCACTATTGTATCGACCCCGAGCTTTGCACCGATTGCGGTTCATGCGCCGACATCTGCCCCGAAGGAGCGATAACGGGGGCCTGAGGCAGCGAACATATACGCGTCGGGAAAGAGAAGGACCGGGCGGGTCTTATGAAAATCGACGAATTGGGCGACCGCTTTTTCCCCGTGGCGATGGTGAATGTGACCAATCGCTGCACGCTTCGGTGCGTGCACTGTTTCGTTTACCGCGAAGGAAATCCCAACGAGCGCCCAAGGCATTTGGATGAGGAAATGGACGCTGAAACAATGCTGCGTACCTTGAGCGTCCTCAGAGACAAACATGAGATTCACACGATGGTGTGGATGGGCGGGGAACCTTTGCTGCGAAAAGATGTGCTGACTCGCGGTGTGCCATTGTTTCCGGAAAACACCATCGTCACGAACGGCACAATCGACCTTATTGACCTGGGACGCGTCGTCTACGTGGTGTCGCTTGATGGGCCCGAAGAAAAAAACGATTCTATCCGGGGAAGGGGCAGTTTCAAGCGGGTGCTGCGTACCCTGGAGCGCGTCCCTGGCGATTTTCAACCCACTGTCCAGATTCAATGCGTGGTCAACAAACAGAATGAGAGCCACCTGGAGGGTTTCCTGGAATCAATGATGAAAACGAAGGCCGAGGGATTGACCTACACTTTCTATATTCCGAGACGGGCTGATGAGTCTTCCTTGGCGTGGCGCTCGCTTCGAGAGCGCGAGTCGGCGGTCCGCCGGGTAATGGAATTGAAACGGCGATACCCTGCTTTTGTCTGGAATTCGCTTGAGAGTCTCGAGCTTATGCTTCCCGAAAACTCGAAGGAAGTAACCGACAATTGTCTTCCGAAGAAATACCTTCTTCCGCTGTACCTCAACGGGAAAGAATTTGAGGTCCCGTTCTGCTGCGCGGGTAACGACGCCGATTGTGACCTCTGCGGCATGTGGGGAGTGTTTCATTTTGCCGCGAAGGCAAAGGCGGGAGAAGCCTCGCGGTATTTCCCGCATCCGTTTCCCGGATTCTCCGAATAAGCACCGCCTCGGCAATCGAAACGCCTGACCTTTCAAAGTATTGGGGTGTGCGACATGATCGTCGCTTGGAACATATCTCTGTAGGGGCACGGCGCGCCGTGCCCCTGCGGAGAATGGCGTCTTCCTTCATCGAATTCTGAAAGCGCACACTACCCTCAGAAACGAGGCAGCCACAGGAAAAAGAGAGCTGCGGCGCCATTAATGTCGCACACCCAAAGTATTGTCCTGTCTTGCAATCTGACATGGTGGAGAGTATTATTAATCCCAAAAAAACAACGGACGGGTGACGTCTGTCCCAAGAAGCAGAGGTTAATCGATATGAGCGACTGGAAAAAGACTACCTGTGTTCTGTGCGCGGTCAATTGCGGTTTGGAAGTAAAGACCGAGGCAAATCGAATCGTCGATGTCCGCCCCGATAAAGAGTGTCCTCGAAGCCAGGGTTACGCATGTCGGAAAGGGTTATCGATAGCATATTTTCAGGACCATGCGCAACGACTGAAACACCCCCTGAAAAGGGTGGGAGACGGGTTCGAGGAGATTTCCTGGGAGCAGGCGACTCGGGAAATTGCAGCAAAGTTGAAAGACCTCGTGAATACGCACGGCTCCCGATGCCTCGCTTATATGGGTGGCGGTGGTCAGGGTTGTCATTTTGAAGCCGCCTGTGGAGTTCGCCTGTTGAGGGGGCTCAGGTCCAGATACCACTATTCGGCGCTGGCACAGGAGTTGACCGGTTTTTTCTATGTGCAGGGTGAAGCGTATGGCCGGCAATATCTTCATGTATTTCCGGATATTGAGCGTACGGATATCCTGGTGCTGTGGGGCAGCAACGCATGGCGAAGCCACGGCATGCACCGGGCGCGTCCCGAAATCATGCGGCTGGCGAAAGACCCGAACAAGCTGCTTGTGGTTATCGACCCATGCAAGACGGACACGGCCCTTCGAGCGAATATCCACCTCGCGCCGCGGCCCGGCACAGACGCGCTGCTTCTAAAAGCGATGATAGCGATGATTCTCGATGCGCGCATCTATGATGAGGAGTACGTGCGCGAACATACCACGGGATTCGCCGAAATATTGAACCAGTTCCTTAATTTTGACGTGAGCGCGGCGTTGGCGGTATGCGGGCTTGAGGAAAAAGAAGTAAGACATTTGACCCACCTGCTCGCCGGCAATGCGTGCAGCTTCCGTTCCGACCTCGGCCTCCTAATGGGACGCACAAGCACGGTAAATTCCTACCTCGAGATGATATTGATAAACCTGTTGGGTAGTGTCGGCAGAAGGGGCGGAAACGTATTTCTTGGACACCTCGTGCCTCTGGGCAGCCACACACCCGTGGAGGACTCTGAAAACTGGCGCACCGTGGAGACCGGTTATCCCGCTATCATGGGGGTTTACCCGCCAAACGTCATGCCGGAGGAGATCATGAGCGATAAGCCCGAGCGGCTTCGGGCCGTCCTTGTCAGCGGTTCTAACCCGCTCCGGTCATACGCGGATACGTTGGCGTTTGAAAGGGCTTTTAAGAAATTGGATTTGCTGGTCACGGTGGAAGTTTCAATGACCGAGACTGCGGCTTTGTCGCATTACGTTTTGCCCGCGAAATCAGCCTACGAAAAGTGGGATGGCTCCTTTTTCTCCTGGAAGTATCCGGAATATTATTTTCACATGCGAAGACCTGTTTGCGAGGCGCTCGGTGAACCGAAGGAAGAGGCCGAGATTTTCACCGACCTTGCCGATGCTCTGGGCCTCGTTCCCGACTATCCGTCCGAATTAGAGGCCTATGGCGGAGAAGAGCTATCAGAGTATGGCATGGCCATAATGGATTTCGTCCGCGATCATCCCGCCAGCGCTGGCGCATTGCCATTTGTGGTCACAAAAACCCTCGGCAAAACACTTGGCTCTGCGGCCCTGTCGCTGTTGTGGGCGATCCTGGCGCGGTATTGTCAGTCGGCAGGAGCGCAACTCGAACGCGCAGGCCACTCGCTTTCGCCGAACGTGGCGAATGATTTGTTCGAGACCATCCGCACAACACCGGGCGACATTCTTATATCCGTGCAGGAAATGGAAAACAATCTGCGCGATAATATCAAGACAGACGACGGGAAAGTTCATCTGCACATAGCGGCGCTCGATGATTGGGTGGCCGAGATCAACCCTTCGGATGAACGCAGAGCCCTCGAGAACAAGGATTATCCGATGATACTGGTTGCCGGGGAGCGGACGGATTTTAACGCAAACTCGCTCATGCGCAATCCGGAATGGACGGGCGGTGTCAGAGCTTGCGCCATGCGGATGCATCGTGCCGATGCCGCGAGACTTGGGCTCGAGAGCGGCATGACGGCGGTGGTGGAAACAGAAGCGGCCTCACTCGAGATTGTCGTGGAAGTAAGTGACAGTCCGTACCCCGGGATGGTCATCATACCCCACGGATTCGGGTTGGACTATTGCGGACATGCGGACGGAGTAAATGTGAACATGTTGACGCCGGCCGGTCACCGGGACCGCCTGGCGGGAACGCCGCTGCATCGGTATGTGCCGTGCCGCGTGCGAAGAAAGAGCTGAATGGCGGGTTAGTTCGCGATTCGTGTCCGTTTCTTGGATTGACTTCGAACCTGGAGATCCATACTATGGCAATTCGGACTAAGCATCTTCATGAACGGCTTGAAGCCCTTGCACAGAACCTGTGGTGGACATGGCATCCGGAAGTAGTGAGCATTTTCATGGATTTGGACTCCCAGCTCTGGCGCGAGGTCGACCATAATCCAATTGCTCTCCTGAACCAGATCAGTCCCGACGAGGTCGAAGAGCGCGCATCGGAGCTGGTGCTGCACAGCCGAATAAATTACGCATTCAGGCGATTAAGCGACTATCTTGACGGAAAGAAGACGTGGGGCTCGGTCCACTGCGGCAACCTGCGCAGTCGTCCCGTCGCATATTTCTCCGCCGAATTCGGGTTGCACGAATCCATCCCCATCTATTCCGGGGGCCTGGGAATTTTGGCGGGAGACCACCTGAAGAGCGCGTCTGACCTGGGAATCCCGCTGGTCGCGGTGGGGCTCCTTTACAATCAAGGTTATTTCAGCCAAATGCTGAACAGAGACGGGTGGCAGGAGGAGGATTATGCAGACCTTGACATCAAGCAGATTCCATTGCAGTCGGTACCAGCGGGAGACGGCAAGCCATTGATGGTTCGAGTTGACACCCGTGAGGGTTTCATTCAAGCGAGGGTCTGGCAATTGCGCGTGGGCAGGGTCCAGTTGTTGCTCCTTGATTCCAATATCGAGGGAAACACGGCCGAAGACCGGGGCTTGACCTCCCGGTTGTATGGCGGAAACGACCGAGTCCGGATCAGGCAGGAACTGTTGCTTGGGATTGGTGGAGCTCGCGCATTGCAGGCATTAGACATTTTCCCTGGCGTCCTGCATCTGAACGAAGGACACAATGCGTTCGCCATCCTCGAGGAGATTCGCCGGGTCATGGAAGATGACGCATTGCCATTCTCACGCGCTCGGAGGCGGGTGTCACTATACACGGCCTTTACGACACACACGCCCGTGCCCGCCGGCCATGACCGCTTCTCGGCAGACCTCGTTGAAGAACACCTTGGCCTTCTGCGGGAAAAGCTGGGGCTTTCTCAAGAAGAATTCATGGCACAGGGGCGTGTCAATGCGCACGACCGCTCGGAACCTTTCTGCATGACTGTTCTTGCATTGAAAAACTCGCGCCGGACGAATGCCGTGTCGGCGATACATGCCGACGTGAGTCGGCGGATGTGGCACGGTCTCTGGCCGGAAAGGCCGGAGCCTGAGATTCCAATCGGACACATAACCAACGGAGTGCACGTGCTGTCGTGGCTGGCGCCACAAATGAAACAACTATTTGAGACGCGCCTTGCGCAGGATTGGCCAACGAGAATGGTTCATCCGGATGTCTGGGAAAAGGTCACCGAGATCGACGATGGCGAATTGTGGGAAACCCAGCAAAGCCTGAAAATGCGTTTGATTCGCTTTGTCCGGCGACGCCTGCTGACACAGGCAAAGCGCGCGGGCAACAAAGATATCATAGAGCAAGTCGAACAGATTCTGGACCCCGACGTTTTAACGATAGGTTCGGCCCGCAGGTTCGCCACATACAAACGCGGGGACCTCATCCTCTCGCAGCCGGAGCGACTCGCAAAATTGATGAACGACCCGAAACGGCCGATTCAGCTTATTTTCGCCGGCAAGGCGCATCCGAGAGACGAGGAAGGCAAAAAGGTTTTGCAGAAGGTCGCTCGGTATTCCCTGAGTTCGGCATATAGGAACCGAATAGTTTTTGTTGAAAACTACGATTACAATGTTGCCCGTCACCTTGTCCAGGGCGTGGACGTATGGTTGAACACTCCGCGCCGACCTCTGGAGGCGTGCGGCACAAGCGGGCAAAAGGTCGTTTTGAATGGCGGCTTGAACTTGTCCATTCTGGACGGATGGTGGAATGAGGCGTACGACGGAAAGAATGGCTTCGCTATTGGTCACGGGGGCATGCACAACGACCAGAATGTGCAGTACCAGCGGGATTCGGACTTTCTGTATGAAACGCTCGAGCAAGCGGTTATCCCCCTGTATTACGACCGAGACTCGAGCGGGATACCGCACCACTGGGTCGAACGAATGAAAGCCGGCATGCAGACGTTGGGCTGGCGATTCAATGCGGACCGTATGGTCAGAGACTATGCCCAGCACGTGTATCTGCCTGCCGCAAGCGCGACCTCAGCCGAAATTTACTAGTTCGCTTGCAGCCGTTACGGAAGCATCACTCTCGGCGGGTCAGAGAATCCGGCCGGCTTGCAAGGGTCGTGCAAGAAACGCAAATTCCTGAGGGATGGATAATCGGATGGTCTCGACTGTCCGGATAAGAGTATGAAAGCAAGAGGATATGGGCCTGAAAAATAAAGTGGCGCTCGTCACCGGCGGCGGGCGCGGAATCGGGCGCGAAACGGCGCTGTTGTTTGCAGCAGAGGGAGCGAAAGTGGCCATATCGGCTCGTCATTCTCATGAGATATTGGAGGTGGCCGCCCAGATCAGGAGCTCGGGCGGAGCCGCGCTGGCGGTGGCCGGTGATGTTTCCCTGGAAGGCGACGTGAAGCGCATCATCGATGAAACAGTCTCCGAGTTTGGCGGCGTCGACATCCTTGTGAACAACGCGGGGATTCTCAGATATGGTCCGATTGTGACCATGGAGAGCACCGAGTGGCGAGAGGTTATCGAGGTCAACCTTATGGGAACGTACTACTGCACGAAGGCAGTGGTCCCGATACTGCTTGAGCGGGGGTGGGGAAGAATCATTAACATCTCCTCCCGCAGCGGAAAGATCGGGCGTCCAACGGCCACGGCCTACTGCGCCTCCAAACATGCCGTCATCGGATTTACGAAAGCGCTGGCTGAGGAACTGGCTCCATTCAACATTACCGTAAACGGAGTTTGTCCCGGTGTCGTCGATACGGATATGGTTCCAAAAACGGTTAAGGAAGAAGTCGGACCGGGGATTGTCAGACCACAGCAGGTTGCAAGTCTGGTGGTATATCTGGCGAGTGAGGAATGCGGCGCGATCAACGGCGAGGCCATAAACATATTCGGCAATTCGAAGCTCGAAATTCGCATGTGATTTCGAGGTCGTCTCCAACAAACACTTATCCGGTTCGGCCGCTTCCTTATCGCGAGGTCACGATAGCTTCTTTGCAGGAGGGGTCATGTTTCGAATCACGTTTTTCGCCGATAGTTTTTCCTGGGTTGCCCATCCCCCTGAAATAAAAGTGGAAGCGAGAGATTTGACCGAGGGCGAGGCTATCTTTGTCAGCGGGAAACTTATGGACCCTGATTTCGTTCGTAAAATCACGGGACGATATATTCCTTTCACTTCGGCGGTTGCGACGGATTACGCGAGAGGGGAGCGGGGCACGGGGGAGAAGAAGACGCTCGTTTTGGTACCCAAGCAGGGGGAATGGGTTCTCGGCTCGCTCCTGATGAAATTGAGCCCAACCGACCTGGAAGCGCTCGATGCGTTTGAGCAGGTCCCGGCAATCAGACACAAGACGCCGATACGGGTTAGAACCGGAACAATCGAACGGATGGCGACCACCTTTATCCCCCGAGAATAATGCCCTCAGAAAGAACCCGGAGATGAATCCGAATTACCGCGCTTCCACTGTCGGGACAGCTTCTGTGATCCGGCGTCCGAACGATATGGTTGCAAAAAGTCCTGGGTGTCGGACCGAATACTGGGCAAGCTCTTGGAAATAGGCCGCCGCAATTGTGTTCTCGAAAGGAGGTTCTTCGTTTATGCTCGCCTGCGAGACATCAGGTCCGCCACATCACGGGCACAGGCCGGGTACTTATTTCTTCGTGTAGTCGTACCAGCCCCGCCCCGTTTTTTCTCCGTAATTGCCCTGGCTATAGTGCGCAACGACGCTGGGGTATGGCAAGTCGGCCGGATTGCCCGTCCGTTTAAAGCGCTCGGTATCCATTGTGTACTGCAGGTCTATCCCGATCAGGTCCATAAGACGGAAAGGCCCCATCGGGTGCCCGGCCCCGTGAACGCAGGCTTTGTCGATATCTTCGGCGGTGGCGACGCCCATTTCCAGCATCCAGAGAGCTTCGCGGGTCAGCGCTCCCAAAATGCGATTGACAACGAATCCATCGACTTCCTTCTTGAGCAATACACCGACCTTGCCGAGTTTTGCGCACAGGTCCATGGAAATCTGCGCCGTCTCGTCAGACACATGCGGGCCCCTTACCACTTCCACCAGTTTCATCACGAGGGCCGGATTAAAGAAGTGCAGATTAATCACTTTTTCGGGCCTGCTGGTCGCGTCGGCGATTTTCGAGCTGACAATGGCAGAACTGTTGGTGGCAAGGATGGCATGCTTTGGGGCCAGCTTGTCGAGGTCTGCAAAGATTCTCCGCTTCAGGTCGAGAATTTCCAAAACCGCCTCGATAACGTAATCGGCCTCCTTCACTGCTTCCTTCAAATCCGAAGAGAACGTTAGTCTTTCTCGAGCGTCTTTTGCCTGTTCTTCGGTCATTTTTCCTTTTTTGACGCGACCGGGTAGATAGGAATCGACAAAATTCTCGGCCTTTTTCAGTATTTCCTCGCTAATGTCGGTACAGGTGGTTTTGTAACCATTGATTGCGCACAAAAGCGATATCTGATGCCCCATGTTGCCCGCGCCCACCACACAAATAGTCTTGATGTCATCAATTTTCATCGTCTCTCTCCTTGCTTATTCGTGATGCATTTTCAGTGTCTAAGGTCCTATAAAGTCATCGAGGTGTATCATTTCATAGACGACGGTATTTGCGGACCACGAGCGTCTCCGGCAATTACCTTCTGTTGGTCCGGAGCATTCTATCAGGCTTCGGGACCAGCCGCAATGACTTCCGGAGGGGACCCGTCGGCAAATTTATTGAAATTTTCGAGAAATCGTTCGACTAATTTTCTCGCATTCGCATCGTAATCCTGCGGACCATTCCACGTGCTCCTGGGGTCGAGAATTTCATCGGGCACGTCAGGACATTCCGCGGGAACATGAAAAGAGAAAACGGGGTCCTCTCGGGTGGAAACCTTTTCGAGGCGCCCGTCCAATATTGCGCGTATGATGGACCTCGTAAACGCGATGCTCACCCTGTTTCCGACCCCATACGGACCGCCGATCCAGCCGGTATTGACCAGCCAACAGGATACTCCGTGCCGGTCGATTTTCTCGCCCAAAAGCCTCGCGTAGACGGTGGGAGGCAACGCCATGAATGGCGCCCCGAAACAGGCGCTGAACGTCGCCTGGGGCTCCTTGCCCAAACCTCGTTCGGTTCCCGCCACTTTTGCGGTATATCCCGAGAGGAAGTGATAGATCGCCTGGTCCCGTGTCAGCTTTGCGACAGGGGGCATCACTCCGAAGGCGTCGCATGTGAGCATGATAATGACGCTGGGATGGCCTGCTCTGCCGGAACGAAGTGCGTTCGGGATGTGGGGAATCGGGTAAGCCGCCCTCGTGTTTTCGGTAAAAGAAGCGTCGTCGAGGTCAACCCGCCTGGTCTGTGGGTCTATCGTGACATTTTCGAGAATGGTGCCGAACTTTCTTGTGCATTCGTATATTTGCGGTTCAGCGTCGCGCGCGAGCCGGATTACCTTGGCGTAGCAACCCCCTTCGAAATTGAAGATACCCTCGTCGCTCCATCCGTGTTCGTCGTCTCCGAGCAGGCGGCGTTCGGGGTCCGCCGAAAGAGTCGTTTTCCCGGTGCCCGACAACCCGAAAAATAATGCCACATCGCCACCGGCGCCGACATTTGCGGAACAATGCATGGAGAGAACCTTTTCCTGCGGAAGCAGGTAGTTCAGCACCGTGAAAACCGATTTCTTAATCTCGCCCGCATAACTTGTACCCCCAATGAGGATGAGGCGTTTGCCAAAATTTACGAGAATGAACGCCTCGGAGTTCGTTCCGTCAATTTCCGGAATGGCGTGAAATTGGGGACCGGAGATAATCGTGAATTCCGGATTGTGGTCTCGAAGTTCTTCCGGATTGTTGATTTGCACGAAGAGGTTTCGCGCAAACAGGCTCTGCCAGGCGGTAACGGTTATTATTCGGATCGGGACGCGATATGCCTCATCCGCTCCCGCAAAGCAGTCCTGCACGAAAAGTTCGCGGCCCTGCACATATGCCTGAAGCCGAAAGAAGAGGTCGTCAAAATGCTCGATGTCAAATGGTCTGTTATCCTTGCCCCACCAAATCTTCGCGTCACTGGTTGGCTCACTGACGATGAATCGATCCTGAGGCGACCGTCCCGTGTGATGGCCGGTCCGAACGACCAGCGGTCCCAAGTGGGCGACTATCCCCTCCCGGCGACGAACAATCTCTTCATACAGCGCGCCCGTCGAGAGGTTCCAGTGAACCACGCCCAGGTTTCGGAACCCATGCATATCAAGGCCATGCCGGCTGGCATAAAGGTCGGTAGGCTCCATGGTCTAATCCCTCCTGTCAAGAAAAGATCTAAGGTAATTCAGAATATGATACCTTACCTCGAAACAAAACTCAACCAGCAAAGGCTTTTTTCTTTTTTCCCGGAAATCTCGATCGCGTCTTGCAGGGTGAAGACCGGAAGTCAGCGTTGTTCATGTAACTTGAAACCGTTTTGTAAAGAGCGGGGCACAGTGACCGGGGTGTGGCTGGTTGTTATTTGAATTAAATTCATATTCGGGATCAGCGCCCGGAGCGCGGTCGATTGGTTCATAACCTTATGAAAGCAATAATTTTAGCTATCAGAGACATCTAAATATACTTCTGGATTGACGAGGCTCGAAGTATATGATAAAATGTAAATGAATGATATTCATATAATCTCTTTGAGGAAGGACGCTTTCACAAATGGGTACGAGAGCAAGGTCACTGGAAGACAAGCAACAGAGAAGACAATTAATTCTGGAAGCTGCGAAGGAACTTTTTTTCGATTTGGGCTACCAGGATACTACCATTGAAATGGTCACGGAGCGCGCCGGCGTGAGCACGGGCACGTTCTATATCTATTTTAAGAGCAAGCGGGAAATCTATATGACTCTTTATGCGGACGGAATCGATATATTCCATCGTATGGCGAAACAGTCGATTTCGTGGCCGGGCATGACTGTGATAAGCCGGTTGTCGGCCATTGCGCATGCGTATTACCGTTTCTATGTGGATTACAGGGAGTACTTTAAAATCCTCGCATTTATCCACCTGCATCAAGCGGAGTTGAAAGAGCCGAGTGAAATGAGTGAGCTTTTGGACCAAAAAGCGATAGAACTCTTGCAGATGATAGAGAGTGTAATAAAAGATGGGGTGGGCGACGGCGAGCTGAAGCCGATGGATACATGGAAAGCCACCAATGTGTTATGGGGTTTGATGGATGGTCTCGTCATGCTTGCTGAACGAAAGAATGTGATGGTTATGGGAGTGAATCTCGAGGACCTTTTCAAACAGGCCCTTGAAATTGTCTTCTACGGGATGGTGGCGCGGGATGACCGCACAAGAAACAACAATGAGATGGAGAAACGAAATGACTACTACCACGAGTAAAGCTCGACAAGCTCAGAGAGCCCTTCAGCGTTCGGCCTTCTTGGAAGCGCTGGAGATGGGCGTGGACGCCGGAGACACCGGTTTCGTGAGGTTAATTGCCGAGCAAAGCGGGCCGTCCACCGAGCGCAATCGGCGCAGGCGTGAGGCCTTTTTCAACACGCCGTTCAGTATCTGTATAGAACGAGCGCGATATTACACGGAGAGCTTCCGAGAGAGTGAGGGCGAGCCACAAATCATCAGGATGGGAAGGGCTCTTCGCCACTATCTTCGGAATGTGACGCTCGTGCTCGACGAAAACGACCTCTTTGCCGGATATGCAGGCGGTAAGATGCTCTGCTCGCAAATTTTTCCCGAGCTGGCATCGGCATATCTCGACGACGACGCATGGGAAGAGGCGGGCAATTTTAACATCAACCCGGTACAAATAAGCGAGAGCGAAATCGAAGAACTGAGACAGATGGCTGCTTACTGGCGGGGGCAATCGCTGTCCGAATTCTATGACCATATGAAACCACACAACGATGATTTGCTCCACCAGCGAGGCCTCATTTTCGCGTATAACATGCTGGCCGGCATCGGACACGTGATTGTGGATATTGAGCGCGTCCTCAACCGCGGGCTCGCTGCCATTCGTAATGAAGCGCTTCAAAAGCTTGAACGGTTACGGACCGATCCCGAGGACGGTCTTACACCGAAGAAAATCGCATTCTACAGGGCGGTAGCCATTGCCATCGAGGGCCTGACAGAGTACGCAAATCGCTATGCGGACCGCGCAGAATCTCTTGCAAGAAAGGAACAGGACGAGCGGCGGCGCGCAGAACTTCTTCGAATCGCCAGAGCCTGTCGATGGGTTCCGGAACATCCGGCGCGCACTTTCTATGAAGCGCTGCAGTGCTCGCTGTTTCTTCTGATTGCAAACCAGATGGAGTCGTGCGAAATTTCTATCTGCCCCGGGAGGATGGATCAGTTTCTGTATCCGCTCTATCGCAGAGACATTGACGAAGGCAAGCTCACACGAGCAGAAGCCGTCGAGTTACTGGAGAATTTTCAGATTCGGCTGGGACAAAGTTCGTGGCTTTACACCGGCCGCCGTCAGGGTGTTCTCTTCTATCCGAAACGGGGAAACCTGGTCACGATTACTCTCAGCGGAAAAGATGACACGGGCCGCGATCTCACGAACGAGCTGACATATCTTATCATGCATGCTCATGCCAATAACCGCCTCGGACATCCGACTCTGGCGGTGCGACTGCACAAGAACTCGCCGGATGCGCTGCGGGAAGCGTGTGCCCGCGTGATTGGAACGGGGAAGGGTCAGCCGGGTATAATGAACGATGAGGTGATGGTTCCCGCCCTTATGCGGTTGGGGTTCGAGAAAAAAGATGCGTATAATTACGCCGATGTCGGCTGCATAGAAATGGGTACCGCCGGGACCTCGATCGGACCGGTGAGCATCGGCTTTGTAAACCTCGCAAAATGCCTCGAACTCGCCCTGCACAATGGGAAATGCCCGATTTTCGGAGACCAGGTGGGACCGCAGACCGGTCCTGCTGACGCATTCGCAAGTCACGATGAACTCCTTCAGGCATATGCCAAACAGGTGCGGTTCGCCGTCACTCAATTCAATCAATCGGTCTCCGCGATCGAGATGGGACACGAAGCGCTGCGTCCGATTCCTTTCATGTCGTCGATCACGGATAATTCGATGGAATGCGGTCTGGACCTCACAAATGGCGGATCGAAATATTACTTCGCCGGGATAGAAGGTATCGGCCTCGCGGATGTGGCAGACTCGCTAGCTGCAATCAAGAAGCTCGTGTTCGAGGACAAGAAAGTGTCCATGCGCGAAGTCGTCGATGCGATTGCGACAAACTTTGCCGATAACGAACGCCTGCGCCTGATGCTTCTGAACAATGCGCCGAAATTCGGCAATGACGTCGACTGGGTGGATGAAATCGCCCGCGAGGCCTGTACCGTCTATTTGAAAGAGGTCAAGAGACACCGCGACTATTGGGGAAGCGTCTATTATCCGGGGATATGGTCAATCGAGCTCGCGATGATTCTTGGAAGCGCGGTTGGCGCGCTTCCAAGCGGGCGACAGGCGTTTGAATCATTGACCGAGGGTGTCGCTCCTTCGCGCGGGTGTGACAGGCGCGGACCGACTGCAGCAGTCAGGTCGGTTGCGAAATTGGACCATCACCTGATGGAAAACGGGAGCATTTTCAACATGAAGTTCAACCCGAGCGCCTTCACGGCGGACAACATCGGAAAATTCATTGACATCGCAAAAACGTATTTCGACCTGGGTGGTTTTCAGATGCAGTTTACAGTCGTTGACCGGGACACGCTCTTGGACGCCCGTGAGAATCCCGAGAAACATCGCGACCTTGTTGTGCGAGTGGCCGGATACAGCGCATATTTCGTCGAGCAATCGCCGCGCGTGCAAGAACACATAATCGAGCGGACCGAACATTGCTGAAGGGCCGTTTGCAAATTCCTCGAACAGAGAATGGGCGCCGGGAACTTGGAGACATACATGAAGATGAAAGACGAAGCCGGCGAACGAATTAAACGGCTTCGCCGACGGTACCTTGATGAACCGGTGTGGATTTCCGTGGAGCGCGCCAAGTACTATACCGAGAAATGGGGAGACACCGAAAAGGAGGGGCTTTCTCTGGGTGTGCGCGTGGCGCTGGCGATGAAACATGTTTTCGAAAATATGACCCACTGCGTGGACCCTGACGACCGGATAGCCGGGAAGTGGACGGAATATTTTCTCGGTGTGCCGATTGACATCGAGCGAGGCTTATTTAACGGGGTACTGAAGACCGAATTGGATAAACTCTCCATGGTCTCGCATCAGGCGAGAACGAATGCGCGATTCTTGTCGTTTATGGTTAAGAGATATGGCGTTCTCGGCATGTACCACGGCTTGAAGAACACACGCACCACGGGAGCGGCGATGCCGAATGTCGGCCTGAAGACGGGAGACCCCCGATACGTTTTCATTGTTTGACCAGTTTCTGGACGCATTCATCCGACAAGCGGCGAATGTGATTGAAACGATTGTTGCCGCCTCCAATCTTCGGGACAAAATATTTTATGACGACTCCGGCGGAGGGCTCACGTTCTCCGGCGGCGAACCGACAATGCAGCCGGAGTTTTTGCTTGAGTGCCTGGCTGCTCTCAAGGAAAAGGGAATACAGACAGCGCTGGAGACCTGCGGCTCTTTTGCGGAAGCCCTTATCGGTGCGCTGCTGGAATGCGTCGACCTGTTCCTCTATGACATCAAACACGTTGACAGTGAGATGCATAAGCGGTATACAGGAGTTCCAAACGAACACATATTGGATAATTTCTCGCGAATAGTGAAACGCGCCACCTCCGCGAGAATAATTCCGCGCATTCCGGTCATTCCCGGGTTCAATACCGACATCGAATCGATACAGAAGGCGATCGTTTTTTTGCAGGATACCGGCTATGACGGGCCGATTCATCTGATGCCCTACAACAGGATGGCCAAGACCAAATGGTTGAAGATCGGAAGGGGGGATTCGTACACAGACATGGGCGGTCTTCCCGACGCCGTGTTGGAGAGCATTGAGTCACGCTTTGAGCAGGCATCGTTTGCGACCTTCTGTAACCGGTGAGGAATATCACATGGCGACAACGGTCTATTTGATACGACACGGACAAACCGATTGGAACAAGAACAAGATTTTTCGCGGTAGAGCCGATGTCCCCTTAAACGCACATGGACAGGAAGAAGCGCGGGCGCTTTCAGTTCACCTCGCATATGTGGAACCGACGGCATGCTATTCAAGCCCTTTGAGCAGAGCGGTCGAGACCGCGCGAATCGTTGCTCATCCCAGGTCCCTCGAAATCAGAATGGAACCCGATATCATTGACATCGATTACGGCGCATGGCAGGGAGTGCCCGAGGTGGAGGTAAAACAACGCTATGCCGATTTGCACGGACGGTGGCATGAGACGCCGCATCGAATTCGGTTCCCCCAAGGCGAAAGCTTGGCGATGGTAAGAAAGCGAGCGCGTGCCTCCCTTAATCGTATTGTTGAGCAAAACCCCGGGGGTGTCGTGTTCTTGGTTTCACATCGAGTGGTGACAAAAGTCTTGATGTGCGTCGCGCTCGGCCTGCCCAACTCAGCATTCTGGCGCATCCGACAGGACAATTGCGCCTACAATGTTATCGAAGTCTCCGACAATGGCATTGTCGTTGTGCTGATGAATGACACGTGCCACATGAAATCTGCGGGCATTGCGCCAAAATTAGAAGATTTTTGAGTTTCCCCGGATGAGATGCCGGTTCGCTGAATCCACCCTTGCGCCAAGCGCTTCCCCAGGAATGAGACTGTGTCCACGACCGCTGTTAAGCAGTACCCCCTGCCGTCAACGAGGAGCAGCTGAAAACAAATTTCTATTTCGGGAAACGCGGGTGTGTGGAGAGGAGGTCAGTTGGGAACCGCATGGCTAATCCGGTGATTAACTTTGCCGTTCGGCATCGAGTGCTTGGAGGGTCTTTAAGTTCTGGCGTTCCACCACCAGCGAGATGATATTTCCTCCCTGGTCGGAAGGGAAGAAGTAAAAGCGGGGACTGTCCGGAGTGTAGCCTTCCGAGGTGTATCCATCCATTTGTTCGCCGTCGTGGAATATCAGTTTCATATGGACGCCCCGGATTTGGGAAGCCGGTGAAATTATTTTTTTTCCGAGCACGCCGTCGAAGTCACGCACGAAGTACACTGCTTTCAAGTGGGCAAACGGCACATAAATTTCTTCGCTCGAGCCGGGGAGCGCGTCCCTTGGGAGCAAATTAAAGCCGTCGGCCTCGATGTCCCAACTCGCCGGAGTTCCCTTCAGGATAGGCCCGTCGAGATATCGCACGACTACTTGTTTGTACGGGTGAGGATTTTCGAACCGAAACGTATAGGCGCCTATTTCGAGAATATCCCGATCAACGAGCCCCGTGGGTTCTGCAATTTTCTGAAGATTTACGATTACGACGTTCTTCCCCACGGGCGCGATCAAAATTCGTTTCTTTCCTTCTCTGGTTCTTGCATATATCTCGCAGTGGTGGGGAGCAACCGATATGTGCGGGAGGGTGATGGCTGCTTCCTTCGAGCTGCCGACCGAAAGCGTATCCCGTCCCACGGTCCTTCCGATAGCTTGCAGATTGAGCTTTGATGTTTTTGACTGGTTTTGGGATTTCTCCTTGAAATGGATCAGTACAAGCTTACCTTCCAATCGCGTGGCGGAACGTATTCGCGGCAGCGCCCTCTTAAGAGAAACAGCGACAAGAAAAATACACATGAGCGCTGCGACAGCGACGAGCGTCCATTTTCCCCATTTCCAGAAACCCGTGACGATGCCGCTGCGTGCCGGCGGAGGCAAGACTTTGACGGATAACTCTATCTGGTTGCGAGAAAAACCAACAGCGTGCCTGGCGCCGGACAGGTGTATAGTCCCCTCAAGCTTCATTGACCGCTCCGGACAAAAGTCGTCGCTTGTTGAGACGGTGACCAGCAGCTCCCGATTTTCGCCCTTCTCTTCGAAGGCCGTTTCCACCGTCAATCCCTCGGGTCGCTGCAATTCCACGTCTGCTCGGAGTTGCTCGGCCACGGCCGCGGCGTTCGGAAATAACGGGACCGTTTTCGTTTCCACAAACGCTCGGCGAGGGTCGACCGGGCCGAATTCGAGTTTCGCCTCGCGCGGGACTTTCACCCGAGGCTGCCGAATAGTCATGGTAACCGGAATGACCGGCGGTTCGATGAGAAGCACGTCACCGGGTTCTGGCTCGAGTTTGAGCTCCCCCGTGAGTGTTCCCTCGTGCAAGGTGTCGATCTTTATAAAGAAGCTTCTGCTCCATGCTTTGTCCGAGCAGTTGAAAGAGGCAGGCATGATTTCTCCAAGCGTTTTCAGGGAGGGATTTCCTCCGAAGCGGGGGCTGAATGAAATATTTATAATTTTTCCGGATGGATTGCCGCACGCCGGAAAGAAGGCCAGCGAAACGCTGGATGTCGCTTTGGGCCCGGTGATTATCCCGAGGTCGAGGGAGACGGGTTCCACGAAGATTTGCGCGAACGCGAGTTGGCGTCCTTTTTCCCGAAAAGAGGAGACAGCGCTGCCCAAATCGAATGAATCACCTCCTGCTGATTCCATGAATGTTACTACCTCCGGATCGGGGTCATCCCCGAGGGAGACATAAAAAAATATGGTGTTTGCAGCCTTAATCAAGCCGCCGTATCGCTCCAGAAGAGTCTCGAACGTAAGCGGATCGGAGACCCCCTCAGGGGGATTGTTTTTCCCGTCTGATATGAGGATAAGCGTTCTGAGATGGTCGGGATTGCGTGTGGCTAATTTGTGTAATTCCTGCATTCCTTTGTGCATGGCCCCGGTTATGTACGTGTGATAGTCTGTCGGCTCGAGCCTGGCAAGTTCACGTTCAATACATCGGATGTCTTCTTCGCTGGATATTTTTTGCCGGATTCGGAGATCGACCTTCTCACCAAAGGTGATTAGTATCACGGTGTCGCCGAGTTGTGTGCCCCGCACATACTCCAGAACAGATTGACGCATCTCGTTAAAAATGTGCTGCATGCTCGACGATATATCAATAAGAAACACTATGTCCTGGTTCATGCCCGCCCTCGACGATGCCTCAGCATTTTCGGCAGGGCGCCAGAGAAAAATAAGAAGAGCCAATATGACTCGAAGGAGAAAAACCGCCTGCCGGCGACCGGCGATTCCCCGCCCGGCGTAAGCCGTTCTGGGTCTATGCAATCTCGCATTCATAACGACCGGCGCGACCCTGTTGTTTTCACTGTCTTGACATTGTCGAAACTGTATGCTAAATTGCGCTGCAAGATTTCAACAAGCGTGAATAAGGGAGCGGACATGTCCTGGGTTACTGACCGAGCCAAGGAAATTCTGACGATCGAGGGAGAAGCCGTACTGAAGCTTCGAGAGAAAGTGTCGGAGGACTTTGAGCGGGCAGTTGAAATGATTCTCAACTGCAAGGGCCGTGTAATCATCACGGGCATGGGCAAACCCGGCATCATTGGCCGCAAGATTTCCGCCACTCTCGCCAGCACCGGAACTCCCTCCCTCGTCATGCATGCCGCGGATGCGATTCATGGGGACCTCGGCATGGTTACCAAAGACGACGTCGTTGTCGTGATTTCCAATAGTGGCAAAACCGAGGAAATAACTCGATTGCTGCCAATAATCAAGAAGATCGGCGCCGTGCTGATAGCAATGACCGGTGACATAAGGTCGCCTCTATCCGAACACAGCGACTGCGTTCTCGACTGCGGGGTGAATGCCGAAGCCTGTCCCTTCAACCTCGCTCCCACGGCCAGCACAACTGCCACCCTTGCTTTGGGCGATGCCCTTGCCGTTGTTCTCCTCGAAAAAAGAGGTTTTCGAGTCGAAGATTATGCGTTTTACCATCCCGGCGGCGCAATCGGCCGCAGCCTCCTCACGGTTCGAGATGTTATGCGTACCGGCGAGCGAAATCCAATCGTTTTGGAGGATGCTCTCATCCGCGAGGCTCTTCTCACGGTCAGCCGGGCGCGGGCCGGCGCAGCCATCGTCGTCGACCACTCCGGAAAGCTTGTCGGCATATTCACCGACGGCGACCTGCGTCGCTCTCTCGAAAAGGAGCCTGATTTGCTCTCCAAGCCGGTGAACAGATATATGACGAGGTCGCCGATGGCCATTTCACCTGACAGATTAGTCGCAGAAGCCATGCGACTAATCAAAACGGAGCGCAAGAAGGACCTGCCGGTCATTGATGACGAAGGAAAACCGGTGGGTTTTGTCGACGAGCAAGACCTTCTGGGTATGTAGTTTCGTATCATCTCCTTCGTAAAACCTGCTGCGCTGTTTCCCCCTGTTCTTGGTTTGTTCTTGGGAGGCTCTCTCGGCGATTCGCCAACACCTCTTGAACGGATGTTCCGGCGCACGAGACTGTGCATGCATGCACCTGTCCATTCATATTCGCCACAAAGCGCGCAACCTGTCTCCCTGCTCGAAAGCCACGCATTTGCAACTACTTACAGAGCCAGTCGGAAATGGAAATAAATCGCCTTGTTTTAATTGCAAGTTAGTTGCCAATGCCCGTCGCAGATATGTCGGGGGGATGGAACAAAGCGCCATACTGATGTTTCATGACGCCCTTTCTGCTACTGCCGGCCACTCGTTGCTTTGTCCCATTTGAACGTAGCCAGGCTGAGGAGAAACAACCCCAAAAGATATCCTGCCAGCACGCAATGCGCTCTCCACATATCCCAGAATCCTTTTTCCAGGCTCATGACCGACCGCAGTCCCTCTGAAAGGTGTGTGAGCGGAAGCAGCCACACAAGGGGAAGAATTTTTGGAGGCATGATTTCCAAGGGAAGAAACACTCCGCAAAGCATGAGCATGGGAATGGACACGACGTTTGCAATGGTTGATGCGACTTCAGGTGTCTTGGCATTTCCCGCTATGACGAACGAGATTGCCGTTCCGTTCAGGTTTCCCAGCACGACAAAGGTGAGAACGGAAAGTGCCGGCACGGCCAAATTCGGCCTGAACAAGGTGAATCCAACCAGAAGTATTAACCCGGTCTGGGTGATTGCGATAAACAATCTGAACAGCACGTGACTGGCCACGAACGAGAGCCGGCTGAGAGGGGTTACCCAGAGTCGTCGCATCACTCCCTGTTCACGAAGCCGTACGATAGTCGGCGCCAGAGAGAATATGCAACTCGTCATGACAGCCATTGCCATTATTCCGGGGACCAAAAAATCGATAAAATCAAAAAATGTGTCTATTGTCCGAATGCGTCTTCGCACAAAGGTTATGGGCAATTCTTTCTCGGAGTGGGCCGCGATGATGATCTCGAAATTTTCCCTCAGGATATTCAGTGCCATCTCGGTCAATGGCGCCGCCCGGGCGTCGGTGACCAGTGTAAGCTTCGCTTCCGATTCGTGAAACGATTTTTCGAATCCCGGCGGGAAAATGACCACCATTCGCTGCCTTGTCGACCGGACCTCTTCTATGGCCTCATCTTCCGACAATTCCACGACGGTGAACTCGGTCGCCTTCGAAAGATTCTCGATGAATCTACGAGAAGCCGCTGTGTTGTCATGATCGACGACGCCGATGGGAAAATTCACATCTTCGGGGCGCAGACTGCCGATACCAGCCATATCTTTCAGGACAGGTCCCAGCAGTATGAGAAGAAAGACCGGGAGGAAAAAAACCCAGAAGATTTCCTGCCTCACGCGGAAAAACATCCGGGAGTTGGCGAGGAACAGATGGGTGATTGCTTGAAAGTTCATGGTGCAGCGATTCCGCTCATTTTCACACGGACTGTATAATAGCATGCATTCGCGCGGAAGTCGATGGAAAATGCTGGGGGTGGCGAACCTTTTTCAGATTGGGTCGGCGGCCGTGACGACTAATCGATGAGGTAAGAGTAAGGGTTAACTAACTTGTCGTTCAGCCGCACCTCATAATGAAGGTGGGGTCCTGTGCTTCGGCCACTGCTCCCGAGGAAGGCAATCGTGTCTCCCCGCTCAACACGGTCTCCTTTCTTCACGATCAGCTTTTCATTGTGGCCATATGTGGTGTGGTATCCATAGCCATGGCGGATTTCCACGGTGCGGCCAAGCCCCTCACGCCAGCCGGAGTAGACGACTACGCCTTCGGCAGGAGCGATAACAGGCGTCTTTCGCGGGGCCACGATATCTATACCTTCGTGGAATCTTCTTGTCCCGTTGATCGGGTCTCTGCGGTATCCAAAGCCAGACGATATCCAGGCATCGGGGGAAAGAACCGGATTGATAGAGGGAACATTCGCAAGCCGTTGCTGCTCTTTTTCGAATGTTTCGAGGATCTCAGTGAAGCTGTCATGGGTTGCCAAGATGGCTTCAAGCAATCCCCCGGGGTCCATGCCGGATACACGGCTCAGAAGCACGGCGGGGGAATGCTCTGTCGATTCATGCGGCGCAAGGTCGTTCGACTCAGGCCCGCCTCGGCCTCCCGTGGAAATTTCACTGATCGCAGGATGCCGGGGTTTGAGCCCGGCGATGGCCCGTAATTTCTCTTCGAGAGAGATCAGCTTGATGAGTTCCTTTTTTATGACCCCGAGGTCCTTATCCCGCGCCGCAACCTCGTCCTGAAGTTTTTCCACTCGGTGCGCATTACCCTTTTTCCATGCGTGCACCGATGCAAAACAGGAGACAAAACCGGTGAGAAGAAGAAGGGAGAAACCCACTAAACAGAGTTTCAGGGCGGTTGCCGTAACGTTTATGTTGTAGCCCTGTTCAGAAGTATTTGGAATGATAAGGATGCTCCACTTCTTCTCCATTTGCGCTCCCACAGCGTCCACCCCGCAATGACATGACTATCCGACATCAAGGAATCAGCATATAGCGTGCCAAAAAAATAATCTATCAGTGATGGCGATTTGTAACTGTTTTTAAGACAATGATTTATAGGATAAAATGCGAGAGGGAACAATATGCTGGCGAGAAAGAGAGAGACGAAAATTGTACCGCCCGAAAGGTTTGTTCACATTTTTTGTATTTTGTGACAAAGTGCGATAAAGTCGAGACACCCCTCAAAGGATCCCGGGCGGAAGACGAAATTCCGGTGAGTTATAGTGCGGCATAAATTCGGGTTGCGAAGCTTAAGATGCACTCTCATCAAACGGCTCCCCAAATCGAACAGCCATTGTGCTAAAGGAACGGGAAGAAGCTGCGAAATGCCGAAGACATCGGCCCGCATGAACCTTCGTACCCATTTCCGGTTCTTTCCCCAGTACTGAAGAAAGAGTTCGTCGCCAAAAACCCCGTATATAGTGACACGGCCAAAAAAGCGCTGCAAAAGGGTTTGAAATTCATCCGCTGTAAACTCATGGAGATGGTAGGGGTTGTCGCTGACGGTTTCGTCCTTGTTCACTGTCGCAATGAGCGCCGTGCCGGAATCGCCCAGTACTCTGACAATCTCGGTGAGAAGCTGCGCGGGGTCTCGCAGATGTTCAATCATCTGAAAACACACAACCACGTCGAATGCGCTGTCTCCGAAGTCGAGCGGGGGGACTTCCATCATGGTAAAGCGGATGTTGTCTTTTGCGTGCCTCTCCCGGGCCAAGCGCAATGCGTGGGGGGAATAATCAACCGCAACGACCGACGCAGCTTTTTCTGCGAGAATTGAAGCTCCCAGACCCTCGCCGCATCCGATTTCAAGAACGTCGAGTCCTTCGACGTGTTCCAGGGCTTTGTAATATGCAGCCAACTGCCTTTCTCTTATTGGCCGCTCGGCGTCTGCGGTCGTTGAGGTTCTCTCGACGGTAAATCTCATCGTTGATTTCGGCGGGTCTGGCCTTTCATGGGTATTCGTTGTCGGATATCAGTATAATCCCCCGTGCGGGTTTGGTCAATCATGCCTCAAGAGCGAAAGTTCTGATGCCGGGAATAAATATGTTACAATGTCCATACAAGATTGGGGTCAAAACGCCGCGGGAATTCAGAATACTATCGCCCGCTATAAAAAGGGGGAGGAAATGGGGAGCAGCATTGTGTATTTCGGGGATATGCGCACGAAAAAAGGGGCCAGCCTGCCTGAAAAAATGGAGCGAATGCTGAAAAAACTGGATTTTTTCAACAATATCCGGAAGGGAGAGTTCGTAGCGATTACCCTCCATTTCGGAGAGCGCGGAAACACTAATTTTGTGCGTCCGCTTTACATTCGCCGTATCGTGAACTTGGTGCGGGACGCAGGGGGTCGGCCATTCCTTACGGACGCGAATACGCTTTACCGGGGATGCCGCTCAAACGCCGTCGACCACTTGAATCTTGCGATGGAACATGGGTTTAGCTATGCGACCGTGAATGCGCCCATTATCATCGCAGACGGCTTGCGCGGCAAGGATTATGTCGAGGTAAGCATTGATGGGAAATACTTCAAAAAAGTTAAGATTGCCTCTGCCGCGTATCACGCTGATTCACTTCTGTCGGTTGCCCATGTCAAGGGGCATGGTCTTTTCGGCTTCGGTGGCGCTATAAAAAATATAGGAATGGGGCTTGGGGCCCGGAGCGGCAAACAAATGATGCACGCAGACATCAAACCCGACATCATTACAAAAAAATGTGTGGGTTGCGGGCTGTGCGTAAAATGGTGCCCGACGTCCTCTCTTTCGCTTGCCGAACCGGAGGACCGCGATGTCCCCCTTTCCGTTCTCAACGCGGCAACGTGCATTGGATGCGGCGAGTGCGTGGTCACGTGTCCTCACGAAGCCATAAAGATAAGTTGGAGCGGCGCCCCGCAGTCGGTTCAGGAAAAGACGGTCGAGTTCGCGTGGGCGATAGCCAATGACAAACAAGGCAAGCTGGGGGCCCTGAACTTCCTCATGGACATATCTCCCGACTGCGATTGCCTCTCGCGAAGCGATGCATCCATCGTGCCGGATATCGGCATTCTTGCGTCCGATGATATCGTGGCCATTGACCGCGCCTCAATCGACCTTATCAATAAAGAGTCGTCGCTTCCCAACACGGTCATTCCCGAGAATCGGCTCTCCGAGCGCGACAAGTTCAACGTCGTCCATGGGGTCGACTGGACCCATCAATTTGTCTATGCCGAGAGTATTGGCCTGGGAAAGACAAAATATGATCTGATAACCGAATAGGATACCCTCCCCGATACGAAGGAGACGCGAGGAAATGCGCGAACCGAAAAATGTGGGGAAAGGTGCATGTGACCACGGGAGCCCATCCGTGATATAATTGATCGAGGTAGCAAAGGAGCGTGTGCCGCTCGAAGGAGTTTCTCATGAAAAGGGCAATATTGTGTTTGATCAGTGCGGCGCTTTTGTTTCCTACGGGGGCTGAGGCTGATGTCGTACTCTTCAAGACCGGCGCGGCCAAAATCGGTATCATTGAAGAGGAGACTCCCTCGACCGTAAAACTTCGTATTCGAGATGTCGTCATTGGGATATCTCGTGACAACATCGAGGAAATCGAATACGCGACTCCTGAAGAAAATGAAAATCTTCGCTTCAAATGGGAGGAAGAGAAGCGAGAGGCTGAGGAAGAACGCGAAAGAAAACGCCGGGCGCTCGAGAAATTTGAGAGGGAACAGCAAGCCAAAGGCCTCATAAACGTGAATGGCGAATGGATCACTCCGATGGAGGCCGAGAGAAGGCGGCAAAGGAATATAGAGCAGAGAGTTCAGGGTGAAGGCTCCGCCCAGCCAGAGGCGGCAGGCGCGGAGGAAGAAGCGGAAATAGAGGTCCCGGAAATTGTAGAAGGTCTATCGACCGAGCGGCAAGAAGCGTACATCGAGAGTCTGGAGCGGCAAAAGCAACTGGAGGTCAGTCAAATTCGCACCGATCCCCAAGGCGCGAGAACTACCATCCTAACCGGAAGGGTCCTGAACAAGAGTGACCGGACAGCCAGGAAAATCTATTTGGAAATAGTGGGATACGACCAAAACGGCGAGGAAATCGTGTACGAGACCAGCCAGGTCAGCGGCGTTGCCCCAAAGAAATTGGGGCGAATTCATGTCCCGCTTCGTATTGAAAACGAATTTCTTGATAAAACTGAAATCAGAATTATCGACGCCGAATGGGAATGACCCTTCACCGTTGACTGCCGGGAATTTTGGTCTGGGAAATGCGCCAGACCGACGAGAGTCTGTCGTCAAGACCATGCGCGGTTGCGCGTTTTCTCGCTTTCCCCGCCAAAAACTTTTCCGCATGGCGCCCGGCGCCTTCATGAAGTAACAATGTTGTATCCTCTTGCTGGCGAGAGCGGGCGATAAGCGAAGAGAAAATTATCAGGAGGAGGATAAGGAAGAGACATAGAAAAGCAAGGAGGCTCATCTTAAAATCTAACTCTTCGACCTGCCCGGTCGGCTCGGCCAAAACGTCCCGTTCCTCTGCGGTAAGACCGTGATGCTTGTTTTCTCTCATCGTTTCTGGCCTTACTTTTCCCGAAGGATTTCCAAAATCAAGAGGACCACGTATGTGGTTGCCCCAACGACAGCCCCTACTAAAAAAATTAGGGCGATTCGTACCAGGTAAAGCTCCATATTCTTGCCAAGTAATTTGAAGTATATTCGACCGACCGGGCTGTCTTCGCACAGTCTATCACAAATTCCTTAAATTTTTCAATTTTGATTCCGCCTTCTTTTCTGGTACAATTTGTGGTCGTGAATCTGAAAATTTGAGGAAGAATCATCGGCGTCCGAAGTGTTTCGGAGTCGGTTGTCCATATGCGAGAAGAAAGAAGGTTCGTAGGGGACCGCATTTGATACAAAAGTTTCCTGTCTGCCTCATAGTCGCCCAGATCATGTTTCTTCCGCTGACCTTGCAGGCGTACGCCGCCGAAAGTTTCAACATTCCCGATAACGCCAGCGCAAGAACGCTTGACGGGGGAATGGCCAGTCTGTCCGACCACCATGGAAAACTTGTTTTTCTGAATATTTGGCGGACCGACTGCATAGCCTGTCTCATTGAAATCCCGTTGCTGAATCGCCTGCAGAAGGAATACTCATCTGAAAACTTTACCGTGATCGGGGTTGCGATGGACAGGGACAAAGACAGCGCTGTGAAGGATTTGGTTCAAAGAGTACAAATCTCGTACCCCGTATGGTTGGGTTACGGCCAACCGCTGGGCAAGTACCTCAACGTTCCCGTATTGCCATTTTTGCTTGCTATCGGCCCCGACGGAAAGGTCATCGGCCACGTTGTCGGCGCATTTCGCACATACGAAGAGGCCGTTGCTGCGATGAAACGTGCGCAGAGCGCGCTCGGCGAGACCGGGGGGCAGTCGTAAGTGGCGCAATAAAAAGACTTGACAATGCATGAGGGGTGTGGTAGGATTATGCCGAAATTCGTGGTTTTACTCTTCCATCCGCCGGGGAACATGGGTCAAGCGGGAATGCTTCTTTCGAGAGACCCCGCACGAGTGGCTTTTGACAGCATAACCTCAGCGGAATTTTCTTTGTTAACGTCAAAATCTTGTTTGGCTCCATTTTTGCACGTTCCATTTCTGTTTCTGTGGATGGCCCGGGAGAGAATAAGGAAGGAAGAGACATGATTAAGTCCATAGGATTCAAGTTGCGGGGACAGTTCGGGATCGGCGTGTTCACGGCACTTTTTATTTTCATCTTAAATGCACGTTCCCCCGCTTTGGCTCAAGCGACGTACTCAACGGGAGGGGAAGATCTGTTTAAGGAGAAGTGCGCCATATGCCATTCATTGGACAGAGCCCTCAATCGCTTCGATCCCACGGAGAGCTGGGAGAAAGTTGTGACCCGGCAGCGGTCGAAGGCGCCGTTTTGGATAAGCCGAGAAGAGGCCGAGCGGATAACCGACTATCTGGAAAGCCGTGACAAAGTCATTTCCTCGGGAAGACCTGACCTTTTGCCGGAGGCAATGGCGGCTCGGCAAAACCTGATCGTCGTGGAGCCGGCGTCGCGGTTGCACGAAAATGTTGCCGAAACTCGTTTCAACACCGCCAACGCCGCCTATGCGGCAAACGAGTTCTTCTTGAGCGGGGTACCCTTTTTTGAGCAGATCACACAATTGGGGTTGCCGACGGATAATGCTCTCATGAGCATAACTTCGGAGGAAGCATATTGGTATTCGCGCTATAATATGGGCGCTTTGACCATGGAGTCGGGCATGGGAATCCATCTCATGCAATCCCGCCATATGATACTGCAGGCCGAGGAGGAGGGAATTTCGACAAAGGAATTCTACGAAGGATTTTTGGAGCGGGTCCGCGAGCGGACGGGACAGGATGCTCCTCCTCCGGGCATTTACCCCATTTTTGTTGAATTCGCATCGGGCGAACCCGAACTGACGAGCCTTCCCGATTTCAGGGATTACAACACGTTGCGATGGAATCCGCAGAAATTTGATAAGACCATAACGCCTGCGGCGCTCGGCCAGGCGCTGTACACCCAGTCACTGTGGGCTGAATACTTTTTCGGCTCAAAACACGGCGAAAACCTATTGGGCAATGATGCTTTCGAAGGATACCTCGGCGCGGTGCTCGTGGCCGAGGCCGTCAGCAAGATGCACTTCCTGAGAGCGGAAGCAGCCTATGACGGCCGAAAGCTCGGTCCGGTCAATCCCTTTGCGTACGAAGCGAAACTGCTCTACTACCCCCATCAAATTCTCGTGGAACTCTCCTATCCGGAAGACGGTCCCCCGATGCCCGTTTCTTATCACGTCATCGACCCGAGCAGCCATCTTTTCGACCAGGCGTCATTATTATTGGGTGCAAGCGAATTCTATTATTTCTCGGACCCGAAGATTGAGGACAACTGGGACGCGGTTTTTGGCTCTCCGGCCGAGGGGGCCCTGTTCTCCCCCGAGCCTCACAACACCGCAAAGGGACTGGCCGGCGTCGTATTGAAGAACATGATCGCCATGCACTTCGATGAACGGCGGCAGACCTTTGTCTCAACATGGGCAAACGGGGAACGAGGGAAAAACATATCAGCGCTCGATGCCGGCTTGACGCTCCTGGCGCTAGCCAACGCGTACCACGCATTCCACGATGATGAGGTAATGCGACAGGCTGCACGAAGCATGCTCGAGCGTGAGGCGAAGTTCTTGTCCGAGTACATGCAGTTGCCCGATGGCGGTTTTGTGGAAAGCTACAATGTCGAAACGAGCGCGCAGGAGAAAGTTCCGCGTACCCTGGCATCTCAGGCCATGGGAATACGGGGGCTTCTGGCGGCTTATCAACTAACCGAAGACCCGAGCTATATGGAATCGGCTTTGAGCGCCCTTAATTTTATGAACGAAAAACTGTGGTCAGTCCAGGCAAAAATGTATCGCTCGGCCGAAAACACAGGCCTTTCCCGATACTCGCCAGTTGATATAGGAGCGGCGCTGGGTGCACTCAGAGAGGTTGTTCTTCTTCGGCAGGACACTCAGGCCCTAGAAAGGTTCAAAACATTCTTCGTCACCGCGTTGAACAAAAACGGCATGCAGCTTGCCGAGCTCGAGCCCACCGGAGAGAAAATGGCAAGTGTCCGGGACGTAATGACTCCCGATTCCGACGGTGACGGTGTTCGAAAACCACAGTTCGCAGGCGGCAAGTTCGGGGTCGCTCCGGTCATGGCCGGAAAGATTCAGGTCTCGACCCCATAATTATCGAGAGCGTTCGGGCAGGGGAGCGGAGAGGAGCAAGAGCCAATGGCTTCCGCTCCAAGAGTCACAAAGGATATGAGTATCGAGGATGTTATAAAGCGATACCCCGAAACAGCAAGCACGTTTGCGCGCTTCGGCCTCAGATGCAGGAGTTGCTGCATATCAGCCTTTGAGGATATTGAAGAGGGAGCGCAGTCGCACAACATCGACTTCGACACTCTTCTCAATGAACTCAGCTGCGTCGCGCATGAGTAAAGGTGCAGAAACCCGCCGCGATAATCCGACCCGGCAAGAAACCGCGAAATCATCGAGAAAAGGACGTCGTCGTCCTTGCTTCTCGGAGCCTTCGCTCGAAACTGCCAAAAATGAGCCGCCTGCCTGCATCACCCTTCTTACCGACTTTGGCGTCTCTGACCCTTATGTTGGAATCATGAAAGGGGTGATCGCCTCTATAACCCCGTCCGCACGAGTCATCGATTTGAGTCACGCCGTCGAGCCACAAGACGTCGATGCGGCTGCCTTTTTGCTGGCGCGGTCGTATTCCTATTTCCCCGCCGGAACGATCCACGTGGCCGTTGTCGATCCGGGAGTGGGAGGCAAACGACCGGCCTTGGGCGTGCAATCCGGCGGTTACTTCTTTGTCGGGCCCGACAACGGCGTCCTTTCTCCGGCATGTTATGACGCCGGCCGACCGCGGATATTCCTGCTTGAGGAGCGGAAATATTTTTTGGAAAATGTGAGCCACACCTTCCATGGACGGGACATCTTCGCCCCTGTCGCAGCTCATCTTGGAGCCGGAGTGGCGATTGAACGGCTGGGTCGGCGGCTGAAAACAATGCAGCGGATAAAACGTGCCAGGCCGCGTATCCGGATTGGCCAGACCCTCGAAGGCGAAGTGGTCCATATAGACACATTTGGTAATCTCATCACCAATATAGCCGAAACGCATTTGCTTGAGACGTTCGGCCGGTCGCAATTAACGCGGGTGGTAGTCGCTTGTTCCGGGCACAAGATCGAAGGTGTGCGCGCAACGTATGCCGCTGTTCGGCAAGGAACAGCGGTTGCCGTAGTCGGCAGCTACGGCTTGTTGGAAATCGCCGTGCGCAACGGAAGCGCTGCACAAAGCCTGGCGCTGAAAAGAGGAGACCGCATAACAGTCGAAAAGCAAGCAAGAAAAACAACGAGGTCGTCTGGACGCGCGGACTCGAAAGGAACAAAAAGAAGGGGCTCATCGAAAGGATAAGCCCCTTATCGCAGACCAATTTTCAGAAAGCGACTCTATTCGCTCTGAGGTTGCAGCGTTCCACAATGGATGCAGCGCGTGGTGTTAAAGTCTTTGTCTTTAACCATGCCAAAGCGGCCACACTGTTTGCATCCGCGCGAGAAGTCTTTCACCTTGATTTTGAAACCTGCGATGCTAACGCCTTCTGCTTTTTCTTCTTCAGCCATTTTTTCTTCACCTTTCAAAGTAAGACCAAAAAGGGCAGCCATTACAGAGGCAGCCCGGCGTCGACCTCGACCACCTTACCATTGATTCCGTCAGCCTGGGGGAGTGCAAGCACGAATATCGATCCCGCAGCCTCTTCGGGAGTCAGAATGCGTCCGCCGCGCATGATGACAAACTGTTCGGCCATTGAGCGCATTTGTTCCGGAATACCGATGTTTGCTCCCAGAATCTGGTCACCGCTGGTGGCTTGCGTGAGGCGAGTTTCGACAAAGCCGTATGCCACACAGTTGCAATTCACTTTTATTCGAAGCCATTCTTTCGAGAGAACGTTCATGAGGCCGACGACGCCATTCTTGGCGGCGCCGTAGTTGCTCTGCCCCGAGTTGCCGCGCGTTCCCGCCTCGGAGGAGACGAAGATTACCCGGCGATAGTTACCGTCCTGGCTGAGCTCCTTAAAGTGCGGGTATGCAAGCTTGCAAAGCATCCAGGGAGCCTCCACATGAATTCGAATCATCAACTGAAAATCTTCCAGAGACATCTTCTGAATGACCTTATCATTGCAGAATCCGGCGTTGGGGACGAGAATGTCCAGACCCTTGAATGTGTCCAAAGCAGCCTGAATCAACTGCTCATTCGTCGACATCTCCATGACGTTGCCAGCCACCGCAACCGCATTTCCGCCGGTATCCTTGATGGCCTTTACGACCTCCTCTGCCGGACCTTTGTCGAGGTCAGCGACTACAACGCTTGCGCCCTCTTTGGCGAATAATTTTGCTGCAGCCGCGCCAATGCCTCTTCCAGCTCCGGTAACAATAGCTACCTTCCCGTCGAGCAAGCCCATTTCAACAGCCTCCTTTTTCAGATCATGCCTAGGAAAATCAAGAGTTGATTGCAGGATATCCCACCGCGAGATAAGGTGGGGAACAACGCGTGGGAATCCTTTGTTGCCAAAAACGGTGGTATTCTACCATATTTTCCCAGAATTGCAACACTTTTCTGGTTCGGATAGTACGAAAGAACTCTCGGCCACGCTCCGCCCCGGGGTGGAGAGACAGGCGGATTCACTGCAAACGGTTGAAAACCGGCGCATCAGCCGAAGTACTTGTCGAAATACTCTTTACTGGCCACCAGATTCAGGTCGATTCTCAGAAAATCCTGAATCTCCTCAATCGTGATCGGCGAATCCACGGGATTGCGAATAGAAGGCGAATGCGTGCTTATTTCTTCCTCTGTGCACGGCTCTGACTCTTCCGCCCCCTGGTCCTCAGCTTCCCGGATGATGCGCTCCAGCCCGCCCTCATCCAATGCGCCGCCTTGGGAATTAATGTATTCCATTATTATGCGCGCGAGCGATTGTATCCTTTCGCCGAAACTTCCCTCGCCGAGCATTTTTTTCTTCAGTCCGATCACTTTACTGTTGTAAAGCGCCACCGGCTCGCCGCATACGGGGCAGGGACCCATTAGAATCGTGCGGGGAGGGGGTGGTGTTATGTATCCGCTCTTTTTGCAGTACGGACATGTGACACGGATCATCCGCGTAACGCTCGCCCCTTTCTGAAGCTGTTTTGTCTGGCGTGAATTTCCTCAAACTCAGTATAGCAGAAAAACTTGCGGGGTTCAAGGAAGATGAGAATGGCGAATGCGGGCAGGGCATTGCCGGCCGGGGGGATAATGAACAGTTAACCGGCAATGCCCATTCTTCACTTGGTTCGTGGCCGCACGAGTCTATTTCTCGTTTCGTGCTGTGCACCCGCAAATTGTCACTCCGCCGGCCCATCGCGGAATTTTCAACTACGTATCCTCATCAGGCTCTCAGTAATTTGCCGGGCTCATCAAAGCGAAAAGAGCCCCTTATATAACACAACTCTTCTAGGGGTGACATCGTAAAAACTGACCGACAACAACCTGCTTACACATCGGAGCTTTTTCCGGTTTGTGCCTGCTCGCGCTTGACACGTGGGGCCGGTTTGCCGTGTGCTCGGCTGCTTGGAAGAACGATTTCTTTCCTGAGATTATCGATCAGCTTATCTAGTTCTTTTAATTGGTCCGAATCAAAATTCATCGGACGGGGAGAGTCGTTACCCACGAGTTTCATCCTCAACCGTATCTCACCGCGTTATATTTGGACCGGTTTGTATCGCGTCCATGATGGCCGAAAACCGACCAGTTGGTTTTTGGCGCGCAAAATTTATCAAGCCGTAACTCCCTCAAGCAACAGTGATTCCAAGCTGCGGAACATTTTCGCCAAATCTATGTGCTCGGGGTCCAGATGCGCCATCATCGTTGTCCCCTGTAATGCTCCTATGATTAGCAGAGCGAGGGAATCGGGATTAACCCACTCGCGGAACAATCCCTCCTGTTTTCCCTGCTCAAGAAACGCCACAATGCTGGCTTTCCAGTCGGAATAGATCTTTCTCAACCGTTTGGAAAAATGTTCGTCAACTTCCATCATTTCGGCTGTCAGAACGGCCAAGAGGGCGCATCCGTGAAAGACGTTTCCCTCGTGCGTCATAATCATAATATCGAACATCCGTTCGATCTTTTTCAGCGCGCTCTTCTCCCTGGAAACTTCTTCGAGCACGTTCTCAACCCAGAATCGCCTCATGTATTCGATTACCGCGTCGCCGAGCTCCTCCTTGCTTTTGAAATGGAAATAAAACCCGCCTTTTGTGAGATTGGCCGCCTCCAAAATTTGTGCGAGCGAGGTGTTGTGGTAACCGTTTTTCCGAATCAACTCGGCAGCGGCCCACACGAGGCGGTCACGCGTCAGTTTTCCTTTTTCAAGAGTAGCCGTAATCGATGTCTCCCTACAAACCGACCAGTCGGTATAATAAAATTATAGCACCAAAAAATAGAGATGTCAAGCAAAGCTAGCGAAAAAATCAAAAAATTCCACGGCGACACACAAAACACTCGTCAATCCTGCCGCTGATATAACCACCCAATCCGGCCGGCAGGGCTGCCGTCTCTTATTGCAAAAAGATTGGGTCCGAATTGAAAACCCATCTTGATAATGTTCCATTGGGAATGTATAATGCAAAATCAGGATTTGTTTTGCATGCGTTGAGCAATCATCATTCGGGGGTCGAGATATACGGGGTCGCTCCTGAGGGTAATCTTGTCGGCATGACGGAATATAAAAAGGCAATACTAAATTTTAGTTACGTGATACCGAATGCATTGGCGGGCATGGCCATGCCGGGAGCAGTGGATTCTTTGGATAAGGACTTGGATTTCTTGTTGTCCGAGGGCGTGCGAGCCATCCTTTCCCTTTCCGAATCGCCTCTCGATGAGGAACTGGTTCGTGGAAAGGGGTTTTTGTATTGTCATGTGCCAATAAATGATTTTACGGCGCCGACAATCGAACAGGTGGACAAATGCATCCGTTTCATTGATCAAATGCTCACCATAGAGGACAAGCCCGTTGTTGTGCACTGCGGGGCAGGATGCGGGAGAACCGGCGCCGTTCTTGGCTGTTACCTTGTCAGGCGGGGACGGACTGCCGAACGAGCGATAGGTGAACTGAGGCTTGCCAGACCTTGCTCAATCGAAACCGAGAGCCAGAGGGCGCTGGTCTATCAATACGAAGAACATCTCAAATACCGACCATCCGCAGACTGAGGTCAAGTGAACAATCCCGCCCGACCATGAGAACACGGCCCAGGTTCCTAGCAGACGAGATGTTGGGCCGCCTTGCGAAATGGTTACGGCTGCTGGGCTATGATACCAAATATGTTTATGACCTTGCCGACACCGATATCCTGGAGATTGCCGAACGCGAGGGGAGAATTTTGCTTACGCGCGACACGCTGCTTATCCGGCGGAGAAAGTGCTGGAACTATATTTTTATTCAAAGCGACCGTTGGCGTGAGCAACTGAAGCAAGTGGTTCTTCAGGCGAAGCTTGATTGCGAGTTGTCATTCACTGTCTGTTCCGACTGTAATGTGGACCTGCAGCCCGTGGACAAGAACTGGGTGAAACGAAGGGTGCCACCCCATGTATTTGCGACGCAAGAACATTTTTCGGTGTGTCCCGCTTGTTCGCGAATTTTCTGGCGTGCCACTCACGTTGAGAACATGGCAAATGAACTGCACGCGCTGAAACGGGAGTTGTGAACATGTTCAGAAGGTTTTGTATGTTCGTAGCGCTGGTTTTTCTCTTGGGTGTCGCCGGAGGGGTCCTGGTGCGGCACGGAAGGGCTGAGCCGTCAATGAGGGTCGACGGCGCTGCGCCGCCGGCTCCGCCCGTCATTCGGCCGTCTTTTGCCGGCACATTTTATCCGGCTGATGGAAAGGCGCTTCGGCGAGAAATTAGCGGCTACTTGAAATCGGCTAATGTTCCCGAAATAGAGGGGGAAATCGTAGCGCTCATTGTGCCGCATGCAGGATATATGTACTCCGGTCCGGTTGCCGCATACGCATACGAGGCATTGAGAAGGCAGGTTTCGGGAAAGAATGACACTCAGCGGCTCGATGCGGCAGTGGTTCTTGGATTCAGCCATCGCGTCCGCTACCCCTTGGTTTCCGTTTACTATGCCGGCGCGATGGAAACACCGTTGGGGAAGGCGTTGGTGAACGAGCGATTATCGCTCGAACTATTGAATTCGAGTCCGAACGTGTCATTCTCCGAAAAGGTGTTTAGCGGAGAGCATTCGCTGGAAGTGCAGTTGCCTTTCATTCAGACGGTTCTGCCCGACACACAGGTTGTTCCAATTCTCTTTGGCTCTCAGAACTTTCAAAATGTCCAGGCGGTCGTCGATGGCTTGCTGAAACTGGCGCACAAGAGCCGAATCGTTCTAATCGCCACCACAGACCTCTCTCACTACAAGCCTTATGAGGAAGCCACAGAGTTGGATAAAGAGACACTCCAGCTTATTCTGAGCGGAGACCCGAGGCGGCTGGCGCAGTTTCTGAGCGAACATTACGACCGTCTGTGCGGGCCGGCTCCCGTTCTGGCCGCTATTTCATTCGCCGAAAGTCAGCAAGCGGAACCTGTTTTACTGAAATATGCAAACTCAGGGGATACCGCCGGCACAAAAGATGGGGTGGTCGGCTATGCGGCGGTGGCCTTCGTAAAGCGGGATTCTCAGAAAGATGCCGGAGATGCCCCAGGGTATGTCGCGCCCGATTTTGACATGTCGGATTACCTCACGGATGAAGATAAACGGACCCTGTTGCGCCTTGCAAGGCAATCACTGGAATCTTTTGTCCGAGAGAAACGGATTTTGACGGTTGAGCCTCCCGCGAGTCCGAGGCTGCAACAGGACGGCGCGTCATTCGTAACATTCAAAAAAGGCGGCCAGCTCAGGGGATGCATCGGGCAAATGAACGCTGCGACACCTCTCTATCGTTCGGTCATCGATATGGCGGTCGCAGCCGCATCACAGGACCATCGGTTCCCGCCTGTCCGTGAAGAGGAGTTGGATGATATCCATATCGAGATTTCCGTCAACACCCCTCTCAGGCCCGTGTCCGGTCCCGATGAAATCGTGTTGGGCAAGCACGGTGTTGTGGTGACAAGAGGACTGCGACAGGGCGTATTTCTGCCGCAGGTTGCAGCCGGAACAGGTTGGACAAAGGAAGAGTTTCTCGAGAACCTCTGTGTGCACAAGGCAGGCCTCGAACCGGATGCCTATAAAAAGGGCGCCAAATTATACGTCTTTTCTTCAATCGTGTTTGGAGAGAAATAAGATATTTCGAGAAAAATCGAAGAAATGTTTTGAGTCAAGCATTTTTCTCTTGACAAAAAATTCCTGCCTGTTATTATGTGAGTATCCCATGCTACCGCTCAATCACGTTACGACACACTTTTCGTCATGACGAATACACACAAGCGTCCCGTCTCAACGAGAAAAGCGGCAACACCCCCCAAAAGTATTCTTATAATCGACAGCGAACCTGCTTTTGTGGAACTTCTCGAGCGTTATCTGGGAAGCGAAAAGGGGTATCGGGTGCTTGTCGCGAGCACGGGCGCCGACGGCATCAAAAGGGCGCTTCTGAACCGCCCCGACCTGATCCTGGTGGATTTTCGGTTATCTGACATGAGCGGGCTGGACGTGCACGAAACGCTGAAAAAGAATCCGAAGACCACACACATACCCGTAATCTATGTATCTTCGTTCCTGACATTGAGAGCAATCGAAAACGCATCGAAGAAGGGCGCCCGGGGATTTATCAGTAAACCTTTCAGTTTCTCCGAAATGCACGCCAAGGTGGCTAATGTGCTTGGTTCGAGATGAGGCCTGTAAAAGCATCCCGCCGTTCGTAATGCAGCTTTTCCGCCGTCGGTGCTTCGTATCTGTCACGCCATTCCTTCAATGAATGAAAGCGAGTGAAGGAGGCTGTGTCCAATCATGGGGTCCCTTGTTTTTTCCGCTGAGTGAATCATGCGTTTTGCGTGATTCGCGGCAACGGGCCGGCGGAGTGTTTCCGAAGCGAACCCGACGGATTGTGAGGCACATTCACTGTCCCTTGCGCCAGGCAGCCGTGGGACAGATTCACTATCCCCGTTGCTCATTCAACAGGCTGCCGATTGCATCGCGGCGTATTGCGATGCCCTTCACGCATCTGCACTGCCAACAATCAACACACGTTTGAATCCCGAGGGTCTGAGCTTGAGAGACGCGGTCCTCCGTGTCTCTCGGGTCGAGATGCAACTGGGCGAGTCGAACGAAAACGTAGGGGCCGCCGAAAGCTTCATTGTTCCAGTCAAAATGCGGGCAACTTGAAACACAGCCATAACATTCAAGGCAGCCGATGAGTTTCTTGAATGTCTCCGGCACGGAAAGATGACCGAGAGGTTGCTCGGTTTCGGGACAAACAAAAAGGCGGTACGGCCGGATTCTTCGGTCAAGCGGCGCCCGGTCAACAATCAGGTCCCGTACGAGCGGCAGATTCTTCAGAGGCGATACGATGGTCCCATCCTTTGCCTTTGCGGCGCACGCCAGGCGAGGCACACCATCAATGTTCACCGCACACTGTCCGCATTTCGAGGAGCGACAGCCGTAGCGAAAGGCCAGTGTCGAGTCATATCTCTCATAGATGTAAAGGAGAGAAGAAAGGACGGTTGTTCCTTTTTCCATGGGAACCTCGTACGCGCGGGAGACCAGCCTGTTCTGGGTACGGTCATAGCACTCGACGGTTATCGTACCACGCACTTTCAATCTTCCTCTCCAAGATTCAATCGTGCATTAAGAATCTTTTCCTGCGCTCGTTGTGGAAGAATGCCCAAAATGAAAAATTGAATGCGCTCGCGAAGTGCGTTGGGTCCACCCTTTATATCGGGACCGAAGCTGGAAAGATCAGCATCCTCGGTTCGAGCGCAAATCCCCCCGTCATCTTTCCGAATAATCACGTTTTTCAGCCATCTCGTGTCGTCGCGGTTGGGGTAATCGAGCCGGTAATGTCCGCCGCGCGATTCTTCGCGGACGAGGGCGCTCTTTGCAACCGCTTCCGCCACGCTATGCATCCTTCGGACCTCGAGCGCATCAAGCAATTGAGTATTGCAATCCGTGTGTGGATGGACCGCCACAGAGAGCAGTTGTTCTCCTATGTCGGAGAGCAATGATATCGCCTTTCGGAGCCGTGCTGTGTCACGCACCGGTCCGACGTTTTCCCACATCGTCAGTTGCAGCTTGCGCGCAAGGTCAATCGCTTGGTTCTTCCCGTGTCCTTCCACGAGATCACGGATATCCGATAGAACCTCTTGCAACTCGGCGCCCCGTTCCACCTTCCCGGATGTTGTCGCCGCCTCGGCTGCCATATTGCCTGCCTTGCTTCCGAAAATGAACAATTCGGCCAGCGCGGTTGAACCAATACGATTGGCGCCGTGAAGTCCGCCCATAACTTCTCCGACCGCAAAGAGGTTTCGCACGCCTCTGACGTTCAGCCGGGTGTCGACGCGAACGCCTCCCATCTGATAATGGGCGGTGGGAAAAACATCCCACGGGACCATTCCCTTAGCCGCCTCTTGGCCATATGCGCGACGCACCGCGTCTATCATTGCGGGAAAGGTCTTTCCGAGGAATGCAAACATCTTTTCCCCGAGCACTCTGCGGAAATTTGGCGTAAGGTCAAGCATGAGTCCTCCATGGCCCGTGCTTTTCCCGTGCTCTCGCGCCACCGCCATGGCCGCTGCGACTTCCGCCCGCGTTCGGGATCGGACGTTTCTGATTACTTCGGCGCCGTTCCTATCAATCAGTTTTCCATATGGCCCGGCCATGGCGGGTTCGCCGCAGATAATGCCCACCATGGACTCGGGGTGGGTGAGTGCAAACGGGATAAATTGCTGTTGCTCCATGTCCACCAGTTCGGCGCCGACGTCCAGGGCAAGAGCGTAGCCATCGCCGGTCATCGTCCTCATGTTGCTTGTGTGGGGATAGTAAATCCAGCCGAGTCCCCCCGTGGCCAGTATCGTTTGTCGCGCGCCAATGCCAAGAATCTCACCGCTGAGCCAGTTTAGGGAGATTGCGCCATGAACCGCTCCGTCGCGTTCGAGCAAGCGAAGAGCAATGGTTTCATCAAGCACGTTCACGCCGGCGCGAGCCGCGGTGGCTCGGAGAGCGGTCCCGATGGGAATTCCCTCTGAATAGCCGGCGAGAGTTCGCGGCACGCTGTGGCCGCCGAAAGCAACAGGGATGGGAGCGATTTCGCCCGTTGGCTTGCGAAGGAGCACGACGCCGAATCGCTCCATGAGTTCGGTTGCGAGGTGGGCCCGGTCGCAGTAATCGCGGACGAGGCCCTGGTCGTTGAGGAACTCGCCCCCCACAAGGATATCGCGCATGAGGGCATCGGTGGAGTCGCCCGGGGTGATATGCGGGCGGAGAACAAGGCCGCCGGCAATGCGGGTGTTTCCGCAGCCGAATGGCCCTTTGGAAAGGACGATGACGCTTGCCCCGGCATCGGCAGCGGTTACAGCCGCTACAAGTCCTGCCCCGCCCGCTCCAATACAGAGGACATCGCATTCAAGCCAATTGGACATCGACACCCTACTCGATTTCGATTTCCTTGACCGCGAGTTCCATTCCCTGCGTCACATCGACGTCTTTCGATTCGCAATCAGGGCAGACAAACTCGAAATTCCGCACTCGGAACCGGTGCGCGCACGACTTGCAGAATGCTTCGACCGGCACTTGTTCGACTTCGAGCGCGGCCCCTTCCGCCAGCGTGTCCTTTGTGATAAATTGAAAAAAAAATCCAAGTTGGTCCTGAACGATACCCCGAAGTTCACCCGCCCGAATACGGACAACCGTTATTCTCGACGCGCCGTTCCGTTGAGCTTCGTTGAGCACAATTTTCAGAATACTTTGGGCAATCGACATTTCGTGCATGGGATAATGCTTTCTCGCCTACATCTTACCTTTCTCTTTCATGATCGTTGTCATCAGGTCTCGAAAATCTCGCCTCGGCTCGGCGATTGTTTCACGCCGCTTCATTGACAGCGATTCCGTCGGGCAGACCATGTTGCAGAGTCCGCAGCCAAGGCATTTTTCAGGGTCCACTGTTGCAGTTTCACCGATGGTGAGAGCGCCGAAATGACACCGCGCGGCGCATGCTTCGCACGCGACGCATGTGTCGGTATTTATTTCCACAATAAAATTCGAGGTTGCGACCGCCAGCGGTTTGTGAAATCTTGTTATTCCTCCGAGAATGCCACAGCAGCAGCCGCAGCAATTACAGATGAAATTGACCCTTTTTTGAGTGTTGTCGGAAACGTGGACCAGCCCCGCATTTTCGGACTTTCGGAGAACCTCATACGCCTCTTCCTTCGTAATCTGACGCCCGAAGTCACGCTCCACAGCGTATCGGGCAAACGGGCCGAATGTGAGGCATGTATCCTTGGGCGCGCCGCACGATTTCGCCAGTAATTCCATCTCATGGCGACAGTAACAGGTCGAGAGCGCGAGATAATCTGCCTCTTCGATGAATTTGGAAACACGCTCATATGGAAAGACTTCAATACCGCCCGGAATTTCCTTCTCCATTATTATGACCCGGGCCAACTGCGTGTCAGAGCCAAAGAGGTCTTCGGCCCAGCCGATATCACACATCTCTTCGAATAGCCGTGCTAACCGCCGTGTTTTCTCACTCACTTCGCCTTTCATAAATTGCAGTTCGAAAATCCCCGGAACGAGTGGAAAAAGGCTGTACATATCCACTCCTTCCTGCGCTCTGTGATAGACGAGTCCCTTATCAGCCATCGACTCCAGAATGGATTTAAGCTGCCGCTCTTCCCGCCCGGTTGTCTCGGCGATTACGGAAAGAGGGGCAGGGAAGACGGGCATTTCGGCGCCCACCAGCGCTTCGATCTCGGTGAAGAGGGTTTTCAGAAGTTCGAGAGATCGGTCGGTCCTCGGAGCGCCTGCGGGAAACTGGTTGAGTTTGTCAACGAGTCGATCATACGCGTTCTCTGTCATACAGCTTTTCCCTTGCGAAACGGAAACATCCTGGAGATAAACTGTTTATTGCTTGCGTTTTTTCTTCAATTCGTCCCGAAGCCATTCGAACCACCCCTCCAGCCCTTCTCGAGTGGTGCAGGAAATCGGGAAAATCATGAGGTTAGGATTAATCTTCAATGCGTTTCCCGTTGCCTCGTCCATGTTGAAGTTTGTGTGCTGAAGCAGGTCGACCTTGTTGATCAGCATCACCGAGGATTCTCTGAACATGAGCGGATATTTCAGGGGCTTTTCATCGCCCTCCGTGACGCTCAACATCATCACCTTGTGGTCCTCGCCGACCTTGAATTCCGCAGGGCACACAAGGTTTCCGACGTTTTCGATCAGCAAGATATCCACGGAAGAACAATCCAGCTTGTCGACGGCGCCGCGTATCATGTTGGCATCCAGATGACACGCGCTGCCGGTATTGATTTGAACAATCGGGATGTCGAATTGCGCAAGCCGGTCCGCATCGCGCGTGGTTTCGATGTCACCCTCGATGATACCCACCCGTATTCCGTCCGCCTTCATTTTCTCCACCGTCCGCTCAAGAAGCGTTGTCTTGCCGGCGCCTGGCGAACTCATCAGGTTGATTGTCAGCACCTGATTGGCGCTCAGGACGGTGCGAATCTCTTCCGCGATTGCGTCATTTGCCTTTAAGATGTTGTCGAGCACCGTAATTTTCATGATAGTTACTCCGCGTTATGTGAATGCCCCTATTCCAGTGGTGAATCTGCCGATAATGAGCTTCAATATCTGTGAAGTCCCTTCGTAGAGACTCGCGACACGGGCATCGCGCATATAGCGCTCGACGGGATACTCATTTGAGTAGCCGTACCCGCCAAAAACCTGAATGGCCCGGTTCGCGCATCGAAGGGCCGCTTCCGAGGCGTACAGTTTGGCGATTGACGTCTCCCGCGTGTTGGGGCGGCCTCTGTTCTTTAAGTGTCCGGCCTGGAAAACCAGAAGCCGGGCGGCCTCGGTGTCAACGACCGTGTCCGCAATCAATTCTTGCACAAGCTGAAATCCCGCAATCGGTTTTCCGAAGGCCGTCCGTTCCTGAGAATACTTTGTGCTTGCATCGATGCACGCCTGGCATATCCCCACGCATCCGGCCGCCACGCTGTAACGGCCATTGTCCAACGCCGACATCGCAACCTTAAACCCTTCCCCAGCATCACCCAGCAAGGCATCCTCGCCAACCCTCACATCCTCAAGGGTGAGGGAGGCGGTATCCGATGACCGCAGTCCCAGTTTGCCATGGATAGGCTGGGAAGAAAATCCTTTCGTGTCTGTATCAACCAGGAAGGCGGTAATGCCTTTGTGCTTGAGACCGGGGTTGGTTTGGGCAAAGATTATCGCCAGTTTGGCGACGCACCCGTTCGAAATCCACATTTTATTTCCGTTCAGGACCCAGTCGGCGCCATCCCGCTTCGCCGAGGTCTTCAAGTTTGCCGCATCGCTTCCGGCGTCTGGCTCCGTGAGGCCGAAACATCCGATTATTTCTCCCGAGCACAAACGTGGCAAATATTTTTTCTTTTGCCCCTCGGAGCCCCACCGCAGAACCGTCAAGGCAACAAGCGAAGATGTAACCGACAGTACCGTCCGCACGGATGAACACGCGCGGCCAATTTGTTCGGTGATCAGAGCGTATGAAATATAGTCCATGCCTGCGCCGCCGTATTGTTCCGGAACCGTCGGGGCCAGGAACCCCAGTTCGCCCATCTTCTTTACAATGTCGGCCGGAAACTTGTGCAGCTCATCATTTTCGCGTGCTGCCGGTATTATTTCTTTTTCGGCGAAATCCCGAGCGGTCTTTCGCGCCGCGTTTTGTTCGTCGGTCAATTCGAGATCCATATTTCACCCTCTCCTTTAGCTTCTCCCCGCTTTCCGATTCGGCACACTGTCTGGCGCCGAAAATAACTGAGACCCCTTTTTCTCATAAGAAGTGTGTCGCAGTCGGCGAAAGCCTTAACCCCCCTGAATTCTTCAGGTCCCGGCTCCCTTGCGCCGCCGCGCACGATTTTTTCAAAGCTGAAAATTTTCGGGCCTCCGCCCGCCACCGTTCTCTCGAATGCGCGGAACTGTGTGTCGGCGTATTTTCAGTGACCTGCTTCGATTGTATCGTGTTCGGGGAAAAAAGTCGAGAGCGTAAGGCGACTGTTCGCTATTCAGAGATTCCCGAGTCGTTACCCGAGAGATTCGTGACCGGCTGGATATACTGAGACTCACTGACTAGGTGTCGAGCAGGAAATTATATAGCTGACCAGAAGACGCCCGAAAATGAGAACGGGCATTCGGCAAAACGCCGCATGCCCGCATCCGTTCCCTTTCAACTCACAGGCTGTATTATCGCTTCGAGAACTGGAACCTTGCCCGCGCGCCCCTCTGGCCATACTTCTTGCGTTCCTTCATGCGCGGGTCGCGGGTAAGGAAACCGCCCCTGCGGAGGATACTCCTCAGTTCGGGGTTGTATAAAAGGAGCGCTCGAGCGATTCCATGGCGCAAAGCTCCGGCCTGGCCGGAGGCGCCACCGCCGCTCACATTCGCATAGATGTCGAAACTGCCGACCGTTTTGGTTTCCTCTAATGGTTGTTTGATTATCATCGTCAGCGTTTCCCGGCCGAAGTAATCCTCGAGGCTGCGTCCGTTCACCGAGAACCGGCCCGTACCCTTCGCGAGACGCACCCTCGCCAGCGAGCGTTTTCGTCTGCCGGTTCCAATGTAAACTTCTGTTTGTACCACTCTCAGTTGCCTCCTGGGTTCATCAAGATGAGTGAAGCGTTCGAATCAGATATTAATCTCCTGCGGCTTTTGTGCCGCGTGAGGATGTTCTGGCCCCGCATAAATACGAACTTTCTTTGCCATCGCCCTTCCCAGACGATTTTTGGGCAACATGCCCTTGACTGCACGGTAAACGACCCGCTCCGGAAACTTCTTCTGCATATCCCGAAACAGTTCGGTTTTCAAGCCGCCCGGCCACGTGCTGTGTCGACGGTAGACTTTCTGCGTCAGTTTTTTTCCGGTAACCTTGACTTTTTCGGCGTTGATTACGATCACATGGTCACCGATGTTGCAGTGGGGGGAATACTCGGGTTTATGCTTGCCGCGCAGAAGTTTTGCCGTCTCGCTTGCCAGCCGGCCGAGCACCTTTCCGTTCGCGTCGATGACGTACCATTTATCTTCGATTTCCCCCCGTTTCGGGGAATATGTCGACATTCTCCTTCACACCTCCCAAATGCGGCAGATATAATTTTAGCGGTATGGCAATTAGAACACAATAGCAAAAAAAGGACAGCTTGTCAAGGCTCAGG
>CAYVQZ010000013.1:0-78464 GCA_964453435.1 uncultured bacterium
CTAAACACCACACACTGTTCGAGTCTTCCGAAGGGTACAAAAAGGCATGCCGATGCAGACACTCCGAGGGGTTCAGGGTTGATTTGCATTCTCGACGGAAAACGGTTGCATGCGACGGCGGACTTAGGGAACACGCTTGTAGAAACGACAAAGTGCTTGTTGACGGCACAACAAGCTAATGCCGTTTTTATGGGGACGGGAGTTCGTTCGATTGAAGTCCGAAGAGCTGCCAAAATCATGATAGAACGCTGCAACATACTATAAATAAGAGACTTATAGACATAATGAGTTCGTCTTTCCTTTTGGGTCTAACTCGTTTTTTCGCCGCGGCCATCCTTGGCATTCCGTTTGCGAATGGATAAAGAGAGAAAGAACAGGAGGGTTTAATGGCACGCGAAAGCCTTGCTTCCAATCCGAACGCCGTTCTCATAATCGACGACGAGATTGATTCGCTGCGAGGAGTTATCGATTTCTTTGTAGAGGGAAAGTGGGCCGTGGCTACGGCAGTCGATGAAAAGGAAGCGATTCTGGAGTTTGAGCGCCTTAACCCCTGTTTGGTGTTGCTTGACTTGGTGCTTGAACGTGAGAGCGGCTTCGAGGTGCTGAATCGGCTTCGCCAGATCAACTCGGAGACCAAGATCATTATAATCAGCAAATATTTCGATTATGAATTAATCAAACAGGCGATGAAAGCGGGTGCCATCGGATTTGTCCAAAAGGCCGAATCCGACGGTCTTCCCTCCGGTTTTACGAGCCTGTTGGATGGCGCAATCGAAAACGATTGAAGGTGAAGAGCGACAATGCTTGGAGTCGGCAATTCAAATCCCGGCCAAAATGGCGACTTTGAGAAAGAATATCGACAGGCGCTGAGAAAACACGGCTACCAGTTTACGCAAGTCATCGGGAAAGGCGGCATGTCTCGCGTCGATGAGGTACGCCATCTCGCCACCGGAAAACTGCGGGCGATCAAACATTTGGGCCCGAGTCCTCCTTCGGAAAAGGTAGAGCGATTCAAAAGGACATTGCGGCGTGAAACCGAGTACACCTTCAACCATCCGAATGTGATGAAAGGTGTTGACTTTTTTGAGGAAGGTGGCAATGTTTTCTATGTAATGCCTCGAATGCAAAAGAATTTGGAACACCTGTTGCTCGACGATGAAGAGTACGACCTGGCATTTCTTCTCGATATGATGATTCAGGTCGTTGCAGGGTTGAATTACCTTCACCAGAACCACATCATCCACCGAGACCTGAAGCCATCGAATATTCTGTTCAACCAGAATGGTGATGAAACCTGGATCGTGATATGCGATTTCGGCCTCAGCCAGGATAAGATGGCGAAGCTTAAGACGGATTTCTTTCGGTTCTTCCGGTCAGGTCGCCGCGCGGGAACGGTGAGCTTTGCGGCTCCGGAGCAGATGCGCAAAAACGGAAAATACGACAAACGCTGTGACATATATTCACTTGGGCGAATGATGGACGTGGTGATTGGACAGAAGGGACGGCATGACAAGAAATTCATTCATACTTTTCAGCAGGACCGGAAAATTGACGCCCTCGCAAGAAAGACGTATCTTTACAAAGTAGACCGCCCATTCGTGCTCGAGGGAGAGAATCGGAAGCATCTCCCCTACTCTCTCATCAGCTTGATACTACGGTGTCTTCAAAAGCATCCCGACAGGAGACCTTCCGACATCGCTCAGGTATTCTATGAGCTGACAAAGATTCAGCAGGAATGCCGCGCCGCCAACGGCATCGACGTTCGTCAAAGGGAATTGCAGACATATCGCATGAGTTAACCGCTCCGTAGATGGGCCGTCTGCTTTTCCACCGTTTTCCTTGTCCCACCTTCCGTGCTCTCAGTGGGAATCGATTTCTTTTGCCAATGCGACCAAAAAGCGAAAGGCGGTGTCGAGAGTCTCCGGCTGGATATTTTCGAGCCGATCGGACAGTTGATGCCAGTGTGGGACATCCCGGCTTCCCTCGGGAAAAGCCATGACGGTGATTCCGGCCAATCCGTTTCGCAAAACGATTGCGGTCTCAGTGTATCCCGATTTAAGAGCCATCGCTTCGATGCTTCCGTTTCCTTCAGCCTTCGCGGCGGCGGAAGCCGCACGGACCAAGCCCGGATTGCTGTAATACTTCCTGAGCATTCCCTCGACGGTGATATACCGTACGCGCCCAATCCCCAGACATTCGAGGTCAATAAAATAGGCGTCCCCGAGTTCCTCTCCATGCCGATGAAGAAACGCTTTGATTCCTGACAGGGTCGCTTCCTCGCAACCCGTACACAAAGCCCATAACTCGGTGTGGTTGAGCGGTTCCTCGGAGAACAGCTCGGCCAAGCTCAAAACAAGGCCTGCCCCCGTGGCGTTGTCGTTTGCCCCTTCGGTGTACGGGGTGCGCAAATCGCCGTGCACCGTCAAGATAAACGCCAGGCAAACGGGCAAACTCAGAGTCAGCGAGACTACAAATGCGGTACGGAAGTCACTCCGCGGCACGAAAACGAATGCAAGCCCCATGAGAAGGATGCAGGCCATGACAAGAAACAATAAAGCGGGAAGGTGTCCGACAACTCCGGGCCGGAAGAATACGGGCGTTTTATTCGTGTCAAGATGTCCGAAGACGACGAGCCTCTTGCGGGGTTCTCCTGACGGCGGAATCCGCGCGTGGACATTCTGGGAAATTCGCTTTGGCAAAAAACTGCTCAGCGACAATTTAGAAAAGCACAGTTCGGCCACAATGACACTCAAAGAAACCAGGCACAGGAACGCTGCTACTCCCCATAGTCTCCCGCCGGAAAAGAAATAGGTCGCCGCCGCCGCCAGGGGCAAAGCAAATGCAATGTCAAAGGCCCACCAAAGAGAGGGAACACTGTGAAATGTCTCGATCACTACCTGTTGTGCGCCGGTTTTTTGCAGCCTGGCTGCGGCATACGCCGCTGCGCGAGCCTCATCATTCGTTGTCGGACCGCGAGGTCCTATCTCGGCGCACAGTATTTTTAGATGTTCGAGCGGGCTCATACACCCTGTCGTCTTTTCGGACCGCAGTCGGTCTCAATCGCGCTGGCAGATTTCCAGGAGCACACCGAACGTGCTTTTTGGGTGGAAAAAGGCGATGCTTGCCCCGCCGGCTCCGGGTCTGGGTTGCTGGTCGATCACCTGCAAGCCCTTCCCCTTCAATTCTTCGAGAGCCTTCTCCACATTGTCCACCCGGAGAGCGATATGTTGAACTCCCTGTCCTCTTTTCTCGAGGAATTTGGCCAGTGCGCCGTTGGGGTCGGTAGGCTGCAACAGTTCGAATTCGGTGTCACCAATGGGAATGAAAGCTATCTTCATTCCTTCAAAGTCTTCCGTATGGTCCACTGTCAAACCGAGCGTGTCGCGATACAGCTTCAGCGCCTCGTCCAAGTCCGAAACAGCGATTCCGATGTGGTCTATCTTCCGAATCATCTATGCGCTCCTTTCATTCTTCTTCAATTGCCCTTTTCAGTATTCGAACTGATTCAACAGGGTCGACGGTATGAACTTCCAGAACGACCGGCCCATCGAAATCAACACTTCGGAGCGTTCGAATAATCGCTCCCACGTCGATGATACCGACCCCCAAGCTCTGGTGATCGTCCATAACCCGAACGCGCTTGTCAAACAATCTCCATGTGACCCCATGCATGTGAACTTCTCCGAGCCTGTCTCCGTGAGTCTGCACGAACTGGTCGATATCTTCGTTGCGCAGCTTGATGTGACCGACATCCATGCAGATTCTGGTCCCGAATTTTTCCACGAGGGGAAGGATTTTTGGAAACGCGATATACTCAAGATTTTCTATACACAGCTTATCGGCCGGGATAAACTCGAGTATCCGACTTATGCTTTCGGCCGCGTACGCAAGATAGGCGTCCACCACCGCCGCGTCGCGCAGGCCAACGCCCATAAGGTCTTCGAGCAGCCCGGAAATGTGAAGGACGAACGAGACCGGCTCAAGCGGCATGCTCTGCTCGACGATGTCCCTGATGACGTCAACCGAGGCGTTTCTGATGGAATCGATACTTGTCGTAAAGTTGACTCCCCCCATGAAAGGCAAATGGACGGAGAAGCTGACGTCGTGCTTTTCATTCAATTCGCGCAAACCGCCGGAAGCCTCCTCGCGGAACTTGTTCCGGAGCGGTTCCGGCAACACAGCAACCGCTTCTCCGCTGATCTCAATATGGTTCGCGCCCGCTCCGACCAGGCGACGCGCCTCGTCGGCGAGGGAATGGCGTCCGCCGCCCAGGAAAGCCCTCGCGATTTTTGCGGGTTCAATCATTGTCCCGATTCTCATTGCCTTTTTCCCTTTCCAAGCTGTCGAGCGTTCTTTCCGGCTCCGGTCCGGCGAGCTGTTTGGGGCAGCCGATGTCGAACGCCACCGCGCGGATTATACCAATGATGGCGACATAGCGCAAGCCTGTTCTCGCCGGGTCAATCCCGGATCGATCACCCCGGGTCCGAACCCTTTCGCGCTGGGGGACCATGGGGAAAAGCAAACGCATCGCTTGTCACGCTTGATATTCGGAAAGGCGCGGTCATACGCCGGCCGGGTATAGACGATTGTAGACAGCAAGGGACCGTAACACCTTTTTCACATATCGCCGGGTTTCGTCTGCGGGGATGCTTTCCACAAACAAATCGAAATCGTCGTGGGAAGTTCGCGACAACCACCGTCGGAGATTTGTTTCTCCCCAGTTATATGCGGCAATGGCATAAACCACGTTGTTATCGAATTTATCGAGCAAGTAGCGGAGGTAGTAATTTCCGATCTCGACGTTGACCGAGGGGATAAAGAGGTCGGAATTTTGGAACGAGACAGGGCCGAACATTTTCCCCGCGAGCCATTCGCCCGTGCTCGGCAGAATCTGCATCAGTCCGTGGGCGTTTGAAGAAGATACCGCATCTATTCGGAAATGGCTCTCCTCACGCATGACGGCAAGGGTCAGCAGCGGATTAACCTCATACTTCCTCGTGGTTGCAGAGAGCAGGTCGGGATAAGCGACCGGATACAGAAGATAATGAAGCCGGAGCTGTCTCTCTTTTTCGAAAAATTCTCTCCGCAATGCAGATGCCACACGCAAAGCATCGTTATACGCCTTTACCTGGAAAAACGCCCAGGCAAGGGTATAGCGCCCTTCCGGGTCACGGATCCCGGCGGCAAAATGGTCCAGTTCCCATTCGGACTCGGGCAAATTATTAAGCATCAGAAATTTCAGTCGTTGCCGCCTTCGGTCGCTTATGTACGGGATTCTGCTTTCCAGAGCCGTAAACGCTTCCTCGGTCGTTTTCACCTCGAATGACAGAAAGGGTTCGCGGTCATAAGCCAATACATCGCGGCCCGGAGCAATGGAAAGGAGCGAATACATCGACTGTATTTCCCCGAGGCTTTGGAGAATGTATCGGGCGCGAAACGACTGATAGGAGTCTTGAAATCGCGCAATGACTTCGTCAAAGCCTTTCCGCGCCTCCGATTCGTTCCCTTCGGCGAGCGCGCACTTTGCAATCCAAAAATGAGCGTCGGCGTTTGCGTCGGCGTTTAGGTCGGCCTCTTTCAGCCTTCGGAATACAGCCCGGGCATCGGAATAATTCCGCTTGCTGAAAAGGTCCAAGCCCCACCTCATGGTCACCGGATACGCCAGATAGGAACGCGGATATTCGCTGAGAATCCTCTCGTATTCGTTGTGTGCCTGCGGATCCTCGCGGCGTTCAAGTATTCTTCCCCGTTGGAGAAGCGCCTGAGAAGCCAGGCTATCTCGCGGAAACAGTTGCAGCAGCCGGCCGAATTCTTCAAGCGCCTCCAAATCCGCTCCGGTCGACTTGAGATACTCGCCTCGATGATACAGCGCAGCCGCCGCGCTCGGACTCTGGATATGCTCGTCGACGATGCGGGTATAGAATTCCATGGCCTCTTTTTTCTTACCCAACTGGCCGAGGCAATGCGCCTTATAAAGGAGTAAATCAGGCAATATCGGGGCGGCCCCTTCGTGTTTCAACGCCTCATCCAGCAACATGAGAGCCCGTTCGGGTTTTTTGTTGAGGTAATAGACTTTTGCTATGCTCAGCTTGTTTCCGGGCTTTGCCACCTTGCCCACCAGCTCGGCCGCCTCCAGCGCTTCGGAAGTTGAGGGCCATCCGTGGATGATCTGCCAGTACAGGCTGTTCGCGCGCGAAAGGTCGGTGACAGCGTAGGCCTTGGCGAGCATAAGGGTCAGGCCGACGGTCTCACGCTTCGATTCGGCTCCGGGAAGCGCCGCGCGAAGGAGCGGGACAACCGGAGCAAGTCGCCCAATTTCAAAATAAACATTGGCCAGCCTCACTTGAGCAATTCTCCTTATCGGAGTATCCGGATAGAGACCGAGCAACACTTCGAGGTTTGATGCGGCGTTTTCGCGGTCTCCAATCCGAATCGCACTTTCCGCCGCCTCGTAGAGGGCATAATCGGAAACCGGCGAATATATGTCAACCACCTTTTTGAACGCTTCCATCGATGCAGGCCAGTCCCCAGCCTGTTGCAGCCGGCGGCCTTCGAGAAACTCGGCTCCGCCCGGAACGATTGTTTCCTCCGCCGGGGTCACGGCCGAACTGCCCGAGATCACGCCGAAGAATCCGATTAACGCGAAAGCCAAGCGGCCGGCCCATTTCGTTTTGAGTAAGCTCATTTCACACGCACACAATCTCAACGCCCGCACGCAAAAGAGCGGCGGCAGCCACGCCGTTCCCCCTTGTTACCGTTCCCCGAGAATAAATTCCGGCTGCACTGCAGGAAGGACTCCTACTTTTCAGGTAAAACCGCTTTATCCGCAAGTCCTTCGCTATTCTCAGGACCTCTTCCGCCCCACGCAGGAATTGAAGCGTGACATCAGTACCGTCTTCGAGAAGAACGGCACATTTCCCGTCGAGCACATCTTCTCCCGTGCCCCCGACAATCTCCGCTTTCAGTCGTGGAGTGGCAAGCCCGCCGAGTTGTTCCGGACAGACCGGAATCACCTTCCCCTCTGTGAAAAGTTTCCTCACAGGCGTCACGGGGGCCGCTGTACCGTCGTGACGCGACTTAATGCCGACAAGACAGGCGCTCGCTCCATACATTACAATTCCCTCGCCGAAAGAAGATTTTTCACAAAACGAGAGCAGGTTGTTTCATTATACATTCAGGCGCCTGGTCACGCAAGGGAAGTATCGTTTCATTTCCTTTCCGGAACCCTTGTCGGTGAAAGTTCTTCAAAACGCCATTGACAAAACGTTCGCGACCATTCGAGAGACGGTCTTTCGCCGGTTGCTTTTGCTGGGAGATTATGAAATACTCTCATGTGTTCACATATTTCGCAGCACGAATGGCTGATGGATACCGAAGGCGCCGGCGTCCCTGAATTTCCCCGATGCTTTAGCCTGTCAACCAGGAACGGGCGTCCCCGGAGCAGACAGTGAAAGAATCACAGGAAAACAGGCGCAAACGGGCACGGAAGATACTTGCTTTGTTAAAGAGCGAGTATCCGGATGCCGCATGCGCGCTGCAATTCTCCACTCCCTTCGAGTTGCTCGTCGCCACGGTCCTTTCCGCCCAGTGCACGGACGGACGTGTCAACGCGGTAACGAGATCGCTTTTCAGAAAATACAAGTCGCCCCGGGATTATCTGAAGGCTCCTCAGGCAGAATTGGAGAAAGAGATTCAGTCAACGGGATTTTACAGAAACAAGGCCAAAAACATCCGCAGCATGAGCCGAATGCTCATTGACAAATTCGATTCCCAAGTTCCCCGCACAATGGAAGAACTCGTCGAATTGCCGGGAGTCGCGCGCAAAACCGCCAACATCGTGCTCTCTCATGCGTATGACGTGGTGGAAGGGATAGCAGTGGACACCCATGTAAAGCGTCTTGCTCAGAGGCTGGAGCTGACGTCGGAAAGCAAACCGGACAAAATTGAAGCGGATTTATGCGCGCTCATACCGAAAAAGGACTGGAAAATATTCTCGGATGTGCTGATATTTCACGGTCGGCGGGTTTGTTATGCAAAGAAGCCGAAGCACCAAGAATGTGTCGCGCGCGCATTGTGTCCCTCAAGGAACATTTGAAGACGAACAAATTGATTTCTCTCGCTTTGATTTTCACGCTCGATTCTCCCCGGATGAGCGCCGGAAGCCACAGGAAGCCACACAGTCTGTTGACACCCCCGACTTTCGTCTGCTATTCTTTCCCGGAAGAACGGACGGAGAGGTGTCCGAGAGGCCGAAGGAGCACGCTTGGAAAGCGTGTATAGGGGAAACCCTATCGAGGGTTCGAATCCCTCCCTCTCCGCCATTTTTATTGTGAAAAGAGCGGAGATTCTTCCTTATTTTCGAAATATCGCAAAAGAATCGTTTATGAATCATGAAGACTATATGAGAATCGCGTTAAGGGAGGCCGAGAAGGCGCTGGAGATCAAGGAAGTTCCCGTGGGCGCCGTTATAGTGCATGAGGGGCGCATCATCGCCAAGGCTCATAATCAGCGGGAATTGCTTCGGGACCCCACTGCTCATGCCGAGATGATAGCGATCACACAAGCGGCATCGAGTCTTGAAAGCTGGCGATTGGATAACACCGTTCTTTATGTGACGCTTGAACCCTGTCCGATGTGCGCCGGAGCAATTGTGCTCGCCAGGATTCCCGAGATTGTTTTCGGCGCATGGGACCCAAAGGCGGGAGCGGGCGGTTCGCTGATGAATCTTCTTCAGGACGCGCGTTTGAACCACCGCGTGCGGGTGACCGCAGGAATTCTGGAGGAGCAGTGCGGCGCTATCCTGAGGGATTTTTTTATTCGGTTGCGGGGGAAGGGGTACTAGTCGGCATTGGTTCATCTTTGGACAGCTGCTCGATTTTTTTGGAGACGTTGTCATTTTCCGGGTCGAGCGCGAGGGAACGCTCCCACTGTTCCCTGGCTTTCTCAGGCAGCCCAAGTTTCAAGTACGCATCGCCGAGGTGTTCGCGTATAACAGGGTCATCCTCGTCCACATTTTCGATGGCCTTTTTGAGAAACGCGAGGGCATCTTCGTATTTTCCCTGCTGATAGTAAACCCATCCCAGGCTGTCCAGATAATACCCGTTATCAGGTTCGATTTCCAGAGCCCGCCGAATTAATTTCTCGGCCTCGTCGAGATTTTCCCCTTTCTCCGCAAACATGTAGCCCAAATAATTAAGGGCGTCGGCATTATCGGGGTCAAGCTCGATGCCCTTTTTGAACTGTGTCACGGCCTCTTCGTAACGACCCTGCTGTTCGTACAGAACACCGAGGCGGAAAAGAGCGATCGTGCTGGCAGGCTTTATCTGAAGCGCTTCCTCAAAGGCGGCGATTGCCTTTTCCGGCTCCTTTTGCTGTTGATACGCCGTGCCCAGCAGCAGATAGATCGGCTCGTTCCGCGCACCGTGCTCGATGGCCTTTTTGAGGGTGCCAATAACCATCTCGGGCATGTTTTTTTCGCCGTACAGCAGACCTAACTTGACATAGGCCTTCAGGGCCTCTTCGTCAATTTCGGTTACGTCGATGAAGTGCTCGAGCGCCTTATCGACGTTTCCCTGTTCCTGGTACACGGCCCCCAGGAGATAATGTGAGGTGGCGTCTTCCGGGTCGTTCTTCACGGCTATTTCGAACTGTTCCCGCGCTTCGTCAAGTTGTTTGTTCCGCAGATAGAGCAACCCGAGCGCTTTTCTGAAATTGACCATATAGGGACGCTGCTTTACGAGCGCTTCATATTGCTCGATTGCTTTGTCCCATTTTTCCTGGCTGGCATACAATATTCCGAGCTTTTTCCGAGCGTCGAGGTTTCCGGGCGCTGTTTCCAGTATCTTCTCGTATTGCTCTATGGCTTGATCCGGCTTTCCCCGGAGTTCGTAAATCATTCCCATGTTGTATAGAGCTTCCGTGAAATTTGGAAACAACTCGAGGGTTCGTTGCAGCTCCTCAGCGGCCTTATCCAATCTTCCAAGTTTAATGTACGCGATAGCCAGCTTATTGTGCGCCCATTCGAGGTCGGGTCGAAGCGCGACGATTGTGCGGTATACTTCGATGAGATTATACAAGTCCTGTTGAGCCTCATAAATTTCAGCCAGCGAACTCAAAGCCGGGAGGTTATCGGGGTCGATTCGCAGCACTTCCTTGAAGTGCCGGATTGCCTCGTCGTACCTTGCCTGGTGGGAATACATTGCGCCCAGCAACATATGCCCGCTCGTTTCGTCGGAATCAAGGTGGACGGCTCGAATTGCTTCGATGGCCGCCATTTCCATCATTCCCTTGCGCAGATATGCCTTGGCAAGCTGAACGCGAATCCGCGCAGCCTCCGGATCATATTCGGCAGCGTTCTTCAGGGCTTGGATTGCGCCATCGATATCGTTATTCTTCAACAGCATCAGGCCGTACAAATAGTTTGAATAAGCCCGGGCGAATGGCTTCGGTTCCACGTGCGTGGGCCGCATTTTCGATGTCTGGCTGCCTGGCTCGTGCACACGCCCCGTTGCGGCGCACGAGGAAACGATACAGGTTGCGGTTATGAGTCCGCATATATGGAGTATGATTTTCATAGCAATTGATACTGGAAACATTCCCTGACGGGAGCAAAAGAACGACGGTGGATGGGTGAGACACCGAACTCTCGTATCAGCGCCAAGTGCTCCGAGGTTGCGTAACCTTTGTGTCGGGCGAATTTGTACTGCGGATATCTCTTGTCGAATTCAAGCATTATCTGGTCGCGGGTCACCTTGGCGACAATCGAGGCCGCTGCAATGGACATGCAAAGTCGGTCCCCTTTCACGATCACGCGCTCCGGAATGGGCAACCGCACCGGGTGTTGCCCGTCCACCAGAACGAGGTCCGGCTCACGGTTGAGGTCCTCTATTGCAAATTTCATTGCCAAGAGGCTGGCTCTGTGAATGTTGATCCGGTCGATTTCTTCCGCGCTCACGACTCCGATTCCGACATCTGCAACGGCAACGATGGCGCTCAGGGCCTCGCGACGCTGGGAGTCGTTTAATAGTTTCGAGTCATTGATTTCAACCGGGAGCATCCCAGGGGGAAGCACGGCGGCAGCGGCTACGACCGGGCCGGCAAGCGGCCCTCGGCCTACTTCGTCGACTCCTGCGACTATCTTGAATCCGTCTGTTTCGGCTTGGCGCTCATAGCGGAGCAATTGCCTGAGGCGTCGTTTCTTCCTGGCTTCCGCCTGCTGTTTGGCCTTTAAGTCTTTGAGAAGCTTCTGAACGCCGTTCCTGCGGTCTTCGCTCAAAGCGTTGAACAATCTTCGTGGATAGGGAGGTCCGATCCCAGACAGGACGTCTCTTATTTCGGCAAGCTTCATCGAGTGACAGCCGTTCAACAAGCTCTCGATTTCTTTTCTCATAAAATTGCACTCGTTGAGATGGCCGAAAGCCTTTCGGAGCAGCCCACTCGCCTTTACTCCTCCGACGCCGCACTGGCGGGCTTGGTCGCGCGCCTTGTTTTCACGCGGGACTTTTTTCCAACCTTGCCTCTCAAGTAGTACAGTTTTGCGCGACGAACCTTTCCCAGTGACACGACCTGAATCTCTTGAATCCTCGGGGAATGGAGCGGGAACACGCGTTCGACGCCGACGCCGAAGGTGACCTTCCGCACGGTGAACGTTTCGCGGATGCCCTTTCCTTTTCGCCCCACCACAATGCCTTCGAAAGCCTGGACTCTCTCCCTGCCTGCTTCTACGACTTTCAAAAGGACCCGAACGGTGTCGCCGACGGAGAAATCCGGAATGTCTTCACGAAGCTGTTGTTTTTCGATGATATCAATCGTATTCATTTTTCCTCCGCACACATCCGCAAACCGTCTTCACCGGTTTGCGGTACGTTTTTGTCTTCCGCCTCCGCAAGCTCTCTCACAAACCCTTTTTCCCCTTCCGTCAGGGCCGCTTGGGCGAGTAATTCCCGACGATTCGCAAATGTTTTTCGAATGGCTTCACGGCGCCTCCATGTCATAATCCCGGCGTGATTTCCAGACAGGAGAACCTCGGGGACATTCATCCCCCGATATGTGGGAGGGCGCGTATATTGGGGATACCCGAGCAATTTTTCTGAAAACGAGTCTTGCTCGAGTGATTCCGGCGACCCAACCACTCCCGGAACCAGGCGGCAGATAGAATCAATCAACACGAGGGCGGCAAACTCGCCGCCCGTCAGGACATAATCGCCGATAGAGATTTCGTCCGTTACCAGCCCTTGAGTGACTCGTTCGTCTACTCCTTCATAACGACCGCAGATAATGACGAAGTCGCGTTCTTGCGACAACTCGCGTGCTCTGCGCTGATTGAATAGAACTCCTTGGGCGCTTGTCAGGAGTATGCGCCTGCATGAATTCCGAACCGAAGCGGATTCTACCGCTTTAAATATGGGGTCAGCCATCAGCACCATACCCGGACCCCCCCCATACGCTTTGTCATCCGCCTGCCGGTGTCTTCCCTCGCAGAAGTCTCTCAGATTAATTACATTGATCGAAATGAGCGACCGCTCGACCGCCCGTCCGATTATGCTTTCCGAAAGGGGAATTTCGATCATTGGGGGGAAGAGCGTAATCACATCGATTTGCATGTTTGGTCCGTTTAGTGCAAGTTCGAGATGTCGGCAACTATCTCACCATGTTCTATGTCGACCCTGATAATGACTTCTTCAATTGCCGGCAGCAGAATTTCCTTGCCCGTATCATCCAGCACCTGGTAGATATCGTTTGCCGGCGTTTCCCATATAGCCGATAACTTGCCGATTACCCTACCCTGCGTATCCCGAATCGTCAAACCGAGCAGGTCATCGATGTAGTATTCATTTTCCGGCAATTGAAACCGTTCGGAACACGGAACGACGACCAGCGTTCCCCGCGCTGCGGCCAATTGTTGTTCATCATCGGAACGCACGTGAGCGATTACCGTCTTCTTGCTGATTCGGACGCCGACGACCTGCAGGGAAACGATTTGGCCCGCTGTCGACTTCAATCGGATGACGCGCAATTCCCGGAAACGTTCGGGATGGCTTGTTTCCGGCGCGATTCGCAACTCACGCCGGGGAATATTAGCCGAAACGACCCTGCCTATGACAATCTCGGGTTCGTTGGGGGCATTACCGCCGGGGACGTTCCATGCGCTACTCGACAATCTCAAGCACCACTCGTATGTTGTCTTTCGTCGCTGCGGCGTTGAGCAGTGTCCGCATCGATTTGGCGGTCCGGCCGTGTTTTCCGATGACTTGTCCCATATCGTCGGGATGGACTCTCAGTTCCAGCACTTTGGTCTTACCGCCCTCCACCACGTTAACTTGAACTGATTCCGGATGATCCACCAGCGCCTTCGCGATATACTCGACTAGCTCCTTCATTTGCTGTGACCTCCGCTCTAACGTTCGCGGCCTGCAATGAGCTGCCAGCGTTAACGGCCGCCACCTTGCTCATGACATACTGGCTTAGCTATAGCTTGGTCAATTCTCGCGGATTTTGCCAATAATCCCCTGTTGCTTGAGCAAGCTGCGCACTTTTGCTGTGGGTACGGCGCCTTTACCCAACCAGTGAAGTGCCCGGTCCTCATTTATGCTTATCTTGCACGGTTCGCTTTGGGGATGGTAGTAACCGATATTTTCCAGGAATCTCCCATCGCGGGCAAACCGCGAATCTGCAACAACTATCCTGTACTGGTCAACTTTCTTGCGTCCGACCCTGCTCAGCCGGATCTTCACCGCCATTTCGCTCCTCCCTTGCCGTAACGAATGCTGTTTTTTTCTCTTTCATTTTAACAATAATTAAAACCCATGGTAAATAGCGAACGTCGTCATGTCTTTAAATTCAATCCGCCTCCCAGCCCGCGAAACAGCCCCGTTCGACGCATCTGTTTCATCATTTTTTGCATTTGTTGAAATTGTTTAAGCAAACGGTTCACGTCGGCAACGTTCGTCCCGCTGCCCCGAGCTATCCTCTTCTTACGACTGCCGTCGATTACCTGCGGGGCCTGTCTCTCCCTTTTCGTCATCGAGTTGATTATTGCCTCAACTTTGGTCAGGTCTTTCTCTTGCGGTTGAAGGCCTTTGAACTTGGCCATTCCCGGCATCATTGCGAGCACATCCTCGAGAGGGCCCATTTTCTTGAGTTGTTGCAGTTGCTCCTGAAAATCCTCGAGTGTAAATTGTGCTTTCAAAAGCTTTTCCTGCAACTCGGCGGCACGCTGTTCATCTATCGTCTGTTGTGCTTTTTCAACCAGGGAAACCACATCTCCCATGCCGAGGATCCGGGACGCAACCCGGTCCGGATGGAATGTCTCCAAGGCGTCCAGCTTTTCTCCGATTCCGGCGAGCTTGACCGGAGTTCCGGTGACCGCGCGGATGGAAAGGGCGGCTCCGCCCCGGGCATCCCCATCGAGCTTACTCAAGATAACCCCTGTGATTCCGACATGACGCTGGAAGCTCTCGGAGGCGTTCACGGCATCCTGTCCCGTCATAGAATCGGCGACAAGCAGGGTTTCTTGCGGAGACAGAACATCACGGATACGCTGCAGTTCCGCTATCAGTTCGTCATCAATGTGAAGCCTTCCCGCCGTGTCAAGTATGACGACATCCCTCCCGTTCTGGCGGGCATGCTTTATTGATTCCTTGCAAATTCGGAGGGGGTCCTTGGAGTTCTCGTCGCTGTAGGCGGGCACCCCTGCCTGTTCGGCCAGGATCCGCAACTGGTGCACTGCCGCCGGGCGGTAAACATCGGCTGCCACAAGCAACGGCTGATGCCCCTTGGTGCGCAGGTGGCGAGCCAATTTGGCGGCGGTGGTCGTTTTTCCCGAACCCTGTAAACCGATAAGCATGAAGATGGTCGGGGGCTCGGAAGCGAATACAAGGGGTTCCGCCTTTGCCCCCATCAACCGGATAAGTTCGTCATGGACAATCTTCACAACTTGCTGGGCGGGCGTAATGCTGTCGAGCACTCTGTGTCCGACCGCCTTATCCTGCAAATTCGATATAAAATCCTTGACAACCTTATAATTTACATCTGCTTCCAGGAGGGCAAGGCGAACCTCTCTCAGCCCCTCCTTCATGTTTTTCTCGGAAAGTTTCCCCAACCCACGGAGGTTCTTGAAGGTTCGTTGAAGCTTTTCGCTTAGCGACTCAAACATGAATTTTCACCCGCCTCCAAATCACAAAACAGCCGGGATCGCTCCCGGCTTCCAAAGTTATTAGTATAGTACACAAATGCTGAAATGTCAATGCTGTGGGAACTTTTGCGGACCTTGCTGAAATAAAAGCAGGTGAGATTAAGAACGGCAGAGAAAATACAATGAGCCACAGCAAACTCAAGGATGCACCGGGCATTTACGCGCAGTTGCCATGGCGGTTCGCACAAAGGCGATAGCAACACCCCGGCGTTTGCCGGACTCAAGGATAAGCCCTAAAAAGGTTTGATATTCGCCTTGCTGAATACGGAGCGTCACTCGGTCTGTTCAGGCAAAAAACACGACCCCGGGGTAAGATGTCGGAATGCAGCAGGAAGGAGGTAAAACTATCGGATAAATCAGCCGCGGAGGGGCTCGCTTAATGACTCTGATTCCGCTTTCACTGGTTTACAGAAGGGTTTGTACTAATTCTGAATGTCAAATACCGATCCGACCGCTCCCGCTCCCGATTTTAGATACAGCCCTTATCGCCCTCTCCGCAGCTAAAAAAAACAGGACTAATGACCCTCCTGCCTATAGAAAGTCTTCAGCACATCCATAAACTCGTCTATGTCCTTGAACTGGCGATAGACAGAGGCAAACCGAACGTAAGCCACTTCGTCAAGTTCACGCAGTTCTTCCATCACCATAGAACCTATTGCCTCAGACGAGACCTCTTTATCCAACGAACTGTTAATGCTTTTTTCGATCCTGTCCACGAGGTCCTCGATTTGTTCTATTCCGACAGGCCGCTTCTCACAAGCTTTCAAAACGCCTATCACGATCTTGCTTCGGTCGAACGGTTCACGGCGGCCATCTTTTTTAGCTACCATGAGCGGGATTTCCTCGATACGTTCGTATGTGGTAAACCGCTTCGTACACTCGAGGCATTCACGCCTTCGACGTATGAGTTCCCCTTCTCGGATGGTGCGCGAGTCTACCACCTTGTCATCGGGGTGACCGCAAAAAGGGCATTTCATTTATAGTCCTCGCGCTAATATAGACACGAATCCTTTATTTGGTACGCGACAAATTATACCATACCACATATAGGGTGTCAAGAAAAATCTATTTCATTTCACTCACTGGGGGCAAGGAAATAGGAGAGCGCTGTTTGTCCGTATGTGCGTGTTTCATGCAGAGGAATTCCCGAAATAGCGGCCGGCGGGACTTCTTTGAAAAAGTGTTCGACAACAATAATCGCAGTAGAAACGACGATACGATGGGTTGCAAGTGTCGTTCCGGTTTCATGGAGCAGGTTTTCCTCGTACGGCGGGTCAAGGAACACCATGTCGAACCATCGGCCCTCTTTTTCGAGCCTCTTCACCGCCGAGCGAAAATCTGCGCGAAGAATTCGGGCTTGTGACAAAAGCTCCGTTTTTTCAAGATTATCAACGATGAATCTCGATGCGTTCGCATGGCTCTCGACGAATGTCGCAGACTTGGCGCCGCGGCTTAAGGCCTCTATGCCGAGGGTTCCGCATCCCGCAAAGAGGTCAAGAACGACTTTTTCTTGAATAGCGGGACCCAACGTGCTGAACAGGGCTTCTCGCACTTTATCCGAAGTGGGGCGGGTTTGAAGCCCCTTCGGGGTCTTGATTCGAATTCCCTTCGCCTTACCACCAGTAATCCTCACGGCCCAAACCTCATGGTGTCAATTCGCGGTTCGGCAGACTTCCGATCAGGTCCCGAAGGGGAGCATTTCCGGATGACCGGAGACAGGGATCAGCGGCGAGGGTCATTGCGGCAGTTTCTCTGGCAAGTTCAAGCAGCGGGGCGTCATGAATCAAATGGCCGACCCGAAGCGGAGGCGCGCCGCTCTGGGCGGCGCCGAGGAACTCGCCCGGTCCCCTTTGAACCAGATCATATTCGGCGATTTCGAAGCCGTCGTTGGTTGACGAAAGCGTTTCAAGCCGTCTGACACCGTTCACGGTCGCAGGACGCGCTTTCAATATGCAATGTGAGACGTATCGAGAACGACCGACACGACCTCTCAGCTGGTGGAGTTGGGCAAGTCCGAACCTATCGGCGTTTTCCACAACGATAACGCTCGCATTTGGCACATCGACACCGACTTCGATAATTGTTGTGGCTATAAGTAGTTGAATGGCCCCTGCCCGGAATCGGTTAATGGTATCCTCCCGTGCCTCCGATGACATTCGACCATGCAAACTATCGATTGAGATTTCCGGAAAAAGCTTTCGATATTCTTTGTGCGCCTGTGATACGGTTGTGACTTCCCTCTCAAATTCCGGGCCTGCCTCTCCGATCTCCGGACAGACGACAAAGACCTGGCGTCCTTTGGAGACCTCATCACGAATAATTTGCCAGGCTCGCTGTCGGTCTGATTCCTCAACAATAATGATGGTCTTAACGGGGCGTCTTCCGGAAGGCAATCCATCGATACGGATTGTTTCAAAATTTCCGTATAATACCAGGGCGAGCGTGCGAGGAATTGGTGTGGCCGTCATGATGAGCAAGTCGGGATTGATTCCCTTTTCTCTGAGGGTTTGTCTCTGATTCACTCCAAACCGATGCTGCTCGTCGATGACGATAAGGCCGGCATTCGGAATTCGAAGTTCCCGTTGTATCAGGGCATGAGTGCCCACTATTAAGCAAGGTTCTCCATTCTGCAGAAGTGTGAGGGTATGTTTTCTTTCATGCCGCCGGCAGCTTCCGGAAACAAGAGCGTGCTTTACCGGAATATTCTTGAGCAACTCTCGCACGCAGCCGAGGTGCTGTTCAGCGAGCAGTTCTGTGGGCGCCATGAGAACGGCCTGTTTTCCGCTCTCGATAGCCCTGAGCATGGCGTAGACGGCGACGACGGTTTTGCCCGAGCCGACGTCGCCCTGAAGCAGAACATTCATGACAAATGGCGATTCCATCCGGTTAAAAATCGCTGCGATCGCCCCCTTCTGTGAATCAGTCAGTGTGAACGGGATGTTTTGCCCGAGCATGTTCGTAAACGTTCGCGGCCCGTCCAAAGCGGTCCCTGCGCCGAAACCCTTATGGGAAAAGGCTTGGATGGATAATTGGAGCGCCAAGAACTCCTGAAAGGCAATCCTCTTGCGGGCTTGTTCGAACTCTTCGGGCGAGCGAGGGAAGTGCATAGCGCGCAAGGCGGCCTGTCGAGAAAGGAGTCCCAGTTTGGTTCTGAGGCGCTGGGGAAGATTTTCCTGCACCCGATCGAGGAAGTCGTCGCAACAGGACCGGATTAACCTTCTCAGCTTCTTTTGTTTCAGACCTTCCGTCAAAGGATACACCGGAACCATTCCTACAGTGTGAAGGAACTCTCGATTGGCTTCGGAAAGCACCTCGATGTCAGGATTTTCCAACCGTAGTCCCCGCCGGTCCGAGACCTTTCCCGAGAGTATGACTTTGGTTGCCTTCGACAATGATTTTGCGAGATAGGGCTGGTTAAACCATATGGCTTCGAGGTTTCCCGTTTCATCGCGGACTTTACACTGCGTGATATGGAGGCGCCGGGACGGCCGCGAGCCGCGCAAGCTTGTTATCTCGCCCCGAATCACGACCGTCTCCCGGGGATGGACCGAGGCAATGGGCACAATGGCGCGTCGGTCGATATGTCGGCGAGGGAAGTAGTGCAGGAGGTCTCCAATAGTGGCGATACCGACCCTCCGGAGAAGGGATACTGTTTTCGGTCCGACTCCCTTGCATCTGGTTACATCGGTCAGCATGGGATCGGTATCCTGATGGTCGCGCATTCGGTTGATGGAGGTCACACTTTCATCTCGAAGCCGCGAGGCGTTGAAAACAGCCTCAGGTTCGAAATCTTCGGACAGACCGGGTTCGCCCCTATGATGCGACAATGTGCCGTTGCGAGGGGTTTCCCGCCTTTCGAGCAACGACGAACATGTCAATGAAACGAAATTTAATGATCGTGTTCTGAACCCCGAGCCAACGGACCACCTTCCCCGCGAGATTGGCCACAGTGGGACTGTAGGGGTTGATCTTTGTCACCAGGAACCGCATGCTGCACGGCCACACGCCCCTGCGTGATTCAAGCATCTCGAAGCCCGTTTTTGCCAGCATGCGTCCAAGCGTGTTCACCGAGAAAAAATAGTTATGTTCGGCAACCTTTTTGAAGCCGTACCAATGTCTCCTCATTATCCGCGCCATGAAGCTGCCGGCATTTGGCACGGTGAGGAAGAGATATCCGTCAGGTTTCAGGATACGGTTAGCCTGGGTTAATTCACCGGCGGGATCGAAAGAGTGCTCCAACATGTCCCACATGGTGACGACTTCATACGAGCAAGGAGTTAGTTCGAGACTGGAAAGGGCGCCTGTGTGGACGGGAACGCCTGCAGCCTCTCTAGCCCTGAGGGAAGCAAAGGGGGAAACCTCGCTGCCTTCGGCATGCCACCCATGTGAGACCGCTATTTCAAGGAAGTAGCCGTACGCGCAACCCACGTCGATCAATGCGGCAGGCGGTTGAACAAACTTCTCGATTTTCTTCATGTGGTCTGCGAACACCTTTTTCAACCCGTCGGCATGAGTCGCATAATCGTCGTACCCCAGTACAGAGGGATTCCGGCTGACGAAATAATCCTCCGAGTATATCTTCGCGACATCTTCGGCCGCCGGCCGCGGGTTCGTGTAAAAAAGCTTGCAGTCAAGGCACCGCACAACGGAAGAATTCCCCACTCGGGCATATGGTTCAGCGCGGTCAGCCCCACACAGGTTGCAGGCCACATATTCCATGTGATGAAACCTCCCATTTACAGAGCAGCAACCGGGATGTTGCCGGTCTTAATAGAAAAAGTCCGGACAGCATTTCACTGCCGGACTTTTGTAAAGGCATGACTCGCCACTGGGGTCACAGCGCAGACAGCGTCTCGCTGGCGGTTCGCCTCAATTCCTCCTGTATTTCCGGGACCAGCGATACCGCCTTTTCCGCCCGCTCCACGCGCTCGGGATCCAGACTCGATTTCAGTTCTTCCGCTTTCGCTGCTGTTTCTCTTATTTGGTCGATGTTTTTCTGAGTGGACGCTATCAAGTAGTTGTTCCGAGCCTCGATTTGCTTCAAAGCCTTCTGGACGTTAGCGAGCGTCCCCCGCTGAACAATCAGTTGTCGCTCGGTTTCATCGAGCCTTTCCTCCACACGACCGAGCCGCTCCTCGACCAAGGGCCGGTCGGCAATCTTGGTTTCTATGGCCTCGATTTCTCCGACAATTTCGGAGCGTCTCTGGATTTCGTTTTTGACAGCCAGAATATCATTTATACTTCCTACGGCTCGATAAGCGGCAAGCTCGCTTTCAATCGCTTTATTCTCTTGTTCGAGTTGCGCCAGTTGCTCGGCAGGTGTCGGTCCGCTGGTTAAAAGACCTTGAACCGAAGAGACCATGGGCTTTACCCCGAAGAAACCAAGCGCCAACCCGACAACTGCCACCGCAACGATAAGCAGCACGCCTGCCAGACGCCCCCCTCTCCGTTTCGGCGGCGTATATGGCTCCACTTCGGGTAACGGTGAAACCGGCTCCTCCCTCGGCATTTGTTCCATGGGAGCGCCTGTCTCCATCTCTTCTTCGAGGTCAAAGCCGAGCCCGAGTTCTTCTTCGGTCCCAGTCGGTTCCGCGACGCCCACGGGTTCCTCGAAATCGAGCGGTGGTTCCGTCTCTCCACCGGGCGTGCTTCCGAAACCGCCACTGCTCATGCCAGTTTCCAAGCTGATTGTGTCAGCGTCAAGCTCGTCACCAAGGCCGGTGTCGCCCAAGTCGAACATATCCTCCTCGCCCTCGCTGCCGGGAATAACTTGGGACACGTCGGATTGCTTTCGTTTTTTGAAAATCCCAAATATCTTTTCAAACATGCGAACCTCCGCCTTCGTTCGGTTCTCGCGTTGGCTGCTTTATCGGGTCACGGCCGCGCGACAGCAGCGGAAGAAACTGACACCGGTGGAGCCGGTGGCAGACTTGATAGATATTCGCTGATTTCATCAAGCCGCAGCCGGAGCTGATTTAAATCCTCCATCTGCAACTCGATTACCAGCCGCTGACTTCGCTCGGCCCGCACCAGTTCCACCTGGAAACGCTTATATTCTTCTTCGGTCTGCCTTGCTAATTCGACCACTTTCAAACGAGCTTCGTCTATTTCCGACCTGATATTGGAAATGTCGCCGCGGGTTGCCGCCACCTGTGATTCCAAGTCACTGATTCTCTGCGACAACTCGTTATAAGCCGTTTCGGATTCTTTCAGTTCGCCCAAGTTGGCTTCGAGGTCAGTCAGGGGTCCCTGGGTGTCGCGTGTCTGAGCCAATTGCTGTTGAAGAGCTTTTACTTGGCCGGGCTGGCCCATTTTCTTGAATTCGGCGACTTCATTCTTTAATTTGGCGTTCTTGCGCTGTTCGGCATTCAGTTGGGCCTCGATGTCGAGCTTAGGCTCCTCGGCGCCACCCGCCCCCAAGAAACCCCCGACGAGCGGGAATATGAAGTACTGGCCAACTGCCCCCATCGCGATTGCGACCACTGCAACGACGGCCAGGGTGACAATCCTCTTCTTGGCAGACACCGGTTCGGGCTCGGCAACAGGCTCGGCAAAAGGCGGAGCCTCTTCTTCCTCGATAAATGCGCCGGGCGCTTCAACCGGGGCGCCGGGCCCACCGATGACTTCGGGACCGGATACTTCGTCGCTGATGGTCTGCTCATCGAAGTCGCTTATTCCTGTCGAGAAGTCGGCCTCGCCAGTATCGAAATCGGCGTCCGAAAACGGAGCGTCGCTTCTTAAGCCGGCAGGGGCAGTGCCCACTTGATCAATGGATTCCTCTAAATCTCCAAGTTCTCCGAAACCCTCATCCAAGCCAAATTCGTCCAAACCAGGCTCTTTACCGTCCATGATCGTGGTTTCGCCGCTCTGTTTCGGCCGCCTCTTCGTAAAACGCTTGAATAACCCGGAGATTTTCTCAAACATGCTTTCTTTCCTTTTTTGTCACTTTAAAAATGACCGGCATTAACGCTCGTTCACAGAAAAATTATACAGCAAAACTCCTTGGTTGTCAAAATCTTTGGGCAGACGAACGAACGACTTGCGCGGCTCAGCTTCGGGCCGTAATGAATGTGTTTGAGACCTCTAACCGCGGCGATATTGGTGGAGCAATTACCATGCCAAATTCGGTTTGTGAGGTCGATTGGCCTTCTCGTGGGAGAACCGAATTCAACGGCGCCGACGGGGGGAGGCGAGGTCTTTTCGCGCAATTGTCGGCGGCTGAGTGGGAGAATTTCAATGCACCAGAATCCCATGAATCATTTTGGTTCCGTAGCCGACGAAAAGGGCCCCGAAAACGAGCAGAAACACGGCGCAGCCTTGAATTATCCGGCGATAAAAGGTGGCGTTGAGAGAAGCTCGGCGGCGCGCCACCAAAAAACCGACCAAGCCAAGCCAGAGAAAGTCGGCGGAAATATGACCGATGTAAAACGCGGCGATACCTGCGAGACCGGCCTTACACGCGAATAACAACAGAGCGAGTCCGGCGGTGAGCCACCAGACAAGCCAGTAAGGGTTTGCAATCGTAACCAGAACGCCACCCATCAGCATGTGCCGAGGATTAGCCGGCGAATCCGCTCCTGCGATTGGCGCTTGGCTGACACGCGCCTGCCGAAAGGCGCCCACTCCCATCCAAAAAAGGATCCCTCCCCCGACCAGCCCTATCGGCCCTGCAAGCGAGTCGGGCGACACGATTTGAGTCAGCCCACCCGCGAGCGCGCCGACAACGAAAAGTTCGCACAGCGAATGGCCGCTCGATAACCACATGGCCGCCCACTTGCCCCGGCTCAGGGACTCCTTCAAGGTAAGCGCAAGCAGCGGCCCCGGCATAATCACACCGGTCAAAGCGAGAGCGAGGGATGTGAAATATATGAGCGCCAAGTCTTCCACGGGTTACCGTCCGATCATGGGCTTTGCCTCTCCGGCCGCGGGACCTCGGCGCGCCGCGTTCAAAAACGGGAATGAGGCCCCACCTATTTTTGTTCCTCTTCCTTTTCCTTTTTTGCCTGCTCGATAACCTTTTGGGCAATGTGAGAAGGGACTTCCTCATAATGGGAGAACTTCATTGTGTAGCTGCCACGACCACCGGTGATAGAACGGAGTTCGGCGGAGTAATTGAGTATTTCGGCTTCGGGAACAAGGGCGCGGATTATCTGTCCATACGCACTGTTCTCCATGCCAAGTATTCGCCCTCGCTTTGAGGTAAAATCTCCGGTGACATCGCCCATGAACTCTTCGGGAACGATGACCTCCATTTCCATGATCGGCTCGATAAGACACATTTCAATCTGTGAGGCGGCTTTTTGGAGCGCCATCGAGCCCGCGATTTTAAAGGCCATTTCCGAGGAGTCCACAGAATGCATCATGCCGTCATACAGGCGAACCTTGGTATCGACAACCGGGTATCCCGCCAGAATGCCCCTTTCGAGGGCTTCAACCACGCCTTTTTCCACGGCGGGAATGAATCCTTTTGAAATAACGCCGCCGACAATGTTGTCAACAAACTCGAACCCTTCCCCACGCTCTTTCGGAATGATTTCGATTTCCACCTCTCCGAATTGACCGCGCCCGCCGGTCTGTTTCTTGTGGCGGTAGCGAGCCGAGGCAGCCCCTTTGATGGCTTCTTTGTAGGCCACCTTTGGAATGGCGGTGTCGGCGGACACATTGAATTTGTTTTTCAGCTTATCCATGATGACGCTCAGATGCAAGTCACCCATACCCGCTATGATTTCCTCTTTTGTCTCGGTATTTCGGTATACTTTAAATGTGCGGTCTTCCTCGGAAAGGCGATGTAGCGCGCTCATAATTTTGTCTTCGTCCGCTCGGGACCGTGGAGTAACCGAGAGACGCACCATGGGTTCCGGAAACTCGATCGGCTCGAATATAAGGGGGTGGCGCTCGTAGCAAAGCGTATCGCCCGCCGAGGTAACTTTAAGCTTGGGGACAGCCGCAATTTCACCCGGGCCGACGGAATCAACGCTCGTTTGCTCCTTCCCTTGCATAACGAACAGGTTACCAATGCGTTCTGACGCCTTCTTGTTTGCATTGTAGAAACCCGCATCTGCATTTACGGTTCCGGAAAAAACGCGAAAATAGGTGAGCTGGCCTATGTAGGGGTCGGTCATCGTTTTGAACACCTGTGTCGCGAGTGGCGCCGACGGCTCAGGCTTCGCTTCCTCTTTCTCACCCTTTTCGTTTTTCGCAAACCGAGGAGGCAGGTCCACAGGGGAAGGAAGACAGTCAACGATGAAGTCGAGAAGCTGTTCAATGCCGATATCTTTCTCGCCGGCTCCGCACAGAACCGGGATAATGCCTCCTGAAGCAATGCCTCTTTTCAGACCTGCCGAGATTTCCTCTTCGGAGAGCGTACCCTCTTCGAGGTATTTTTCCGTAAGCGCGTCGTCGGTTTCAGCCGCAGCCTCAAGAAGTTTCTCCCGATAGTCGCCGAACTTTTCTCGCACCTCTTCGGGCGCCTGCGATTCATCGGGCGTTTTCCACAAACTGACGACTCCCTTCAGGTCGGCCTGTCTACCAACCGGAATGGCAAAGGGGACCACCGCAGTCCCAAAGCTGCTCTGCAGGGAAGCGAGCACTTTGTCGAAATCGCTGTGTTCTTTGTCGAGCTTATTGACGAAAATGGCCCTGGGGAGATTATTTTTTTCGCAGTAGCGCCAAGAGGTGATGGTGCCGACTTCTATACCGGCATAACCATCGATCAGGAGTATCGCATTGTCCAAGACGGACAGCGAGGCCGCCATCTCGGCCACGAAGTCTGCATATCCGGGATTATCCACGATGTAGATTCGATTCTTTTTCCAGTCCGTATGCATCAGTTTGAGGGAAATGGTGAATTTCCGGGCTATTTCTTCCTCGAGATAATCTCCGACCGTATTGCCGGCGTCTATGGTCCCTGTTCGGTTCGTTTTGCCTGTCTTGTGTAAGACGTGTTCCACGAGGGAAGTTTTGCCTGTTCCCCCGTGGCCAATTAGGCCCACGTTGCGCACATCCTTCGGTTCGAATTTACTCATTTCAACCTCCCGCGTTGCTATCCCGGATTCAATCCAATTTCATGCGACTGACCACTAACAGGCCTATAATTGTCTTAGCATCCACGATCTCACCCGCTTCGATCTTCCGCAAAGCTTCTGGCAGGGACAGTGGGTGAACTTCGATTTGTTCGTCCTTTTCAAGATTCGACCCGACCGCCCGAAGTTCGGTCGCCAAAAACAAGTGCAGAAACTCATTGCAGAATCCGGGCGTGGTAAAGAAGCCGCTCAGCCGCTGCATTTTGCCTGCGCGGTATCCCGTTTCTTCGATCAGTTCCCTTTCCGCGCATGCTGCCGGCGTTTCCCCTGTTTCGAGCGTGCCTGCCGGAATTTCCCAGAGAGACATTCGGGTGCAATACCGGAACTGTTTGAGGAGCAAAACCTCACCCGGGCTTATCATGGGCACAATCGCCGCAGCGCCGGGGTGCTGAACGACTTCGCGAATGGTCTCTCGGCCACTCGGCAACACAATCGTTTCAACGGAGACCTTCACTACGCGCCCCGAATATATCTGGTTTTGTTCTTTTACTTGAAAATCCTTCATTTCAATCGAGTCCGGTAGATGGAGTTATGGCGCATTTTATCGAAGCGTGACATCGGCTTCTCGCATCGGAATGTGTTCCACGATTGGTTCGCGCGTGTTTCGGGAACAGTGAATGTGTCCGATAATTGGCCCAAGTGTGCTTCGTGAGCGGACCGCCAACTATAAATCCCCAAAATACGGGAATTCGACAATTGGGCACAACTCCCTCCGCGCGCGTTTCGGCAGAAAATGTGATTATCGGACAGTCTCACATTTGCGGCTCTGCGCAACGGTAGAGACACCCACATCCGCACTGGCCAGCTACCTGCGCGTCTCAAAACCGTGTCACACTACTTCCGCACCGTATATTTTTTTCATTCGCTCCAGAGAAAACCTGTGGAATTTCTGGTCGAAGTCGGCAACTCCTCTCTTATAAACTGTGACCGGGTAATCCCGGTTTCGCAGACCACCCACTGTGTCCATGACGCAGATCGAGGTGCACACGCCGACCACCTCTGCCTGCTTTATTTTGTTCTTTTTCAGAATTTCGTCGAGGTTGGTCCCGTAGAAGCCGGAATAGCGCCTTTTTCGGACCTTTCTATCACGGCGCGCGGGCTTCAGTTCGGGTATCACTTCCGCGCCGCGGGTTCCCTTGACCGAATGCTTCGGGAAAAGCTTGAATTCCTCGTCATTCGGCTTGTGGCTGTCCATCACATAGATGACCAAATCGCCATTTTCTCGCGCTTCTTCTATTTTCTTTTTTACAAATGGCACGATCCTTTTCGCCGTTGGTCCGACGAAAAGCGCACCCTCTTCATCGACAAAGTCTACAAGCATATCTATCACGAGCAAGGCCTTTCGAGCCATCTTTCTCCCCCCTTTCATTTCAGCGGAAACCGGAAAAAACCAGGATGTTCTCAGCCCGAGCCGAGTTGGCGAAGAAAATCATCTACATCGAATGGCGGGAGGTTCGAGGATGTCCGGCGTTTTTTGCCGAGCGGGTTTCTTATGAATCTCAACTGGCATTTCCGGCATAAATCAAACGTAAACTGCTTGAATACATCCTCCTCAAGCTGCTTGGGGTCCATTTGTTCCATCTTTTCTATGAGATCTCGAATCTCTTCCTCATAATCCTTTTCGAGGTCGGAGAGCTCGATTTTCATGGTGTCGTAAGCCGCAAAAATGCTCATTTTTACCACATATCGCAACTCGGTCGTTTTGATCTTGCTCCCGCAGATGTCACAAACGTAATATTTCACGATGGCAAGGTTCTCCTCATGTTGGGCAATGACCTGAACACATTAACTTAATCTAACACAAACACATCCCTTTTTCAATACGCGGCAAACGTGGAGCGTCCCGGTCACGAATTCCGAAAGTCGAAGTTCGCAATAGCGCGCCACTTTGTGTGTCCGTTGTTCGAGCAATGTGAATGGGTTAACCTTTTGGAGACAGAACCTGCACGAGACAGAATGCCGACATTCAGAAAGTGACGTTGAAACGTGAGGCAATTCGCGGGAGGTAACCCCATATGACCGCTTTTTTCTTTTCGAACAAATTTTCTGCGAAGAAGAGCCTTCTATTCCGGCAAAGCCTTACCGTCGCCGGCCGAATCGGCTGCATCTGTTGTTGCGGCCTTTTCGTTCTTTTTCAACTCATGCTCGATTTTTGCTGTTAACCCTTCGTAACTCCGGACTTGCAAGAGTTTCCCGTTGACGAAGACAGTCGGTGTTCCCCGCACTCCGGCCCGCACACCGTTATTAAGGTCGCGGGCGATTATTTTCTGGATTTCCGGGTCATTCAGGTCTTGAGTAAATTTTTCAAGGTCGAGCTCCAATTCGGTTGCAATATCGCGGATTTTTTGTTCATCAATACTTCTGTAATTCTCCATCAACGCGGCGTGAAAATCCCAAAACTTCCCCTGCTTGTCGGCTGCGAGAGCCGCCGACGCCGCGTTTCTGGCAAATCTGTGCATCTTTAGCGGAAAGTTCTTGTAGACCAAGTTTACGCTTTCCGGATAAGTGTTCAGTATTCGTTCGAGAGTGGGGACCAACTGAATGCAATACGGGCACTGATAATCGTGGAAAACCGCTATCGTTACGGGAGCGTTCGCCGGCCCTTTTATGGGCAGGCCGGATGTCATTATCTCGTGGACGGCCTCCAACGTGATAACCCGCATATTCTTCCCTGACTTGCTTGTCAGAATCAAAGCATTTTCGTTGGCCGCGTATGTCAATCTATCAAACGGCTCATCCAACGGAATTCGGGTTTCCACTTTCTTATCGGGCATCGAATAAAGCAAAACCTCGTTCGGAACAAGCACAAAAAGCAATTGTCCGTCGGATGCCACTGCTATATCGAGGGGAGCGACCCCGAGACTCACCTCTTCCGCAATCACCCACTCCATTACGGCATAGCAGCTGACAGCTGCGGCCTGCAAAATCAAGAATCCCAAAATGGATACCATCAATCCTCGGAATGTTTTTTTCACGATTTCCACCCTCCTCTTAATTACGTTTTCACATTAGACAAATCGAGGGAACCATGATATATGTTTGGAGAGTGTCAGTCAATCGAGTTCGGACAGAGGCGTTTCTTGAAATCGAAAATTCCGGAAAACGACGTGCTTGTTGTAGGTTCGGGGCCAAACGGTCTCGCAGCAGCAGTGCAAATGGCGCGCGCGGGATTTTCGGTAGCCGTAGTGGAAGCGGCGGAACGCATTGGCGGCGGCGCACGGTCCGCAGAGCTCACCCTCCCCGGATTCGTTCACGATGTCTGTTCTGCAATTCATCCGCTCGGGCGCGGGTCTCCGTTTTTCAGAGAATTGCCTCTTTCCGAGCACGGTCTGCAATGGGTCCAGCCAAGCGCGCCGCTGGCGCATCCCTTCGACGACGGCACGGCGGCCATGCTTGAAACGTCCATAAGCGAGACGGCTCGAAAACTCGGACGGGATGATAATAAATACAGAAGTTTGATGGACCCGATCGTGTCGAAGTGGCCGGAAATTGAGGGCCAAGTATTGGGTCCGCCTCGCCTTCCGAAACGCCCCCTATTGCTGTTGAAATTCGCGATGCGGGCACTACCCTCGGCCAAGAGGTTCATCAAAAAACACTTTCGAGACAAATATGCGCAAGGACTGTTTGCCGGTCTTGCGGCTCACTCTGTTCTTCCTTTGGAAAGAATGCCGTCTGCGGCCTTCGGAGTGGTGCTGGCCGCGCTGGGACATACGGCCGGTTGGCCTCTACCCAGAGGAGGGGCGCAGCAGATTTCAAACGCGCTGGAATCCTATTTTCTGAGCTTGGGCGGGCGAATAGTCACGGGATTACAGATTTCCCACGTTGATGAACTGTCCCATGCCCGGGCCGTTTTCCTTGATGTCACACCGCTGCAACTACTCTCCATGGCCGGGAGCCGCTTGCCATGGTTATACCGAAAACAACTGCGGAGGTATCGCTACGGCCCGGGCGTCTTCAAAATCGACTGGGCGCTTGACGGGCCGATTCCCTGGAGAGCAACCGAATGCATGCGGGCGGGAACGGTCCATGTGGGCGGGACGTTTGAGGAAATTGCTGCCGCCGAGGCCGAGGTCTGGCGAGGACGCCACCCGGAAAAGCCTTTTGTGTTGGTCGCACAACAGAGTCTGTTCGACTGCACTCGCGCCCCTGAAGGCAAACACACGGCTTGGGCCTATTGTCATGTGCCCAACAACTCCTCGTTCGATATGAGGGAGCCCATTGAGAAACAGATTGAGCGTTTCGCGCCAGGATTTCGAGACCGCATCCTGGCCAGGCACGCGCGTTCCGCGGAGCAATTTGAGAAATACAATCCGAACTGTATCGGCGGAGACATAAACGGAGGGACACAGGACCTGTGGCAGATTGTCGCTCGACCGGTTCTGCGCCGCGTTCCGTATGAGACACCCCTTCGCGGCATATACCTCTGTTCATCATCGACACCGCCGGGCGGCGGGGTGCACGGCATGTGCGGATTCCATGCGGCGCGAGCGGCGCTGCGGAAAATCCAGTGAGAGGAATTCACTGTGCCGGGAACATCCCACCACAAGAATCAGGATTGGATAGGGTTGAGACATGGAGTCGTTTTCAAGGGATACACTGCAGCGCTGCCGCGTACTTTTCCACTTTTATGCCGGCATTCCCATGCTCTTTGCGTTTTACCGATAAAACCGGTAAAATCCGTACATGATGATTTGTTCTGCTTGCATTTCCCAAATTGGTCAAGCGGTCCTGCGCTGAAAGAGATTTCCGGCTCGTGTCTGCCATTGACACTTTTACAAATCGGCACTATTGGGCCATTGTCCTTGTCCTCATCTTCGCAGGCCTGAGTCTCGCCGCAACGAGTTGTATCCACAAATCGCTGACATATGACGAACCGGCGTACATAGGCGTGGGAAAATATATGATGGAAACGGGAGATGTGAGTACGCGTGTGCCCGGAGCTCCCGGGCTTCCTTTTCTTGTTACCAGCCTCTTCTGGTGCTTCCTCGATTTCGATTCCTCCTTTTGGACGCGGTTTCAAACCTCGGAAACCTGGGGTTTCACTAGTCTCTCCATGATCTTCGAGTCCGGATATGACCCCGAAGTTCTCATCTTTCTGGCCAGGCTGCCTGTGATGTTAACGTTTCCAATTTTGGGACTGCTTGTTTTTTCATGGAGCCGACAGCTCTTTGGACTCAAAGCAGGCCTTTTCGCTGTGACTCTCACGGCCTTCTGTCCGAACCTTCTTGCTCACACTCGTCTCGCCGCGACGGATTTCCTTGCAACATTGACAATCTTTGCCGCTTTCTATTTCTTCAGGGGTTACCTGACCAGCCCTTCGTGGGGCAGGTTGCTTGCCTCCGGCATCACGCTGGGAATTGCCCTCTTGACGAAATTTACAGCGATTATTCTGGTTCCTTCCATGTTTCTCCTCACCATGTTTTTACAACGGACGCCAAAACCAGAGCAAAATGCGCCGACCCTGCCAACGGAACACTTGCGCTCTTTCAAGTTGTGGGAGAAAACCAGGGGCCAGCCGAGAGTAATTTACTCGCTCGTTCTGATGCTGATTATCTCGTTCCTTGTCGTGTGGGCCGCGTATTTCTTTGAGGTTCGATCTCTTTATGTGCCTGTATACGCGAAAAGCCCCGCCGAATTTTTTTACGGGGGGATTTTTAAATTCCTTTTCGACAAAGGTATAGAAATACCTGCGGCCACTTACTTCGTCACCCTGTACGAACAAGTCGGTCACGGCCAGGCGGGTCATCCTAATTTCTTCATGGGAGAGGTATCATCCAAGGGTCATTTCGCCTATTTCCCGATTGCTTTCCTTATCAAAACGCCGCTCCCCGTTCTCCTTTTTCTTCTCTGGTGTGCTGTATTCCTCCGATATTCCAAAAACCGGAAAAGAGGCGAGGAGGCGTTCTTGCTCGTACCAAGTCTGGGACTCATGGCCGCCAGTTGTTTTTCCGACACCAACATTGGTCTTCGCTTGATATTGCCAATATTCCCTTTCCTGTTCGTATGGACAAGCCGCCTGGCTGCTATTCCGCGTGACCGCTGGCGCTCCGTCTTGTTCGCCGCCCTTGTTGCGTGGTATATAGTGTCGAGCGTTCGCATCTATCCGCATTACCTCGAATATTTCAATGAATTAGTGGGAGGACCAAAAAACGGATACAAATATTTGGTCGACTCCAACCTCGATTGGGGCCAGGACTTGAAATTGTTGCTCCGTCATTTGAAAGAGAACGACATGGAACCGGTTAGAATCGTGTACTTCGGGCCGCCCGGGCTGCTCGAATATTACGGACACCCAAATGCCGCAGGCGACTGCAGCAAAATCGACGAGGGATACCTGGCTATCAGCGCGACATTCTTGCATAGCCTGTACCTGTCGCCGGGTTGCTACGACTGGCTGAAGAAATATCAACCGATAGACCGGGTCGGTTACTCTATTTTCATTTATCGATTCCCCCCTAAGCGGGTGGACGCCAAAAGCTAAAAAGGTGGAGGAGACGGAATGGGGCTCGGAAGGGCGCTGCTATGTATATTTCTCCCGCCGCTGGCGGTGTTGGACAAGGGGTGCGGCTCGATCCTGATCGTGACCGTGTTGACGCTGATCGGATGGATTCCCGGGATAATAGCCGCCCTGATCATTTGCAAGAATCCCTGAAGAGAGAATGTCGGGGAGGAACCGACTGCACAACCGTTGGGAGACCATCATGAGTGATGAATTGTATGAGCGATTGGCAGAACTTTTCGACCGGATAGGATACGGCAGCCGGAAAAGCCCGGAGCTGAGGGCGTTGTTGAAATCACTGTTTACCGAGGAGGAAGCGCGCATTGCACTCAATCTGTCGCCCTTGGCGCCCGAACCGCCGTCAGCCGTGGCCGAACGAATCGGGGAAGATTCCGAGCGGATGGCGCCTTTGCTCGACCGGATGGCGGACAAGGGGCTCATATATTGCAGCGACAGGCAAGGAGAAAAACGATACAAGACCATTCAGCTTGTTCCGGGAATCTTCGAACTGCAGTTCATGAAGGGAGAAACGACCGAACGCGCCAAGAAACTGGCCCGCCTGTTCGACGAGTATTTCGATGCCGCTTTGCCGAAGAAAGACGAGCAGAGCGCGTCGGTTTTCGAAGCGGCTATCCATTTCGCCCGCGTGGTGCCCGTTGAGAAAACGGTTTGCTCTGATGTTGATGTTTTCCCTTTTGAGAAAGCGAGCAAATACATAGACGAAGCGGATATCATCACCGTCTCTGTTTGCTATTGCCGGCACGAGCGCAGGCTCCTCGAGCAGGGTTGCAGATTTCCCGACGACGTTTGCCTTCAATTCGGGCCTTTCGCCAAATTTGTTCAGGAGCGAGGGTTCGGACGTGAAATAAGCCGGGAGGAAGCGCACCAGATTCTGAAGAAGAGCGCGGATGCCGGGCTAATTCATACCTCCAGCAATACGCAAGAGCGTATCGATTTCATTTGCAACTGCTGCACCTGTTGTTGCGGCGTTCTGCGCGGGGTCAGCCAGTTCAACGCACCGGTGAGAACGGTCTCGAGCAACTACGAAGCGATGGTGAACGAGGACGAATGCACCGGCTGTGGAGAATGTGTCGAGCGCTGCCAGATGAAAGCGATTACACTGCGGAAAGAAACCGTCGAGATCGACCTGAGACGCTGTATCGGCTGCGGTGTGTGCGTTCACCACTGCCCTGCAGGGGCGCTGTCGCTTCGTTCACGCTCCGATTTCGTCGAGCCACCCCGCACATTTCGGGAGCTTGTCCAACGACAGGTCGAATCGAGATTGAAGGCGGAGTGACCTCGCGGGGCTGGTTTTCCTGAGTCCGGCGCCGGAGAGGGGGGAAAAAACACCCGCCGGCCGCCTGCTTCAAAGCAAAGCGCCGACGGGCATAACCACCGAGTGTGGGCGCTACTGGACTCGAACCAGTGGCCTCTGCGATGTGAACGCAGCGCTCCACCAACTGAGCTAAGCGCCCCACCTCCACTGAACTTAGTATAGGCGGGCAATGGTTTTTTGTCAACCGCCTGCTTTTTGTCCGGTTGCCTATTGCAGCGACTTGAGTTTTGACTTTGCCTGGTCGGCCTCGCTTGAGAGCGGATAGGCGTCGACTACCTGCTGGAATATATCCCTTGCTTCCTGGTCGCGGCCAAGCTGCATAAGCGCGTACCCCGCCTTCAGCATCGCCCGCGGAACCTTGTTACCGGTGGGATATCTCGTTATCACCTGTTGAAAAGCCTTCGCAGCCTCCTCATAGCGGCCCTCCGCATAGTAGCACTCTCCGATCCAGTACTGGGCGTTGTCGGCAAGGTCGGTATCCGGGAACCGCCTGAGGTACTCCCCGAACCCGCTCCTGGCCAGAGAATAGCTCTGACGCACATAGTCTTCATACGCCTGGTCGTAAAGTTTCGTGTAATCAATCGGCTCCGCTGGTCCGGGCATCGGTGGAACCGCGCTTGGAGCGGGCGCAACGGCGGGAGGAGACATCAAAGGCGGTGTGGTCGGCTCGACGGGCGGCGCAGGCTGCTCCGGACCCTCAAATGGCGGCACGCCCGAAGCCGCAGACGGCTGAGCCGGTGGCACAGATGCCGGTGGAGTCGGGTCGGGAGACCGCACGGAGACTCCGCTCCCTTTGCTCGCAGCCCTTATGGCTTCCATCTGGTTGACAAGATTCAGCTTGAGATTCGTCATCTCCTGTCTCAGAGCCCTCAACTCATACCTGTTTTCCTCGAGCCGGCTCTCGGCGCGTTGTTGGCCCTCCTGCACCTCCAACAGCATTTCGCGTTGCGCCGCTTGATTTCTCAGAACGTCGCCGTACTCAGAAGGAAGAGGAGTGCCAAGCTGTTTTTTTATGTCATCGACGTCTCGCTTGATTCGCACGAGGTCCGAGCGGATATACGCCAAATCACTTGATGAGGTGGTTTGGCAACCCGCCTGTCCCATCGAAAGATAGGAGGCCAGGCAAATCAAGAAAAGCCAAGCTTTGGATAGTCGTCTCATGTCATATACTCACCTGTTCCCTTTCTCCCCATGACCGACCGTTCTTTTTCAGAGGCATGCAGGCTCCGCAAAGGAACAACCCCCACCTCCGGAAAAAACCCCCTCGGCCATTTCCGGAACGCCCCTCGGACAGTCTCGAACCTTCCCGTGTTCCGGGCCTTGCCGCGGTAATCCCTCGCTCAAACAGGGCTTTGCTCAGAAAGAAATCTTGAATTCGGCGCGCCTGTTAAACTTCCAGGCCCATTCTCCGTGCCCCTCGACCGCCGGCCGTTCCTCGCCGTAGCTGATCGTGAAAATGCGGTCGGGGTCCACGCCGAGGCTGATCAGGTATCGTCTCGCTGCCAGCGCGCGTCTTTCTCCCAGAGCCAGGTTGTACTCGTTGGTGCCGCGCTCGTCGCAGTGTCCCTCGACCTGCACGTTGACCTTGGCGTTCCGCTTCAACCAAGTGGCCGCCCTTTCCAGTTTCAACTTTGCCTCGGGTTTCAGCACCGAGCTATCGTAATCGAAATAGACGGGCTGAAGCTCCTGACTTGCTTCGGCAAAGATCATTTTTCGGGCTTCTTCGGTTTGCCGTATAGGCAGGTCGCCCTCCTCAAACTCTCCTGCAGTGCCCTCGCCAAGTCTTCCTGCCTGAGGAGCTCGTTCGGCAGGTGAAGGCGCGACTTCCGCCATCTCGGTTTCAGGTTCGAACCGGGGACTCACCGTTTTTGATTTTCTGGCGCATCCGGGAATGACCAGAACAGAGAAGAAAACCGCACAGATTACAAATCCGGCAATTTTACGGACCATCTTTCCCTCCTCATTACTCCTTTCGGAGATATTTTGAATTGGTTCTCGGGCCTTGTCACTACGTACTCTGGAACAAAGAACACATCCGGCCAAACACTCTATCATGTTGGGGGCAAACTCACCTTTCACCGGACCGATTGAAGCTTTTCGCCGACTCTTTTCGGGCGCGCCTGTCGATCACCCCGTTTCAGGGCGACCATGCAGGCGCCATATTATCACCTCCCCCGAACGTAACTTGGCGTCTCCCCGTGCCATTCTCCCTCATCAGGTAAATGTTCATATTTCCTCCCCGCTTGGAGGCATACGCAAGGTATTTTCCGTCCGGTGACCATGAGGGGTCCTCGTTGCCTCCGTCATAGGTCAAACGGCGCAATTCGGAGCCGGTCGGGCTGATGGTGTAAATGTCCGCGGAGCCACCGGCCATACCGACGTAAGCGATCTTGTCTCCCAGCGGCGACCAGGCGGGCGAAGTGTTGTAGTAGCCCGAGTAGGTGAGCCTGCGCAGGTTTATCCCTTCACGGTCGGTTATATAGATTTGCGGCGCGCCGGACCGGTCAGAAACAAATGCAAATTCCCTGCCGTTCGGCGACCAGGAGGGAGAAGTATCGATGCGCGAGTTTTTGGTCAATCTGGAGAATTCGCCAGTGCGCAAGTCAAGTATGTATATTTCCGGGTTACCATCCTTGCTCAGTGTCAATGCAACATGCTTGCCGTCCGGTGAGAAAGCAGGAGTCGTGTTGAGGCCGATAAATCCCGAAATACGAGTGTACGACCGCTTTTTCAAGTCGATCATATAGACGTCAGGATTGTAATCCTTGTACGAAGTGAACACAATTCTGTTACCGTCGGGCGACCAGGCGGGTGACAGAGCGATGGACTTGTCATGGGTAAGTTGGTACGAATTGTGGCCATCATAATCCATAAGATGGATTTCCTTGACGTCGCCGACTTTTTTCACGTATGCGAGAGAGGTGTGCGCCACGCCACGTTTGCCGGTGTAGCGGTACACAATCTCATCGGCAAACGCGTGGGCGACCATTCGAACTTCGCTCGGAAGCGCTTTATAGTATCGACCAACAATGCGGCTTTGCGATTCCACATCATACAGAGCGCAATCATATCTCACCTGGGAGCCGGCTACCTGATACTGGCTTTGCACAACCGATTGCACTCCGAGGGGAGTCCATGCCTTCAGCGGCGGGAACGGAGAAGGGGAGGCGGGTGCGCCGGTATGTGGAGGCGGAGTCGTGAACACTTCAAAGAGCCCGGTAAAATCGAGGTCGTCCCTTATCACACGCGCGAAATCATTTGCCAGGGACACGTGCGCGGACGGAGATGAAGATTCTTCCGCAACGGGTGGCGGAACGCCTATTTTTATTTTCGTCATTCCCGGCTCGTAAATGTTAATGATGATATCGCCCTGGCCGAAGAGGGCGCTCGTGCACGCGAACACAACAGCTACCGAGCAGACTGCAGCCAGACACCGCCGAATCATGTTCTCTCTCCGTATTCAAAGCCAAACCGCACGCCCAGCCTTTCCTCCCGATAACTCTCGGGCAGCGGAGGGAACGGCGCCGCTCTTATGACTGCGCGCAAACCGGACTGATCGAGCAGGAATATGCCGGATGGCTCGAGGACAAGGGGGTCAGAGGCGAAACTTCCGTCGTGTTTAATCTCGAAACGAATCACCACCCGCGCATGTGTGCCCGGAGGCAGAACATGCCTCGGCTCGATCCAATTTTGCCACACTTGCCGCCTGATGATTTCAATATACCATTTCAGATCGGGACTGATAAAGTCGGTATCCAGTTTTACGGTGCTCGACGCTACAGGTTCCGGTTCTGTCGCTTCTGCCACCTTAACCGGTTCGGGCTCGGGCGCCGGTGGAGGCGGCGGTTCTTTTTTCTCCGGCGGTTCCGGTTCGGCCTGTACCTCGGGGGACTTCTCTTTCGGCTCAGAGGGTTTAACGACCTTCGGCGCTTCAACTTTTTTTTCCGGTTCCGGCGCCTTCGGCTTTTCGACCGGCTTCGGCTCGGGCTTGGGTTCCGGCTTCGGCTCGGGCTTGGGTTCCGGCTTCGGCTCGGGCTTGGGCTTGGGAACTTCAGCTTTCTTCGGTGGCGCCTCCGCGACTTTTTTAACGGGAGCGGGCTTGGGACGCTCGAGTTCGACATAATCGACTCGATAGACAACGGCAGGAATATTTCGGAATTGGACGTTAAGCATTCGCACAACCATGACCGAGAGCGCCAAGCATAAATGAATGATGGCCGAATACATGAGCATCCGGCGCAATTGCGGGGTGGGCCAAAGCCCCACCATCAACAAATACGGGTCTATCCGACCCGCCATTCTCCGAACCATAAAATGCCGCATACCACACCGCTGTAAATTATACACTAATTTTTGCAGAATTCAAGGTCACATCCAGTTTCATACCCCTAGATATTGTTGCCCCTTTTTCGCTGTACCTCCTATATTGCCCTTCTTCCATAACCAAACAAATAGGCATAAATTTCGTGGAAATTTGGTTATTTTTTGGCATTCTGTTCCGGCTTCCGCCGTCGTTCCGGTCTGAGGCGAGGACGAGACCGCGCTGTTGAGAGCACATTGAGCATCACCAACGCATGATGCCGCATATTTCTCAAAGCTGATGACGGGTCATCCATTTTCCAACCAGTTGGGTGATCAAAAAAGATGGTGTCGGCCTCAAGCCTAAGAAAGGTCGGCGGCGCCGGTTTCGCCGCGAAATCGCCTTGCGGCGTGTTTGGAAAATACCTTGACGGCGGCAGGTCCATCGAGCGGGCAAACATGCTCGCAGATACCGCACCCTATACATTCTTCTTCGATCACTATCGGCCGTCGAATGGTCCGGGGACCCTCGACGGTATTGACTATGACGTCGGAAAACTGTATTGCCTTTGTAGGTGTGGGACAGTGCTCTTCGCAGACAGCGCAGTTGTATTCTTTTGACCACTCATTTTTTTCATTCCATTTATTTTGGGCAACCCATGGAATGCAACGGTTCTTATCGAAATGAGCCGTTCCCATCTTCGCCTTATGTTTTTCCTCGAGAGTAAGTTCCGGTATAGCGCCGGTCGGACAAACCTGTCCGCAAAGGGTACAGTTATACTCGCAGTAACCGGCACGCGGAACGAGTTTCGGTGTCCACAGCCCTTCGACTCCGCTCTCCATGAGCGTTGGATGGAGAGCGTTCTTGAGGCAAACTTTCATACATTCGCCGCATCGCACACACTCGGCAAGAAATGACATTTCGGAGTCCACGCCCGGTGGCCGTATCGCGAGAGGATACAGAGAATGCCGTGGAAAATTCAGTCGGAGAATCGGAAGCGCGGCCGCTCCCGCAGCCGCGGTGGTAAGGAAAGCGCGCCGTCCGAGCACGCCGGCCGACACGCTCTGCGCGCTATCGGGCTTGAAAGAAAACGTTATGGCGCTCTCGGGACAAATGTCCTCGCACGTGAAACAATATATGCATTCCCCTCGCAGGGTATTGCTTCCCTCGCTGCAAATTGCGTCGGTCATGCACGAGCGTTGGCACTTCAGGCAGTGAGTGCATTTGTCACTCACCTTTCTTGTGAGCAACGGATACCGTCCGATCAGTGCAAGGAGTCCGCCCAACGGACAAAGGCTCCTGCACCAGAACCGCCGATTGTACGCGCCCAGCGCGACTATAGCAACGAAAATGAGTGCGAAAAGGAAGTGTGATGAGAAGATAAGTTGCTGAAAGGAGAGGACGTGTTGTTTCAGAAAATCCTCAACCGGATATAAGAGAGGGCCAAGTCCCGGAATCATGAACAGGACGTCCAACAGCCGCTCGCTGAGGAAGTTGGAGTACGGCAGCAGAACAAGGGCATAGGAGCGTGTGACAAGGCTCATTGGGTCGAACCATCCCGCCATTTGCAGGCCAAAGGCCGACCCTGCCACGAGCAGAACGAGCAAACCGAACTTCCATCGGCGATGCCTTGGTTTCTCATCAGCGATCGCATTTTTCTTCTTCGCAAAAAACTTATCAGTGATGTCGAGCGTAGTTCCCATGGGGCAAACCCATCCGCAAAAGGCGCGGCCCAAAACCACAGTCGCCGCTGCAATAATCATGGCGGGCCAGAAAACCGTGAGCATCGCACGGGTCGCGAACGAGGTGGTAACGGCAAGCAGCGGACTTAATCGAGGGAACATATCGACCGGATACGCCTCGTTCAGCGGATACGATGCTCTCGTCAACAAAAAGATGAAGAAGACAAGAAATGTGATTTGGGAAACGCGTCTGAGATTTCTCATGGGGAAAAGGTTTCTCGGCAACTAGGCCAAGTCGATTTTTTGTCGCTTGATTTTGCTCAGGTCCATCTCGCCCAGTCCGAGTTCATGAGCTTTCGTTACAAAACCGACCTCGTGGGGCTCGAGGTCGAAGATGGTTGCGGCGCAGGCGTCGGCGGCAACCGGGTCGACACAGGCAACGAGGAGCTGCTCCTCGCGCACATCGGCTGCCGTTCCGCTGTTGGGGCCATGGTCGGTCAGTATGCGAAACGCATCGATAATGGTTAAATCAACTGCGGTGACTGTCGCGAAATCAACGATTCGTTGATGTATTTCGGGATGCCACTTGCCGCGTTCGCCTCCCGCAACACCCATCATATTTTTGAAGCCGAGCGTGAGACGGGAAATGCCATGGTGTTTAGCAATCGGTATGTTAATGAGCACATCCGCATCTGCAGCGTCTTGATAGATTGGCCACTGCTTCATGGATTTCCCCTCGGGAACGGCTATCGGGCTGAACTTCCGCTCATTCACGTAGCTCACCGATGCGCCCGCCTGCTCAGCGGCCTTTGCGATACCGCTGGAATCATAGGAGCGCCGGGCGTCGTTGCAGGTTCGATCAAAAACCTTCACCTCGCTGGCTCCTGCTTTGAAGCATATCTCCACCAGAGCGGCGACTGCGAAGGGGTTGGTGGTCGCAGCCTGTTCCGGCTGTCGGTCCCAGGCGATGTTTGGCTTGACAACGACAATATCGTTCGGCTTAACCAGTTTGTCCATGCCTCCCAACGCTTCTATTGCAGCTTCCACCATTTTCTTCGGGTCTTCGCCGCGAACGATAACGAGGTCTCTTGCCAGGTCGTGTTCCTTCGGTTTTTTAACGACTGTGGGCGTTCGCGTGTTGCAGGCGGGCGCCGTCCCGATGCACGCAGCCGCTCCGGCGATTCCGACAGCTTCGAGAAAACGACGACGGGTGAACCGTGAATCCATTGCAGCCCCTTCCGACCTTTTGGGTCAATTTTCAAATCATTTGTGAAACACGCTTTCATTATACCATTATGCCGCAAACTTGTTAAGGCGCCGGGCGGAACGGACAATAAGCGCGCAACACGGTGGGGCGGCATAAAAATCGCGACAGAAAGTCATCGTCTTGCGAGATGGCAGCGCAAAGGTGGTATGCCGAATCTTTCGACGACGTCAGGAAAGGTGTGTGTGCGGATATCGAGGGCCATACATTTTTTGGCTGTCGTGACACCCGGCTTTGTGTCAGCACTATGTCGGGATTTTGGCAAGCACATTCTTGATTTGGGTGACGACACTCTGGGGGAGCCTCATGCGGACGGTTCCGGCGTATTCCAATGTGTAGTCTTCGGCACGCGTGAGGACGTCGATGCGCATCTGGTCCTGCCGAGCGATTCGGCTCAATTCGTGAAGGTCGCCGCGTTCGAACAGGTAGAACTTGGTTTTCAACGACTCGGCGGCGGCGCCTTCCCCGAAACCGAAGGTGAGCGCAATCGTCTGCGTGCTCATATCGCAGTCCGCCAATACGTCGATATACCCTTCGGCGTTGTCCGGGTCGTTGAGCTTCACAATAAATACCACCCTGTCATTCGTATCCAGGGTATGGCAGATGTCGCTGCTTGAGAAATAATTCACCATCCACTGCGGGAGCACGTAATTCTCTGCGCCCTCTTCCAACAGCTCGCGGTACTCGTAACCGGTGACATTGGCAAAGGAGGCCGCCTCTGTTGCATCTTCATCCGTCTCGGAAACGCCGGAAGCGACGTGTTTGTCTGTTTCTGTGGTCGGTGCTTCCGTCTCTTCCTCTGACGGCGCTTTCCTTCGTGATTCCACCGCTTGGGCGTGCGCCTCCATCGCTGCTATTGTGGGCGTGTCGAGTTCGACCCGGGACTCGGTAAAGAGATAACATAATAAGCCAAAACCCGAGACTAGCAAGAGCGACAGTAAAATTACCGAACCCATCGAATGCGTACCTCCCTCCGTTCTCCGTTTGAGACGTTAGTGCTCTCGGGCGTCGCGCCCTTCATTCCGGCTCATTATCAACCAGCATCTGCATGTTCAGGTCATCCAGTGACGAATCCATATCCCGGGTTATCTGTTGGAACGACTCTCGCAATTTTCTCGAGACGGGGTCCTTCACCGTGTCCGGCGCGAGCAACTTTTTGCCGGAAACAGCCTCGATGACCTCGCGAACCGTCATTTTCGACGGATGTCGCGCGGGAACGTAATCTTTCTCTTCGGTGAAAAAAACCAAACGCTCGTCGGTCAGCCGGTTCAGGATTTCGCCCAGAATTTCGGATGGGATTCCGATCTCTTTGAGACGGTCGATCGTACCGGCCGCTGTGTCGCCGTCGTTGAACCGTCGTACAATTTCCGCCATGGTGCGAACCGAGAAGAAATCCAAGTAATCCGCCAACTGAGCCTGACTCAGCCGACTCTCGCTTTTCGGGTACTGCACGGCGTATGCCACTTCGGAACCGAACAAGACGATGACCCACGTGAGGTAGACCCACAACAGGAACACGGGAACAGCTCCCAGAGAGCCGTATATCCTGTCGAACTGGGTCATGCTGGTGATGTACCAGTTGAATCCGCCTTTGGCGAGCTCCCAGAGCGTCGCTCCCGCAACGGCGCCGACCACGGCGGCCCGAACTCGCACATGGGTGTACGGCACGAATTGATACGCCAGGTAGAATGCGAGCCCGTTCAGGGAATAGGTCAACAGCCGAAGGGAAAATGCCTCATTCCCCTTTGCGGTGAACTTCGCTGCGATGTAAAACGAGGCGAAAACGAGGAGAGGAGATGCGGTCAGAACCGTCCAGAACGAGGTAAACTTGCTCCGAAACGGCCTTCGCTGCTTTGCGTGCCAGATAATATTTATTGTGTGCTCGATGGTGTTGAACAGGAAAATGGCCGCAATAAACAGGGCCATGATTCCGAATATTCCCAGCAGGGTCACGTTCTCGGTGTATTGTACAAGGTACTGGCGGATAACGTCGGTCCGCGTCGGCACCAGGTTTCTGAAAAGGAAATCCTCCACCCTGCCGCGCAGTTGGCTGAACGCTTCAAGTTTCGTGATGAAGGAAAAGAAAATTGCGGTGACGGGAACGAGCGCCAGGAGACTGGCGAACGCCAGCGCGCTGGCGCGTTGAAGACACTGGTCGGCAAAGAATTCCTCGAATGCGCGTACGAGGACCCTGAAGGGATAGATGACAATTCTTCCCTTCAGCGAAAAATGTGACAGCTCGCCCTCGCGCAGGTGACGGAAGGAGTCGGCAACTTTTTCCAAAAGGTGGTCCGTCGTTCATTCCTCCGCACGAAGCATCGCATCCAAAGGGAACGCCGCATGAAATATTACCAGAGCCTTCCGGCTTTGTCAAAAGTCATATGACCGAAGCAGCGTCGTTTCATTTTGGTCCGTTCGAGACAATGAAGGGAGTGGCGGAAAGAGGGCGGCGTGATTGCGAAGCAGTGTCGCTTTATCCCGCGCGCAACCCCTGGCATGAGTCGCGCCGTTCGAGTTCGGCATCGATAGCGGCAATCGTTCTGCGCTTTTCTCTCGCCCATTTCGGCGCCAGTAAGACAGAGGAAGGACCATCTGCGGTCAGTCTTTGAATGGAAATATCGGCGGGAATGTATTCGAGAAAATCGCACACAAGCCCGACATACTCGTCGAATTCCAAGGGTCTGAATCTGCCTTCGACAAATTCCTTCTCGAGCGGCGTGTCCTTGAGCACGTGCATGAGGTGGATTTTCAGGCTGTCGATATCCATTTGCCCGACCGCCCGAGCTGTTTCCATCATGTCTTCATGGGATTCTCCGGGCAGGCCCAAGATTACGTGCACGCACACTTTCAGGCCGCGTCGCTTCGTTCTCTCGAGCGCGTCGAGAAACGCGGCATAGTCGTGTCTCCGGTTTACGAGTTCGAGCGTTCTGTCGTGAATCGTCTGCAACCCATACTCGACCCACACTTCGTGAGTGGATTGATACCGGTCGATCAAATCGAACACCGGCTCGGGCACGCAGTCGGGACGAGTGCCTATAGAGAGAGCGACAACGTCTTTATGTTCGAGCGCGGCATCGTAATGCGACCTCAGTTTCTCGAGGGGAGCATAAGTATTGGTGTACGCCTGGAAGTAGGCAATGAACTTCTCCGCTTTGTAGCGCTTGCGCATGAACTCGATTCCCCGCTCCACCTGTTCCCGCACAGGCGCCGGCGCGCGGCGCGTGTTGGCGCTGAAACCGAGGTTATTGCAATATGTGCAGCCTCCCCACCCCAGATGTCCGTCGCGGTTCGGGCACGTGAAACCGGCGTCTATCGTTACCTTGAAAACCTTGCAGCCAAAACGCTCCCTGAGATACTCGCTGAATTGATAATATCTTTTTCTTTTGAAAACGGCCTGTTGCATAGAACATCACCTGCTACCATTATAAACCAGGCGGCGCCGGAATTCCAGGCAGCGGGCAAACGAATTAAGACAATCGCGGGCGGCTCGTCACGGTCATCTGAAGCGTGGCGGCTCGTTCGAACTCGCGGAGAACAGGAATAGGTTTTCTTGACGCCAGGGTCGGATTGTCCATTCGAAACGTCCGGTCGCAGCCTCCGCGCAAATCAGACGGAAGCGCCGAGCTCGCGCACTAATTGCTCCGGGAGAATGTCACGGTTGGCCGGTGTCACCCGGATGAGTTTGGTGTCGGCTCTCGCTTTAATTGAATCGGCAAAAGGATTCGTTTTGAGCATGATCACAGCCAGCACGGGAGACGCCGACTCCAGGGCGCTGAGCACTCTTTCCCGAAATGACCGCGAGAATAGTTCCATTTTGCCGATTTCATCAATCACGACGGTCTTCTCCTGCGTCACAGCGTTGTCAATAGCGGGAATGGCGATCGTTTCGAATGAGCGGATATCAACGCCGTATCTGCCGACACGGTTCTTATTCCTAATAGTCGTACGTGACAACACGGCGCGGGCGCCGTCGGGGGTCACAACATCGAATCCCACTCTCGCATTCCCATCCCGCTTCTCTTCGGTATAGAAACCACCGACTGCGGGGCCGAGGAGCCGGGCAACCTCCTTCACCACCGTGGTTTTTCCAACTCCCGGAACACCTGTCAAGAGAATATTTGCGGGCATCGCCGTCGCACAGTCTCAAACGGTTGCGCGAATTTTGCCGTGCAGATAAGTTTCGAGAAAGCGGCCGGTATGGGAGCGTCTCGTTTCCATAATTTTTTCCGCTGGCCCGGCGGCTACAACCCAACCGCCCTCGTCTCCGCCCTCCGGGCCCAAATCAATCACGTAACTTGCGCATTTGATAACTTCCATATTGTGTTCGATAACGACAACCGAATTTCCCATGTCCACAAGGGTGTTGAAACAGTCGATTAATTTATCAATATCGTGGAAATGAAGGCCGGTAGTCGGTTCGTCGAATATGAACAACGTATCGCAGGTTTGCTCAACTCCGATGTGCGAGGCAAGCTTCAGGCGCTGGGCCTCGCCCCCCGAAAGGGTGTTCGCCGGTTGTCCCAGTTTGAGATAACCGAGCCCGGTGTCGCCGAGCACTTTTAGACGTTTGTGCAGAGTCGAAGGCGAATCGAAAAACGCGATTGCCTCCTGAACGGTCATACAGAGCACGTCGTGGATCGTCTTGTCACGGTATCGCACGTCGAGAATCTCCGGCTTATATCTCTTGCCGCCGCATGCATCGCACGTAACAAAAACGTCTGCGAAAAACTGCATCTCGACCTTCAGCGCTCCTTCACCTTTGCATCGAGGACAGCGTCCGCCGGATACGTTAAACGAGAATTGGCTTGGAGTCAGTTGTCGCAAGTGGGCCGACATTGTGGAAGCAAACAGATTCCGTATGTCGGTAAATCCATGGATATAGGTTATGGGGTTGGACCGTGGCGTGCGGCCAATCGGCGACTGGTCCACCATAACAACCTTTCGAATATGTTGCAGCCCCAAGATTGCGTCGTGTTCGCCGGGACGCTCGGTAGCCAACCCTTTCTCTCTCAGAACCGCTCGGTAGAGTACATTCTCCAACAGGGTGCTCTTACCGGAACCCGACACGCCGGTAACACATACAAACGTGGACAGGGGAATGTCGACGTCAATACTCTTCAGGTTGTGTTCACGTGCCCCCAATACGCGGAGATATTTTCGCGGAGCCGGCCGCTTCATCTGAAGGCAGCCCACGTTTCGGCGTCCGGCCAGGTACTGGCCGGTAAGCGACTTCCGCGACCGCTTCAAAGCGTCGACGGACCCTTGAAAGACAATCCTGCCTCCTCGCTCGCCTGCGCCGGGACCAAGGTCAACGACCTCGTCCGCAGCGGAAATCATGTCGGCGTCGTGTTCTACGACAAGCACCGTGTTGCCAGCGTCTCGCAGCTTCTCGAGAATAGCAATCAGTTTGGCGTTGTCCCGCGGATGCATCCCAATGCTGGGCTCATCCAAAACATACAGCGTTTCGGTAAGACCGGAGCCGAGGCAGGAGGCCAAACTGATCCTCTGAGCCTCCCCGCCCGACAGCGTGCGCGTCAACCGGTCAAGCGTAACGTAGTCGAGACCGACATCGACCAAATAGGTCAGCCGCCGCCGTATTTCTCCGAGCAGAAAGTCGGCGATTTCAATCTGTTGCTGCGACAAGCCGAGACTTTCAAGAAACTCCATTGCATGAGTGACTCGTTTGCGGCAAACATCGGCAATGGAGTTTCCGTCAATCCTCACCGCCAGCGCTTCGGGTTTCAATCGAGCGCCTTTACACTCGGGACAGGCGACATAACCGCGGAATCGACTGAGCAGGACCCTTACATGGACCTTGTACTTTTTCTTCTCGAGCATCTGGAAAAACTTGCGGATACCGGGAAAATATCCCTTCCCCTCCATAATCAGCTTGATATGCTTGTTCGAGAGCGATTCGAAGGGAGCGTCCAGCGGCAGCCCTTCCTTGTCTGCGATGAGCCTGAGTTCCGCCATCGGCCACTCATAGTTCGGAAACGTCCAGGGCTTGACCGCTCCCTCATTCAATGATTTGGCCTTATCGGGAATCACAAGGTCCATGTCGATCTCGATGATGTTTCCAAATCCGTTACATTTCGGGCACGCCCCCAGAGGACTGTTGAAGGAGAACAGTTGAGGGAAGGGGTCGTCGTATTCTGCTCCGCACCGAACGCATATGTGACGATTCGTAAACTTCAAGGTCGGGCCGTCGACGAAACGCACCTCCAAATTCCCTTTGCCCTCACTGTAAGCGAGTTCCAGCGAGTCCGCAAGCCGTGAGCGCGCCTCGGCTCCCACGCTTATGCGGTCCACAACCAATCCCCAGGGAATGCCTGTGAGCGGAGCATGCGTAATCGCTTCTTCTATCGTTGTCACCGCGCCATCGAGCATCAGCCTGGCAAAACCGCGTCTTCTCAGTTCCGAGAATTTCTCCGCCACCGACTCATCCACAAGTCCCAGCGGAGCAATTATATACGCACGACCGCCGGGAAAAGCGTCTAATTGATTGCAAATATCCTCGACCGAGTGACGAGTTACCGGAAGATCGCATGTCTTACAGTGAATCTGGCCGACGCGGGCAAAAAGGAGGCGGAGATAATCATATATTTCGGTGGCGGTGCCTATGGTGGAACGCGAGCTTCGCGTCGGCGGTCTCTGCTGGATCGCTATAGCGGGAGGGATACCCTCGACACTTTCAATAGAGGGTTTGTCCATTTTTTCGAGAAACTGGCGGGCATATGCGGACAGCGACTCGACATAGCGACGCTGGCCTTCGGCATAGATAGTATCAAAAGCAAGGCTGGACTTTCCGGAACCGCTGACACCGGTTATTACCGTAAGCTTGTTGCGTTTAATATCCAGATTTATGTTTTTAAGATTGTGGACTCGGATGCCACGGAATCTTATGACACGGGTCATAGTCACGCATCGCCGGAGTGAGAAATCGGACCATTGTGAAACAATCCATTTTATCATCCCCCCGTGTCGCTGTCAAAAAGGGGGAAAGCTCGAAGTCTCCTCCGGGACAGGGGCACGGTCGGATGAGTAACCCCGTCGCAAGAACGCGCTGTAATACTTGGTGTCAGAGAGCTTCGGCAGGTTCAGAAACAGCGGGCTTCGAGACATTTCTGACAGGCGGTTCCTTGGGATTTAAACTCAGCGGAATACTTACGAAGAACGAACAGCCCCCTCCATTGTCCGATTCCACCCACAAATGTCCGCCGTGAGCTTGCACTATCTTCTGAGCGGAGGCGAGCCCGACTCCGATTCCCTTTCGAATTCTGGAGCCGGACCTGGTGTGAAACAGATTGAATATATCCTGCTTCTCTTTGTCGGGCACGCCGGGGCCGTCGTCACGAATGTGGAAGAGGACATTTTCGCCTTGGGTTCTCAAACCCATATCAACTGATTTCTTTGCGAACTTTATTGCATTGGTGACGAGATTTCCGATAACCCTTTGGAAATATTTTTCATCTACCTCGGCTATCAGTATCTTGCCCTCGACAGCTTGTTCCGGTTCCATTCCGTCAATTGTGAGGGTCTTTCCTTTTACATGGGCTTCGGAGCCATAGGTTCGGACAGTTTCGTACAAGACATTGAAAACATTAATTTTGCGGCTATCCAGCGTCATCGAACCGTATTCGAGCTTCTTGTATTCCAGGAAATCTTCAACCAGTCTGACGACGCCGTTACATGCCGTTTCAATCTTGTCGTAGTATTCAGCGTATTTTGAAGACGGGATCGTACCGTCTCTCATCATGTAAACAATGAACAGTATCGCGGAAACCGGATTCTTGATATCGTGCGTCAGCATATAGAGGAGTTCCTCGCGCTCCGTCTCCAATGCCAGTTGAGCGGTAATGTCGCGAGCCAGTCCCTCGGTGCCGCGGAAATCATCGTTCTCGGCATATATTCCTCTGGAATTGATCTCGAATATATGGAAACAGCCGTTCTTCGCTCGCAACCTTATCCGAAGCCCCTTTGTCAAGCGCTGTTCGTCTGTTCTCCGTTCGCGGAGAATGCGCTGGTAGCGTCGGTAGTCATCGTCGTGCACGATGGCAGAAAACGGTTTTCCCAACAATTCTTCCTTGTCGTATCCCAAAAGTTGACTCACCTCTTCATTCACCGATGAAATGTTCCCCTCAGGGTCGAGATAATAAAGCAGATCGGGAACATTTTCCACGAGATGCCTGTACTTCTCTTCCGACAGCTTGAGGTCCTGTATCTTTTCTTCCAACTGGGTGGTAATCTGGTTGAAGGACTGAACAAGCATATTCATTTCGGACTGCTCATTCCGGATTTCCAAACGTTTCGACAGGTCGCCCTCAGCAATTTGCTTGGCCTCCCGCGAGGTTTTCAGGATAGTGTAAACTACAGTGCGCGAAAGCAGGTATCCCAGCGTGGAGACGGACAATCCAAGCAACAGCAGGACGCTTATTTGAACCCAGAGAGCGAGATCAGGAAGCCACATGGTGACAATCATATACGTGGTAAGAAGCATGGGGATGACGCTCATGAGCGCAAACGAGAGCACGAGCCGGTACGTTATGCGTTCATCGAGAATATGTGAGAAGAGCTTTTTCTCTGGCGCCACGGAAAATCTCTTTCCTTGGGACGACCGCTCACGGAGGCCAGCCAAGATTTAGCAACCGGTTAACCAAAGCGAAAGGATATTTCTCTTGAAAACTCCGAGGAGCATGAATCATGCCAGATTTATCACAGTAAAACGGGGAATATAGAATTTCGGCGAGGAACCGGGGAAGGATGCTTCAAAATAAGCGTCAGCCCTGACAAAAACAGGCAAAATGATGGGTCAAGGCGTCAGTTTTTCGGGCGGCTCCCGCAAAGATGACGCCGGAGAAAGCCGTCGAAAGAATCGCCTTCATCAGAGGACGCGCCGCTCTTGAACGTGGAATGTACAACATCGGCCTCCCCCGCACGTTTTCTGGTCAAATTCACGCGCCGGCGACCTCTCGAGTTTGTCCCGCGGTTCGAGGCGGTCCCCCAATCCACGAGTCGCGCAAGAGATGGGCGATGCGCAGGGAACCTTTGCTGAGCCGTCCGGAATCAAACCTTCTGGTAATACATTGCGTCGTCGGATTGTTGTTTCAGAACCCGTTTTTCGTCGACCAGGATTCCCAGATTTCCGGCCACCTCGCTGAGGGCGAGATACAGGTCGTCAGGAGGAAGAAACAGAAAAACCGACCTGCAAATTTCGTAAGGTGTTCGCCGGCCGTGCCGCAGAGAGCGTAAGATATGGAGTTGTCTTTTCCGATGACGGTTCAATATGGTTTCCACGATTTTTCCAAATCCGAGACATGCCTCGCCGTGGCCGGGCAAAATGAGCGAAAAATTCAGCCCAAGCAGTTTCTGCAAACTTTCGATATGCAGTTTCAAGGGGTTGTAATTACCGTCGTCTTCGAGGGAATCGACATCGATCAGGGGCGTAACACGGAAACTCGGCAACAGCGTATCTCCGGTAAAAAGGAGTCTCGATTGCTCGTCGGCGAGACAGATGGACCCGCTCGAATGACCCGGGGTGTGAATCACCCGCAGCACGAAATTATCAAAGAGAATCTCATCGTCGTCCCGGAGAAGCCGAGCTTGATCGAGGCGGGGCAGCACTGCGGGGTCGTTCGGTTCTTCGACAATCGCTTCCAACAGGTCGCTGGGCACTCCCATTGATTGAAAGAGAGCTCTCTCCCTGTTGCGCTTCCATTCTTTCTGCTCCCGAGAAGGTTCCGTTACCCGCACGGCTTCGAGTTCGTGGCAGAAGACCTCAGCTCCGGACTCCTCCCGAATTCTCGCCGCGAGAGCTCGGTGGTCGGCGTGTCCGTGCGTGAGGATTATTCTCTTCAGGTCCCGAATACTTCCGCCTGCGGCGGAAATGCCATCGGTCAAGGCCTCAAAAGCGTCGTCGGTGGCCAAGCCGGCATCGATCAATGTCGGAAGCGTGTCTTCGATATAGAAGCAATTCGTTTTGAGGCCGGAAAAACAGTTGGGAATTTCAATGCGATGGATTCCCTGCCGCGCGATTCTGCCTTGCCACGCCTCATTCATGCCGGATTCCCGATGCGCCGTATGAATTCGTAAGTTTTTTCTTTGAGGATTTCCTTATCGTAATCTACGGTCACGACATGAAACGAACGCTCCACTTCTATCAAGGTCTTATCACCGCTTCCAAGCAGGCTGTGTATGAGGCGGGCATTCGGCGGATGAACGGTGTTATCCATCCTGCTTTGAATCAAGAGGACGGGCACGCGAATCTCCTGAAGGTCGTGCTTCACATGCGCCAAAAACTCGAGAAGCGAAGCAAGGCATTCGAGGGGAACATGTCCGTAACTCTCCTGACGAGCCCGTGCCTCGGGGTCGGCCACATCGCTATCGGACGGAGGCTTGAATTTCAATACCCTCTTCGCGAGCGGCAAGAGGGGCAGGAGCGGATTTTTCAAATAGATGGGCGCCGCATATGCAGCAACGCCAACGATATTGTAAGCCTGTGCATAATGAGCCGCCATATGCAAACTGAGCGTGCCGCCCATAGACATACCGCACAGAAACAGTTTGTCACACTTGGAACTGAGTTCGGCAAGATTTTCGATGCACGCCCGATTCCAGTCGCGCCAGGTGGTCTTGAGCATATCGCGGGCCGTAGTGCCGTGACCGGGCAGGGGTCTGCACAGGACGGTGAGGTTCTTTCCGGCCAGGTACTCGCCGAGTTCCCGCATCTCGAACGGCGAACCAGTGAAGCCATGGGTGAGCAGACATCCAACCGGCCCGCCATCAAAGCGGAACGCCGCAGTTTTTTCGGGGTCAAGCCTTTTCACAAATCATCTCTTGGCAGATAACAGAAGCCGCCGACGTCTCTCCCTCTGACACGGTAACGTCGAATCGTCGTCCTTTCGCCCGACCCGTGAATCGTAAGTCGTCCGCGCAGGCATTTTCGCAATGTTGGCAATCCTGAAACAGATTCGATATCTGTCCCTCGTTTCTGCGAGGGTGGACAGAGACCAGCTCAGAACTTTTCGTAGTGGACGAACTCTTCGATCGCTCGCCTCTTCGGGGCCTTGCTCTCTTCGGCTGGCACTCCGAGCGGGGTCATCGCCACTACCGTGACATCCTGCGGCACACCAAGTATTTTTTCCGCGTCTTCCGCGACAAAGGCCCCTATCTGGACCGTGCCAAGCCCGATGGCGTGGGCGGCAAGAGAGATATTCTGCATGGCAAGCCCGATATCATACATTAACCAGTCGCCCTTGCTTGTTATCGCCTGGCCTTTGTAATAGCCCGATTTTTCCTTTTTCGCACAGGCAACGAGAACGACCGGCGCGGTTTTCACGCCATCTGTGGATGGGTTTCCCGGAGAGAGGGTCCCGGCAAGTTTTTCCTTCATGGCGGGGTCCTTCACAATGACCATTTCCCATGGTTGAACGTTGGCCCACGAGGGCGCCCATTGCGCGGCTTCGAGGACGGTCCTCAGTTGGTCATCGGTGACCGCCGTATCCAAGTACTTCCTGATGCTGCGTCGTGTTTTGATTGCTTGTATGGTATCCATTCCAGTCCTCCTGCTCTCTGTTCTCCCCGTCTTGCCTCTTGCTCACTGAAAGGTATTGTATCAGACGGCAGAGGTTATCCGCGAAGGTTATTGCGGACAGCCTCCGCGATAGCCGGCATGACGACGGACGCGCTCGCATGAATTGCTATATCGGCGACATGAAACGTCAGCGCGGTAGGTTCCGGATTAATTTCAACGACACGGGCTCCGTGTGATTTCGCGGAATAGGGCAGGCTGGCCGCAGGCTCAACCTGGGCCGACGTGCCGACGACAAGCATTACGTCGCACTCTTGCGCCTCAGACTGGGCGGCAAGCAGCGCATGCATCGGGATCATCTCTCCGAAGAAGACAACATCGGGTTTGAGCACGTTCAAGCATGCGCACATCGGCGGAAACACGTCCGGCACGATTTCGTCACGGTCGTATTTTCGCTTGCACGAAAGGCACACCAGCTTCCTGCCGTTCCCATGAAATTCGATCACGCTCGAGCATCCCGCAGCCTGATGAAGTCCGTCCACATTCTGTGTGACAATGCTGCTGAGCTTGCCGAGCAGTTCGAGTTCGGCAAGCCCTGCATGTCCCGGATTCGGTTTTGCCTCGCCAACCATGTCGGAGAGTTCGCGAAGCATCTTCCATACTTTCATCGGATTGGAAAGAAACGCATCGATGGTGGCGTATTCCATGGGATCATATTTGTCCCACAATCCCTGCGTTCCCCTGAAGGCGGGAATTCCGCTTTCAACCGAAATTCCCGCCCCCGTGAGAGCGACAACCTTTCGTGCGCGAGCAATCATCTCGGCTGCCTGTTGAATTAAATCATTCATATTTCTCCCCCGATTCACCGCAGGAGATGGCGAGCGATAACCATCCGTTGAATCTGGTTTGTTCCCTCGACAATCTGGGTAACCTTTGCCGAACGCATCAAACGTTCGACGGGGTAGTCCTGCATGTAGCCGTAGCCACCGAATATCTGGACCGCGTCGGTCGTCACTTTCATGGCAGTATCGGTCGCGAACAGTTTCGCCATGGCGGCTACGTGAGAGAACGGTTTGCCGTGGTCTTTCAGATAGGCGGCCTCGCGAACCAGGTTTCGTGCTGCGCGAATGGAGGTCGCCATATCGGCGAGCATGAACTGAATGCCCTGAAAATCGGAAATGGGCCTTCCGAACTGTTCACGCTGTCTTGCATATCGAACCGATTCGTCGAGCGCCGCCTGAGCCAGCCCGACCGAGGAGGCAGCAATCGTGATGCGCCCCGAATCGAGCGCAATCATGGCGATTTTGAAACCGTCCCCTTCCGCCGAGAGGAGATTTCCGCGAGGAATGCGGCAATCCTCGAATATAAGCTCGCGCGTGGGAGATGCGCGAAGCCCCATCTTTTTCTCAAGTTTCCCCAATGAAAAGCCGGGGGTTCCTTCCTCCACTATAAACGAACTCGTTCCTTGCGCTCCCTTCGCGGAATCAGTCTTCGCCATTACAAGATAAATGTCGGCCACCCCGCCGTGTGTTATGAACACCTTTGTTCCGTTCAAAACGTAACAGTCCCCCTCGAGCCGCGCCGTTGTTTTCAGCGAGGCGGCATCGGAACCCGCGCCGGGTTCGGTTAATGCGAAAGCGCCCAGCTTTTCTCCTGTTGCCAGCGGCTCCAAATATTTTTTCTTTTGTTCATCGTCGCCGAATTGACCGATCATGATTTGCGGCAACCCCTGCACCGCGAGTCCGACGGCAGTGGCAAGGCAGTATTTCGCGATTTCTTCGATGACCACGATGTAAGTTGCATAATCGAGGCCCGCGCCCCCGTGCTCCTCGTCACACGGAATTCCCAACAGCCCGATTTCCGCCAATTTGTCGTAGATTTCCCGGTGGAATTCGGCCTTTTCGTCGGCCTCCGCCGCTATCGGCGCGAGTTCCTTCTCGGCGAATTTCTGAACCGTGCGGCGCAGGGTTTCCTGTTCCTCGGTCAATTCAAAACTCACGTATCTGATTCCCCCCCTTCAAGGTCGTAGGCGACTACCCTGTTTCGCGGGGCCAGCGTTTCAATAAAGGCTTCCAAGCGTGTGAGCACCGGGCCTTCCGCATAGACACGCTCATCATTCATGTCTGCCTCAATGAGTATTCCCGGCACGCCGGTGCGTTGCGTGAGCATATTTTTCAAGTCGTACTGCCCGAGCGAATATGGCCTGCAACTCCGGTTCGAATGGAAAATGATTCCGTCAATCGAATATTGTTCGACAATTTTCTGCATCATGTCGGCACGATGCTGAATGCTTTCGTTAATAAACGGCGTCGAGTAGGCCCTGCAAATCGCATCGATGGGGTCGGCGGGATCGAGGTCATATGAGGCCCATCCGTTCAAATATGTGGAAGCCACGATGCAGGCCCCGAGCTCGCGGAACTTCTCGGAAAGGCTCCGTATCCTGAACCAAATCGGCAGGTTATCCCAGAGCAATCGGTACCGTTCTCCCGGAATCGCCGCGACCCCTTCGGCAACGCGTTTTTCCAGCTCAAGCTTCAGTTCGTCGTAAAAATGAACGACTTCGCTTCGTCCGCGCAGGGTGACAATCGGAGCCATGACGACGAACCCGTCGAATGTATGCATTGGCGAGGGGATGTTCCTGCAATTGGCCAGCGCCTCTCCCCAGCGGCGGGTCGCTTGTCCCGACAGGTCGACAACTTCACTGAGGCGGTCCGGATTAAACTGTTTTCCAAGAATACTCTCTATTTGCGCAAGCGAGCGTTTCACCTGGCGTTTCGTGTAAGCGAGCGCGTTCTCGGTTAACCGGTCATGGATGAAGGGTGTGTCGATGAAGACGAGCGGAACATCGAAGAAGCGTGCAAGCACTTCGTACCACTTTGTAACCGTGCCGCAGGTGTTGTTGCAGCACAAAAGGAAATCCGGTTTCGGCAGGCCCATGATGGGGCTATTCCCCGTAACCGCCGAGCCAATATCACAGCGAAAATAGGAACAGACGTCTCGCGAATACCCAATCCGTTCCGCAACCTCGCACAGCTCAACTCCGACCTTTGCGGCGCCACACATTGCGGCATGGTTTTCCGGATAGACGGGAATAACATCCATGGCGATGAGAAGTTCCACCGGACCGCCGCCGTTGACCCAGGCGACTTTCCTGCCATTCTCGGCGGCGTTTTTCGCTTCGAGATAATATTGCGCCATTATCTCCCGTGCTCGCCGGAGAGATTCGATTTTGGAAGAAGCCGTATCAATCACTTTCCGCATGGGCGCAGTCCTCCAGGCCGAGCTTTGGGTGAATGGAAAATTGCGGGATAAATTTGCGCTTGCCCTCGCAGCGCATCGTATCATTGCCATCCAACGTCCGACGGAAACACCATGGAAAATCGCGGCAGAAATTCATTTTTACAAACAGCGTCACCAAACGCGATGGAGCTAAACAGCGACTTCGCGCTTCGGCTTCAATGTCTCTATGAACGCTTCGAGACGCGTGAATATCGGGCCTTCGGAATACGCGCGTTCATCGTTCATGTCGGCCTCGATGAGAATTCCCGGGACTCCGGTGGATTCGGCAAGCATTTCTTTTATGTCATATTGTCCCAGGGAGTACGGCCTGCAACTCCGATTGGAGTGGAATATCACCCCATCCACCGAGTATTGGTCAACGATGTCGCGCATGAGTTTTGCGCGGTGCTGAATGCTTTCATTGACGAACGCGGTCGCGTATGCCCGTGCAATTCCTTCGATAGGATTTGCGGCGTCGAGCTCAGTGCTGGCCCACGCATTCAGATATGTAGACGCAACGATACATGCACGCATATCGATAAATTTCTCCGACAGGTCGCGCATCTTGAACCAGATGGGCAGGTTGTCCCACAGGAGGCGATACCGTTCCTGCGGCGTCGCGGCGACACCCTTCGCAACGCGTTCCTCGAGTTCATTCCTGAGTTCTTCATAGAAATCGATGACTTCCTGCTTGCCGCGGAGAGTCACAATCGGCCCCATGAGAATAAATCCGTCAAAGGCGCTCATCGGGGAAGGAATATTCTTGCACATTCCCAGAATCTCGCCCCACAGGGTTGTCGCCTTTCCCGAAAGCGTCGCGACCTCGGTGAAATGGTCCATATCGAGTTTCTTTTTGAGAATCGATTCCATCTGGGCGATACCGCGATTGATCTGATGTTTGACATATTCGATGCTGTTTTGAGTCAGTTCGTCATGTATGAAGGGAGTGTCGATATATACAAGAGGAACATCGAACAATCGAGCCAACACTTCATACCATTTGGTTACGGTGCCGCAGATATTGTTGCAGCACATCAAAAAGTCTGGTTTCGGCAATCCCATGATCGGGCTTTTCCCCGTAACGGCGGAACCAATGTCGCTGCGGGCATAGGAACATATATCGCGGGAGTAGCCCATCTGTTCAGCGATCTCGCACAGTTCCGGTCCCATCCGTGTCACCCCGCACATTGCCGCGTGATTTTCCGGATAGATGGGGATAACATCCATCGCTATGAGAAGCTCGACAGGACCGCCACTGGTGATCCATGCGATTTTTTTGCCGCTTTCGGCCGCATTTTTCGCCTCGAGATAATACATCGACATCATTTCTTTCATGCGACCGCCCGCTTGAATTTTCGGAGAGCGTCGTTCAGCCATTTTTTTTCTCCTTGAGCATTTCAACAAACGCCTGCATTCTCGTGCGAACCTGTTCGATTGACGCCGGTTGAATTTCGGTTTCGATCAAAAGGTGGGGGATGTTCGATTCGGACAGTCGCTTCGCCAGGTCGGGATAATCGAACGCATGAGGGTCGCAAAACTTCAACAGCACCATCACCACGCCGTCCGCCTCGCTCTGCCGAACCATGTCGACGAGATATGCGCAGCGGTCAAATTCGGTGCAGTGTTTGGATGGGCAGGGAACCTTCCGGATATATCGTTGAGCAATCCTCCGGACCGGGTCTCCTTCGGATGGCTCAATGTGAAGAAAATAGCGCGAGCCGGTGCAGAGGTCGTCATCGACGACGACCGCATCGAGTTCATCAAAGAGGCTCATGAGCGCGGGGTCATCACATACGTTGCCGTATAGAATGATGCGGATGGCCTGTCGGTCAGATTTCGGTTTGGCGCGGAGTTCGTCGAGCAGATTCCGGAGCATCGCCGTATGGTCTTCCTTGCGCATGCACATTGACGCGCGCACAACGCTCAGAACGTCTTTTCCGCTTATCAAAGCTGGACTCTCTCTCCGAAGAGCATACAAATCAGCGAGCGCCATTCTGTTTTCATTGTAGACCTCGATGGACTTTTTCAGGTCGGCATTGCGAATATCTTTTCCCAAATGTTCCTCGAGCTTTCGTCTGAGACGACCGATTTCCTCGGTCAAATAATCTTCGGCTTCCGGCACATCGATCCAGACGGGCAACACGGCCACTTCCGAAAACTGGTTCGGGAAATTATGTCGCCAGATGTCGGCTAAATTTTGAATGGAGTCACAGGAGTGTGGAAACATGACGCCATCAAGAAAATCGAGCTTGTTCTTGAGGGCGGCGTCGAGGCTTGTTCGAACCAGGGAACAGATAAAGGTCTGCACGTGGGAATCTGCAAGCGATACATTATCTTTATCTCCCAGGATTCTCATCGGCAGAATATCCGCAGCATGCAGCAGTTCCTCGGGAAAGTAGGTGCAGAAATAGCCGAACACCTTTTCGCCCGTCTTCTTTTTTCTGTCGCGAGCGTACTCGTAGGGTTCTGCGGCGATTTCCGTAAATTTTCGAATCATTGAATCAGCCAAGACCGCTTCTCCTTTACGTTTGCGCTATTCGACATAGAAGGAATCGAGAAGACCCATGAATTTTTCTGTCACCACTTTTCGCTTCACTTTCAATGTCGGCGTAAGTTCGCCACCTTCAAGGGTAAAATCGCTGTCAAGCACGGCGAATCTCTTAATGGTTTCATAGCGTGCCAACTGACGGTTGGCCGACTCCACACACTCGCGGATGAGGTTGGCGACCTTCTCATCTTTCACGAGATCAGCCATGGTATCATACCGTATGCCCTTTTCGGCCGCAAACCGCTCGACCTTTTCGAAATCGGGAACAATCAGCGCAGAAAGAAACTTCCTTTTGTCCCCGTGGACCATCGCATTGCTGATCCACGGATTCGACTTCAACAGGTTCTCGATGTTCTGGGGCGCTATGTTCTTGCCTCCGGCGGTCACAAGGATATCTTTCTTGCGATCGGTGATCTTGAGAAAACCGTCCTCGTCCAATATGCCGATATCCCCGGTGTGGAAAAAGCCTTCTGCATCAATCGCCTCCGCTGTCTCAATTGGTTTGTTGAAATAACCCGACATGACGTTGGCGCCTTTGGCCAGAATTTCTCCATCGGGCGCAATTTTTATTATAACGTTGGGAACCGGCTTGCCAACAGTTCCGAATTTGAAATGTTCGGGCGTGTTCGTGGTCAGGACCGGCGATGTTTCTGTCAAGCCGTAGCCCTCGAGAATAATTATCCCGAGAGCATGAAAGAACTCGTTTATCTCCTGGGCAAGAGGAGCGCCACCCGAAACAAAATACTTGAGACGGCCTCCGACATTTTCTTTTATTTTTTGGAAAACGAGCCTGTCGGCGACCTTGTATTTGAACGCCAGCGCTGGGGGCGGGTCTTTCCTGGCAATGATGTACCGACTCATCTCGCGACCCACCGAAAAGCTCCACTCGAATATTTTCCGTTTCACCGGGAAACTGTTTTTGACGTTATCGAGGATGGCCGCATGGAATTTCTCGTAAATTCTGGGGACACTCGCCATGAAGGTGGGTCTGACCTCTTTGAGATTATCCCGAACCTTCTCGACGCTTTCTGCGTACGCTATCGTGCTGCCGAGATACACGGGAACATAGTACCCCGCCATGCGTTCGAACGAGTGGCTCAGCGGCAGAAACGACAGGCAAACATCGCCCTCTGTTACGGGCAGAATCTGTTCGACCGATCTGCAATTCGCAAGAAAGTTGTCGTGTGTGAGCATCACGCCCTTCGGGTCGCCCGTCGTTCCGGACGTATAGATAATGCTTGCGAGGTCATCCGGTTTCACTGATTCCAAACGCTGTTCGAAAGAAGCCTGCTTCCTTGAGCCAGCTCCTTCTTCACACAGTTCACGAAAGGTGCAAACCATTGGGTAATCGGTCTTCCCAATTTCGTCGAACACAACGATTCTTTCAACCAACGGACAATTGGGACGGGCTTCGAGCGCCTTTTGCAACTGCTCGTCGGTCGAAACGAGCAGCATGCGGCTTCCCGAATCGTTAACGATATATTCAAGCTGTTTCGGCGTGTTTGTGGCATAAATCGGCACATTCACGGCGCCGACGGACAATATGCCGAGATCCGAGACGGCCCATTCAGGCCTGTTCTCAGACAGCAGGGCGATCCTGTCTCCATGATTGATGCCCGTTTCGAGCAGCCCAAGAGCAAATTCTTTCGCCTCTCGTCCGGCCTCCCGCCAGGAAATGTCTTCGTATTGGCCGTCTCGCTTCACCCGAAACAGCGTTTTTGAACCGAAACGCTCGACTCGGTTGAAGAACATTCGGCCTACCGTCGCATCATCCATATCGACCCTCTCCTGAAGCGCCTTTTCTTCTGTATAACATCCTGAAAATTACCATTCTATATCGACGTTGGCGCATTTGCCTCTGCATCCTTTTCTTTCGCTGCTTCTCCCGCGGCCATTTTCCAAATTATCGGAACATGCAAAATGGCTCTTGTTTTGCCCCGAAACGCGAACGAACCGCCCACATGATATGTCATCATTACGGTAGAGAAAGAACCGGGAAGGATTGCCTCAATCGGGTCGCGAAGAAATTGTGAAGTGGTTTTGGGAAGTCCCATCGTTTTCCCCATTCATCTTCTGAGAACCCTCTTGTCCACTTTTCCTGCCGGGTTTCGCGGAAGCTCGTCGACGATTTCAATATATTTCGGAATCTTGAAGTCTGCGAGATTCTCATCGCAGAAATCCAGTATCTCATCTACGGTCAGCGAATACCCGGGATTGGCGACAACGTAGGCCTTTACCTGTTCGCCGAAAACCTTGTCAGGCTCACCGACCACTGCGGCCTGAAATATTCCGGGATGTGAATCCAGAACATTTTCTATTTCAACACAATAGATGTTTTCGCCGCCGCGGATAATCATGTCTTTTTTTCGATCAACAATATAGAGGAACCCTTCATCGTCAACGCGTCCCATGTCTCCACTATGAAGCCATCCGTATCTGAATGTTTCCCTCGTTGCTTCGGGGTCCTCCCAGTAGCCATCGACCACGATGGGACCTTTCAGCAGGACTTCGCCGATTTTTCCAACGGACAGGTCCTGGCCATAGTCGTCCACTATTCTGAGTTCCACCGCAGGTACCGGAGGGCCGACGGAATCCGGTTTTTGCATCGCATGCTCGTCCGGCAAAAAGGTCGCCAGCGCCGAACTCTCGGTCAAACCGTATCCGTTCCCGATTTTCGCGGCAGGGAAGACCTCGCGCAGCCTTCTCACAAGTTCCGGAGACGCGGGCGCTCCCCCGTAGATGACATTTCTGAGCGAGCTTACGTCGTAATCTCTCAACTTCATTTGGGCCAGCAGAAGCCAGTATATTGTCGGAACACCGACAAGCGTTGTTATTTCCGCCCGGCGAATGAGGCTCATGGTTTCGTCGGAGTTGAAATGACGCTGGATAACGCTGGTACATCCGAGATAAGTCCCTGCAATCATCTGGCTGTGGCAGCCGGTCGGATGGGACAGCGGAACACAGATGAGCTGCCTGTCATCGGGAGTGAGGCCGGCGGCGACCTCAACGCTTCTGGAAGCTGCCGCAAAATTGCGATGTGTGCACAAGGCCCCTTTCGGTTTTCCCGTTGTCCCGGCAGTATAGAAAATGCTTGCCGGGTCGCTCTCGTCTATGTCCACAGCCTCGGGATCGCCTCGCGTTTCTGCGAGGAGGGTTGCGAGGTCGTGAGAATCGGGCGATGCGTCCGCTTCGCCCGCCAGGATTATGGTTTTCACTCCCCGAGCAGAGCGTCTGGCGCGCATGGCTTCATTCCAGTAATCGGAATGAACCACCAGGGCGCCTGCACCGCAATTGTTCAGAATGAAGGCTATTTCATTGGCTACGAATCGCGTGTTGATGGGAACAGAGACCGCGCCGATCCTGGCGGCGGCAAAGAATGTGAGGGGAAAAGTTATTTCATTTCCCAGCAGGAGCGCAACCCGGTCTCCCTTTTTCACCCCGAACCGATCCTGCAGAACGGTTGCAAAGACCTCCACGCGCTCGGAGAACTCTTGATACGTCATCGCCTCCTCGCCATACTCGAAGGCATTTTTGCCGGGAAATCGTTCCGTTGTTTCTCTGAGTATGTGAGGGAGACCGGCCGGCCGATGCTTGTAATTCAGCACGGAGACCCCTTTGTACGTCTCTTTCACAAGTTCCCCGGAATGTTTGGTCATGTATCACCCCAGCGATTTCCGAATCTCCATCGAGAAACGGAGAGAGCGCCAACCCAAGGACACTCTAAGCTGCTCCTTGAGAGCCTCACTACAGTGCGCTTCGATACGGACTATCCGAAACGAGGAGGGTTTACTATGAGGTCCGACAAAGAACCAGCGTAACTTATTTTAGCAAAATGGCTTGAGAGAGTCAACAGAAAACGGCGATGGCCCGACTTGCGGAAGAGTTTCACAAGTCGTTGTAAACCCGTTGACTTATTTTCGCGCGAAATGATATTTTAAAGGTCGAGTCTTTTTCCTGGGGATCATGTTTCTGAAGGGATATTGCGGCATGGATTTACCGAAGCTCAGAGAAGTGGACGCCTTTCCGGTTACTGTATCGGGACAAAAAATGATCGGACTGCGAGACCCCGCCAACTTTACAACCGAGATCATGGCCGTTCCCCACCATTTTTACCCCATGCTCTGCTTGCTGGATGGTCGACATTCTATTGCGGATATTCAGGCCGAGTACATGAGGAAATTCGGGGAGTTGATTTATCGCGAGATGATCGAAGACACCGTGAGAAAGCTGGACGAAGCGCTTTTCCTTGACAGCGACACCTTCCACAGAAGGAGGGAGCAAATCGTCCGGGAATTCAAGCGGGCCAGAATTCGTCCTGCCATGCTCGCGGGAAAGAGTTACGATGTCTCGCCGGAAAGGCTTGCCCTCCAAATCGATGGATTTTTCACGCACGCGGACGGCCCCGGTTTACCGGCGCGCAGATTAGCGAAACCTGCCCTCAAGGGTGTTATCGCGCCGCACATCGATTTTCTGCGGGGGGGACCGTGTTTTGCGTGGGCATATAAACAAATCGCGGAGCAGTCAGACGCAGAAGTCTTTGTCATTCTGGGCACGGCGCACGCTCAAACCAACAAACCGTTTGTCCTCACGTACAAGGATTTCGAAACTCCATTCGGGACGATGAAATGTGACCGGGAGCTGGTGAAGCAAATTATGAACCGCGTGAGCTACGATCTGATGGAAGACGAGTTCGTCCATCGAGGAGAGCATTCGATTGAGTTCCAGACCACGTTCCTGGGTTATCTGTGCCGGGAAAGAAACGATGTGTCAATCGTCCCCGTCCTTTGCGGCTCGTTTCATGAAATGATATTTTCCCGCACAAATCCTTCAGAAAATCCTGCCGTGACGGAATTCGTGGATGCGCTCACTGAAACGGTCCGGGAATCAAGGAAAACGGTATGCTACATCGCCGGCGCAGACCTTGCCCATGTCGGTCCGCGCTTCGGAGACAGGCATCCCATAAGCGACGCTTTTCTTCGACTACTCAGGGCCGATGATTTACGAATGATCTCGGCGGTCGAAAAACTGGATGCCAAAGGCTTTTTCGCGAACATCGAGGCCGACGGCGACCGACGAAAAATTTGCGGGTTGCCTCCCATTTATACCATGCTCAGCGTCATGGAAGCGAAGGAAGGAAAACTGCTCAGGTATGACCAGTGGGCCGATCCGAACGGGACGGTAACCTTCGCAAGCATGGCGTTTTACTGATGCAACAAGCGACTCCGCGCGATGTGACAGGGCGTTCGTCAGCCGACCTGATGCTGTCGACCACAGGCGGGTTCAGAGACAATTGTCGCAGAAGCCGCAAGACGCCCAATCAGCCTCATCGGCCAACGTTTCCAAGAGATATCTCCGCAGACAGGTCTCCGAATTTGCGTATCCGACCATCGTCTCCAACCGTCTCAGTTTAAAATCACGACGAAGAAGAACACTCTGCCGAATTTGTTCTCCCGCTGAAGCGGAAAGCGAACTCAGAAGAATCTCGTAACAGACACTGCGGTCGCCCGGACGATACACAATGAGCCCCCGCCGGTCCATTTCGATCAGTATTTGTTCCAGCGCGAAGGGGTCGAGCCCCGGAGGGTTGTGCTGAAGCAAATCCAAATCGACGCCGTTTGCATACCCATTCTTCAGCAGATCGAATTGGCTCTGCAGCGCAAGCAGAATTGCCCTTTCTTCGGAGGTTGAGGAATGCAGAACCGCTTCAGCCTCGCACGAGAGATAAACGGAGACGTTCCCCCCTGTCAACATGCGACGCGTCAAAACACCGGCCTTTTCCATCTCGAACAGTTCGACGTTCCTTTTTTCATAGAAAGACCGGTCCACGTATGCAACTCTCGCGTCGCCGCTACGTTGCAGCAACGCTTCGAAACACTCTTTCACCGTCTTCCCGAATGGCGTCGAATTCTCTATGAATTTCTCTTGCACCTTTCGGTCGAAGCGGGAGAAAAGAAGCACGCAATCACATCGTTTGCCATCGCGTCCGCCGCGTCCGATTTCCTGGTAGTAGGCGTCGATGCTCGCCGGATGGGCGTAGTGAATGATAAATCTGACATCGGCCTTGTCGAGTCCCATACCGAAGGCGTTCGTGGCGCAGACAATTTCTATTTCGTTATTCAGGAAGCGTTCGTGCACCTCTGAACGGAGCAGGCCGGAACGACCGGCATGATAATATTCACTCTTTTTCCCGAGTTCCTGCAAAAATCTGTGCGCATCTTCACATTGACGCCTCGTCGCGGTGTAAATGATCCCGGGGCCGGGTCTCCTGACTAATTCCGTCAGCGTGCGATATTTGTCGGCCTTCGTTTGAGTTTGGCGATAACCCAGATAAAGGTTCGGTCTGTCGAAATTGCCGGTTATCCGAACGGCTGACTCTCGTCGCATCTGTCGAAGAATATCATCGCGCACAATCGGCGCAGCAGTGGCTGTGAACATCACCAGTTGAGCACCCGGCGAAACCGATTCCATGGCGTCGGGAATAAACAGGTAATCGGTGCGGAAATCGTGGCCCCATTCGGTGATACAATGCGCCTCATCAACGACCCATAACGGCATTGTTCCTGTTCCCGACCGCAGAGCATTCAGGAAAAAGCCATTTCGCAAACGCTCGGGCGACACATAAACCATCTTTACCTGCCCTGCGCGGATGGAATCCAGAACGCGCTTGTTTTCGGAGAGAGACAGCGTACTGTTCAAACAGGCGACGGGCAAATTGCGCGCCAGCAATGAGTCGATCTGGTCTTTCATGAGCGCTATCAGGGGAGAGATGACAACGGTGATCCCGTCCCGGAGCAGGGCGGGAATCTGGAAACAGAGCGATTTGCCGGAGCCTGTCGGCAGGACAACGAGTGTGTCCTCACCCCGCAGGATTGTCTCGATAATTTTTCGTTGAAACGGAAGGAAATCGTCAAATCCAAATAACTCGCGAAGAATTCTGCGGGCCACAGGCAAGGCGAGTGGTTGGTCCATTGATGACAACTGCTCTCCAAAAGAGTCCGAATGAGTTATTGTCGAGGATTTGCCACTTCGGGAATGCGATCCTTATCTTTGACGTGCCGGTGCCGGGGAGACAGCTTCCCTCACCCCCCATTCTCGGTTTGGCAATCCGGCAAGCCTTCCGAAAGAAGAAAGGAAGTCAGGGGCCTTTCCGGGGTGACATCGTCTCCTTGAGAAACTTACAGTTGTGGCAGCTCCAACCGGCGTAAATTTCCTTCGCCTTAAGGCGTCGCGGCAAGTTGAATTTTGCCTGATAATCCACGCAATCGGGAACCCAGTATTTCCCCTGCCTGACACGGGTCAGCGGACGAGGGGTGATTTCAATGCCCTCTGGGTCGTTGGCGACGCAAAAGTAATGCTTCATTATTCAGTATTCCCCGGGGACCACTCTGGGTCCAATGCTAGCACATGTTTGAATTGTTTTCAAGAAGGTGACACAGCGCGGCGTAGCCGCAACCAAGTCTTGCTTGGGGACAGTCCCTATTCTATCCCGCGGATTGCGCGGGACCAATTCCCCGGCCTGACCGGGGAATCCAGTTATTCTTTCGCTGAGCGGGGCGCGCGTCGGCGCGTGAGAGACGCGGGATAGATTGGCGGACTGCCCCCGAAGCACACCTCGACGAATTATCGGACAGTCTCACAGCTCGCTTCGCATCATTATTGTTGCCTTTGACATTACAGGGGACGCACCATGAAAATCACGGCAGAAACTCATCATATTCACATTCAGGTATGGCGGTATCCAGGGCACAACGCATTCATACTCAGAGATATCCGAATTACATCATCGTAATCAGGGGGCGGAAAATGGAAGCTTCGTGATGTAAATCCGCTGGAATCCCTTGTTGGCCCGAAATTTCTTCCGCCGCATAACCGCAAATTGCAGAATGTGTTACAGTTTTCGGCACATCCTCTTTTTTGGTTTCGGAACATATTGGCATTTGCATTGCTTTTTCTTCGGCAGTACTACAGACTACTCGGAAATCGCACAGGGCAACGCACAGGGAGAGGTTACAATGTCGATCGAAGTTTCATCCGGGACCCCGAGACTCGACAACGAAGTGCAGCTTTCATATTTCGCCAATACGAAGGGGAAAAAACTTGCGAAGGTAAGCCACGCCCGGTTGATTGATATTACCGAGGCCGGGCTGTGCATGGAAGTCTCTCTCCGCGACTCCGGCCTCTTCATGGAATCGTCGAAAAGCCTCTATCTTCTTTGCAAAGATATCGAACTGCAGATATTCTGCCGCTCTCATCCGATCAATATTTCCGTTGCGGGACAAATAAAGTGGTATGAGCGTTCATCCGCCCTTGAACTGTCAGGCGATGAGGACACACTCTGCATGGGCGTCATTTTTCGGCTGGAAAACCCGACTCACCGGTCAGAAATACTGGAGTTGGTCGAACATTTGAAGGGAAATATAACAAACTGCAAGAGATGCAATGCCACCATTTCCGCCGATGCGGTCCTCTGCTATAAATGCGGCGCAAAACCGACTCGCAGAAGAACCTTCTTTAAAAAAATGATATACAGTCTCCTCGTTGATGGCATAAACGCATGAAAGGTCTTTTTCGCGGGTCAGATGGAAAAGCGCCCGCCACTTATTCCTTCAGCTTGATCAGTTCGCTCTTTTTCGTTTTCTCGCTCGTGATTTTCCCTTCGCGCGCAAGCCAGCCGATGCCCTGATTTGCCAGACCGGCTGAGAGGCCTGTAGCCTGGGCGATTTTTGACTTTGGCAGTTCGCCTTTTGCCCGTAGAGCTTCCCAAATTTTTCCGGCGGCAGTCCCGATTTCTTGTTCGAGGTCCTTCATAAGCTCAGCCCCCTTACGTACCATCGAGTTCACACGCGTAGTGAATCTGCTTCCACAAGCACATTTACCCTAATCTTCTATCATGCGACCGGCAGTTTTGTCAATCAGCCGATTATTTTGCGAAAAATATATCAACACTTACTTTACGAGTCGAGCCGGCGTCGATGGCAGGGAGACCTTTCTCCCGCCATGCGCAGTTTTTATTATGAGAGCCGATTCGGACTTTGTCACCCGGCTTCTTTGAAAGAATATGCGCACATTTTTCGGCGCAGTTTCGCAGAATTTTCCGTGTTTCCGTGTTTGAGCCACCCTATGTCCTCCGGACGCTTAATTCCAGCGGCTCTGCAGTCAAATGCTTGTTTTAGCCGTTTCTCTGGATTGGGAAAACGGCGGGCGGAATAAAGGGAGTTTGGAATTAATGTGTCATGTGCAAGGGACAGGCGCAAGGGTGATAAAGGCGGGATGAATCTTTGAGTTTGCGCACGTGTGCGAGTTTTTGAAGTTCGTGTGGGTCAAGCAGGGCTTGACAGGCAAAGTGAATATCTCTAAGATAATGAATGCGGTTCAGTCTTTGCGGGGGTTTGCCCCAGAGCGGCTGAATCTGGGAACTACCGAGCGAGCAAAGCCGCTCAGCGCCATTCAAGCAATACTTTTCGAAGGAGGTCGCACATGTCGGGGTTCAGGTTTACACGGCGTGAGTTTCTGAAAATTAGCGGCGCCGGCGCACTGGCGCTCTCACTTGACTCCTTGGGATTTCTCGGAGGAAGCGCACATGCAACCGAGAAAGCCTTCGAGAAGTGGGAATATAAGAAGTGGGAGGACCTTCACCGGGAGGAATGGAAGTGGGATAAGGTCACGTATGGAACGCATCTGGTGGATTGTTACCCCGGAAACTGCTGCTGGCAGGTTTACACCAGGGACGGCATCGTCTGGCGCGAGGAGCAAGCGGGAAAATATCCGGTGATCGATGCGACGGGGCCGGATTGGAATCCGCGCGGCTGCCAGAAAGGGTGCTCATATAGCAATATGATGTACAACCCGGATCGGGTGAAATATCCCATGAAACGAGTGGGAGGCCGCGGCGAGGGAAAGTGGAAGCGAATTTCGTGGGATGAGGCGATGGATGAGGTCTGCAAGCAGATTCTTCATGCCATCAGGACGGAGGGTCCGGAAACAATCATTTTCGAGCCCGGACCGGGCAACGGCGGCTGGATACATTTGATGTCCCTCTGGGGATTCTTCGATAGCCTCGGGGGGACTCAGCTTGATCTCGATGCGACAATTGGCGACTTCAATAAGGGTGTGTACGAGACGTTCGGCAAGTTCCAGTTCTGCGACTCATGTGATGGCTGGTTTTTCGGCAAGCTTATCTTCATCTGGCATATGAACCCCGTGTACACACGTATTCCGTCATACCATTTTATTTCGGAGGCTCGGTACAACGGTTCCGAAGTGGTCACGATTGCGCCGGATTATTCCCCGTCTGCAATCCATGCCGACGAGTGGGTCCCGATAGAACCGGGCGCCGACGCGGCGTTCGGGCTCGGGGTCGCCCAAGCGCTCATTTCGGCGGACACCTACGATAAGGCCTTTTTGAAGGAGCAGACCGATTTCCCCTTGCTCATCAGGACCGACAATAAGAAGTTTTTGCGCCAGACCGATGTGGAAGGAAGGGGTCGTGAGGACCAGTTCTATTTTTGGGACCCTGCGGCGAATCAAGCCGTTAAAGCGCCGCGCGGCACGCTTGCGCTCCCGTGCGACCCTGCGCTCGAGGGCGCGTACAGCGTCAAATTGAAAGACGGGACGCAGGTTGAAGTTCGCCCCGCTTTTGCAGTTTACAGGGAAATCCTGGACCGGAACTACACTCCGGAGCAGGCGTCGAAATTGTGCGGTGTTCCCGAGGAGACGATCAGACGCATGGCTGAAAAGGCATGGAAAGCCCGCGGACATATCCAGATACTCGTCGGCTGGAACTCGTCGAAATATTATCACGGCGACCTCATGGAGCGAGCGATGTGCCTTCTGCTCGCGCTGACGGGCAGCGTCGGCAACAAGGGAAGCGGCATTCGCGGCTGGAGCGAATCCTTGTTCGAGGGAAGCGAACTCCTCTGGTTGGAAAAAAGAGACCTCGAAATGATTTTCCAATTTGGCCGACACAAGATGGACCAGTTCATGCTCAGGTCGTCCGATCCGGAGATAACCGACGAGATTATGCAACGGGAGATGGATCGCCTGAGTAACATGGAGCGCGGAGACATGGTGCCGCCGGTGTTTTACTACTACTATCACACAAATTACCGCAACACTTGGAACAACAAGGCATGGCACTGCCCAACGATGAAGCGCACGTTCGACGAATACATGCAAGAAGCGCTGGCGAAGGGGTGGTGGAAAGGCCTCAATCGTCCGTACCCGGACCAGACGCCCACTGTTTACTGCTTCTTCGGCACCAGCCCGGCCCGAAAGAATCGCGGATGGCTGAACAATATCTACAAAGCTTTGTGGGATAAGTTTCAATTCATCTTCACCGTGGAGACCCGATGGAGCACAACGGCATTGATGTCGGACATGGTGCTGCCCGGCGCCGGCTTCTATGAAAAAGTCGACACGCGCTTCCCCACCCCGCATGTGCCGTGGCTCACTCTGACCGACGCCGCCGTGAAACCGCTCGGCGAAGCAAGAGAGGAATGGGAGATATTCGGACAGTTGGCGGAGCAAATGCAACAGATCGCAAAGGAGACGGGCTTCGTCAAATTTAAGGATCGCCGCGGGGTGGAATTCGATCTCAGCAAAATGGTGGAAGAAACGACGCATAACCGCAAGACCGCCGCCGAGGCGCTCGACGACTCGCTGAAGATGAGCGCGAAGGTTGGGTCGCTCCCCCAGGGCACCGACCTCAGCACGCTTCGCAGGGACGGTATCGTGCGTTTCACGAAGATATCCGAACTGGATATCATCGCGATGCATCTCCAGACCGAAATCAAACCCGACGAACCCATTGTCCCGCTGACATTCCACACCGGTCCCAAGAAAATTCCATACCCCACTTACAACCGGAGAATCACATTCTATATCGACCATGACTGGTTCATCGAAGCGGGCGAAGCGTTCCCCATCCATAAGGACAATCCGAAGATGGGTGGAGATTATCCCTTGAGGATGACCAGCGGCCACCAGCGCTGGAGTATCCATTCGATCTGGATCACCGACGACACTCTTGGCCGGACCCACCAGGGCCGACCCTTCATGTTCATGAACACCGACGACGCAAAGAAGCGCGGGATCGAGGACGGAGACCTGGTCCATGTGTACAACGACTTTGACGACTTTAAGGTGCATGTCAAGTTGACGTCGGCGGCCCGGTCGCAGGACGGGCCGAGGCCCGGGCAGGTGATTATTTACCATGCATGGGAACCGTATCAGTTCGACGGGTGGAAGAGCTACGACGCCGCAATACCGGGAATGATCAAGTGGCTCGACCTCGCTGCGGGTTACGGTCATTTGAACTACTACCGCTGGAACTGGTGCACGCAGCCCATCGACCGGGCGGTATGCGTCGAAGTTAAAAAAGCCTGATTTTTTTTCTGGAGAGCCGGAAGGGAAGTCTCACATATCTGAGATTTCCCTTTTCCTTTTGTGTGATAGAATAGTGCAACGGCGGCTGATTACGTTCTTCCCAAAGGAAAGGACGAATCTCATTCTGGAGCGCCGGGTTGTGTAATCCGGCGACAAAGAGCGTTGCCGTTCAGGCTGCGCTCCGGGATATTGACCGGGTCGCTTACGGGTCAGAGCGTGAATTTCGCGCTTCCTTTGCAACAACCGGGCGAACCGGCGCCGAACGAGTGGGGAACAGAAACTCCGGAAAGGAAGTTCTTCGATGGATATCGAGGCATTTCGAACTCATGCGCACGAGGCTGTGGACTGGATGGCGGAGTACCTTGGAAGCCTAAGCGAACGCCGCGTCGTGCCCGACATAAAACCAGGTGAAATATGCGCCGCCTTGCCGGAGAGCCCGCCGCAACATTCCGAACCCTTTGGCGATATCCTGAACGATTTCCGCGAAAAAATAGCTCCGTGCATGACACACTGGCAGCATCCGGGCTGGTTCGCATACTTTCCGGCAAACTCATCGCCTCCGTCAGTGCTGGCAGAAATGCTGACGGCAACGATCGGCGCCCAATGCATGTCATGGCAAACTTCACCCGCGGCGACCGAACTCGAGCAGGTCGTTATGGCCTGGGTGCGACAGATGCTCGGACTTCCGGAATCGTTTTCGGGAGTAATCCAGGATTCCGCCTCGACGGCGACTCTTGTGGCGCTCCTGTGCGCGCGTGAGCGAAAGACGCAACACCAATTCGGCGAGCGCGGACCGGAGGCGATCGGGTCGCCCCTGACGGTCTACGCGTCGGACCAGGCGCATTCGTCAATTCCGAAAGGCGTTAAGCTTGCCGGCTACGGGTTGGAGAACCTGCGACTCATCGAAAGCGATTCTGCGTTCGCGATGCGAACCGACACACTGGAGAGAACCATCAAGAACGACGTCGCAGCGGGATACCAACCGGCCTGCGTCATCGCAACGGTCGGCGCCACATCATCGGGCGCGGTCGACCCAATCCCTGCAATCTCCGGTCTCTGTGGCGAGCGCGGGCTGTGGCTCCACGTGGACGCGGCGTGGGCGGGCAGTGCGGCAATCTGCCCCGAACACCGCACCTTGCTCGCGGGTGTCGAGAATGCCGACAGCTTCCTCTTCAATCCCCACAAGTGGCTCTTGACAAACTTCGACTGCACGGCATATTTTGTGCGTGACGTCGAGACAATGCTGCGCACGTTTACCACCTCTCCGGAATATTTGAAAACAGCCGTTGACGCCGATGCGGTGAACTTCCGTGACTGGCAAATCCAGCTTGGCCGACGATTCCGAGCGCTGAAGCTGTGGTTCGTTATTCGAAGCTATGGAGTGGAAGGTCTCCGCGAAGTAATCCGGCGGCATGTCGCGTGGGCCGCAGAGTTTGCCGCATGGGTGGAGGAGGAAGAGGGATTCGAAATCCTGGCGCCGCCGTCTCTTGGCCTGGTGTGTTTTCGATACAGACCGAGGGGACTGGACCCAAACGGCGACGGAGTCAATCGGCTGAATCAAAAATTGCTGGAAAAAGTCAACGAATCGGGGAGAGTGCATCTCACGCACACCGTATTGCGCGGGCGGTATACTGTAAGGATGGTGGTTGGCGCGCTCTACACTCAGCATGAGCATGTCGAACTCGCATGGAACCTGATAAAGCGGGCTGCGAGAGAGATTGCATGAAAGCGCAATTCAGCGATTCGGGCGGTCACGGAAAGCCGGACCTTCTGACCGGGAGCCTGTAGGGTTGGAGGCTGAGCTATGTTCAAAATAAGGCAGGTAGTGCACTTTCTGAGCGAAGACCTCTGGCGCATCCGCCTGGAGGAGCAGCAGCCACCGAAGTCCTTCTTGATTAAAGTGCTGCGGATACTAGTTCTGTCCGCTAAGGGATTCGATAAAGACAAGTGCACGCTGCGAGCATCAGCATTAACCTTCTACTCGCTCCTTTCCATTGTTCCCATTCTCGCAATGGCCTTCGGGATCGCCAAAGGGTTCGGCTTTGACCAGATTCTCGAACAGCGAGTCAGGGAGCAGTTTCACGGGCAGGAGGAGGTGCTCACGCATGCAATCAACTTTGCGCACAATCTGCTTGAAAATACAAAGGGAGGAGTGGTAGCCGGCTTCGGCATAGTTTTTCTTTTCTGGTCGGTGATTAAGGTTCTCGGCAACATGGAGCGCTCGTTCAATGATATCTGGGGCATCAAGAAACAACGGAATCTCTGGAGAAGGTTCAGCGATTATCTCTCGTTCATGCTCATTTGTCCCATCTTATTCATCTTGGCCAGCAGCATGACAATAGTTGTGACGAGCGAGGTTGAAAAATTGTTGCTCGGCCATACCTTCTTCTCCTTTTTCGCCAAACCCATCCAAGTCTCCCTCAGAATACTTCCACTGTTCGTAATCTGGGGCCTTTTCGCATTTGTGTACGTCTTTCTGCCGAATGGAAAGGTGAAATTGGGGTCCGCTTTGCTTGGCGGAATCCTTGCCGGAACCATCTACCATGTTGTCCAATGGGCCTACCTCTCGTTTCAAATAGGAATCAATCGGTACAATGCAATCTATGGAAGCTTTGCAGCGCTGCCGCTGTTCCTGGTGTGGCTCCAGTTGAGCTGGTTGATCGTGCTCTATGGCGCAGAGGTCTGCTTTGCGCACCAAAACGTTCACACATACGAGTTCGAGCCGGACTGCCTTAAGATCAGCCCCGCCTTTCGGCGGCTTGTTACCCTGGCGGTCGCACAATTATGTGTCAAGATGTTCAAGGATGGAGTCCCACCGCCCACTGCAGCCGAGATTTCCCAAAAGCTCGGGACCCCCATCAGGCTCGTGAACGAAACGTTGTATGATTTAACGGAGGCGGATATCCTGTCCGAAGTCGTGGGTGAGGCCAACAGTTCTATTGCGTATCAACCCGGAATTAACATCGAAAGCTTAACGATAAAGGGTGTAATCGACCGCCTTGACAACAGGGGCGTCACCACTATTCCGTTGGCTCGGTCGGAGGCGGTCGAGAAAATCTCGACATGTCTCTTGGAGTTTCGCGATAAACTGGCAGCCGTTCCGGAGAATGTCCTGTTGAAAAATCTCTGAAGTTATTGCACGAGGCGTCTTTATTCACGAATCATGAGGATAAGATTCAGACCAGGAAAGGAGCCAGTGATGAGAAGGAGAGTTGCGGCGAGGGGGCGAATTCTTCTCGCGCCCCTTCTTGTGGCGTTGTCGATTGGAGTCTTCTCCTGCGCCACCACATATTACAAGACGATGGAAACGCTGGGCGTTCACAAGAGGGATATCTTGGTGAACCGCGTCGAGCAGGCCCGTGACAGCCAGGAGGAAGCCGGCGAGCAGTTTCAGTCAGCGCTGGATAGCTTTCGCGAGGTAGTGGCGTTTGAGGGAGGCGACCTCGAACGGAAGTATGAAAAGTTGAACGCGGAATACGAGCGCAGCCGGTCGCGCGCCAAAGAGGTCGGCGACAGGATCGACTCGGTGGAGAAAGTGGCCCGGGACCTGTTCGACGAGTGGGAAAAGGAGTTGAACGAGTATTCGGATGCCGGTTTGCGCCGCTCGAGTGAGAGACTCTTGCGACAGACGCGGAACGACTGCGAGGACCTCATCGACGCCATGCGGCGGGCGGAGGCAAAAATGCCGCCGGTCCTCGCCCGCCTGAAGGACCAGGTGTTGTTCCTCAAGCATAACCTCAACGCCCAGGCAGTCGGTTCGCTTCACGGTGAGGTCACTATGCTGGAAGCCGACGTCGACGAGCTCCTGCGGGAGTTGGAGCGGTCCATCGCCGAGGCAAATGAGTTCATTGCATCGTTGTGATTCCTTGCAGCAGACAAGCTTCAAAAACCATCATCGGATTGGAGAAGAACCGTGACCGATACGTACGAGAAACTTCGTCAGTTCCTGGACCAGTTCCCCATAGGTTTTCCGAAGACCGCCTCGGGAGTAGAGATCGAAATACTCAAACGCCTCTTCTCCGAGGACGAAGCGGAGCTCGCAACATTTCTCACGCCCTTTCCCGAAGAAGCGTCTCTGATAGCCGAACGAGCGGGAATCGATGCAAAGAACCTGGAACAAAAATTGGAATCGATGGCACTGAAAGGCCTGGTCTTCCGAGTTCGACGCCGTGGCCAGACGCTTTACAACGCGGCCCCCTTCATGATCGGACTTTACGAATATGCAGTGAAAAAGATCGACAAGAAACTCGCGGCACTGTTCAAGGAATACTACGAGACGGCATTTCTGGATGAACTGGGCGCCAGCAACGTGCCCGGGTTCAAAGTCGTGCCGATTGAAGAAAATATCCGGAACGATACGGTATTGCTTCCTTTCCACAAACTCAAGGAGAGCGTCAGGAGTTCGCGGAAAATTGCGGTCGCCGACTGCGTGTGCCGGAAGGAGGCAAAGCTGACCGGCGAGGGATGCAATTATCCCATGGAGACTTGTTTGAGTTTCGGGGTAGCTGCGGAGTATTACATCGACAACGGATTGGGGCGGGAAATCACGGCCGACGAAGCCATACGAATTATTGAAGAAGCCGATAGGGCCGGCCTCGTTCACGCAGGAGCCAATTCGAAACATCTGTCAAATATCTGCAATTGCTGCCCCTGTTGCTGCGCCTCCATGAAGGGGATCACGAAAAGCGGGCACGATAAGAAGAAATACATGAACGCCTTGTTCGAGGCGATTGTCGATGAAGAAACATGCACGGGCTGCGAAAGCTGCGCCGACAGGTGCCCCGTGGGGGCGATAACAACCGGTGAAACGGCGCTGGTTGACAGAGATAAATGCCTCGGATGCGGCCTCTGCGCAACGGACTGTCCCATCGGAGCCATAAGCCTCGTACTGCGCGAAGACCGTGAAGAACCCTTCGACAGGATTATGGAACTCGGGATGGCGGTGGTGGAGGGAAAAGCGAAAAACCGTGAAGGTGACCGAAAATAGCGGACGCATCGACGAACAGAATCCCGAAAGGGAACCTGCCGAGGTATCCAAACGAGCCGGAGCGCAAGCAGGCCTTGCCAACATGCAACGGGCGTTTTCAAAGACTCAGCCTGTTCCAACACATCCAATGGCATCAAAAACAATTCTTTCAACGTTGTTCCATTCAATGCGTGACAATTCGCCTTAAAAAACAGAGGGCCTTAATCATCGGTTCCCGCCGTCTTCCGCCAGGAAGGGGGGCGCTCACAGCCACATGCATTTGGGAAAATTTGACAAAGGAGCATAATATATGATATACATCTAATAATCCAGAGACTAACAATAACGTAACCCTAAAGACTATTAATACGCCGCGTCCGCTCACTCGTTGTCGCTGTTCAAAAACTGCCGAGAAATCGGCCCCCGCGAAAAACCTTCGGTCAGCCCTGCGGGCTCGCAATGGAACCTTATCCGGAAAAGGAGGTAAAACCATGAAATGCACAAGAAAAAAAGCGGCGACTTCTTGCTTGTTTCTGCTGCTGACGGTCTTCTTTCAACTTCTGCCGTGTCGGGACTCCATGGCGTATCCGACCGTATACCCTTCGGGAATTACAATTTACAATCCGGACAACACATACACCGGGTACACCATGTACACGATTCACGACCCAAACGCGGTTATTATGGTCGATATGGAGGGACTGGTCGTTCATTATTGGAGCCATCCGACATACCGGCTGGGGTACGCCGAGCCCCTGTCGAACGGGAACCTTCTTGTTTTTGCTACTCAGCCAGAGCAAAAAGCACCGACAATTATGCTCGAGATGGACTGGGATGGGAACGTCATATGGGAACTATCGTCCACTCTCGAGGAACGGTGGTTCCACCACGATTTCGAGCGGCTCGATAACGGGAACACGCTGATTCTTTGCAGCACGCAGCGGGAGGTTCCCGAAATCTCGCCGGACCCTATTATTGATGACCACATCATTGAGGTCGACAAATCGGGCGCCATCGTATGGAGTTGGTACACGTCGGACCATTACGATGAACTCGGCTTCAACGACACCGCGAAACGATTGATCGCTGAACAGGCGGGAGATTGGAGCCACACGAATTCAATCCAGAGTCTGCCTCCGAATATTACGGGTCACCCCGCCTTCAACGAGGGAAATATTCTCGTCAGCCAGCGGCACACCAACGTTATGTTCGTCATCGACAAGACGACCGGGGAGATCGTGTGGAGGGTCGGCCCTGCCGACAACATTACCATCGGGCAGCACAACCCCACGCTCCTTCCCCACGGGACTCCATCGGCCGGCAATATTCTCGTCTTTGACAATGGCGGCGTTGCCGGCTATCCTCAGGTGGGCCGGTTATACTCCAGGGTAATCGAGATCGACCCCGCATCGAAACAGGTCCTTAGAGAATACAACGCAAGAATTTCGGGTTTAGACGAGGTCACGTTCTTCAGCGGATTTGTGAGCGGCGCCCAGAGATTGCCGAACGGCAACACCTTAATATGCGAAGGTGAGACCGGGCGCTTATTTGAAATATCCCCACGTGGCCGGATCGTGTGGGAATACGTGACTCCGTTTTGGACCCACTTCGCTAATCAAGGCTTCCGGAGCAAAAGAATTTACCGCGCCTGGCGGGTGTCGCCCGACTGGCCCCGAGGCCCGCTTCCCTGATTCTCGGCAGGATGTTCCCGCGCGGAGAAACCAGAAATTATGGAGAGGCCTTAAGACAGTCCGGTCATCCTTGCTCCACAAAAATCGGCGCGGAGGTGACCGATACCGACCTTGCCGGAACGACCTCGGTTCGGGCTTCCCGCGCCGTTTTTCCGGGCTGTGCAATTATGTGGGTGACCTTTACGTTCGAACCCGGGAAATGGCTCGACAGATCAATGATATCGCTGCCCTGAAGAGCCCATGCGACCACAACGCTTCTGCCGTTTACTCTGAATTTGTAAATCCGTTCGCCGATTCTGCTGACTTGGTCGAATCCTCGCAGCTTTGAATACATTATTTCATAGGTGTGATAGGCGGGCCTCTTTTCGCGGCCGTCCCTGTCGAATGCGAGGCTCATGTGGGTCCAGCGGTTCATTGGCCCTTCCCGCACTCCGTCTACGGCTATTCGCAAGCGGAACACTTTTTCGACTCCCTCGCCGAACGCCTGCACATATCTTTTCACGAGGTCCTCCGATTGATACCGGAGCGCATCCGGCGCGTTCAGGTTGCCCTTGAACTTCTTGTACGGCGCATAGTCGATATCGATCTCGCCCGATTCGGTGGTCCACAGCGGCTTCGAATAACCTAACCTGTTCATCTCGCGTTTTACCGTCCTGATTTTCGCGGGGTCCTCCGCCACTCCCAGATACAAATGCAAGTCCCACAGGTCCGAGTAGCCTCTTCCCTTGTCCATGATATAGCGGAAGAAATCCTTCAGGCGGCCATCCCAAGGCTCGAACGTGTAACTCGACGCAAACACCGTTGCGGACGGGTCTGCCTGCTTGATCTGACGGTAGCTCGCCTTCAGAAGCGTCAAGTACTCCTCCGGCGTGCCGAGCCAGAACCTGTTGACGGGGGGACACTGGTTTGCGCGGGGTTGAGCGCCGAATATTTCGTTTTCGATCTGCCAGTATTTGACCCTGCCGCTGTACCTTCTCACGAGGGCGTCGAGAAAATCCATGTAATCCTGCATGTTAATCGGGAGAGAGGAAGGCGGCTCGTTCACAACGTTGCGGTCCATTTTCTGCTCGATGAGGTCACGGCATTCGTTGTATTTCGAACCCCACCGGTTCGTGCTGTATACGGTGAAGAGGATATCTATGTTTGGATCGACCGTACCAACGAGATCGTCGGTTAACCTCCAGTCATATCTGCCTTTGTTCGGCTCGAGGAGCCCCCAGTAAACGTCGAACCTCACGATCTCCATTCCCAGATTGCGCACTTGGCCGGCGAACGCGTCCAATGTTTGACGCGTTGTCTTCTCCTGCTGAACTCCGTACCACAAGAGGTCGGCGCCGAAGTGGTCCTTGGTTCTGAAAACGAACCTGCAATCGTCAGGACAGCTCCGCGGCTCATCCTCCTGGCAGATGTCGTCGCCGCACACACCTGGCGGTTCAAGGACAGGCCCCGTGTCGACACGCTGCTCCGGCGCCCCAGCCCCGACCCTTGACACAACTCGGGCTGCGCGGCCGCAACCAAAGATGAACATGGTGAGAATAAGTCCTAATACAACAACTCGCTGCTCCCTTTGAATCCACATTCTTTGGTTCCTCCTGTTTTTCAGGAATGCCTCTGTTTGAACAAGCGTTCGCTCCTGGAATACGAATTGTCGAACCAGGCTCTCCTCCGACACCCATCCCCCCGAAGAATTTATGAATAACTATAACAAATATT
>CAYVQZ010000014.1:0-70854 GCA_964453435.1 uncultured bacterium
TCGATAATACCTTATTCGATATGCTCGGAGGCGCCTTTATATGATTATCAGGTCTACGCATTTGACAAGGGCCACCCACGGAGCGAGAATACGACTTAAAAAATTCCCCGATGCAGACGTTCTTGACCTCGATATCTTTGGCAAAAAGAAAAACAATCGAACTCGACCGCACAGACACAGCACGAGCCACCATCACTGTCAGCCTAAATCCTGGCCATTACACATGAGGGTTCTCTTTTCATTCGCGTGATTGGCGCCATTCGTTCAATTCGTGTTCCCAGAATCCGTGGTTAAGTAGTTTCCCGCGTGTATCCCCGCGCTCCCCGTGGTTTCAAAAATGGTTTTAAGCCGCAGATGGACGCCTGTCTGCGTGCGACGCACAGGCAGGCCGATGAACGCGGATTATTTCCTTGGCGGATTGGCATGAGAGCTGATACCCTCTTTGGAAATTCCGGGGACACGGAACCGAGAAATCCATGTCCCCGGAATTTCCTCTTTGGAGAAATCCCCCTTTGTCCCCCTTCAATAAAGGGGGAGATAAACGTCTTCAATCTGGCTAATCAGCGGTTCCAAGCCTGGTTCAAGGTTCAAGGTTTCAGGTTCAAAGTTCCAAGTTCAAGGTTCAAAGTCGGGAAGGACTGGGTTCCCAGGCCGAATCGGGGAATGGCAAGAAGAGCGTCGCTTCGCGCCGGGCGAAATGAGATATACTGTTTTTCTCTCCATTCCGCCGGTTCCCTCCATGCCTGCTCCTGGCTTGTCCTTGACTTCACACGCCGATGGTTGTATGCTTGTAAACGACGTCATAGCTTAGCTCGGATGGACCACTCACCAAAGGGTTCAACATGTCGATCAAGGAAGCAATAAAACGGGAGATCGAAAAACTGCCGGAATCGCTTTTGGCGGAAGTCTACGACTTTATCCGATATCTGGAAAGCAAGAAAGATAAGATTTCGCTGGCGAAGACCTCCCAAGAATTGTCACAACCCTCGTTCAGCAGAATATGGGACAACGAAGAAGACGCCGCTTATGACAACCTATCAGCGAGGCGACGTCGTCCTTGTTCCGTTCCCTTTTACCCATCAAACCGCTGCGAAGAAGCGACCCGCGGTAATCATCAGTTCCAACGCCCATAACTCTGCCTCATCGGATGTCGTTATCGTGGCAGTCACCAGCAACATCGAGAGAGCAGCGCCCATGGAGGAATCCCTCATACGTTATTGGCGCGAGGCAGGTCTGCTCAAGCCCTCCGCTATCAAACCAGCGATCGCGACAATTGAGCAGACACTGGTTCTCAGGAAGCTGGGCTGTCTGTCTCATGCCGATCTCGCCGACATGGAGAAATTTCTGAGAATTCTTTTCTCCCTGTAAGCGTCTGATTCCGAGAGGCAACGGAGTCTTGCAAAAAAAAGGGGTCGCGTCTACGCATTTGACAAGGGCCATCCACGGAGCCAGAAGATATCACTTTTAAAAATTTCCCGATGCAGACATTCCCGACCTCGATATCTTTGGCAAAATAAAAACAATCGAACGCGATTGTACAGACACCGCAGGAGCCGGCATCACTGTCAGCTTGAATCCTGGCCATTGCGCATGAGGGTTCTCTTTTCATTCGCGTGATTGGCGCCATTCGTTCAATTCGTGTTCCCAGAATCCGTGGTTAAGTAGTTTCCCGCGTGTATCCCCGCGCTCCCCGTGGTTTCAAAAATGGTTTTAAGCCGCCGATGAACGTCTGTCTGCGTGCGACGCACAGGCAGGCTGATGAACACTGATTATTTTCCCGCGGGTTTCACGCCTCCGCGTGAGATCTGATACCCTCTTTGGAGAAATCCCCCTTTGTCCCCCTTTATGAAAGGGGAAGAATGTTGTTCGGAGAGCCGGCGCGCGCTCCCGTGAAATATTGACGCTGAAGGTTGTCGGGCCGCAGGCGCCGATGTCACAACTCGATTTTAGACCAGACTTCTTTGAGCTGCGGTATGGTCTTCTCGGGAATCGGATGGGCGGAGTATTCGGCGAGCATGAACAGCTTCAAAAGCGAGTGGAACTCGCGGGTGTGGAATTCGTCGGGCAGCGACTGCACGAATTCGACCGAGGTCTGGCCGGGTTCGGGAGTGTGACCGCGAACATGCGCGTATTGTTCGAACGCCTTGTAGGTGTAGCGAACGAGTTCGGGCGGTGACATGGTCCGTAACAGCGACGGGTTCTGAAAGGGATTCTCCATGTAGAGATTCATTTCCTTGAGGGCCTGTCGCAGCTTCTTCGCGGGAACGCACTGTCTTCTTCGCGGCGCGAGCAGATTCCGCAGGCGCGCGGCGAGACTTCTGAAACGGCCGGACAGTTTCTTGAGCGGATTCAGCTTTGCGAACGCGGCCAGCAACATCAGGGCGGCCCAGAGAAACGCTGCCGCGAGGAGCGCGACGAACACTATCCTGCCGATGGTCTGAAGCGCCTCGAGCGGCGGCCGGGGCAGCGGAGCGGTTTTCGGAGGGGTTCGCGAGCGGTCCCATTCGGACCGGGTTTTCGCCGAGCGCTGCCGCCGGGGCGAGCCGGTGTGTTCCTGCGACGGCTCGGCCCTGGACGACTGGCCGACGCCTTTTTCGTCGCCGCCCGTTCCTTTGCCTTTTTGCAGTTCTTCCGAGCCCGCGCCTCTTTCGCCTTCGCCGGCGCCCTCGAAGTCGTGCCTGGCCTGTTCCCTGTCTCGCTCCTGTTTTTCGAGCGACATCTCGATTTGTCTGCTCAGTCCTCCCAATGTCTCGTTCGAGGTTGTCCGCTGTCCTTCCCCGGCATCGTCGTCAGGCAGCGAATCGATATCGAGGGGCGCGGCCGATTCGGCGAGATATGGTGGCACGGGCCGCGGCGGCAGGCTCGCGAGCGAGACCACAACCACTATCAGGGCGGCTCCGGCCATTGTCCAGAACAGACCGACACCCGGGGGAACCGCGGTTTTCTTTCGGGAGCACTGGAGCCGGAGCGAGGCGAGCGACGTGAGGAGCAGCAGCGCGAGCGCGCAGACGAGGTTGCTCACGAGGCAGGCGAATGTGCGTTCGTACAACCGCCAGTCGTCGGCGGGGAGGAGCCGCTGGCCGACAGCGAAGACGACCATGGAGAAGAGAGAAAAATAGATTATCCAGCGACCCGGATGCTTTTTGGAGGGAGCGGCGGCGGGTGTCTCTGCCTGTTCCTTCTCGTCTTCGCGCGCTCTCCTGTGTTCTTCTTCGACATATATCTCTCGACGATACCAGTCCTGCAGGTCTCTCAGCCGCGCCCTCTGTCTGATTCGGCTCTCGCTCTCGTCGTCTTTCTCGATATCCATGCAGGACTCGCGGCACAGCTTGTATGACGCAAGCCCGACCAGCGCGACGATTGCGAGGTTCGCCAGTATGCCGCCTCCGGCATCGGCGCCTCCCAGCATGCCGCCGTAGCGCGAGGTGTACACGAGGGCGAACAACCCCATCGCGGCCACGAGAGCGATGCTGTAGGCCGCGGCCTTTTCGGTTTCACCATAGATGCCCGCGAGCCTGTTCGCCATGACGGCCCCCATCACGTAGAGGAAGAACACGCGGGTGAGCGCGCTCTCCTGTCCGGGGTAGTACACCCCCTTGATGGTAATGGCGAAGGTGACGACGGTCCATATCAGCCCGATGATGAAAACGGGGATAAGCGCCTCTATGAGCCAGTCAGTAATAGATGTCGCGGGTCGCGAATCTGTCAATGGATTCTATGCTCCGTATGTGATAGATGTCTATTCCCTGCGGCGCGAGCAGGTCGATTGCGGCAAAGTACGCCGGCTCCTCGTTCACGAGGAACACGTTGACCGAGAATCCCGATTGCCGCAGGATTCCCAGCATCACGGCGAGGGCGTCGGTCACCGACGGGGTGACAACGAGGAGGGTAGCGTCGCGGCTGAGATGCTGCATCGAGAAGTACAGCGCCTTGTCGATGGCGAATCCGCCGGTGTAATCGACGCGCGCGAGCGCTTCGAGAATCCGGCGGAGCTGCTCGGGGCCCTTGCGGGTCGGAACCACGAGCGGCGCCAGCCTGTTCGAGTCGCCGCGTTTGCGCGCCTGTCGCACAACCAGGTTCCTCCTCGTACCGGACAAAGGATGCGTTTCCCAACTGGCGGTGTCGGCCATGTCGCGGCCATTGGTGAGCAATCCCACCTGCTCGTTGGCCCGCCCAAGGTAATCGGCGAGCGACGCCGCCGTAGAGACCGCAAGCTCGCCGCGGTCTCTCCCGTCGGGCCCGCGATAGCCGTCTTTGTGGAAGTCCAATATCACGGTTGCGCCGAGCACCTTTGAGGGTTCCCAGACTTTGCTGAACAGCCTTCCGGTGCGCGCGGAGGTTTTCCAATGGATTCGGTTGAACGGGTCGCCGGGCGCATACTCCCTCACCCCGACAATCCTCGTCGGATCTTCGAAAATGCGGTTCGACACTTTGACCGGCCCCATGGGACGCCGCGCGGCGATGTCGTATTCCATGAGGTGCTGGACGAACGGAAACACGATGACGTACTCGTGCGGAGCGCCCGTCTTGTATCTTCTGAAGAATCCGAACAGGTCGCCCGCCTCGATGAGAGCGGGTCCTACCTGATGGTAACCCCGGCGGTTGAGCGCAACCTGATAGAGCATCTTCTCTTCCTGCCCGGGCATAAGCGTCAATAGCCGGGCGCGCTCGCCGGTGACCGGCATCTTTTCCGGCAGCAGGTCCTCGACGAAAACCCATAGTATCGGCAATGAACCTGCATTTTTCAATGTGAGAATGACTTCGAGTCTCTCGCCGATTGCCATTTCCGTTCGGCTCACCTCGCGCGCGCATTCGAGCCCGCGCAAAGAAATCTCGGTTATCAATCGCGACAGCAGCATGACAAACACCACGGCCCACATGGGATAGACGACGAAGCCCGAGCCGGTCGCATAGGCGATAAGGAGCAGCGCGGCGGCTCCGCCGAGCCACTTGAGGTTCGCGCGGGCCGACGGGTCGATGTGCTTTGCGTTTGCGGCCCTCACGTTTTCACCGACCTCCAATCGGGCCGGTCAACGGGAGCGGGCGCGGACTTGAGAATCTCTTCGAGGACATTGCGCGGGGTGCGGCGTTTGAGCCGGCTCTCCGGCCGCACAACGAGCCGGTGCGCCAGCACGGCGGGCGTGAGGATTTTGACATCGTCGGGAATGACGTAGTCTCTGCCGTCAAGCGCGGCGAGCGCCTGCGCCGTGCGAAAGAGGTTGAGCGAGCCTCGCGGGCTGGCGCCAAGCACGAGGTCCGCATGCGCTCGCGTCGCATGTACGATTCGCAAAAGGTATTCGCGTATGGTCGGGTGAACCTGCACCTTTTTGATGAGGCCCTGCATCGCGAGCAGCTCTTCGGCGGAACTTACACGTTTAAGCGAGTGGATCGGATGGTTTTCGCGCTGCTGCTCGAGGATGGCTTTCTCGTGTTCCATCGACGGATATCCCACCGCTATCTTCATGATGAACCGGTCGATCTGCGCCTCGGGCAGCGGAAACGTGCCCTCGTGTTCGATAGGGTTCTGGGTGGCGACGACCATGAACGGTTTGCTCATCGAATGGGTGACGCCATCGACCGTCACCTGTTTCTCCGCCATGGCCTCCAGTAAAGCGGACTGGGTGCGCGGGGTCGCGCGGTTTATCTCGTCGGCGAGGATTAACTGGCCGAAGATGGGGCCGGGATGGAACTCGAACTCGGATGTTTTCTGGTTGAATATGGTCACGCCGGTGACGTCGGTCGGCAACAAATCGGGGGTGCACTGGATGCGGGTGAACTTGCATCCGAGCGAAATCGCCAGGGAATTGACAAGCATCGTCTTCGCGACGCCGGGCACGTCCTCGATGAGCACATGCCCATCGCAGAGAGCGGCAACCGTCAGCATCTTGATAACGCTGCGTTTCCCGACGATTACTGTTTCCATGTTATGAATGAGCTTGTCCGCGAACTCGGTGAATGCCGACATTTAGATACCTCCACGATGTCGAGTCCGTTTATCCATGGTCATTTCTTATTATATATCAATATGGAGCGAAAACGAATGGGATGAACTCGGGGAACACAAATGACGCGAAGGATGAACGAGCCAGGGTAACAGAAATTCCGGAACCACGAATTTACACGGATTTGCGCGGATTAAGAACAAAAGCAACAGAGGGGTCGGAGCTGCGGATGAACGCGGATTATTTTCCCTTGGCGGCTTCGCGGCTTGGCGTGAGAACTGATGCGCCGTTTGGGGAAATCCCCCTCTTTCCCGGTTTGGGAAAGGGGGAGAAGGGAATTCGCTGGGCTCGGTGAAGGAATGACTGGATTCCCCGGTCGAGCCGGGAATGGTCCCGCGAGTCCGCGGGATTTCGCTGCGCTCAACGCAAAAGACGGGGGGATTCCGTGATTGAGTACAGCGAGTGTGTCCGACAATTCGATTGCCGGACATTTTGACCGGAACCAGTCACGATGCGACACCTCACAATTCAGGATGTGCGAATGAATCGGCGCCTACAAAAACAGGGTCGCTTCGGGGACAGTCCCGATTCTACGGCACTTCGTGCCCGTAAATCTGGGACAGTCCCCCTCACTGGACAATCGTGGGGCGGATTCGCTGTCTGTTTCCGGGTTGCGCCCGAAGAGGCTCGCCGCTAACCCTGCGGTCTCCAGTCCTGCGCGCGTTCGCCTTGCTCCTTCAGCATGTTTTCGATGCCTCGGAGAAATTCCGGAAAGTCGAAAGGCGAGTCCCATTCATAAGGCAGGTTTTCGATTTCGCCCGGGACGGTCGCCGTGGCCAGCACATTGAGCGCGTCTTTCAAAATGCGGGCCTGAAGTTCGGGCTCATTGGGTTTTCCGCATTGGTGGCCGAGCGGGAAGTTGAGGAATGCGCCGCGCGGAGGTTTGACGCCGGCCATCATGTGCCTGCAGGAACCAAGATAGACCGTGGGCAATCCGGCTTCTTCAATCGTGCGCGCAATCAGTCCGACCGACTGATGGTCCAGCGGTCAGGCCGGCACTAGCAGGACGGCGTCGGCCCCCTGTTCTTTCAGCAATGTCGCTATCCGGGGCACGGTCTCATTTTGAAGCGCCGTCCGCTTGTAAAGCCTCCCCATTCCGAGCGTAACCACGACGGGAGCCAGCTTTTCAATGTGGCCCTCGGCCTCGAGTTCTTTCAACCTCTGCACGGGGTAAACGCAGTTCAGGTCTTTTAACGCATCCCGGTGGTCGAAATAGTTGTGATGCAGTCGGAGTCTCTCATACGGGGTGTCCGCGGGAATTTGGCGGAAACTCAGGTCGTTCACGGCCCACGGGTCAAACGGCTGCTGGTCATCCCTGAAAATACCGGCGGAGCTGACCAGCGCGAGACACAGTTCGCTGAGCGATTTCCGCAGGGGCGTCCAGGGACTTGAATCGAATTGCGACCATTTGTAAGGAGGGAATCCCTGACTTTGATACATTTGGTCAAGTGCAGACACGTAGTTAACGGGGTCCATTGTCATATTCTCCTCATCGATTTGCGAATCAGCATGCGCAGGCCATCAGAGTCCCATTTGCCGCGCAACCAGCTCTCGGTGAAAGTCGGGGTCGCCAAACATCTGTTCGGCCGCCTTCGCCCGCTTAAAATAGAGGTGAAGGTCGTGTTCCTCCATGAAACCGATGCCGCCCATAACCTGATGACCGAGAGCTACCAGTTTGCGGTAGGATTCGCTTACCCACGCCTTGCACATTGCGGCCTCGATTTCGAACGGGAGACCGGAAGCGATTCTCCACGCGGCCTCGTATGTCATATATTTTATGGTATCGGCGTAAGTGAGCATGTTGGCGCAGTGATGCTGGACGGCCTGGAATACTCCCACGGGGCGTCCGAACTGGACGCGCACTTTTGCGTACTCGACGGCCATTTCGAGGACCTTTTGAGCGCCTCCGACAGCCTCTGCGCTTTTTGCGACGGCGGCCATCAGGAGCACCTTTTCGAGGGATCGTCCTCCGGTGTTGATTTCTCCCAGAAGGCTTTCTTCGGGCAAAGCCACCCGGTCGAAAACGACTTCGCACTGTTTGTCGGCCGCAAGCGTGTCCAACGGGGTAATGGTGACGCCCGGGCTCTTCGCATCCACCAGGAAAAGGCTGATGTCGGAGGGACTCTTTCCGGTGCGCGCCGCGCAAACGATGTTGTCGGCCACATGGGCGTCGGGCACGAAGAGTTTCGCGCCGGAGAGCACATAGCGTTTATTCTGAAGCTCGGCGGCCAATCGTATGGCCGTGGGCGAATAGACGCAGTCTTCTTCCAGCCACGCCACGGTCAAGATGCGATTGCCTTCGGCCACGGCGGGCAGAATTTCGCGTTTCTGTTCGTCGCTCGCCGATTCCATAAGGGTAAGCCCTCCGAGAACGACCGAGGAAAAGTAGGGTCCCGGCAGACAGAAATAGCCCATTTCGGGCAAAAGGACAGTTAAGTCGAGGAAGCTCATGTCGGAACCGCCGTAGGTTTCGGGAATCATCAGGCCCATCCACCCCAGTTCCGCCATTTTCCGCCAGATTTCCTGCGTAAAACCTTTTTCGTCGGCGGCCATCCTGCGCACGAAATCGCTCGGGCATTCCTCGGCGAGAAATTTGTGCGCCGACTCCTTCAGCATATTTTGTTCCTCGTTCAGGTCGTAATTCATTTTCTCCCCCTTATTTTCTCGGGAGCTCGAGTCCCCTCAGAGCCATAATGTTTCTCTGGATTTCGGATGTGCCGGCGTATATCGTTTCGACGACGCTGTTGCGATAGTAATGCTCGACGTGTCCATCGAGAACGGCATGTTTCGAACCCTTCTTCAACTGACTGTACGTTCCCAAAACTTCGGTCGCAGTGTTCGCGATTCGCTGCGCCGTCTCGGTGGCAAGCAGCTTCTGCATCGACGCCTGATAATTCGGGTGCTGCCCGCTGTCGAGCATGTATGCGAGCCTGTAATAGAGGTGCTTGTTTGCTTCTAGTTCGATTCTCAACCGGGCCAGTTTTTGGCGAACGAGCGGATTCTTTGACAGAGGTTCTCCGTCGACGACCGTATTCCGCGCATACTCGACGGTTTTATCAAATAGACGGCGATAAGCGGCGATGGGGAACATCCTCTCGAAGTCGAGGGCATGCATGACGTAGTAGAACCCCATGTTCGGCTCGCCGACAAGATTCTTCTTCGGGACCTTGACTTCGTCATAATAGACCTCGTTCGTTCTCCATCCGGCCATCGTGACCAGCGGGCGGATTGTGATGCCGGGACTTTTCAGGTCAACTATCAATATCGACATCCCCTGGTACTTCCTGGCCTCCGGGTCGGTAAGAGTGGCCAGCCAGTGATAATCGGCGACGTGGGCATGCGTGTTAAACGTTTTCTGGCCGTTGACCGTAAAAAAGTCGCCGTCGTCAACGGCGCGGATGCTCAGAGCGGAGAGGTCGGAGCCGGCCTGCGGCTCGGTGTACCCGAGACAGAACTCCACTTCTCCCCTCGCAATGGGCAACAGCCACTCGTTCTTCATCTCCTCGTTTCCGAAATGCATGATCGTGGGACCGGCCATGTGGGCGGCGACGAAGATGAGCGGCACCCCTGCCAGCGCCATTTCTTCGCGTATGGCGAAGGCGAGGGTGGCCGATGTTCCCAGACCCCCGTATTGTTCCGGCCAGTTTGGGGTCAGCCACCCCTTGGCCGCGAACTTCCTGATGAATTTGCGGCCCTCTTTTCCCCCGTAAATGAAACCGAGTTCCTGTGTTTCCGAGAGCAGTTCGGGAGTCGGCTCGGTTTTCAGAAACGTCCGGACTTCCTTTAGCAGTTTTTGCTCCTCGGGTGGGAAACTGAACTCCATGGTCTTATTCCTCCAATTTTCCGACTGATATATAATGCGCAAGCTTCACACAAACACATCTCCGCTATGTTCCTCGCGACTTCGTTTCCGGATGCAGGCCGAGTTCTCGTACTACCTTTAGCATTCGTTCCGGATGGTCAGTCATGATGCCGTCAACACCCATCTCGAGCATGCGCCGCATGTCGGGTACGGCATTGACCGTCCAAATATGCACCTCGATTCCGAAGCCGTGTGCAGCCTCAAGCAGTACGGGAGTGAGCAAGCGGATATCGCCATATGTCTCGGGAATCTGGAGCGCGTTGCCGGGAGAGGCGTATTTATACCAATCGTTCAGGTTCATTCGCTGGATGAATTCGAGAACCTCCGAGCCACAGAAATTTGTTGGTATTCCGGACTCGAGCGCACGGATGCGTTGCATCATGGCGTCGTTTTCTGCGGCCAGCAGCGTGAGGCGCATGTGATTGAGCTGACTGAGGAGGTCGAATACCGAACGTTCATTTGGGAGTTCGGACTCCTTTACCTCGATATTGAAAGGGATATTGGGAAATGCCTCGGCTACCTGCCGCAGGGTTGGGATAGTGACCCCCTTCCCTCGATACGGAAACGTTTCGCCCCCATCGGGAGACAGGCGGTAACCCGCGTCAAGTTTCTTCAAATCTTCAAGGGTGAGTTCGGAGACGCGGCCCGTTCCGTTCGTGACGCGGTCGACCACGGGGTCGTGGATGACCACGATGTGGCCGTCGCTGGTGGCGTGAACGTCCATTTCGAGAATATCCGCTCCCATCTCGATGGCGCGTTCAAACGCAGGGAGCGTGTTTTCGGGGGCGGTCCCGCTGGCGCCCCGGTGAGCGAATATTCTCGGCCTCGGGCCGTCAAAAAAGTGAGTTTGCATGCGAAGGCGTCTTTCAAGAATTCGAAACCACGAGCCTCAGAAAAAGTGGAGTGTCCTTCGGCAATGAGCGGATTTCCAATATTCTATTAGCTGTGGAGGTTTTAGTCAATGGGCAGGGTAATCGGCTGCGCGAATGAGCGATTGCCGGGGGTGTGAAGCGCATCGGCCGGCGTCATTTGCGGATGCTCGAACCAAGCAAAGCAATGTTCATTTCGAGAGAACAGACGCGGCGACGGCAGCCTGACAAATTAAGCTGATAAGGGGGCATATGTAGAGGTTATCATAATGCCCGGGCTGGTCGCCAATTGCGATGCTCGCCTGATGAGGGTGGCGCTGGAGAATCTCCTCGGGAACGCCTGGAAGTTTACGAGAAAACGCGAAAAAGCCCGTATAGAGTTCGGCCTGATGAAAGAAGCGAGAATCGAAGATGCCGAACAGCAAGGGAAATCCGTTTCCTTCGTTCGCGACAACGGGACCGGTTTCAATATGGCCTATGCCGACCGGCTGTTTCATGCGTTTCGACGCCTGCACGCTTCCTCGGAATTCGAGGGCGCCGGCATCGGCCTCGCGACTGTGCGACGAATTATTAACCGACATGGCGGAACGATTTGGGCAGAGAGCGCGCCGGGCCAGGGAGCCACTTTCTATTTCACCCTCTGAGCTTTTGCCCGACGAAAGGCATTCGCCGCGCCTTAACACTTGGCGGGTCCCGGTCATTCCATTCCCTGAACGCTTTCACTTCCAATTGTTTTCGGCGTATCTCTTGATAGTGAATCTGCCTAACGGTTTCCACGATGAAGATTGTTCGCTTCGGGGACAGTGAAAGCGTCGCTCGCAAGGCATTTGTGAGTCAACTTTGTTATTCCACCCGTGAGACAAATTCACTGCGCGTGATTCAAGCTTGAAACAGCGCTCGAGGGAAGGGTATGCTTTCAAGGATGGAACAAGCGATCATGAGTTTGTCCCGCGGACCCGGTGATGCACGCCTCGTGGCGCCCCGGCGAAATCTGCGCTCGTGTGACAGACTCATCGTTCCTTTCGGGGTAGAGTCTTGACTTTCAGAGGAGGACGTGTCATGCCCAGGTATTCATTTGAAACCGAACTTCTGTGCGAGGTGGAAGCCGAGCTGGATTTCCCCGAGATAATCGGGCCTGTCCCGGAGGGAATGCGGCTCAATTTTCACATCCGGGGAGGGACATTCGAAGGCCCCCGGCTTCGGGGAAAGGTGCGACCCGTTGGCGCTGACTGGTTTTTGCTGCGACCCGACAACGTGGGTCAGCTTGACGTTCGGGCCACCCTCGAAACAGACGACGGAGACTTGATATATGTTTCCTACCATGGCCTAATCGATTTTCCCGAAGAAACGAAGCGGGAGCTCGCTCAGGGGATTCTTCGGCCGGGCGGGAGTTTCCGGATTCTTACCAACCCCGTTTTCCGGACCTCCTGCGAAAAATATTCCTGGTTGAACAGCACATTCGCAGTCGGAGTGGGCGCCACGGGAGAAAACAAGGTCAATTACAGCATTTACGGTATAAAATAATTGAACACGGGCTGAGCGTTTGTTCCGCGAATCGGCGGCCTGCTCTTCGGGGGCAGCCCGTCAATTTATCATCCTATCTGCGCCGTTTCATCTCCGATTATCTCTCCAAAATTACATGCTTATATGTTATCGAGCGTACGGTTGGGGAATCCCATTCGGGCTCTTGATTCCTGCTGCGGACGACCGGGCGGAAACCCGCTCCATAAAGGTTATCGAGAATGCGATACGGCATGGTGTCTCCCAATAATCGTGTGTCAAAAGACAACTTACGTCAAGAGCGCAGTGAAAATCAGGGCATTGGCCCTGGTCACAAACTCTTTTTTTGGAAGAAAGAATACGATTCGGCTTCTTCTCCTCTTGCGGATTGTGTTTTTTTTGGGCACATTTAACCCGAGAAGCTAAATTAGTAATGATTCTTATTTCTAAATGAAAGACAGCTCTTGTGGAAAACATTCGAAATCTGAGAATGACTCGCCAACGAAAAACGATTCTGGAAACGCTCAAACAATTTCAGTCGCATCCGTCAGCGGACGAGGTTTATCAAAGGGTACGCAACAAGCTTCCAAAGATCAGTCTGGGTACGGTTTACCGGAACCTGGAAATGCTGTCCGAACGGGGATTTATTAAGAAGCTGGAAACAGGCGGCGCCCAACGAAGGTACGACGCGAACTGCTCAGACCACTACCATGTTCGATGCGTCTCGTGCGGACGGGTCGATGACATTATGATGGCAGAGCGCTCTCTTGGATTTGACAATGAGCTCGATGCGAGCACAGATTATGAGATATTGGAATATCGAATAGAATTCATCGGAATATGTCCGGATTGCAAAGGTAAAAACCGTGGAGATTTTTTGAAGAAAGAAGAGAAAGGAGAGAAAGAATGGGATTAAGAGGTCTGCGAACCGAGAGGAACATACTCACCGCATTTGCGGGTGAGTCACAGGCCCGGAACCGCTACACCTATTTTGCGAGCAAAGCGAAGAAGGAGGGATATCGCCGTATCGCGGAGATTTTTGAGGAAACGGCAAATCAGGAAAAGGAACACGCGAAACGGTTGTTTAAACTGCTTGAGGGAAGCGAGGTCGAGATACAGGCCGCGTTCCCGGCCGGCATAATCGGGAACACCGCTGAGAATTTAAGTGCCGCGGCCGGTGGAGAAGAATACGAATGGAAGGAAATGTACCCATCCTTTGCCCAGATAGCCCGCGAGGAGGGCTTCGAGAACATTGCGACTATCTTTGAGAGCATAGCGGTTGCAGAGAAGCAGCACGACAAGCGCTATCGAGCCCTGCTGGCAAACGTTGAGGCGGGTTCCGTGTTTAAGAAAAACGAGCCGGTGGTCTGGCGATGCCTTAACTGCGGATATCTCCACGAGGGTACAGAGGCGCCGTCCCTTTGTCCGGCGTGCGCGCACGAACAGTCGCATTTCGAAGTGTTTGTCGAAAAATACTGATGCGCGAGACTGTCCCGTGATTCATGGTGAAGGTTGTTCGCTTCGGGGACAGTCCCGATTCTATCCCGCGGATTGCGCGGGACTTCGCTTCGCTCAGCGCAAAATACGGAAGGTTCCGTAATTGGGTGGAGTCCCCTGCGCCTGGTAATCGTAGGATAGTCTCATGCGGGGTTTTTGGCCGGGCATGCCTCGAGGATGTCGCTATCGCTTCCGTATTCGGTGTTGGCAAGCCAGGGTTCGACATAACCGGAAGGAAAGGGAAAACTGAGATGGTAGAGCGAACAGACATGGTTACAATGAAGGGAAACCCGTTAACGCTGGTGGGGAACGAAGTGAAGGTGGGCGAAACGGCGCCGGATTTCGAGGCGCTCGACACTGAATTGTCGCCGGTGCGGTTTTCGTCTTTTCGAGGCAAAGCCTGCATACTCTCTTCGGTGCCGTCACTGGATACACCCGTCTGCGATACGGAGACCCGAAAATTCAACGAGGAGGCGGAGAAGCTCGGCGATAACGTCGCGGTTCTCACCATCAGCATGGACTTGCCATTTGCACAGAAACGCTGGTGCGCGGCTGCCGGAATAGAGAACGTGCAAACGTTGTCGGACCACCGCGACGCCTCATTCGGAACCGCTTATGGTGTGCTCATCAAGGAGCTTCGGCTTCTGGCGCGCGCGGTGTTCGTAATTGATCCAGAGGGCACGATCCAATATACCCAGCTCGTGCGGGAGGTCACGAATGAGCCGGACTATGAGGCGGTCCTGAACGCGGTCCGCAAACTTATTTAGCTCGAAAAACCGAAGGAAAGGGGGAAACATGGCTACGCAGGAAGAAATGTGGCAGTGTCAGCAAGTGAATTGCGGGTATATTTACAACCCCGACAGGGGTGACAAAAAGGGGAAAATTCCGAAGGGCACCCGATTCGAAGATTTGCCGCAGGACTGGAAATGTCCGTTGTGCGGAGCGGGCAAACATATGTTCCGACCATTGGCGGGAGCGGGTTCCGTAGCGGAAGAAGGAATTTGAATCAGAAGGAGGAACAGGACAGATGCCGGAAAATGCCGATACGACAGGAAATCTGAAATGGAAATGCAACGGCTGCGGCTACACTTTTCAGGCCGATACGCCACCGGACCAATGTCCGTCGTGCCGCGAAGACTGCGGGTTCGTCGATGTGACCTGCTACACGCCCGAGTGCGATTTCCGGGGTTTTGACACGCGTCTTGGAAGAGATTGAGGTGAACGCCATGAAACCGATAGAAGTTGTTAAAAACATTTTCTGGGTCGGAGCGGTCGATTGGAACATCCGCGATTTTCATGGATATGCGACGCATGAGGGAACGACATACAACGCATACCTCGTGATGGACGAAAAGATCGTCCTTGTCGACACGGTCAAGAAGGAATTCACGGATGAAATGCTGAGCTGCATCAGCCAAGTTGTCGACCCCGGCAAAATCGATTTCGTGGTCAGCAATCATACCGAAATGGACCACTCGGGGGGTCTGCCGCGTTTGATGCACAGGATAGGAGCGGAAAAGCCTGTTTATTGCTCGCAGATGGGCATGAAGAATCTTCCGCTCCATTACCGGGAAAAGCTGAACTACCAGCCCGTTGAAAACGGGCAGGAACTCAGCATTGGCAAGAGAACACTCGCGTTTCTCGAAACGAGGATGCTTCACTGGCCGGACAGCATGTTCACGTATGTGAAAGAAGATAAGCTTCTTTTTTCAAGTGACGCCTTCGGACAGCATTATGCCGGTTTGGAACGGTTCGATGACAATCATGTGGCAGAAGCGATCATGCCTCATGCAAAAAAGTATTTTGCGAACATCCTGCTGCTGTATTCGCCGCTCATCTTGAAACTGGTTGAGCAGGTGACCCAGATGAACCTTGCGATAGACATCATTTGTCCGGATCACGGAATCATCTGGCGCAAGAATCCGTCAAAGATCATTGAGGCATACGTCGAGTGGAGCAAGCAAAAGCCAAAGCGAAAAGCTATCGTGGTGTATGACACGATGTGGAAAAGCACCGGCGCCATGGCCAAGTCCATTGCGGCTTCCCTGGGCGAAGAGGGGGTGGATGCAAAGGTAATGCATCTACGGTCATTTCATCGGAGCGATGTCATCACCGAGATTCTGGACGCGGGAGCGATTCTTGTCGGTTCGCCGACGCTCAATAACGGGCTTTTCCCAACCGTCAGCGATTTCCTGACATATATGAAGGGACTCAAGCCGCAGAACAAAATCGGCACCGCGTTCGGTTCATATGGCTGGAGCGGCGAAGCGGTAAAACTTATCAGCCGGAAACTCGAAGAGATGAAATTCAACCTTGTCGATGCGGGGCTCAATATTCGATATGTCCCTGACGAAAAAGGGCTGGAGGCCTGTCATCAACTCGGCAAGAAAGTGGCCGAGGCGTTACCCCCACAATGAGTTTTCGGATTTCTGTCATGGTTATGAGGAGACAGTGATGGCCAAGAAATGGAAGTGCACCGTTTGCGGATACATCCACGAAGGAAACGGTCCTCCGGACAGATGCCCCGCTTGCAGCGCGAACAAATATCAGTTCATTTTATATGAGCCCTTGCCTTCCGTTCTCGAAAAAAGCCTGAGAGAGGCGTTCGCGGGAGAATCGAAAGCCCACGTACGAAACCTTGCATTTGCCGTCAAGGCGGACCAGGAGGAATTTGCCTCGATTGCGAGGCTGTTCCGGGCGGTTGCCGAGGCTGAACGCATTCATGCGGCCGAGTATCTCAAGTATTTCGAGGGAGTGATTGGAGATACTGAGGAGAACCTGCAAACAGCATTTGAGAACGAAATCAAGGCGAACAGCGAAATTTATCCCCCGCTCATCAAACAGGCGTTCGAGCAAGGGAGGGAGGATGTGGCGTGGAGTTTCAGCCGGGCACGAGACGTCGAGCAACGGCACTCCGAGCTTTATAAAGAAGCGCTGAACGCCATGGTCACGGATGAGGACGTTGACTACCACGTTTGCGGGGTGTGCGGCTACGTGTTCACCGGAGAGCTGCCGGATGAGTGTCCCGTCTGCAAGGCGAAGAAATCAATTTTTGCACGGGTCGCGTGATGCGTTCGGACAAAGAGCGTTTGCTCGGCGACAGTGCGAAAATGGGTCGGAACGAGCCGACGACGGGCCGCACTGCGCAACGCACTATCCGAGATCCAGCTTGAGACCCAGTTCGCGAAGCTGCTTTGGGTCGACGGGCGCCGGCGCTCCCGTCATGGCGCACACGCCCTTCTGAGTTTTGGGGAACCCGATGACTTCGCGGATAGACGATGCCCCGCAGAGAAGCATGACGATGCGGTCAAATCCCATCGCGATACCGCCATGAGGCGGCGCGCCATAGGAAAGCGCATCGAGCAAGAATCCGAATTTCTCCTGGGCCTCGACCTCGCCAATGTTCAGCAGCGCAAAGACCTTCTTCTGAAGTTCGGGCTCGTGAATACGAATGCTCCCGCCCCCTATCTCGTTTCCGTTCAGGACAAGGTCGTATGCTTGCGCACGGACCCGAAGAGGGTCGGTATCGAGCAGTATAATGTCCTCCGGCATCGGAGAGGTAAACGGGTGATGCTCTGACTCCAGACGCTGTTCCTCGTCGTTGTATTGAAAGAGGGGAAAACCGAGAATCCAAGTAAACGCGAGCGTATCCTCGGGAATCAAGCGGAGTTCTCTGGCCAGTTTGAGGCGGAGATTGCCGAGCGCGTCGTGCACAACGCCAGGCTTATCTGCCACGAACAGTATGTAGTCGCCTTCTTGAGAGTTGAGGCGTTCGGCAACCGCCTGAAGCGCCGGCTTAGTGAAAAACTTTGCGATGGGCGAAGAGAGCCCCTCATGTGTGTGGTGCAGCCACGCCAATCCTTTTGCCCCGAAGATTTTCACATAATCCACTAATTCATCCTGCCTGCTTCTCGGGAATTCCTTGATGCCGGGAACGCTGATTGCCTTGACGAGGCCGCCTTCTTCCACAGTTCCTTTGAACACCTTGAAATCGCTTTGGCTCATGATGTCGGAAACATCTCGCAACTCGATGCCAAAGCGGAGGTCGGGGGCATCCTTGCCGAAACGCGACACAGCCTCCTGGTACGAGAGACGGGGCATCGGCATTGGGATTTCGAACCCGAGCGCGGCACGGTATATTTCGGTCATCATGCCCTCGGTTACCGCAATAATGTCTTCCCGTTGCGCAAAAGACATTTCGACATCGATTTGCGTGAACTCGAGCTGCCGGTCGGCGCGGAGGTCCTCGTCGCGGAAGCATTTTACGATCTGAAAATACTTGTCGATGCCGGCGACCATTAGAATCTGTTTGAAGAGCTGAGGCGACTGGGGAAGCGCATAGAACCCGCCGCGGCTGAGGCGACTCGGGACCAGGAAGTCGCGAGCGCCTTCGGGCGTGCTCTTCGTCAGAAACGGGGTTTCGATTTCGAGGAACCCGAGTTTATCGAAATAATTTCGGACTGCGATCGCGGCTCTGTGCCGAATGAAAAAGTTCCTCTGGAGCGATGGCCTTCGCAGGTCCAGATACCGATACCGAAGGCGGAGTTCTTCGCTTGCATCGGTCTCATCCTCGATGCCGAACGGCGGGGTCTCTGCCTGGTTGAGGATTTCGAGACGGTCAGCGAATACCTCGACCTCGCCGGTCGCAAGCTTGGGATTAACCGACTCTTCCGGCCGCAATTTCACGACTCCGGTTATTGCGACCACGAACTCGTTGCGGATGCTCTGGGCAAGAGCGTGGGCGGTTGCGTCAACCTGAGGATTGAACACAACCTGAACAATCCCGGTGCGGTCGCGGAGGTCTACGAATATAAGGTTGCCGTGGTCACGCCGTTTTTGCACCCAACCTGCGAGTGTCACGGTGTTTTCGGCGTTCCTTTGTCCGAGTTCTCCGCAATAATCGGTTCGTTTGTAAGAAACGGTCATGCGCCACTCCGATCGGATAAATCAAGGCAGAAAAACCGACTAATTTATGAGTTGAGATGGAAGGTCCTCGAAAGTCACAATCGATTCCTGTCCGCTGGTCATGTTGCGAATGCGGGCCGCCCCTTGAGCCAACTCTTCCTCGGCCAGAATAACAACGTACCGGGCATTGAGTTTGTTAGCCAGTTTCATTTGCGCCTTGAGGCTGCGACCCCCATAGTCCATCTCCGCGAAAAGGCCCGCGTTCCTCAAACGGGCCGCCAGCAGCGCCGCTTCGCGCGAAGCCTCTTCGCCGACGGAGCAAATGAATGCATCCGGCGTTCTTGCCGGAGGCGCTGGCAGATTTTCTTTCTCCATGGCCACGATGGTGGCCTCGATACCCAGGGAGAACCCGGTCGCCGGTGTCGGCGGGCCGCCGATCTGTTCAACGAGGTCGTCATACCTGCCGCCGCCACACACCGCGTTTCGCCCGCCGAGTGCGGGATGCTGAATCTCGAAGACCGTTCGGGTGTAATAATCCAATCCGCGAACGAGATGCGGATCAAGGACGCAGTCGATACCGGAGTGTTTCAAGAGGTCGAGGAGCATATCGAGATGAACTTTGCAGGCGTCACAGAGGCTCTGTTGTGTTGTTGGGGAACCGACTGCCAGCTTTTTGCAGTTTTCTACTTTGCAGTCAAGTATCCTGAGCGGATTCTTTTGCGCTCGTTCCCGACAATCGGGACACAGCATTGACGCTTTATCCCTGAAATACGTGCGCAGCGCTTCCGCGTATGCGGGCCTGTCGTCCGCACACCCGAGACTATTCAGACTAAGGTGGAGCTTCTGAAAGCCCATGGTTCGAAAAAATGTGTGTGACATCTCGATGATTTCGAAATCGACGAGCGGACTCGCCGAGCCAATGGCTTCGGCGCCTATCTGGTGGAATTGTCTGTTTCTTCCGGTCTGTGGTCGCTCGTATCGGAACATGGGACCGATGTAGTAATACTTCGAGAACGGTTGACGCGCATGGAGTTTGTGCTCGACATACGCTCTGACTACCGATGCCGTTCCTTCGGGCCGAAGTGTCAAGCTTCGATTTTTCCGGTCCGTAAAGGTATACATTTCCTTTGTGACAATGTCGGTCGTCTCGCCGATTCCCCGCGTGAACAGATGCGTTTCTTCAACGAGCGGCGTCCGTATTTCGGAATAGCCGTATCGCTCGAAAAGTCTGCGGGCGGTATCCTCAAGGTGGCGCCACCGGCCAATGCTGTCGGGCAGGAGATCATACATACCGCGCGGGGCTGAGATGTGAGGTTTGGCCTTCACTTTTTCTTGCGCGGGTTTGCAGCGCGATTGAGGTCCTGCACGAGGAGGTCGGGATCGATCCCGTGCATTCTCGCGCCACGTTCCACAGTTTCTGCCGATGCGCCGCCGCATTTGACGCATGCCGGAATGTACCGGGCGAACACCGCCTTGCTCGAAGGATAATTCTTGAGCACATCGGCTATTTTCATTTCTTTGGTTATTTCCATAAAAGCAAAAAACACGCCCACAGGAGCATTTCGCAAACACCGCACTGCTCTCATACCTCTGCGACACCAGATTGGGGGCCGCAGCGTCTCCGCCGGGCGTGCAAGAAGATTACGGCGCTGGTCTGACCCCGTTTTGTGCTTGCAAAACGGAGCAAAGTATGTTAGTCTGATGGATCGCTGACAGAGTATAGCATAAAGGTATCGGAAAAGTAAAGGTTGTTCTGGAGGTGAGCAAGTGGCCAGGATTTGTGATATATGCGGCAAGAAACCGATGGTCGGTTGCAACGTCAGTCACGCACACAATAAGACGAAGAGACGCTGGAAACCGAACCTGCACCAGACGAAGGCTTTGCATGGGGGAAGCGTACGAACGCTGCGCGTGTGCGCGAGTTGTCTGAAATCCGGAAAAGTGAAAAAGATGTCCTGATTTGGGCCGGTCGATTGACCCTCCGGTTTAAGGTCGGAATTGCGTGACTGTGTTTATCGGCAACCTTCTTATTGGTCTTCTTCAACTCTATTCTCTCCTCATTATAATTCGGGCTGTTCTCTCCTGGGTCGGCGCTGACCCGCGAAATCAGCTCGTCCGGGTGATTCATTCTCTAACCGACCCGGTTCTGGAACCTATACAAAGCGTAATCCCCCCCATCGGGGGTACCATAGACATCTCTCCGCTTGTCGCCCTTGTCTTCGTACAATTGCTGAAAGAAGTTATTATCCGGCTGTTCTGGTGACAGAGGAAAGCGCAGGAGTGTCACCATTCGATGATTGAAACCCTTGCTTCAGGATAGTTCACTTTGCGGCGCGCAACTCGGGCACATTCATGACCACCGTTACATTGCAACCGGCGGCGATTTCCGAAAGGGGGGTCAGATGCTAACTTCGGCAACGGTTTACAACGGAGTGAATATCATTCTTGCGGCAACTTGTCTTGTAGCGCTAGTTCTTCTCTTCAGGTTCGTCCGGGACAAGAAAACCAGGTGGTTCCTGGCTGTGGCTTTTGTTCTCCTAATATTGACCAGCGGCATCTTTTCCGTGTCGCTTTCGATTTTCAAGTTGTCATCGGCGGCTTACACCGGGGAGGCCGTCGGACAGGTTGAGAAAGGAACGTTCGAGTGGGTTGACCGTTTCAAATACTATGCATTGGTCGGGAACATTCTGGAACTCATTTCGATCGGATTGTTGACAGTGGCGTGTAAGCGGCTGCTTTCCGTTCGAGTCGATGTTTCGGCAGAGGAAGGAGCGGCGCAATGAATTATCTGGTTACCTTGATCATTGAGAACGGTTCCTATGCATTGATCTTCCTCCTCTGCATTTACTCTGCTTTTACAAGCTATCGAACATATACGACGACAAAGGGAGCCGACCTCGCAGCGATCGGTTTTCTTTTGTATTCGATTTACGCGCTGCTTGCAATCGCCGGCCCCGGGTTCACCGGCAGCTATTTCCGCGATTTCTCCAAAGTCGGCAAGGTCGAGAGCGCAAGCCTGGTCTACTTCATAAGTTTCACCATGCGCTTAGGACTTATTCTCCTCGTAATCGGCTTGTTCCGCATCGGTCGAAACATAAAGGCATCATAAGCCATGAAGATGCGTATCAAGCTTTCGGGAGCATTGTTCTGCTCGCTTCTCGCATTGCTGGTGTCGCAGCCCTTCGCCGACGCAGAAAACTTTCGCTGTGACGGAGTCGTTGTCGATGCGACACCGGGAAGTCCGACAGACGACCCGGAGGTTCCGGCGGATTTCTTCATTGTCACCGAAGGTCGGCTCGAAGCCTCTCCTGCGGACGTTTTCGAGATATTTCGTCCAATCATGATACGGGAATCGAAACGCGAACATCAATTATGGTCATTCATAGGACGCTTGCGAGTTATTGACATACAGGGAGCAGCTTTGGTCGGGCGTCTGGTTGAGTTTGCCCCGAGGCTCGAGCATCCCCGCGTGCGTTACGAAACCGTGATGCTGGGAGATTGCCTGGTTCGAGTGATTTCTGAGGAGCCGCCGAAGGCGATGGAAGAGGTCATTCCGGAAATCAGTCCCCCGCCGCTTCGGCCCGGACCGGCCGTGTCAATCGACCGTCGGGTCATCCCGTCAAAAATCCTTTTCGCATTCGACTCGGCCGAACTCCAGGAGAAATGGAGAGACGAACTCAGGCAGCTTGCGAGGTTCATAGAGGCCCACCAGCCGACAACAGTGGTTGTGGAAGGACATGCCGACTGGATCGGCTCCGACGCCTACAACGTGAACCTTTCAAGAAGGCGCGCTCAAGCCGTGGTGGATTATCTGGTGACCCGGCACGGTCTCGCGCGCGGGCTTTTTCTGATAGAGCCGTATGGAGAGTCGCGGCCCGAGGCCTCCAATTTGACGGCGGAAGGAAGACAACGGAACCGGAGAGTAAAACTTTCGGTTTTGAAGGAAGTCGTCCCAACGACCGATACCGTATTTGTTCCTGAAGCCGAGTGGCCTCTCGCGGTGGGTTTTGAAAGGCTTGTTCCGGAGGAATCGGAACTGCCTCTTATTCCAGCGACAGCCGAACCGTTGTTGGAAGAACCATGAGCCGGGCGTGTTCGCGGCAAAGCCGTGGTTCATCGGGAAAACTTAGTGACTAACACGAGGCAGCCTTCCTGACTTTCGAACGGCCCGTGCGCCATACCCGCCGGAGTAAAGTAATAGGTCCCTTCTCCGTACTCCCTGCCTTCTATGTTGATTGTGCCGCTTAGCACATAAAACGTCTCATTGAGCGGCTCATCATGCCGTTCCAACACCGCGCCGGGGGGGATATCCAGCAGTATCGTATAGGTTCCACTCTCTATTTCTGAAGGAAACACTTTCATTTTGACTCCCGGATACGGCCCGTCAACCCACTCCAAATCATGTACGTTCGCGAATATTCTCTTCATTTCGATTTCTCCAGATTGTTCATCGGGGATTCCAGCGTTTCGTTCCGTGTATTTTCTCACTATATCAACAAGAGGCGTTTCAATCAACAAGTTCAATAAAAAGGGGGGCACGAACGGAATGAACGGTCAAAAATCAAAAAATCCGTTGCGGAAAACCGGGTTATACTCAATCTCCGTCCATTCCGCCGTCAAGCTGTCGCCATTGGGTCGCAGAATTTCTTTTCTCAGCAGAGTCAGCAAGTGCGAATCCAGCCAAGTTTTTTCGCAATAGCCGTCGCTTCCTTCCATCACGATGAGGAGCCTGGCGCCGCCGTTTACAGCTTTCACATGCGAGCAGGGAAAGTCATCCATTCGTGACTCGGTTTCCTTCAGCAGGGTCACCCAATCGGAATGAATGAAGTTGCGGCCCCACAAGTCGAACAAGCGCGTGTCGTCCGGCCTCAGAGTCACGGGGAATACCGAAAAGAGTCCCTCGCGTCTGCCGCGAATGGTTCCGTCCCCGCGAAGCAGGACGCTGTGTCCCTTGGTCTGTCCCTCGATGACATACATGCGGAGTAAGCCCGGCTTTTTGAAATAGAGATAATACTCACTATGCTCGGCCTGCTTGCCTCTGGTCAGGTCAAGCGTCAGCTTGCATCGGTAGGAATCGAGATTCCGACACATTTCGATTGCCCGGCTGAGAATAACGCCGGGCGCCAATTGATCGGCGTACGCGCCGTCCGCAATGAGCATCGGCGCCAGAATGAGGGAAAGAACGATGGCTCCGATGCTGGGAGCGGCATGCGTGGAATGGTGACGAGAGGGAATGTGGCTCAGCAGTCTCACGGGCTGTACGTTCTCCCAAATGACAGCTCTTAAAAAGGCGTCCGCCTGCTGATATTTTACTATGCGCTCAGGGAAGAAGCAAACTCCGAGGAACGGCTGCGGCCTATTCTCTCAATTTGTTTTCGTCATCATATCTTGCCGGTGGGCGCACTGATATGCATAGTGGAAACATACGATGTTTTCCCCCCACAGCAAACCCACAGCAAAAAGGAGGAGACACCGAAGATGGGGAAATTTATTTCGGGGCTTATAGTGGGAATTGGTATATGCGGCATAGTCGGTGGGGTGATTGGGTTTTACACTCTGGGCCAGAAGGCGACAGTAGAAGCGCCGGACTGGGAATCGTATGTGATTAAGCATCTGAAAAATTTGAGGATTCCCGAGGCGGGACCGCCCGCTTCTCCATTTGAAATCACCGACGCATATCTTCTGCAAGAAGCGGAGCACTATAATCATCATTGCGCCGTTTGTCATGACCTTGAAGGCGACGCCGATTCCGCTTTTGCCAAAGCGTTTTATCCTCCGGTATCAGACCTCACCTCTGAGCGCGTCCAGAACTACTCCGACCGTCAACTTAAGTGGATCGTCGAATATGGAATCCGCTACACAGGGATGCCCGGGTGGGAAAACATTATCGACGAAGAGAACCAATGGAAGATCATTAACTACATGCGCGTCTTCGCCGGCCCCGCCCAGGCGGAGAAATTCGAGGAACTTTTGAAAGAACAAGGAAAATGGAAGGTCGGGTCTCCCGGCGAGCACGAGCATCATCACGGGGATAAATTGGAGGATGTCTCTTATCCATCGGACGAAGCAAAACACCACGACCACTCCGCTCATCAGCATGAGCACTGATGGTCACCGCCCTTTTTGCGTGCAGCGCGCCGGAAAACCTCGACCTTTTCGGAAATATTGGCCGCTGGCGCAGAGGCAGGCCTTGTGCTCAAGGTGCGCGGCGCTGTTGACCGTATCCTTGACGACTGCGTGACACTCTGTTAGAATTTATCTGCCCGTGATAACGAAACCAGTCAAATCCTTCCGTTGTCGATCGAATGGACACGCCTAGTCCGGCTCGAGTGCTGATTCTGCTGACGCTCGCAGTGTTGCTCGTCTACGCTAATTCGCTCAATGTAGACTTTGTTTACGATGACTATGCTTTCGTGTGGAATAACCGGGAAATCCGAACGTTCACACCCTTTTCGAAATTTTTTCTCTCACCCGAGGCATTCTCGAACCCTGTCAGTTACCATGTATATCGGCCGCTCGCTACGCTGACATTCGCAATCAATTACGCTCTTCATGGATTGCACCCAGCGGGTTACCACGCGGCGAACCTTTTCTTTCACACGCTCAATGCGTTCCTGGTGCTCGTTTTGCTGCGCCGCATCGGATTCAGCGAAAACCCTGCGTTTGCAGGAGCGCTCGTTTTTGCCATTCATCCGGTCCATATCGAAGCGGTGACTTGGATTTCCGGACGCGGGAACGTTCTTTTCCTCTTTTTCTTTCTTCTGTCGTACCTCTTCTACGTGAAAGCAGGTTCGCTCTCGAATGGGCGCAAGATTGTTTTCCTTTTTACTGCCGCCATCGCATACGGCTTGTCCCTTCTCGCCAAGGAGATGGCTTTTCCGCTTCCGGTCCTTCTGTTCGGACACGACCTGTATTTCCGTCGGGAATGGAGCAGGAAAGAACGAGTTTCGAGATTAGTCTATTATTTACCGTTCGCCATCATCGCACTGGGATATTTTGTTTTGAGGTCGTCGGTCCTGGGGCGAATTGGACAGGTCACATATCACGGAGGAAGCATTTATGGAACCTTTTTGCTAATGCTAAAAGCCTTTGCCACTTATGTGCGGTTGCTTTTTGTTCCGGTGGAATTATCCCTGTCACGTCATTTTCAACCCCCCCGTTCCATACTGGAACCGGAAATTGTGGCGAGTTTTTGTTTTGTTCTGTTCGCAGGCATCCTATGCTTCTTCACATTCCGGCGGCATCGAAGGCTATCATTCAGCATATACTGGTTCGCAATCACCCTCCTTCCGGTTTCGAACATAATTCCGGTCAATGCAATCGTGGCGGACCGGTTCCTCTACGGTCCGTCCATCGCATTTTGCATACTGATGGCTTGCTGGATTTCGACTTTATGGCGGAAACCTGACTTAAAGAGGGCGCTGATTGCCGGCCAAGTCGGAGTCTTTTTTGTTTTTGGCGTTCTCTCGGTGGGGCGAAACAACGACTGGCGGAACACATTTGTTCTGTGGTCAAAGACCGCAGAAAACTCTCCCACAAGTTTTGTCGCGTTCAACAATCTCGGTTTGGAATATATGAAGAGGGGACAATTCGCGGAGGCCGAGAAGGCCTTGAAGAACGCCTTGGAAATCAAAGCCGACCTGCCCGAAACGCATATTAATCTTGCCCGAATTCATGTGCAGATGAACCGGTTCGACATGGCGCGACACCACTATGAGGCTGCGCTGAGCCATGGGGAAACGGCGCCGGACGTGCATTACGAACTGGGCGCGCTGCGTGAACAGATGGGAAACGCCAGTGATGCCTTGTATCATTACCAGAAGGCGGTGGAACAACGGCCCGATATGGTCGAAGCCCATCGACGGCTGGCCGCTCTATACGAGACTCGCGACACAGACCAGGCAATAAACCATTTGAAAATGGTTTTGTCCTTGAAACCGGATGATGCGGATGCTCATTACCGATTGGGAATGCTTTACTACCGCGTGGGAAATTTCCAGGAGGCGAGAGACGCTTTGCTGAAAACCCTTTCGTTGAATCCCGGAAAAACTCACGCGCGGAACCTGCTGGAAAAGGTCGAGGATCGCTCAAACAGCGGCAAAATTTCTGATTGACACCACTCTTAAATTTGTGTTAGTATAAATGGCCGAACGAGTTAGAGCAGAAAAGGGAGGAGCGCCCGGCTGGAGCTTTGACCTCGTAACTCGTTAACCACCTGATACTTAAGCAAAGCGCTCTCTATGAATCTATTCGAGTACAAAGACGGCGTGTTGCATTGTGAGGATGTCCCGGTTCCGCAGATTGCGGAAAAATCGGACACTCCCTTCTATCTATACAGCAAGAACACGTTGTTGCGTCATTATTACAGGCTCGAGCAAGCACTCGCCGAAATCGACCACATCATATGTTACGCAATGAAGGCGAACCCATCTCTCGCCCTGTGTAAAATTCTCGCGGACGCCGGCGCCGGAGCGGACGTCGTGTCAGGCGGTGAACTGATGCGCGCCACTCGAGCAGGCATCCCGAGCGACAAAATAGTGTTCAATGGAAACGGTAAAACCGCAGAGGAACTTCGGCTCGCGCTCGAGCATGATGTTCTGATGGTGAATGTCGACTCCGAGAGCGAACTCAGGCTGCTTAATCGAATCGCTGGCGAAATGGGGCGCACGGCCCGTGTCGCTTTGAGAGTGAATCCGGACATCGATCCCCGCACACACCCCTACATCTCAACGGGGCTGAAAGAGAACAAGTTCGGGATTGCAATCGAGCAGGCGATGGAGTATTACAAGCAGGCCGCGTCGATGTCAAATATCGAGGTGATCGGAATTCACAAGCACATCGGCTCCCAGATCGTGGACCTTTCTCCGTTTGTGGACAGCTTGGAACGGATCACTTCTCTTGTGGTCGAATTGAACAGGATGGGGCTCGACTTGCGTTACATCGATATGGGTGGAGGAATCGGGATTACTTACAACGACGAGTCACCGCCTTCCTTTGAAGCGTATGTCGGTGGCATTCGGCCGTTTATCGAGGAGTCGGGCTGCACCCTCATTGTGGAACCGGGCCGTGTTCTTGTCGGGAATGCCGGTATCTTGGTGACCCGCGTGCTGCACATCAAGAACTCCGGCGTCAAGACCTTTGTTGTCGTGGACGCCGCTATGAATGATTTGCTGCGACCGAGCTTCTATGGAGGATATCATCGAATTGTCCCGGTCATGGCGCCCGATGAGAATTCGGCAACCATGGTGGCTGACGTAGTGGGCGGGATATGCGAATCAAGTGACTTCTTCGCACGAGAAAGGGAGCTTCCCGAACTTAGAGCGGGTGACTTGATAGCGGTCATGAGCGCAGGAGCGTACGGGTCTGCGATGTCGTCCAATTATAATTCGAGGCCTCTCATTGCCGAACTTCTGGTTGACGGAGCCGGGACAAAAGTGATCCGCCGGCGTCAAACCTTTGAGGAAATGGTCACATTAGAATCGTTCTAGTGGGTATCCGGCGCCACGGTCAAAGGCAAAGGGACCGCATATGACTCCTTCTGACAAATCACGCCTTTATGAGGACAAGAAGTTTCTTGAGGCGATTCGAAAGCTTGCCCCGGGCACTGCTCTGCGAGAGGGTTTGTCATATATCATCCAAGGAGGCACCGGCGGGCTCATCGTCGTAAGCAGCAGCTCGAAGTCGCGGTCTCTCGCCGAGGGAGGAGTGAAAATCAATACCCCTTTTCAACCGACATTGCTGTACGAATTGGCCAAGATGGACGGCGCCATTTTCGTGGATAAGGACGTAACGCGCATAGTTTCCGCGAACACGTTCCTGGCGCCGGATGAAACCATTCCTTCGGAAGAGACCGGAACCCGGCACAGGGCGGCTCAGCGCTTCGCCGAGCAGACGGGTGAGATCGTGGTCGCCATTTCGCAAAGACGCTCTAGCGTCACCTTGTATGTCGGCGAGATCAAACACGTGATGGACACTATAGCGACGCTATTGAACAAGGCGGGTCAGGCTCTCCAAACCCTCGAGAAATACAAGGCGACCCTTGATCGCCTGCTGGTCGAGTTGAGCGTCAGGGAATTGGAGGATCTGGTTACCATTTTCGACGTGGCACGAACTGTTCAGCATACCGAAATGGTGCTCAGAATAGTTAAGGAGATCGAATATTATATCGTCGAGCTCGGGAGCGAAGGACGACTGTTGGAAATGCAGTTGCGAGAGTTGGAGGACAGCATCAACGAGGGAATAATGGTCATTCGCGACTATTATCGAGATAAAGAGATTCGAAGTGAAAAGGAAGTGCTGAGTCGGTTGAGCAAGTTCTCTCCGATGGAGATTCTGAATCTTGGCAACATTTCCAATGCACTGGGTTTCGGACTCAACATCAGCGCGGTCGACGACTATCTGGTTCCCAGGGGATACCGAATTTTAACAAAAACTCACCGGCTGCCGCGGCCCGTTATCGAGAATCTGGTAAACACCTTCAACAACCTGCGGGCCATAATACAAGCTCCCCGCGAAAAACTTATCGCGGTCGAGGGCATGGGCGGTGTCAGAGCCGAAAAACTGAAAGAGGGGCTGAAACTCCTTCGCAACCAACTCATCTTCGATCTTCACTGAACGAAGGCGGTTACATTGAAGTGACCAGAGCCACTCTCAACCCTTCATGCGAACAAATCCGTTCTGCACTCATCGATATTCTTTCCGAGTTTGCATGCGAGGTCGGATTGGAGACTTCTGCGAACTCGTCTCGAACGAGCCAGGGAAGAACGCGCGGCAGGTCGCGCTCCCAGACGCCGGTGGCCGACCTCACTTGGCGCGATGGACCGAACTTCTGTTGGAAATTTTATGTGATGCCGAAGAGGCGGGTGGTCCAACGACTGCGAGGCGAGTTGCTCGATTATGCGCGCGATGGGATCGTATGTGTCGATTCCTCCGGCAATGTCGGCATTGTTGAGCCCCAGCGGCTGCTCAGGTTCCTCATTGAGAACGCGATTCTCGGCGACAAGGCTGCCTCATTGTCGAAGAACCTGCCCACCCCGTCGCTCCCGTTTCCGGAGTATCACATCACAGGCGTCTTAAAAAAGAACAGCCAGTTTCTCAAAGACCATTTTTCCATGCGCATCGGAACGGGCCTCACCCACAAACCGGCGCCGGGACAATTCCTGCAAGTCATGTGCGATTCGGCGCCACATCGAACGACCGGGCGATATCGGTCGAGCACTTACACCGACCGGCACCGACCTGTCTTGCGCGGAATCGAATTGCGCGAGAAAAAACCGTTCCTTCGAAGACCGTTCAGCATAGCCTCCTACGGCCCGCCATCGCAAAAACATACACTCGCAGATGCTCGTCGGCTGGGCGCGCAGTGGATTCGTCTTGTTCAGTGGACGGAATCGGAGTTCGAAATAATTTTCAGAAAGTTGCCTGAGGGTCCCGGAACAACAGCTCTGGCCGACTACGCAGCCGGAGACACCATCGACGTTATAGGCCCGCTTGGCCGCGGTTTTACGCTAACTCCGCCGCCCGAAACAGCGCTGCTCGTCGGCGGGGGAATCGGGGCGCCGCCTCTCCTGTTTCTCGCCGAGGAACTCATTCGCGATGGTGTGACGGTGAAGGTATTCCTCGGGGCCGCCAGCAAATCCCGGCTTCCCTTCCCGGCCCGCGGCGCCCACAAGGACCGGATTGCCAGATTCGAGCGATTAGGCGTGAGCCCGGTGGTGTGCACGGATGATGGTAGTTCGGGACGGCGTGGCCTGGTAACCGAGGCGCTTGTCGAGCATATTGAACGAGAAGGCGTCGACCCGAAATTGACAAAGGTCTTCGCATGTGGTCCGAGGCCGATGCTGGCTGCTCTGAACGGGATCGCAAACCGGTTCGGCCTGGTATGCGAAGCATTGCTCGAAGAAATGATGGCCTGCGGTTTCGGCGCCTGCATTTCCTGCGTTTGTGCGGTCAAGGAGGCGGGACAAAGAGCGCGGTTCACCCGTATTTGCACCGAGGGACCCGCGTTCGATGTGCGAACGGTGATGTGGAATGCCTGAGCTACCCAGTATGAGAGTGAATGTCGGCGGAATCGACATGAAGAATCCCGTCATGACGGCATCGGGCACATTTGGATACGGGCTCGAATTTTCCCGGTTCATCGATTTGTCCAGGCTCGGCGCATTTGTGACCAAAGGCGTGTCAAAACGGCCATGGGCCGGTAACCGTCCCGCTCGAATCGTTGAGACACGGGCAGGCATGCTCAACTCGATAGGGCTTCAAAACGTCGGCGTTGACGCCCTCATCAGAGATAAGCTTCCCAAAATTCGGACTCTCGGCACTCCGGTCATCGTCAATATAGTAGGCAAAGAGATCGATGACTATGTTACGGTTGCGAAGAAGCTGAACGAACAGGAGACAGTAGCCGGAATCGAACTGAATATTTCTTGTCCGAACATCAAGCAAGGTGGCATCTCTTTCGGTCAGAATCCAAGCATGTCTGCGGAGATCACGCAGGCGGTGAAGTATGCGGCGCCCCGGAAACCGCTTATCGTGAAACTGACCCCGAACGTGACGGACGTAGCAGCGATTGGGCTGGCGGTGGAGCGGGGCGGAGCCGATGCGATTTCGCTCATAAACACGATCACCGGAATGGCCATTGATATAGAGACCCGTCGGCCGGCGCTTGCAAACGTGACGGGGGGTCTCTCCGGGCCGGCAATTAAACCTGTCGCTCTCAGAATGGTGTGGCAGGTGGCCCGCGCCGTGAAGATACCCGTTATCGGGATCGGAGGCATTTCCTGCTGGCAGGATGCGGTAGAATTTCTGGTTGCCGGCGCGACGGCGGTCGCCATCGGCACCGCCAATTTCATCAATCCGAAAACATCCATTGAAATAATCGACGGAATCGAACGGTATCTCGTGAGGCGTGGATTGCGGGATATATACCAACTGATAGGAAGTCTTGAGACGGATGAACCTGGCCCCCAGAGAACGCCTGATTGTTGCTCTTGACTTTCCTTCGGTCGACGAAGCGTTACACTTGGTCGAGAGATTGGGGGAGAGTGTCCTCTTCTACAAAGTCGGCCTTGAACTTTTTTCCGGGGGAGGACTCGAAGTTGTAAAAAGACTGAAGGAGATGGGAAAATCCGTTTTTCTGGACCTAAAGTTTCACGATATTCCGAACACGGTTGCGCGGGCCGCCGCCACCGCCGTAAAGTCAGGGGCGGACATGTTGAACGTCCATGCGCTGGGCGGAATGGAAATGATGCGGTCCGCCGGCGACGCCGCTTCAAAAACAGCGGAAAAACTCGGTCTCAAGAGGCCTCTCGTGCTGGCCGTGACAATACTCACCAGTCTGGACCGCAGAGCATTGGAGGAGGAAATCGGATTATCGGTCGGAGACGGCATCGCAACACTGGTGGCCTCGAAAGCGCGTCAAGCAAAAGAGGCGGGACTCGATGGCGTGGTCGCCTCAGCACAGGAAATACCCGCCATTCGCGAGTCATGCGGACCTGACGTGCACATCGTCACCCCCGGAGTGAGGCCGATGTGGGCGTCTGCAGACGACCAAAAACGAATAGCGACTCCCCGCGAGGCGCTGAACCTCGGCGCAGATCGAATTGTTGTGGGAAGACCTGTCACACGAGCGAACGACCCGACCGATGCGGTCAGAAAAATATTAGACGAATTAACTTGAGGAAATCCAGATGCCGCAAAGGACGTCAAGGGTTACGAAACTGACAGCCAAAGAGCTGCTTGTCCTATTCGAACAAGAGGGAGCGCTTCTCACCGGCCACTTTCATCTCTCGTCGGGGCTTCACAGCGAAAAGTATCTTCAATGCGCAATAATCCTTCAGCGCCCCGACCTGAGCGAACGCATCGGCTCAGCCATCGCGGCGAAATTTTCGCGTTCAAAGATTGACTGCGTGGTCGGGCCTGCGATTGGCGGCATCATTGTTGCGCATGAGGTGGCGCGCGCTCTCGGTGTGCGGGCAATGTTTACCGAACGCGAGTCGGACTCGATTACGCTCCGGAGGGGTTTCTCCATCAAGAAGGGTGAACGGGCGCTCGTCGTGGAAGATATAACGACCACGGGCAGGTCGGTGAACGAAGTGATAGCGGCGTTGGAAGCGCTGAGCGCGGTGGTGGTTGGCGTTAGCGCCGTGATCGACCGCAGCGGCGGGGAAGCGCGATTCAGCGTGCCTTTCAAACCGCTGGCCCGGCTGCATGTCGCGACTTTTCGGCCCGAGGCGTGTCCCCTCTGCCGGCAGGGGTCGCCCATTTCCAAACCGGGGAGCCGAAAAGGCTAACGGAGGCCATGGGGATGCATTCCGAATATCCGGAACAATACAGAAAAACCGTTACGCTTGACGGATTGGAAATATTTCTTCGCCCGATTAAGCCGACCGATGATGAACTGCTGGTGGAGATGTTTAATTCCTTATCCAAGGAGACCATTCACCTTCGGTTTTTTTCCACTTTGAAGTATATGCCGAAAGAACAACTCGAGAAGTTCACTCACATTGACTATGAACATCAGATGGCCATCGTTGCGCTGGTTCATAAAGACGGAAGGGAAGCAATGGTGGCCGTCGGAAGATATACGCTGGAACAAGACGAACCCGGCGCGGCGGAATTCGCAATCGTCGTGCAGGACGATTACCAGGGGCGCGGTATCGGAACCGCGGTGCTCAGGCATCTGGCCCACGTCGCCAAACTCCAAGGGGTGCGACTCATTGTCGGATATATTATGAACGAAAATACACGCATGTTTTCGGTTCTGAAGAGAAGCGGGTTGATAATGACGAGAAAGAACTGGGACAGGGGTATCACGCGGGTGGATATCCCGATTGACGAAAACGTTCAGATTGAATAGAGCGTTTCGACGCCCGGCCTTGAAGACTTTGACAGCCGCCCCGTTCAGATGCTACATTGTAACGCGGCGAGACTAACTCGCAATGAGGAATATGCGAATAGGGTCCGGACAATTTCTCTTGTTGATTGTTGGTATCCTGCTCTTATCGATCGGAGGCGGGCTTATAGGCGGCAGATGGGCCATCGAGAGACAGGAAATCCCGTCAACGACTTCTTCAACCGAACTGATTCCTGATCCGCCGGGTTCTGGAGCGGCCGAGACCACGGCGGCGCCGGAAATCTCGAAGCCGACCACCCCGACGAAGAAGGCTTTGGAACCTGCTGCTCCGGCTTGGGATAAAACCCGCTCTGAACCAATTTTGGATAAAGAACAAGGGAGCCGGAGCGAGCCGTCGCTCGTACCCGGTCAGAAATATGTGATTCAGGCGATTTCCACGCCGAATCGGGGGGAGGCGTCTCACGCGCGGCACGAGATTATGGACGAGGGATTTCCAGCGGGGATTTTCGAAGCCAACCTCGGCGAGCGAGGGATGTGGTATCGGGTCTATATCGGCCCCTATAACGACGAATCGGAAGCCAAGGCTATTTTGAACTCGGTACAGCGGATTCCGGGTTTTCAAACAAGTTTTGTAAGACCACTTGATTGAGGCGCTTACGGGATGCTGTCGGTTAGAAAGGATTTTGGGCAATGAAAGGTGTTGTGCTCGCGGGCGGGTTGGGAACCCGGCTGTATCCCCTCACCAAAGTCACAAACAAACATTTGCTCCCCATTTACAATAAACCGATGATTTTCTATCCCATCGAAACTCTCGTGCAGGCCGCGATCACGGACATCCTATTGGTCACGGGCGGCAACAGCGCGGGGGATTTCCTGCGACTTATTGGAAACGGCAAGGAATTCGGCCTCAAACACATCAATTACACGTATCAGGAAGGCGAGGGCGGCATCGCCGAGGCCCTTGGACTTGCCGAACATTTCGCAGGCGACGACCTTGTCACGGTCATACTCGGCGATAACATAATTGAGGGTTCGATTCACAAGGCGGCCAGAGACTTTCAGAAACAGGGCGCCGGCGCCAAAATTTTTTTGAAAGAAGTGGCGGATCCGGAGCGATTCGGCGTGGCTATTCTTGACGGTGAAAAGGTCGTACGGATTGACGAAAAACCGAAGAAACCTGAAACAAACTATGCGGTGGTGGGAATATACATGTACGACAATAGCGTCTTCGACATTATAAAGACGCTGAAGCCGTCAGACCGCGGCGAATTGGAGATAACCGACGTCAACAACGCTTACATCGAGCGTGGGACGATGACGTACGAAATCCTCGATGGATGGTGGACCGACGCCGGTACCTTCTCATCCCTTGTGCGAGCCAACAAGCTGGTCGCCCAGCGTCACGGCATCAAATAGCAAAGACGCACGCTCTTCCAGTTGACAAGCAGCCTTCGGCGCTTTCTTGTTTCACTGAAAATCGAATCCCGATTCAGGCGGTTTCGGCCGGCCTTGCCGGAACGGGTTATTGTCTGAGCGCCTGAGCGAACGCGCCCGCGCTCGTATTCCATTTGTCCCTCCGCAGGTATTCATCAAAAATTGCCACGGCCCGACCACGGTCCCCTTGTTCGACATACAGCAGCGCGAGAAGCGAATATGCTTCAATGTTTCTATTGGACAACCGGATGGCCTGCTTCAGGGCAGCCTCGGCCTCGTGGAACATCTTCCGATGGAAATAGAGGCCTCCAATGTTCGAGCGACACTTCGAGAACTTCTGTTGCGCCGCGCTGTCACGAACGAACCGTTTGTCTGAGAGAAGCCTGGCTTCGAGCGAATTCCAATAGTCGATGTCGAACTGTACGGCTTCATCCGGGAGTGTCTCTAGCCTTTCCCGCTTTACCTCCATAACCAAACCGGCCGGAACAGCGAAGTCATGTATCCAGTCGATCGGCAATCCTTCGTCGTAGTACATCGGCTTTCCCGGTCTGTTTCGCTGAAACAGTTTCAGGAGCAGATAGGCGTTTATATTCATCGTTCTGTGGGCGCCATATACTCCGCCGCCTTCGATTCCCGCCAAACCATAGAGTGAGAAGGCCTCGGCATAATCGTTCGGCGATAGAAATTCGATGTCGGGAGCGTTGCGAGAAGCTTCAGCGGCATAGTTCTGATTCGCCAGTCTGTTAACGCTCAGGATTGAAACATCTCTTCGTTCTCCGTTCACCCATTTTAAATACATCGGTATCGAGTAAGCCGAATCGGTCCCCGCAAACAGGATAGCGCCTTCGCGCATGCTGTTCATCAGGCTTTCGCCGTAAAAAAGCGCGAACTCATGTCCTCGCATGCTTGCCTTGTCATAGTTCACGACAGCGGTCCACAGAGGGAGCGCGAGCAACGGAAAAACAACCAATGCCGCAGTCGCCAGCGGATGTTGAACTCGTCTGAGAGCTTTCGCCGCCATCAACCCGAGTATCCCCATTCCATATCCGCACCAGATTGCGAGGAATATCCACGAGGGGAGGAAATATATTCTGAGCAGGTCCTGCGCATTCAAATCGAGTTCCGTATTTGCGATTACCACCAGCGCGACTCCCACGCACAGGAAAGCCACTCCAGTGAAGACAAGCCAAATTCTCCCCTCTCTTCGAGAAAAACCGGCCACGAGCGCAGCAGGAGCCACGAACAGGACGGAAAGCGACTCGGAAACGGCTGATCTGAAAAAGAATTTCAATTGCGGGAGAATAACGGCGACCGGCCTTACCAGTTCGATGCTCCGATATTGTTTCCGAAAGACATGAAACCGGAACGCGTTCCAGGTTTCGGGATCGCCCCAGTTGATCGGAGGATTGGCCGAAGCCCGAATGGGAAGGTACAGGTACAACGCCAGGCCGAGCAGAAAAAATCCGACACATCCAAGCATCGCCCGTGCTGAAATGATGATGAGAGGACGTCGGAGCAGAACGAGCAGAACGATCGCAGGAGCCAGCAATAACAGCGTCTGATGATTCGCCTGCCCCATTCCGAACAAGAAGGCTGCGGCAAACAACCACCCCTTCTTCCACGGCGCTTCAATCCAGAGTGCGAGAACGAGAAGAATGAGACAGATGAGGAGGTTGTTCAGGGCGTAGACCTCTGCAATCAGCGACTGCTGCCAGAACGTCGGTGAAAAGGCAAGGCAGAGCGAGGCTGCGACTGACGCTGTCCCGAGTATGATGCCGGTTCCCGGGTTGTGGAAATACTCGTTTGACAGGATTCGAAAGCATACCAGTGGAAGTGTTCTTACTATGATAAGAGCCAATATCCCCACGGCGGCCGCGCCGAAAATGGCCGACATCAGGTTCAGCCTGAAAGCGATGTCGCCCAAGGGAAGGAACGAGAACATCTTGGCAAGAATCAGCCACAGGGGATAGCCGGGAGGATGAGCGACACCCAGTGTGACGGCGGCGGTTATCAGTTCGCCCGAATCCCCAAACGTAACGGTGGGCGCAAGGGTGAACAGATAGAGGGAAAGCGCCGCAACGCCTGCAACAAGCGCTGACACCGTCTCGCGCGGTCGGAGAGCGACAGGCGAATGAGTCCGTTCGAATGGGGTGGCCGGATGCTTTGGCATCGTCTATTTTCTGAAAGGAGGAAATTTCAACAAGCTTCTTCGAAAATTGTACCACATATCTTTGTGAAACGGCATCTGGATAAGCCGTGGAACGACCAGGAAAAAAAGGAATGAAGGAAACAGCCACCGATACCAGCCACTGTCGAGGAGGAAATTGACCGTGCGGGGTTTCACGAACGGGATAAGTGTGAACAACGCCTGTATACGCGCCAGCGGGCGGATATCTCTGACGGATCCCCCCTTGAAGTAGTCCCTCTCAACCCCCTCCTCAATCGCTTCCATATCGAGGTCGGACAGTAAATTGTGGTCACGAGCCATATTTATGATTTCGGTTCCCGGATAGTATCGCATCCAAAAACAATTTATGTGGTCGGGCTGAACGCGCGTATAGTGGCGAACGGCCTCGATATAATCTGCCTCTTCATGCAAAGGAAGTCCGAAGATATGGTCCACATCGAGATAGATTCCCGCCTTTTTCACTGCGTTACAAGCCTTCACAATTTGTTCGTTGGTCTCATATCTGCGACAGACGTCGCGCTTGAGACTTTCATTCCAGGTCTGAATCCCAATCTGGATTCGTTTGCATCCGGCATCGGCAAGGAGAGCGGCAACCTCGTTATCAATATGCCTGGCGCTCCCGATGCAGCGGAAAATGGTTCCGACGTCGGTCTTATACATCCGAATAAATTCTTCGAGCCATTCCCGGTCACTAAGGAAGTCGTCATCGAGAAAAAAAACCATTTGAAAAGGATTCTCCTTTGCCGCGAGCACGAGCTCTTCGATCACGCTTTCCACCCTGCGTTTCCGAAGAAAGTTGCGCCCGCCATACATCTTGTTCAGCAGGCTGTTGCAACAGTAGGTGCAGGAGTACGGGCACCCCCTGCTTGTCATCACATAGTAAATCTCCCTGTAGACAGGAACTTGCTCGGTGAAAATGTTTTTATCGGGGAACGGTATCGAGTCCAGGTCCGCTATTGGAGGCCGCGGAGCGTTCTCGATAATTTTCGCATTCGACTTACACCACACGTTTGCAATGTGCGTGTCGTCGCCGCCAGAATCAAGCGCCTGTGCGAGGTCAAGCAGGGCGCCTTCTCCCTCTCCCACGACAGCGTAATCGACAAACGGATTCTGGATGGTTCGCCGCGGGAGCGCTGTTACGTGAATTCCGCCGAAAACAATGGGCACATCGGATATTGTCTTGAGTTCCCTGGCCACAGCGCATGCCCACCGATAGTAATCGGACACAATGGAGAAGGCGACGAGATCGGGTTTTTCCCGAGCGATGCGCGCGGCCACTTTCGAAGGCCGCTTCAGCCTTCTGGAAACGGCCGGAACATTGAGATACTCGCTGTCGAAAATAAAGGATTCATAAACAAGCGAGGTGTCGTGCCCGTGCTGTTTGAGCACCGCTGAGAGATACTCGATAGCAATCGATTCAGCTTCCTTATAGACGAACACTACCTTCATGAAACTTCGGTGGCCAGTTTACTTCTCCCATTGGGCGGCGGACCCGATGCGCAATGTCAGCACATCCAGCCAGCCGAGGAGGATTCCGACCTGTTGGATAACAGGAAAATAATGTGCCTTTGCAATAATGAAAGCGGATACCGCAACTCCCGAGAGAATCGCTATCTTCCAATTCCACACGAGAAGGTACGAACCGACGTAAACAAGCATAAGGGGAGAGAATACCGCCAGCATGCGGCGCACCGGAAAGATCAGCAGGCCGAACCAGCCGTAACGAGGATTCATGAGCATATGGATGTACCGGAAGAGAACAGGAATAGTGAGAGCCACCCTCCGACGTATCTGCTTCATCTCCGCCTTGAAACTCTGAGGGCCGGTCTCATAGACCACGGCCTGAGCGTCGATGATGGAGCGATATCCCTGGGACCGCAACCTGAAATTGATCTCGAGGTCATCGACTATGCAATCAGGGGGGAATTCCGGAAGCAGGGTCTTTCGAAACGACATCAGCTTCCCGTCAAGACTGATTACGGTGTCAAGCCTTCCTTCGAGCGCTCGCAATTCCCAGTCAGCTTCGTGATATTTCGTTTTGCTGCGACCGAAGAAGGGATGGCTGGCTTCGACAACGGCTGTTCCGCCGACGGCGCCTATTCTTTCGTCGGCATAGCATGTCACGAGCGACGCCAGCGCGTCCGGTTTCAATACGGTGTCCGCGTCGGTAACAACGACTATTTCAGACCGCGCATTTTGTATTCCCACGTTGATCGCGTTTATCTTTCCCCGCGGTGAATTAAGAACGGTTACTGGATACGACGAAGCGATTTCCCGCGTTCTGTCCGTGGAGGAATTATCCACCACCAGAATCTCCATCTTTTCGGCAGGGTATTCGAGCTTTCGCAGGTCTTCGATTTTTCGGTCTATGTTGGTTTCCTCGTTGAAGGCCGGCACGACAACCGTCACCTCGGGAGCTTGCTCCGCCCGGGGTACTGGCCTGTTTCGTGTCAGATATCTCATGAGCGGCGCGTAGCCGACAATCAGGAAGGCAAGGTATCCGCATATCAGGAAAAACAATGTCGTCGCGATGGTCATTCCTTCGCCTTGTCTATGGAACCGCCCGTTTCACAAGCGTACGCATGACGCTCCAGGGGCGGAACAAAACGTTGATTGTTTGATAGCAAGGATGATAGCAGTAGCATTTTCCCGCCGCGACGTTTGCGCGAGCTTTCCGGGAAGCCTCGCTGTTCCACAGTGCTGAAAAATCATAATCAAAATCTCTGAAGGAAGCGAACGGCTCGAGCATCTCGCAGAGGGAGACCTCGCCGGACGCGCCCAGAACCAGGGTCATTCGGTCGGCCACACACGGGATTATTTGTCTTTTTTCCCTCCGAATCTTCAGGAACTGGTCATAATAGTCTTCGAGAACCGCTTCATACACGCGCTTCAGCATCGAGTGGTGTTTTCGCAGCCGTTCATAGCCGCCGTAACGGCGCAACACCTGTTTGATCTTCTCGCACAGTTCGGGCAGTTTTTCTTCCGGAGGCAGCGTGAGCGCACTGTCTGCCGGAACACCGCGGAGGAAATCAAATGTGTGCAGGTCCGGCTCCAGCTTGTCGACGAAATCCCGTATTTCATCGAAGCGCTCGTAATTGAGATTGCTTAAAACACTATGAAACTTCACCGACAGGTTCGGCAGTTTCTGCCTCAAGGGCTTCACGTGCTCCCACGTTTTTATCAACGCATCGAAGCTTCCCGGTGTGCCGCGCATCCGGTCCTGCTCCGCCCCGACGCCGTCGATTGACAGCACCAGGCTCAGGGTGGCTTCTGTCGCTCGCACGCAGATTTCCTCCGTCATCGAGCGCACCCGCTCGCTCAGAAAAGCATTCGTCGGGAGAGTAATGTGACGGACCCTGTTGTTCTCATAAAACGCTGCGACAATCTGTGGCAAATCGTCACGAAGAAACGGTTCTCCGCCCGAAAGGAGCAGCCAGGGAAGTTCGGGAAGAGATTGTGTGATTTTTGTGACTTCCTGAATGTCAAGTTCCGGGTCCTTGAGCAGGGTTCGCTCCCAACTGAAACACGAGAGACAGCGCGCGTTGCACTTTCGCGTGACATGGTAGATGATTTGGAAGGGCTCCTTTTTTCGAATAAAGTTGAGATAGTCGCGGAAGGCACTCATTTCTTACCAAATAACTGTTGGAACCGAAGTGTCCAGACTCGCCACACCGCCTCCCCCACTATTCCATAGGTGATTTTCGACTCGCCGATCTCGCGGTCGACGAAAATGACCGGTATTTCCTTGATACGGAACCCTTTCCTCCAGACCATGTGGGACATTTCGATTTGGAAGGAATACCCGTTCGAGCGAACGCTGTCAAGGTCGAGCTGCTCAAGCAGTTCTCTGCGAAAACACTTGTAGCCCGCGGTTAAATCCGTCAGAGGAAGCCCGGTTATCAACCGGGCGTACCAGTTCCCGATCTTGCTGATAATCAGCCGGTTCAGCGGCCAATTCACAATGCTGATTCCCTTCACATACCGGGACCCGACCACCATATCCGCATCTTGGATAGCTTCGAGGAAATCCGGTATGTATTTGGGGTCGTGGGAAAAATCCGCATCCATCTCAAAGACATATTTCGCGTCGGTCTTGTTCAGCGCGTATTTGAACCCATCGATATAAGCGGAGCCCAAGCCCATTCTGGCGGGTCGGTGCAACACGTGCACCTTGCCCGTTTCGCGAGCGAACTCATCCGCAAGCGTTCCGGTGCCATCCGATGAGTTATCATCGACAATGAGAACATGAACTCGGTCATCCACGGCAAAGATGGCGGGAACCAGTTGTTTCACGTTTTCCCGTTCGTTGAGGGTTGGTATCACCACGAGCGCTTCCATAATCTCTCTCTTTCGGGGTCTGCCTTTCCCGTGCTTGCGTTCATGTTCGGCCTCGAGTTGCGATTACCCGTTCCGCCACGGCTTCCACTCTGTCGGTTGCCTTCTCCCAGTCAAATTCGTTCGCCCACGCGATGCTTTTCTTTCCCAACCGCTCTCTCAATTCCTTGTCTCGAAGCAGTCGTATCATCGAGTTCGCAAGTGTACGGATGTCCGAATGAGGGTAGAGGAATCCTGTTTCTCCGTGTATGACTGATTCTCTCAGGCCAGGCACCTCAGCCGCTATCACCGGCGTTCCACAGGCGTTGGCTTCTATGACGGTAAGTCCCCACCCTTCTTTCGCCGAGGGGTTCACCACGATTTGCGCTCTTCGATAGAGCTCGACTTTCTGGTCGGTGGTCACGAAACCCGTGAATTCAACAGAATCATCCAACTTCAACCGCCGGCTCAGTTCGCGCAACGCCGCTGAATAGTCTCCCCTGCCGGTCACGACCAGCTTCACATTTGGTACTTCTTTCTTCACAATCTCCATGGCGCGAAGGAGCAAATGCACGCCTTTATATTTTTTCAACCGGGTAACGCATACCACCAGGGGCGATTCTGAACGCATTGAGTGGTCGGGCGTATAACGCTCATGGTCAACCCCATTGTGTATTATTTCGATATCCTTCGACCTCAGCCCCATACGAACGAGTTCCGCTTTCGTGCTTTCACTGACGGCAATGAATGGAACGCCCCGATAGAAAAGGGGAATTATTCTCTCCATACAATGCACATAGAGCGCCGCCGGCAGAAGCGTATCTCCATAGATCGACTTTCCGTGAAGATGATGCACCATCACGAAGAGCGGTCGGCGAATATACAGGGGAGTATAAAAAGGAATTTTGTTCAAGTCGTCCACCACGATATCAATCGGAGCGCTTTTGAACTCCTGCCTGTACACGACCGGAACCGTATAGTTGAAGGTGTATCGGTTTCCTTTCCTGATAACCCGAATCTCGTCGACCCATTCCTCCTCGGAAAAGGTCTGATCGTAGCGACTGCTTAACAGGGTGACTTGGTGTCCGCGCTTTACCAGTCTCTTAAAAACTTCCTGGAGGTTTACTTCCGCTCCACCGGCTTCCGGGTTCTTGATATCTCTCCAGTTTATCACCAAAAACTTGTAGCCCATAACTCCTTTGCCTGCATTGCCATATAGAGGATAATCATTATATCACATCAATTGTGACCGGCCCAACATCGAGACGCTCCTTGTCGACTCGTAAAATAAAGCACACCTCGTTGGCGGGAAGCCAATGGCAGAAAAAAGCGTCGTAAACCGCGGGAAACAAATTAATGATGTACCCAATCCACTTGATCACTTTGAAATCCGAGAATACAAACCATCGCTTCTCCATGATAAAAGGGAATCCGCTGCCGTAATTGGTCGCATGCTCGAGTTTCCATTTCTCGTAGAATTTCGGTTTCCCCACAATTTTCGTGTATCCGTCGAATGTTCGCCACCCAAAAGGTATCTTGTGGTCCGGGTCGCCAAACCACTTGGTTGACGGAAAATAGCTTGCATAGACATGAACTTTGCCGCCGTCTTTTGTTACCCGGATAATCTCCATGACCGTCTGGTGAAAACTCTTCAAATGAGCGAGGACGTGGTCGCATACGACCTCATCGAAAGCGTCTTCTTTAAAAGGGAGTCTTTGATTGAGGTCGGCAATCAGGTCGACCGCTTCGTACGGCACGATGTCGACGTTAACGAAGCCGTCGCGCTTCTTATTTCCGCAACCCAGGTTCAGCTTCATAAATATTCCTTGTATGCGTCGCTTCTTTTCGAAACATGATAACAACCAGACAATGCAAATGGTTCATGGCAATTATAATACAAAATGAACCGCGCAGTCTTTGAGGGGCGGTGAATCTGTGACTTCGTCAGGCTCCGTCAGCCGTTTCCCAATGGCGGAATGTCTGCTCAAAGGCGCGGTCGTAGACAGTCTCCCAATCAAATTCCCTGCCCAGGCTTGAGGCATTCGCCCTCAATTGCCGCATTCTCTCGGGCGAGGTCAGAACCCACGCCAGAGCTTCCACCACGTTGCCCACGGAAGGCTCGATTGCGACGCCCGCCTTCCGTTCCTCAATGAGAGCAGCAACACGGGGAACCTTTGAAATCACGACGGGCAGGCCGGCAGCGAGGTATATCTTGACTTTGCCGGGGTCTGCATACCACTTAAAGGTCTGACCGGTTCTCACGTAGGGCGCCACTCCGACAGCGCATTCGGAGACAAGCCTGGCAACTTCCGAATCGTCTTCAATATAACCCAAAAACTCGACGGCGTCGGCGACATCTTTTTCGGTTGCGAGCCGTTTCAACGAAGCCGCTTCTCGCCCCTCCCCTATAACTCGCAGCCTTATCCCCGGAATCAGGGCTCTGAGACGCGGCATCGCCTCGATGACCAGGTTGAGGCCCTGTTCCGGCGTCAGACTTCCGAGGAACACCATGAGTTTTACATCGACGTCCTCCAGCGGCAGCCTTCGGATTTCGGAGTACCTGCTGCCAAGCGGAACTTCGAGCTGTTTGGAGCAACGGTTCGGATGCACGCCTGCTTCGACTCGGGCCTCCTCCATAGCGGCCGATACGTTCCACACAATGTCCGAACCGTAGCAGCAATGTTTATCGAGGATTCGATAGAGGAACCGTCCCAGGCGGCTGCGAAATCGCTGTGGGGCGTAATCAATCACATAGAATATTACTTGGCCAGCGATACCCAGTCGCCTCAGAATGAGGCCGGAGAAAGCATTCAGGTTGTCTACTCCAACATATATCTGAAATTTGCGCTTACTTCTGCCGAGATACCAGAGTGTTGACAGCACGTCCTTTGCCCAATAGACCGGCGCCGGTCCGCGAATCAGGGGGGCCATGACCTTGCCGCTCAATCGACCGTGTTCAAAGAACGAAATGGAGGTGTTAAGCGACACGCCGGTCGCATCAGGGAAAGGATGACTTACGTAAACGACGCTTCTGGCGCGAGGCAAAAGATAGCGCAGCAATTCCTGTTCGGCGCCGCCGGTCGGCGTGTAGGTGTGCTTGACAATCGCCACATTGCATTCAGAAAGAGTAGTTCTCGGGTCCATCATTTCCCTGATGACCGCTCCCAAACGCTGAAAAACGATTTCAGCCCCAAGAGGTTGGCCTTCACATCGTGCCACCCCCGAATCCGGCTGATTCTCCGCAACATATATCGGGGTCGAAGATAGAATTTCCGGAGCGCCATCGCGTGGTATTTCTTCACGAGTTCAGGCGGAAGCGAGTCATCGGAATATGTGGGCCGAGCATAGTCGAAACGGGATACATCATCCTCGATAATCTTTCCCGAGTGCTCGGCGCGCGCCGCCAACTCGGTGCCGGGGAGAGGCATATAAATCGAAAACTCGGCGATGTCAGAGTCGACCTCGAGCGCCAGGTCAATCGTTTTTCTCATGCTTTCTTCGGTTTCTCCCGGAAACCCCAGCATATAGTTCGCGACTGTAGCGATACCGATTTCCCGCGTTAATCGCATATTCTCTCTTATGCGAGAAAGCGTCAGCCCTTTGTGCAGGACCTTGTTCAGCATCTCGGCGTCGCCCGACTCGATTCCGTACGAAATGAGAACACAACCCGTATCCCGCATCAGTTGCAGGATTTCACGATTCACCCTGTCAAGTCGTGTGCCGCATATCCATTTCAGTCTCATTCCCGCAAGCGTCTCTCCGATTTCAGCGAGCCAGCCCTCATTGAAGGTGAATGTGTCATCATAGAAGTAGACGCCCCGAATTCCGTAGGTTGAAACAAGATTTTCCAGCTCCCGGCGGATATTCGGGACCGAGCGCAGCCTGACGGCGCGTCCGTGAACCAATCCCGAGCCACAAAAAGCGCAGCGGTAGGGGCATCCGCGCGATGCGATGACCGGCAAGGACGGCTGAGGGAGCGACCATTTGATGCGGTCATGCCCGGAGGCCTTGAAATATCGTTTAACGTCGACGAGATGCCGTGCCGGAAGCGGCAGTTCATCCAGATACTGAATGGGAGATTGCGGGGGGGCTCGGAGCACCTTGCCGGAGATTTCCACCAATACCCCCGGTGTCTTTGAGGCCGACTCCGCGTCGGGGAACAAACGCGCCAGCTGCGGCATCGCCTGTTCGCCTTCACCGACGACGATGATGTCGGCGCGGCTATTTTTCAGGGTATATTCGGGAGCAACGGAAGGATGAACACCACCGAAAATCACCCAACTGTCCGGCAAAATACTCTTCACGCGCTCGGCGACGGATCGGGCATGGGGATAAAGCGGTGTTGTGCACGTAATACCGACCACTTCCGGCTTCCAGCGGTTCAGGGTGTCGACCAGGTCAACTTGTTGCCTGTCGAATCCCAAATCGAGAACTCTGGTCTCGGTTCCGGCTTTCTCGAGAGCCGCGGCAACATATAGCAGACCAAGCGGAGGGTTGGCCGGTATTTGCGGGTCCGGATTGATGAGAAGAACTTTTGTTTTCATTTCGGCCCTGTTTCGCGTTCGCGCATCCATCACCAGCCGACTTCGGAAGCATCGTTCAAATAATTGAACCAAGAGAACCGGGTATGAGTCCTCACTGGCTCCAGTTCGTCCTGTCGAACTCACCTGTGCGAAACCAGGAACGAACCGTTGCGGTTCCGTAGGTCACGAGGGTGAGCCAGCAGGCTACCGGATGAATGAACCAGGCCAAGTCGTCTTTTCGGGCATATCCAAGGAACGACTGCACCAGCAGCGGAAAAACGAGAAAGCAGCTCCCGACGAATTTGATGTATCCCCACAGGTATCGTTGGTGAGGATAGCTTCTCAGCCCGAGGCGCCTATAATGGAGGTAATCATTTATTCTCCGGGCTTGCTTTCGGGCAAAAGTGCGCAAGTCGGGACAATACAGGTGCACTATTCCTTTTTTCACGAATCCGACCTTGGTGTGTCCCAGACAGACCAACTGGTAAATAACGTCGACATCAAAATAGTAGGGCCGGTAATCCGCCTGTGCGACAACTGTCTTGCGAATAAGGAACCCGTTGGCTCCCATCGTGGGAATGGAATCTTTTGAAAGAAAAACTTCGTAATACTGTCCCTTGTCCGTCATCTTGAGCGGAAGGCCGGTGACCTTTCCGGTAAGCGTGCTCAGTCGGTCGTAATTGCCCAGGAACAAATGAATGGGGTCGTTCATACCCAACAACGCGCAATAGCGGTCAATCGTCGAATCCTGCAATCGATACGTGAGCGCGTAACTTTCGGCGCACATGATATCAGGGTCTTCGAACGGGCGCACCATTGTGCTGAGCCAGTCGCTGCCGTCAATGATGTTGTCACTGTCGATAAAGGCAATCAAGTCACCGGCGGCCTCTTCTATTGCGACCGCCTTGCCCGCTTCCCCCGTTTTCAAGGGATTTTGCAGTATCTTTGTTACATTCATTTGCGAGGCGATTTCAAGGGTGGCATCAGTGGAGCCGGCATCGACCATGACGATTTCAATCTTCTCGGCGGGGTAATCCTGCGCCCTTATATTTTGCAGACACTCACCCAGCGACCGGGAGGAGTTGTAGGTTGGAATTATTATGCTGACTGAGGGAGCCGCCAAGCAACCACCCCCTCATTTATCCAAATGTGTCAGGGTAAGTCCCCTGATAAAGGCCACGCCATACACGAGGTGCGACGCCATAATGCCGACTGCTCCGAGCAGGGCGACCTTCAGGCGGCTGGCGGGCATAGTGGAAACAAGGGCGACACCGAAGTAGCATCCGAGGCTGATTAACAGGATAGCGGCGATAAGAGTCGAAAAGAAAGAGAGGATGATCCCGAAAAACAATATCATGACAACAATGCTCGGCAGAAAATAGAAAAGACGTCGCGAGGTTTCCGGATACATTTTCGCAAAATAGCCGCGGTGCAGTCCGACATTGGCTATTTGTTTGAGGTGATCGAAGAAGAGCCGTCTCCGATGGTGGAAAACCACGACCTCGGGGCGGTACAGAATCTTTTTCCCCGTCTTCACGATCTCGAGGCAAAGCTTCGTGTCTTCGCCCCCGTAAAACGGTGTCGAAAATCCCCCTACTTCCTTGAGAACATCTTTTCGCACCAGCAGGTTGAATGCGGGAAAATCGTCCACTTCCCTGGGCTTTCTCTGAACGAACCGAAAAAGCGCCTGGCCACTGCCGAGAGGCGAGGCAAAGACCGCCCCGCTCGCCTGGGCCAACAGGTCGTCCTCGGGCGGCGTGACGCCGGGACCGCCTACGGCGGCCACCTCGGGGTTGTCGAAAGCTCTCACCGCGCTTCGCAGCCAATCGGGCCGAGGGTAGGCGTCGTCATCGATAAACGCGCATATTTCTCCCGTCGCCTTTTCGATTGCGAGGTCCCGCTTCTCGCCGGGACCGCTCAGTTGCCTGCCCGTCGACACAATTTTGACCAGTCCGGGCGCCTCCATGCGTTTGAGTTCTCGGAAATACGGATTCGTGAGTTCGTTCAGGACCGGCTCGTCCGCAACAATCAATATCTCAAAATCCGGATATTCGAGGCTGCGAAAATGGGAAAAGTCTCGAAGAAAACGCGCGCTACACGTATGCAAGGGGATTATGACGGACATTTTCGGCGTTGCTTGCCGGGATTTTTCCGACATAACGGAAGTCCGGGTTTTGGCGTTATTTGTCATAATGTCTCAATATATAGAGCCTGTAGAAAACGGCCATTGTATCCCACCACGTTGTATAGATATCGGTGAAGCGGACCCACCGTTTGATTTTCCTTCCGATATTCGGTCTGTAGTCGACAACGACCGGCGCTTCGGCGATTCTGAACCCGTACTTGTGCGCGAGAACCAGCAATTCGAGGTCAAAGGCGAATTTTTTGACCAGCATTTTGGGGAAAACCTTCTCCAGAACGTCTCGCCTGAACAACTTCAGTCCGGTCTGCGTGTCATGGAGCGGCAATCGAAACATAAGCTTCACAAGGAAAAAATAGACGACGCTCACAACCTTGCGGTGAAAAGGATAAAACAGTTTGGAATCAGGATGCCGTTTCGAGCCAATAACGACATCAGCATTTTCTTTCCTCATGAAATCGAAGAAAACCTGCAATTGGCTGGGGTGGAGGTCCAAATCGGCATCGATGAAGACAACCGGGTCACCCGTGCTCGCCTTGAATCCCTCGCGAAGCGCTCCTCCCTTGCCCAAGTTCGCATGCGTTCTTACAATTCGGACGCGGGGATCATGTGCCGCAAATCTGGCGGCTTCGTCGTACGTGTTATCCGAGCTGCCATCGTCTATGACCACAATTTCATAGTCGCAGCCGCCTTTCTGCAAGAACCTGATTGTCTCTCCGATATTGTCGTAGATACCGGCACCTTCATCGTGCGCCGGCATTAACACGGAGAGCTTGCCTGCTAATTTTTTCATCCTTCGGATGCCGCCAGGCACGCCCGCGAATTGACTCTTCCTGCTTGCCGTTGCATAATTCTATCACAGGCGGAACCGGAAATCAAGCTAAGCGATTCACCCGCCACCACTTATGATGCATGAGCCGTTTCCGTGTCGGGCCTGCGGTTTCCAGCCATAAACGTGTAGGCGAGAAGCGAGAGGAAAAGTGTGAAGCCGCCGACGGCAAGAGTAAGGAGGACCGTCATGGCGGTGTCGTGAAAAAACCAGATTGCCGAGAACGTGAGAATAGTAATTATGATGAGGATATAGACGAACGAGTGGCGTTCATCGGCGAGATTGTAATTCGCCAAGATCATGGTGGCGGCGATGGGAGTAATTGCGATCCCGAACACACGGATGAGCGCCACAAGTTCGGGCGCATCGGTTTTCGCAAGGAACACGGCCAGGTATTGTGCCAGCACAATACATGCAATAATGCCGACCAGCGAAAGAGCGAGCTCGATCGCGAGCCCCCGCATCAAAACGGGAAGCGGGTTTTCTCCAACGGCTTTCTTTCTTGCCACCTTCGGGAAAAGCGCAAGCACGATTCCGAGCGGAAGAAAAAGGAAAGCCTTGCCCACAATAGACGCTGTTGCGTAATAGCCGGCTATTTTCAGGCCGTCTTCGGCGTGACCATAGAAGTGACGAACCAGCGCGACATCCAAATTGCAGAAGAAACTCAGGAAAAACAGCGCCATAACAACCGGTCCGGCAAATCTGTAGAGCTCCCTCATGTCAACGGGAGCGTCCTCGAACGTGGTAATGATGAAATCCCTGATTGGCCAGAAGCCCACGGAGAACGCGAGGAAAAAGGAGAGAACCACTCCGAGGAGCACCCCCCCCACGCCCCATCCAATGATTGCGAAAAGTATCCCCAGCGCACATTTGCCGAAGAACCCCACAAAATAGGACGACCCGAGAAAACCGAACTGTTCCCGTCCTTGCAACACTGCCCAGAATACGGGCATGAGAAACGTGACAAAGACGAGCAGGCCCGAGACAATAATAGGGGTGCTCTTTTGAATATTGAGAAAATTTCCAATCAGCGGCGCGCCGAAAATAATTGAAGCCATAAGTATGAACGCCGCGACGCCCACGCGCTTCAGGCATTCGAAGAACAAACGCTTGACCTTCGCGTCTTCTCCCCGGGCCGTGTACTGAGCGACGAATTTCGTGATAGTTGTTTGAACCGTCACGATGGGAATTGAGACGATGTAAAGCAGTGAGAGGAGAGAATTCAGGGCGCTGTAGCCCTCGGGGCCGAGGTTTCGGCTCATGTAGATATGGAAGTAGAAATTGAAGATGTTGCCGAGCCCCATTATGACGACGAGAAAGCCTTCATCGAACACCTCTTTCCTCAGTCTCTTCAATGTTTCAGCGGGTTTCTTGACAATCTCAGACTTGCCCATTCCGATATGCGCCTTCTCACTTACCCTTACCGCGAGGATTTGTCAGCAATTCTAGCTTTATGGAAAGATTTTTTTCAAGTATCGGAAAAACATGGAGTGGCTCCGCGTCAGGGAAGCAAGCGGAGAGCTATTTCATTGGCAAGAAGCCATCCCTTTACGGAACACTTGATTTGCTCTCCTGCCCACTCCAGCAGTCCGAGATTCAGAAGTTCATCGAGCTTCTCTCCGAACACATCCATCGGGTGAACTCCAAACCTCGCCTCGAAATCGCGGCAATCAATGCCGTCACTCAGCCTGAGCCTCTGGATTATCGTTTCGAGAGCCTGCATGCGGGGTTCGATTTCCTCGGAATCCCCGACCGCCTTCCCGCAGGCTGCCATAGCCTCGATGTATTCGCCCGGGGAAGAGACATTGGCGCTCCTGACGCCGTGCATCCAAGACACGGCGCCGGCTCCAAAACCCAAATATTCTTCGTTTGACCAGTAGACCCTATTATGAACGGACTGTCCGCCGGGAAGCGCAAAGTTGGAGATTTCGTAGTGGTCGTAGCCGGCCTCGAGCAGCGTTTCTCGGGCCATCTCGTACATATCCGCTTCCTGGTTGTCCGATTTTTTGGACAAGACTCCTTCCTTGAGCATTTTCCAGAACGGCGTCCCCTGCTCGATGGTGAGACAGTAAGTTGAAATATGTTCGGGCTCCAATTCAAGCGCGCTCTCGATGGAGTGACGCCAGCTTTCCGGCGTCTGGTTCGGGATCCCATAAATGAGGTCGAGGCTTATGTTGCGGATTCCCTCGTTCCTGAGAAGCGTGAATGAATCCATGATGGCTTGAACACCATGGGATCGTTTCAAAAACGCGAGTTCGCGCTCCACAAAACTCTGTGCGCCGAGGCTCACCCGATTCACTCCAAGCGAGACAAGCGCCTGTATTTTCCGTCGCGTGAGGGTACTCGGGTTCGCTTCAATCGTTACCTCGGCCCCATGAGAAATTTTAAAACGGCCGGCCAGGCATTGAAGAAGCCGATTCAGTTGACCCGTGGAAAGTGTGGTCGGTGTTCCCCCGCCAATATAGAGCGTGCTCGCCCAAAGAGGAGGCGCCGAGGCGACCTCACGGAACAACGCTTCAAGGTAAGAAGCGACGCTGGCATCAAGCGGCACGGAAGCAAAATCACAGTAAGGACATTTGGATTCGCAATATGGGATATGAACGTAGATTGCGGTCATTGCCGGCGGGAGAGCCCGATTGTTCAGCGCACCAGCCCTATCCTGTTGGGCGGCCAATAGATTGCGACAGCCTTTCCGATTATGTTCTCCCGCGGCACAAAGCCCCAGAAGCGGCTGTCGCGACTGTTGAGAGCGTTGTCGCCAAGCATGTAGTAATGCCCCGGAGGAATCCGGATTTCTCCCTTCCCATGATCACCGGTCGGGTAGTAAACCCGATTTGCTATCACATCCGGCTCGGTAAGTGGGCGGTCGTTAATGTAAATATGGCCCCCTCCCCGGATGAGGTCATTTTCGCCCGGATTCCACGAGGGATTTTCAGGTACGATTTCCAGAGCTTCCCCTCCCACTCCGACAATCCTCTTTATGAAATCCTTCTTTTGATCAAGGCCGCTTATTCCCTTTGTTCCAAAGACAACGACATCTCCCCTTTTCGGCTCCGCCAGCGGCAAAAGCCTGTAATCGGTGAAGGGGATCGGAATTCCGTATACGAATTTGAGAACGATTATCTTATCGCCGCGCCCATAGTTCATTGCCCCGCGCAGCGTTGGCTCCATACTGCCTGTGGGGATCTTGAATGTTTGAAGAAAAAACGTGCGAATGAAAAGAGCCAACAAAACAGCGTAAATAATGGTCTTGACCCATTCCCATAGGATCGATTCGCCCTGTTGCTCCGTCGTGACTCTCTCGTCCGTCTCAGGAATCGCTTTCGACATTCCCTGCAAATCCTTTCCCGTGCCCGGCTTTCCGAATGATTCTATTCAACTTGGAAAACGGCCATAAACGCCTCTTGCGGAAGTTCAACGTTGCCGACCTGCTTCATTCTCTTCTTTCCTTCCTTCTGTCGCTGCAACAGTTTTCTCTTCCTGGTGATATCCCCCCCGTAGCACTTTGCGGTCACGTTCTTGCGAAGCGGTTTGACGGTTTCTCGTGCGATGACTCGGCTGCCGATTGCAGCCTGGATGATGACTTCGAATAATTGGCGGGGGACGATTTTCCGGAGCTTCTCCACCAACTGTCTTCCTCTCGTATATGCTTTGTCCCTGTGAACTATGCACGAGAGCGCATCGATTGAATTTCCGTTCAACAGTATATCAAGTTTGACCAGGTCCGACCTGCGAAAACCCAAAAGCTCGTAATCGAACGACGCATACCCCCGGGTCGCCGATTTCAAACCGTCATAGAAGTCCAGAACAATTTCGCTGAGAGGAAGGTCGTAGTTGATCAGCACCTTTTGAGAGTCGAGGTACTGAGTGTCTTTATGCTCTCCTCTTCGGGAGGCGCATAACTGACATACCGTTCCGATATAGTCCGGGGGAGTCATTATGCTGGCTCGGATGTACGGTTCTTCAAGATATTGAATGCATGCCGGTTGCGGAAGCTTGGACGGATTATCGATATCGACTTGGCCGCCGTCGGTGATATGCACGCGAAAGACCACGGAAGGCGCCGTCGTAACGAGCGAGAGACCAAACTCGCGTTCCAGACGCTCTTGAATTATCTCCATATGGAGCATGCCCAGAAAGCCACACCTGAAACCAAAGCCGAGGGCATTGGACGTTTCCGGCTCGGCATGGAACGAACTGTCGTTCAACCGCAGCTTTTCCAGGGATGACCGCAGAACGTCGAAACCGCCGGGGTCACCAGGATACATCCCACAGAACACCATCGGTTTGATTGGCTTATAACCGGGAAGCGCTTTTGAAGCAGGATTGTCTCCCGCAGTCAGAGTGTCGCCGATTTTTATATCTCGGAGACTCTTCATGTTGGCAATGACATAGCCTACCTCGCCGGCTCGGAGTTCGCTGACGAGCACTTCCTCTAACTTAAAAATGCCGACTTCCTCCACCTCATAGTGGCGGTTCGTCGCCATGGAAATGATTTTCTGTCCCGGCCTGATACATCCGTCAACCACGCGGATATAGGCGATTGCGCCCCGGAATGAATTATAGACGGAATCGAAAATCACAGCTCGCAGCGGAGCGTTGTCATCGCCGCGGGGAGGCGGAACCCGGCTTACCACAGCATCGAGGATTTCCCTTGCCCCCGTGCCGTCCTTTGCGCTCGCGAGGATTATGGTTTCCGGGTCGATCCCGACGATATCGGCTATCTGGTGCGTGACCTCATCGATTCGAGCGTTCGGAAGGTCAATCTTGTTAATTACGGGAATTATTTCCAGATTCCGCTCAGTGGCAAGATATGCGTTCGCAAGGGTTTGCGCCTGCACCCCCTGCACGGCGTCAACGAGCAAGAGCGCTCCCTCGCAAGCATCGAGACTTCGAGCCACCTCGTAGGAAAAATCCACATGGCCCGGCGTATCGATCAGATTCAAAAAATATGTCTTTCCGTTGGATGCCTCATAGTTCACGCGAATAGCGGCGGCCTTGATGGTGATACCCCGCTCTCGCTCGATATCCATTGTGTCGAGCGTCTGCTCTCTCAGCTCGCGCGCCGGGACCGCGTGCGTGATCTCGAGGATTCTATCGGCCAGGGTGGACTTACCATGGTCAATATGCGCAATTATGCAAAAATTTCGTATTTTTTCTCTGAGCATAGTTTGGAATAAAATGAACACCGAAATTTTTTGAATATAAACAGTTAATTATACCAAAAGAGGGAAAACCCTTCAATAACGAAACTCGCGAGCGGGAAGATCTTCTTGTTCGGGAAATCGGCTGCGCCCCAATTCGGGGCAGATGCCTCGGCAAAACCCTGGCCGCCGTCTGCATGATGGGGATCGGGCACGCCGTGCTTCCCGAAACGATTTATTGTTTCGCCGATCACGATAGATTGCAGAGAGCCATTCGGCGCATCATGGAAGAAGGACAATCTATCGATAGGATTATCACTCTCAATCAGGGAAAAGGAGGCGCCCCGCCGAGGCTCGAGAACCCTCTTAATGCGGGAGAGAGCTTGTTTGACCCGGAGATTCGTTCCTTTGACTTACGAGGGGTGATTTCCGTGTTCGAAGATTCCGTGTCAATCGTTCAGGGGAATGCGTTTGACGAGGTCCGCGACCGAGAAAGGCCGCAGGTCGGCCATGATGGACTCAAGTTCCGCCTGCTTGCTGCGGATCGCGGCGGTGATTTCTCGTACGTTTGAGAGTTTCTCGTTCGCTTCCGGGTTGGCGCGCTGCACCGACTTGATTCTTTCTCGCGGGATGTTTGCGAAACCGGCGCCGGTTCGGATGCGTACTGCATCCGGGTCCTCGAAGACGATGCGGCATTTGATGTCCCTCCCGTTGGTCAGCTCGATTGTATCAAGAAACCCGCCGCCGGGCGCCTCGCCCCGTGCCAGCCGGAGTTCATGTTCGAGCGCTATCAGCGATGCTTCCAGTCTCGCTATCTCGGACGTCCTGGCATACAGTTCGGTGGCGCCATCATAAACATTGCCGGCGAGAAGATGAATGCTTCGCTCCGAGAAAAAATCTCCACGATTTCTCCTTTTCTCCGCCATATCCCAAGCCCGGAAACAACAGGGCATCTGTTGGGGGTTCGTCATCCTCCTCAAACATTCGATGAAATCGGACAGCGGTTTCGACCCGATGCGAAACGAGACACCCTCCGAGGCGCACTCCTCCTCGACCTTCACCTCCTCACACGATTGCCGAAGGTTTGTTTCCAGTCTGGCGAGGCGTTTCAGCGCTCTCTCAGGGGTCTCCGTTTTGACCGTGCCGGTGACGACCACCGCATGGCCTTCCACCTCCACCGATATGATTTCCGAATCATTTGCAAGCGCAACGGGAGACTTGATAAGAACCGGAATCATGTCCGCAGCCGCCATGTTCCTCGCCTGCTCCAGTTCACGTCTGGCCGGAGCTGAATCGGCGGCCAGAACCTTGTCCGGCAGCTTGAGGCCGCCGATTGTATGAATGCCGATACCCCCTGCCATCGCAACGAAGAGCATACCCATAATGGCTTTCGCCATCAGGCGGCGTTTCGGGCGAGTGGCCTGAAGGGGGGCCGACGAGGGTTTTCTCGATCGCAGGCGCTTGAGGCTCGTGAGAAGCTCTTCACAATTTTGATGTCGATGGGCAGGGTCTTTGGCCATCATCGTGAGGATGACGCACTCGACCTCGGAAGGAATCTCCAAGTTGACCGACCGCGGAGGCGGCGGCTCCTCTGTCTGAATTTTCCTGATCAGCCCAAGCAGCGAATCGGCCTGAAACGGCGCTTTTCCCGTCATGAGTTCGTAGAAGACGGCGCCGAGCGAATAGATGTCGCTCAGCGCAGTGGCGGATGCGCCCGAGGCCTGTTCGGGAGAGAGATAGTGCGGTGTGCCGAGCACCGCCCCCTCCGTCGTCAGACGCTCTATCGAGTCGTGAAGCGCAAGACCGAAGTCGGCGAGCTTCACTCTACCGGATTTGTCTATAAGGATGTTACCGGGTTTGATGTCTCTGTGAACCATTCCGTGCTTGTGTATGTGATTGAGAGCGTTTGCGACCCCGCCAATTATGCCGATGGCCCGGGCTGCCGGGAGAGTTTGCTGCCGGTGAAGAACCTTATCCAGGGAATAGCCATCGATGAACTCCATGGTGTAGTAATAGGCTTGTCCCTCTTGTCCGACGTTAAAAATCTGAACGACATTCGGATGATTGAGCTTGGCGATGGAGCGCGCTTCGTTCATGAAGCGCTCGACAAATGTCGAGTTTTCGGTCACATGAGGGGGAAGGACCTTCATGGCGACCATTCGGCCGAGTGAAATCTGTTCGGCCTTGTAGACAATGCCCATGCCGCCCCTGCCGAGTTCGGAGAGTATTTTGTGACCGCCTATGGTCTTTCCAATCATGAATTTAGAGTCCTCGCACACCTTTCCGTGGCGTCAGGGAAGATGCAAGATACTTGCCAAGTCGGCGACAATTCATGCGCCCGGGAGCGAGCGGCCAATTCGGGGCTATTTGGAGTGTGTCCCCACGATTGATTCTGAGCGTTGTTCGCTTCGGGGACAGTCCCGATTCTACGGCACTTCGTGCCCGTAAATCTGGGACAGTCCCCTTCGCTCGGCAATCGTGAGACGGGCTCTTTGGGGATATTTGAGGGGCGAGATAGTCGAAAATGGCTATTTTCAAAGAGAAAAAGCGGCGCAAATTCGAGCGAACATGGCCGTTTTCCCCCGCGGAAATACGGATTAATTCATGCGCCCAAAGGGCGCAGAGAGCACAGTGCGGCGGAGCCGCAACCAAATTTCGGTTCAGGGACAGTCAATATGTCCCACGGTCGGTAATCCGTGCTTCGGGGGCAGTCCGCCAATCTATCCCGCGAGTCCGCGGGATTTCGCTCCGCTCAGCGCAAAAGACGGGGGGATTCCGTAATTGGGTACAGTGAGCGTGTCCCACGATTCATGGTGAAGGTTGTTCGCTTCGGGGACAGTCCCGATTCTACGGCACTTCGTGCCCGTAAATCTGGGACAGTCCCCTGCGCTTGGTAATCGTGGGACGGATTCACAGTCCCGATTCTATCCCGCGGGACGCGGGACTTTGTGTCCGTAAATCAGAGACAGTCCCTTTCGCTCTGTATCACGTTGTCAACCTTGACATTATGAAATTCGCAGCGTGAAAGTCACAACAGAAATTCATCATTTTCACAGATAGTACTCAAGGGAGATTCTACGCGGGGGGACAGGGTACGATTTTGAGGACGTGCGAGATGGAGCCGGGCAGCGGGTCGGGCAAGGAAACGGTGATTCGGGAGCCGTTTTGCCGCCAATCGAGAGCTTTGTCATGGCCTGACAGAGAGATTGTTGTGTCGGGCGCGCACGTCAATGATTCGATGGACACTTCGGGACCGCTTATTGAACCGAGGATTATGGCAAACAGCGCGTCGTCTTTTTGAGTGAAACGAATATCCTTGCCGTCCGCGGTCTTCCCTTCGGCAGTCATCCACGGTCCTGTGTCATAGATGGCCTCACCGTTGAGGGCAAGCCATTTTCCAAGACCTTCAAGACGGTCGCGCTGCGCATTCGGAATCGTGCCGTCGGCCATAGGTCCGACGTTTATGAGAAGATTCCCGTTCTTGCTGACGATATCGACGAAGCTGTGAACGAGTTCTTCCGGCGTGAGAAGGTTTTCGTCCGGTTCATTACGGTTGTATCCGAAGGAAGTCCCGAGACCGCGGCACGCCTCCCATTTCCTTTGGCTGACCTTGTCGAACACAACGTACTCGGGGGTGACGAAATCATGATGGATGCCCGGAGGGTCGGCCTGGCCGGAGGAAAACCTTGCATGAAACCAGGCGCCGACGTTGATTACAAGTCGCATGAGCCCGTTTTCCGGGTACGTTTTCTGATTCCAACGGTCGTTGATAACGCCATCGGGAACGACCTCATAATAGTATGAGAACAATTCGAGCAGGTCGGCGTTTTTGGGATAACGAATGTCGTTCCACAGAATCGAGGGTTTGTAACGGTCGATAAGTTCCCTGAATTGATTTGTGCAATATTTCACATAAGCCTCTTCTTGAGGAGTATTGGTTAGGAATGTGAATGGGTCGCTGATGGCGGTTTCCTTGAACGACCAGTCCAATCCTCCGGAATAGTAAAGGCCCATTTTCAGGCCCTTCGCCCGAACCGCATCGATGACTTCGCCCACAAAATCGCGGTCCGAGTGCAGTCCGGTCCTGTGAGGGTTCCTGTGGCTGGTGGGCCAGAGGGTGTAGCCGTCGTGATGCTTGGTCACCATCACGACGTACCGCGCGCCTGCTTTCGCAAAAAGCTCGGCCCAGCCGGCGGGGTCGATGTTGGCCGAAGCCTTGACAAATTCGGGAACAAAATCGTAGTAGGAAAATCTTTCGCCATAGGTTTCGATATGGTGACGATAAGTAGGGCTGCCTTTGATTTTGCTCGTATTCAGATACCATTCGGCGTACGGGTTGTGCGCAATCTGATATCTGTACCCTTTCTTTTTTATCAGGGTCTGATAGTCTTCGCCGTACGGAGCCCACGCCGGAACGGAGAAGGCACCCCAGTGAATGAATATGCCGAGTTTGGCATTGTCATACCATTCGGCCAAGGGTCGCGCTCTCAGCGATTCAAGGGTCGCTCTTGATGCCATGGGAATCCTCCGGTGTCTTGTCGAGGTTGCGTCTCACGGTTCATCAGTGTGCGCTTCAGCGCATGCAATGTATGAGAGCTTCTACTGACCATTCAGTTCCCTTGGACAAGAGTTTTCGCCGCGCCATATCAGTCGGAACACAGGAGCGGAAACTCGGTTACACGCAAATTTGTGCAGCCATAAGGAATAAGTTCGAGAGCTTCGGTTGGCTCGGCAGACCGAAGCGGGCTTATGGGCGGAGGGCCGGCGGCATTTTGCTCGAGCCGCCACTCCGGCGCGCGCTTTCCTTTCACACAGGCGCGAACCGGCGCGCCCTCCGGCGAGAACGGGCAGTCGCCGACAGGAACCTGGACGAACGACATCGATTTTTCGGGATTTCTTGGGTCGATTTCGAGCGCGTAGTTCCAAGGGGTTACGGGATAAACTTCCCAATCGGCATGCGGCAGCTCGCCCCTGACCTGTTTCCACTCCTCTCCTATCTTCAGGGAATAAACGAGCGGTCCACGCTCGATGGAAACGGCGCTGTTGTATCGCGCTTGGAGTCGCGCGCGCATAGGCAGACGCATGTTTACGCGACCAGTCCCTTTCCAAAGGCGGTCGATGCAGCAGAACGCGCCTCCATCGACAGTGACGGTTTCTTCATTGTTGACGCTGACCTTCGCATGTTCCGACCAGCCGGGAATGCGAAGTTGGAGAGAGAATCGAACGGGTTCTTCCGTATTGATGATAATGCTGACCGCGTCGTTGAAAGGATAGTCGGTTTGCGCTTCGACGGAAACCGACCGGCCCTTGATTTCTGTTTTTACAATACACGGAGCATAGACGAGCGCGGCAAGCCCCTCGTCCGGCGTTTTCATCCAGAGGTGAGAGGCGAGTTTCGGCCAGCCCTGATGCATGTTGGCGGCGCAACAGCCGAAATTTGGCTCCAGCCCGTAGATGTTCGCGTCGGCGGCGTTATCCGTGTAGATACGGTCTTCCGATATTTTACAGACAACCTGGTTGGCCTGTTGCACGTATTGATGGGCCCACATATCAGGCTTGAAGGTTGCGGGCAACGCATTGAAGGCAATGCGTTCGAGCCGGTCGGCGAGACGAGGGTCGCCGAGTATCGCGAGCAGCGTTTCGAGCGAGAACATATATTCGACGACAGCACACAGTTCGGCGCCCTGTGAAGGGTTGAGACCCGCAAGATGTTCATCGCCCGTAAATACGCCCGTTGCCTGGCCGTGGTACGCATCCAGGGTATCGATTATCCGCCACACGGCGTCACGGTCGGCCGGGTCATGCGACTGGCGGTACCATACGCCGGGTTGTTTGATACCCATTGCGTTGTTCACGACATGGGTTGCGAGATAGGTCCCGTTTTCCATGCTTTGTTCGACGTTCACCTTTTCTTTGAACGCGAAGTCGGCAAAGCTTTTGCCCCAGTCATATCCCTGCCCGCGGAGCTTCGCGGCCAGTTCGAGCAGCCATGCTTCGCCGGTGCGCTCAAAAAGCCAGTGTATGCTGAGAACGACGTCGGCCCATCGAACCTGCGCCCACATGAGTAAAGGCGATTCATTCAGAACAGTGTCAAGCTTTCTCAAGAATCTTGTCATAGCGAGAACGACACGCTCATCGCTCGTCGCCTCCTGATATTGCGTCAGGGCTTTCAGCGCGATGAAGCACGGCCAGGGGTCGTGCTTGTAGCCGTAGGTCCCATCCTGTATCGGCCCGAGCCAGCCGTCATCCTGCCGGCGCGCAAGAATGGAGTCGACCCAATGTTGAACCTTGGCTTTCAGTTTCGAATCATCGAGCAGAAAAGCCAGAGGGACAACGCCATCGAGCCAGTAGGGGCCTCGCTCCCACCCTTCCGCCCCGCCCCCTATCCATGCGCTGTCGGCAATGTCGGGCCAGAACTCATCGAGATGTCCACTGAGGCCGGCAGCCTGAATCTGAAGCTGGTTTCGGAGCCAGCCAGTGGGTTGTATGCGGCCCAATGGAAGAGGCAGAAGGGCCTTGTCAATCAATCGGGAAATCTTCTTTTGGCATCTCATGCGTGTGAGCTTCCGCCGACTTGGGTACTATCGCCCTCATTTGCATCATTTGGCCCGAAATCGTGGCGGCACAGTGTTTGCCCTGTTATGATGCCCTGCGCGACTATTGAGGAACGAAGTGTCTTTTATCGTATTCCGGGTTATTCTTGTAGATTTCAAAACGCGGCAACGGCAGGAGACCGATTCCCAGAGTCGCTCGCACGAAATAGACTGCGAGCCGGCCATAAAATGCGAACCTGCCCACAGTGCTCGTCATCTGATTCGAGAAGAACCTGAGCGAGTCAAAGAATTTCGGCGGGCAGCCCTCGAGTTTGGTGGCTTTGTCGAGGTGTGTATTCTCCTTGATGGCGCAGGCGCCGAAGAGAATTGTCCGGGGCGAATTACGGTCGTCCTTCAAACTTTTTCCCTGAACAATCCGCAGGTTGTTGAAGTCCTTCTTGCGGCTCAACCCGATCAGAAGCATCAGCGGACCCCTGAGGTTCGCGCCGCACCCCGAGCACGATGTGTAGGTGAGTCTTTTAATTTCAAGACCGGTGTGTCCGGACAGCCTGATATCCAGATGCGGATCGTATTCCCAGGGAATATAGTTCGCGTGGTCCTCGATGCGATCGCCACGAATTTCGACGGCTTCGGGATTCTCCAATATATCCAATCTGCCGTGGCGTTCGGCATAGAGCTTCAGGTGTTCACACTCGGTCGGCTCACCGCCCAGCAGGCGCGCCCCCACTGCATCCGCCGCGAGAAAATCCGTTGAGGCGGCAAGAACATCGTATCGATGGGCGGTGCCGGTCGTCGCCTCCGGTCCCCTGTCCATGGCGTAAATACCATCGATGACGACCAGGCGCTGGGAAATCTTTTCCATCAGCCGGCTGATACGATAGTGGAGTATTCCGGCCGGCCCGTGAAAATACTTCTTCGAGGCCATGCTCATGCAGCCCTTGAGATTCTTGCTCGCGAGGGAGACGCGCGTGTCTCCGTGGGTCTTGAGGACGGGCAGATTGATGAAGAAATCGGTTTCAAGCGCCGCCTCCGCTATGTTTATCGGCACATCCTCGCTCATGACTTTCCTGTGTGGTCCAGCATTAAAGTCGATTAATTTCACCCCGTAGCGTTTGGCGAGCTTGTCGTAGTGAACCCATTTGTAGGCTTTCATGGTGTTTGTGCCGAGTTCGTCGGTCACGGTTCCTTCACCGATGGAGATGTCGCTCACACCGAAGTCTTTGAGCGCGCGAATCACACCCTCGATCACATTCGTCGTGGTCACCGTTCCGAATGGGGGTATGAAACCCGCTCCCGATGTGCATAGATTCGGCTTGAGCAAAACGCGGTCGCTCGACTTCAGGTTCTTGAATCCATCACAAAGGTTGATTGCTTCGGCGACCGAATTCAGGTTCTTGTAGCCAACTATGGAAACGACCGGTTTCATGATAGTGTTCCTTCCTTCGGGGCAGCCTCTCACTCGGGTATATTGACATAGTCGTCGTCAAAAACCCCCTGGTCGGCGGCCGTGTGGCACGCGGTGCAATTGGAAAAGGACCCTATGGATTTTCTTTGGAAAACTTCAATTGGAACATCGTGATGCTTGCGCTGAATGTATGGTATTTCCGTGATTCTGGTCGGAGTTTGACCTTTTAAGCTCCGCAGAATTTTCGCCGCTCGCCGTGACCCTGAGTTGTCTGCGGCATTCGATTCCAGGTATTGGGCAATGGTCTTGACCGCGCCCGCTTCTATCAGCGCCTCAACCCCATTATGGTTTTCCATTTGTGACAATATCTTGCGCCATGAACCCGCCGGCAGCAACTCCGGCAGGTATGGAAAGTGGCACGCTCCGCACTGCTCGGCGTAGGTTTGATTCTCGACTGGAGCGAAGTCTCTTTTTGGATAGGCGTCTTTATGAAAAAAGCCACGATTTCGATGTCTGCGTTCGCCATTGTCTGCGGACGCAAGCCCGACAAACAAAAAAGTAATTGTGAAAATAAGCGTAAGCGAAACGGCCCATGTAACTTTTCCATTTTTCATCGTACAATTTCCTCTTTCTGAGATCGTCGAAACCTCAAGGAATACGACTTGTTCAACCGACACGCCGCATAAAAGCGCCATTCATGTCGCACACCCGACTTGTTCTGCGACACTGAGCTTCAGATTCTTGAATTCTTCCCATGATTCGCGAGAGTGCGTGGACATAGCGCTTTGCTACGAAATGCGCTCCTGCTTGCGCGGAGGTGAGCAAGAAAAAACCATTCATTCGTGATATTCGCACGATTTGCGTCATTCGTGTTCCACGAGTTTCTTTGGTTTTTGGGCGCGGCTGCGCGGCGCTGCGTAACTCCATGGAAAACGGCTCTCCGTCGCGCTCATTCATGGCGCAGGGCGTCGATGGGGTTGAGACGGGCGGCTTTTCTGGCGGGGAAATAGCCGAATATCACTCCGACCGCCCCTGAAAAAACGAATGCAATGACGACAATGGTCAAGCTGAAGATAAATGGCACCTTCAGAAGCTCCGTACAGACGGCTGCCGCAGAGAGTCCGAGTATTATTCCGCCGATACCGCCAAACGAGGCCAACACGACTGCCTCCACGAGGAACTGCAGTTGTATCTCGCGCTCCATGGCGCCGACGGCCAACCGAATACCGATCTCTCTTGTGCGCTCGGTGACCGACACGAGCATGATGTTCATGATTCCGATTCCGCCCACCAGCAAGCTCACGGCGGCCACCGCGCTGAGCAGAGCTGTCAGCACGCGGGTAGTGGTCGTCAACGTGCTCACTAGTTCTTCCATGTTATGCAGGTGAAAATCGTCTTCTTCGCCGGGAGGAATGCGGCGACGCTCGCGCAGCAGGTGTTCGATGTCGCTTTGGACTTTTTCGGTGGAAAAACCATGTTGGGCCGAGACGTACATGCGACCGACATCCTGGTTGCCGGCTATGCGCCGTTGAAAAGTGCGAATCGGCACAAGCACCAAGTCATCCTGGTCCATTCCAAAGCTTGAGGGTCCCTTTGCCTTGAGCACGCCAATGACACGGCAGGAGAGTTTCTCGAGGCGGATGACTTCGTCCAGCGGGTCTTGGCCGCCGAACAGTTCCTTTCGCACGGTCGCGCCCAGAATGCAGACGGCGCTTCCTGCACGAAGTTCGCTTTCAGAGAACAAACGTCCCGATTCGAGTGAGCAATTCAGCACGGTAAGATAAGAGTTGTCGGCGCCTACGATGGCCGTTGACCAGTTCGCATTGCCATAGATAGCCTGCATGGCCCTGGAGGATACGGGCGCGACGGCGGCGACTCCGGGAGTCTCGCGAACGATGGCTTCTGCATCTTCGAGTTCGAAAGGCTTACCAACCATCCTCGTGCCTCCGGGACCTCGTCGTCCCTGTCCCTGATGAATTTGAAGCATATTCGTGCCGAGACCGGAGATATCGGCTGTCACCTGGGCGGTAACGCCGTCGCCCAAGGTGACCAGGGTAATGACGGCAGCCACTCCGATAACGATCCCGAGAACCGTCAAAGAGGAGCGGAGAACGTTTCGCCGAACTTCCCGGAAGGCGAGCAGAATCATATCCCACAACATTATGCCGTTTCTCCGTTTGTTTCGTCGTTGTCGATACCGCCATCAAGAAAGCGGACGATCCGCTTGGCATAGGCGGCCATGTTGGAATCATGCGTCACCATGACAATCGTTATGCCGAGTTCGCGATTGAATCTGGTGAGCAAAGCCATAATTTCACGGCTGCGGGCCGAATCGAGATTTCCGGTTGGTTCGTCGGCCAAAAGCACCGATGGGTCGGTGACGATAGCGCGGGCGATTGCCACCCGTTGCTGTTCTCCGCCGGACAGTTCGCCGGGGGTATGGTGTTCCCATCCTTTAAGGCCGACGGCGTCAAGCGCTTTCACCGCGCGCGCATGCCGTTCACCGGAAGGGATGCCGCGATAAATCAGCGGCATTTCGACATTCTCCAGGGCGCGTGTTCGGTTCAGCAGGTTGAAACCCTGAAAGACAAACCCGAGGTAGTTGCGCCGCAGAAGCGCACGCTGGTCGCGCGATAATGTTCCCACATCCACTCCTTTGAAGAGAAAGGCTCCGGACGTCGGAGTATCCAGACACCCAAGGATATTCATACAGGTGGACTTACCCGAGCCACTCGGGCCCATGACGGCAACAAAATCGCCGTCGAAAATACAAAGGTCGATGCCGCGAAGCGCCGTCATGGCGGCGTGACCTTTGCCGTAAACTTTCGCGACTCCTCTCAGTTCAATGAAAGGCGGACCAGCTTGGCCGTTTCTCCGATGTACCGTCTCGCTTGTCATCTCTTTGATTCCCGAATGGCGACGATGAGGGGCAAGCCGGGCTCGAGATTGTCCGACAGCACCTCGGTCATCCGCCCGTCCGTCGCTCCCGTCGTTATGTGAACGGGATTCGGCTTCCCATCTTTGAGAATCCACACACGTTTTTGTCCTCGGTCGCCGGTCGATTCATCGGGCCGCGTTGGCGGACGTCTGTACGGACGCGGAAAGAGCATGCTGGTTATGCCGCCGCCCTGCGAGCGTGCTTTTCCTTCTTCAGGCGGGGAGAACCGCAATGCGGTATTGGGCGCCAGCACGGCGTCGTCCACTTTTTTTACGGTTATGTTTGCCGTGGCTGTCATACCAGGCCGAAGCAACAGCTCTGAATTATCGACTTTCAACAAGCTCTCATAGGTAACTACGCCATCAACAGTCTTGGACCCATACCGAACCTGGGTAACCGTCGCCTGAAAGCTCTGTCCCGGATATGCGTCAACGGTGAAGACTGCGTCTTGTCCCTCCCTTACCTGCCCGACATCGGCTTCATCCACGTCCACGTGCAGTTCCATTTGAGCCAGGTCCTCCGCGAGGGTGAAGAGTATTGGAGCCTGCAATGATGCCGCCACGGTCTGGCCGGGCTCGACCTCGCGAGTTAGCACGATACCGTTTATCGGCGACCGAATCACCGCTTTCGCCAAATCGGTCTTATCGCCATTGAGCGTCGCCTGCGCCTCGGAAACCTGGGCGCGGGCGATTGCTTCAACGGCCCGCGCGCGCTTGAATGCCGCATCCGCAGCGTCCAAGTCACGCTGCGAGGGCGCCTTTTTCCCTGTCTTTTCCCACACCTCTCGCAGGCGCTCCAACTCGTTACGGGTCTCCAGAACGTTTGCCTCCGCTTCCAACACCCGCGCACGCGCCGATTCGAGCGCAGCCTGCGACCGAATGACCTGCGCCTCGAGTTTTTCGGTGTCCAACCTCGCCAACACCTGCCCGACTTTGACCCGGTCATTATAGTCGACCTCGACGGTTTCAATGATGCCGGAGAGTTCGCTGCCCACCTCGACGCGATTAGTCGGCTCGAGCGTTCCGGTTGCAATTACGGAAACAGTCAAGTCTCCGCGTCGCGTCGGCTGAGTTTCATACGAGAAAGATTTGGCGTTATCAGCGGATCGCCATCGTACCACCGCAAACATTAATGCCGCCACCAGAATGAACACTGCGATCAGCTTCAGTTGCTTCGCGCGTCTCGACGAATGTGCACCGCCCAAAGCACGCTCGACGTCGGTTTCCGACTTCATTTTCAAAATACCACCTCGTCTCAATTAATATTCATCGGCGGAAGCCAAGGAGGTCCATCCGCCGCCCAGCGCCTTGTATAGTCGTATGAGATTCGACGTCACTTCGGCTTCGCTCACAACCAATTGGCTCTCGAATGACAACTGAGCGCGCTGGGCGTCCAGCACAACCTGAAAATCTATCAAGCCCGAAGAATATTGGCTTTCGGCAAGGTCGGCGGCCCGCTGCGCGGCTTGCGACGCTTCGATGAGGGCCTGGCGGCGACCCTGTTCTTCGGCGTATGCGACGATTGCATTTTCGACCTCCTCGAAAGCCGCGAGAATCGCTGCTTCATAGAAGGCTAATGCCTGCTCCTGGAGTGCGTTCTGGACTGCGATATTCTGCCGTATTCGGCCTGCATTGAAGACGGGCCAGGAGAAGCTGGGTCCGTACTGGTAGGCGCGACTGCCGGACCGAAACAGGTCGTCGAGGGAAAGAGACTCGAGCCCGATTGAGCCGAACAATTGAAATCGCGGATACAGCTCCGCCGTAGCGACACCGATTCGCGCGGTTTGCGCTGCCAGTTGTCGCTCGGCGCGTCGGACATCGGGCCTCCTTCGCAAGGCATCTGCAGGCACACCAACGGCTATTTCAAGGGGCGTTACCGGAATAGGCTCCCGTGTCGACAACGCGGCGTCCAGAGCTCCCGGCCTCTCACCAAGCAATACGGCAAGCCGATTCTTGGCTTGTTCCAGACCCGTTTGCAGCGTCGGTATCTGGGCACGCGTGCTTTCAAGGTTATACCTGGCCTGTTCCACATCGAGCTGGCTTGTCAGCCCGGCCTCGAACCGCGCCAGCACGAGGTCGTATGTTTCCTCCTGTGTCTTTAAGTTCGCCTCCGTCACGGAGAGTTCAGCCTGGAACGAACGCGCCTCGACGTAGTTCAGCGCCACCTCGGCAAGCAATGTCACAAGCACATCGTTCAAGTCTTCCTGACTCGCCTCCAAGTCCGCACCGAATGCCTCGACGGAGCGCCGGATGCCGCCAAACACATCGAGTTCCCAGCCGGCGTCAAATCCTGCATTGTAGAAGTCGCTCTTGGCGCCGGGGCCGGTGTTTTCGCTGCTCCGAGTCCATCTCCGAGAGCCGGTGGCGTCAACAGTCGGAAAGAGGCCAGCCTTGCTGATGCCCCGGCGCGCCCGAGCCTCGCGAACGCGCCAGACCGCCTGCCGGACGTCCAAGTTGCCTTCGACCGCTCGTTCTATCAGGTTTGTCAAGACGAGATCGTTCAATGTTGACCACCAACTGGCCAGCTCCTGAGTGTCGGGGCGCTTGGAACTCAGCCCCCGTTCCAACTCAGCGCTCCATTGTATCGGGGCCGGTATCTCGGGAGGGACATAGTCGGGTCCGATGGCGCATCCCGCAAGTATTGACAACAAGGGAGCAATCACGGCTGTTTTCACGAGGCGCATTGACAAACGACTTTGGCGGATTCCCGACAACGGCTTGGCGCCAAAAACAGTGCGTACAAGATGAAGTTTGGACCTGATGCGGGACAGAAAGACTGAGTTACCAGGTATCTGAACAAACATTATCGATATGTCCCATTCGAAAACGCGAAAGCTTCCCTCGACCCAGCCGTCCGAGATCGGCTTTGACGCCCGCGAGGACAGTGATCTTGACGATGTAAGATGTTGGAACGAATTCGTATCTGCGCAATAATTTCAAACCTCTTTGAAGCACGATTATCCGCGACGCTCAATCCGACAAATTGGCCGTGTGTTCCTCGTTTCTTCTTAGACCAATTATACCCCATTATGGTTAAATCTGCTTATCGGGATCGCACGAAATGGCTGGCGGCGAAATGTGGCGGAAACAGGGAAGACAAAGTCTCTATTGCAGGGAAAAAACCAGCTTTTAAATTCATAATATGTTTCGTCCGCAAAACGCCGGCGCGACCGCTGTTCGCGGGCTTCTCGGCAACCGGAAGCGCGCGGGCAACAGTTGTTCCTTTTCCGGAAAAGTTCTCGGTCGGGTCATATACTCCAAGCTGCTCGCGCGCCTTCTTCAGTGGCTTCTATTATGCGGCGCGGTTCAACAGCGTCTCCGACCACGACGTGGAGAAGATTCTTGTTTTCCAGTGTTTTCTGCAAGCTATTCACAGGTTTCGTTCCGACCGCGATGACCACCTGCTCGGCGGGCAGAATCTCCTCTCCTCGTTCGTCGCTCACAACGACAACCGAATCTTTTCGAATTTCCTGAACTTTCGTACCCAAGAGCAGGCGGCCTCCGCCATCCCGCAGCCGTTTGTGGAGCATGTAGCCGTGGGAGGCAAATTTCTTGACGGGAGACCGCGGCAAGAGTTCGACTACCGTGACCTTGCTTCCCCTGCCGACAAGAAAATCAGCCGTCTCCATCCCAATCATTCCGCCACCGACAACGACAACAGTGTCTCGCGGAGGGACCTCACTCGCGAGAATCTCAAATGCGCTGCACACAACGGGGAGGTCGATGCCGGGAATGGAAGGGATGATTCTCTCGGCGCCGCTGGCCAGGATGGCGACGTCAGGCTGTTCCTGTTCGAGCAAGCCTTCGGTAAACGGCGTACTGGTACGGATATCAACGCCCTTCTCTTCGACCTGTGAGATGAGCCATCGAATCCAATCGTCATACACCTGTTTGTATGGCGCCTTGCTGGCGTAGAATATCTGACCGCCTCCTCTCCCGTGCTTTTCGAAAACCGTCACCTTGTGGCCGAGCCTGGCGGCCTCATAGGCGGCGGTCAAGCCCGCCGGCCCCGCCCCGACGACCCAAACCGTGCGGGCAACGGGCGCCGGCTCTCGCGGATAGTTCAGTTCCTGGCCGGTCTCGGGATTGATTGCGCACCGGATGGAAGAGCCGGGTTCAAGCATGAGCCGCTCGATGCAGCCCTGGTTGCAGCCTATGCATGTTCGTATCTCTTTCGTTCGCCCTTCACTGGCTTTGAGCAGGTAGTCGGGGTCGGCAAGTTGTTGACGTCCGAACGCGACCATGTCGGCATCGCCCCGGGCAATCACCTCATCGGCGAGCGCCGGGTCGGTAAAGCGCCCGACCGCAATGACCGGCACATCAACCGCCTCCTTCACTTTTCTGGCGCGCCATGCGTTGAATCCGGGCTCGTACTCGGGCGGCGCGCTGGTGATGCCGGCCGGGGTCCCATGGGTTCCGAGTGATGCGTGAATAATGTCGGCTCCGGCGGCAACGAGTTGGGGTAGAATCGACCGGATGTCATCCACGCTGTAGCCGCCCTTGATACACTCCTCCGCGGATATGCGGAGGGAGACAGGAAAATCGCCGCCCACATTCGCGCGAACGGCCCGGAGAACCTCGATGACGAACCTCGCGCGGTTGGCAAGCGAACCGCCATATTCGTCGTTCCGCTGGTTCGAGAGTTCGGAGAGGAATTGCGTCAACAAATAGCCGTGTGCGCCGTGGACCTCGACGGCGTCGAACCCCGCCTCGCATGCCCGGCGGGCGGCTCGCCCGAACGCCTGCACGATCTCATGGATTTCCTCGACGGTCATCTCTCGGGGAGCCTGGCGGTAGACGACGCTGGGGATAGCCGAAGGACCGATGGCTTCTCCCTGCATAAGCATGAAGAGGCTTTCGCGGCCCGCATGGTGGAGCTGCATGGCCGCCTTTCCCCCGGCCTCGTGGACGGCGCCGGCGTACTGTATCAGCCCCGGAATGAACCGGTCGTCATATGCCCCAAGATGATTCGGGCTTACCAATCCACTTGGATGCACGGCGGTGATTTCCGATATGACCAGACCGACCCCGCTTCTCGCCTGGCGACGTATGTATGCGAGCAAGGCATCGCTGACCGTGCCATCATCGTTGCCGAGGTTTGTCCCCATCGGAGGCATCACGGCCCGATTGCCGAATTCCACATTCCTGATTTTTATGGGTGATAAGAGGCGCTCCAGATTGCTCAATTCCCTGCTCCTTGATAATTTTTCAGCACGTGATGAAATGGACAATTCCTGCCATTAGGTCTTCTCGAGGATATGGATGGTCATGGCGGCTTCGCCATTGCCGAGGGTGCCGCCGCCGTTTTCGGCCATCGCGATGCGCGGGTCGTTCACCTGCCGCTTTCCCGCCTCACCGCGAAGCTGGGTCACGAGTTCGTGAATCTGCGCCAATCCGGAAGCGCCAATCGGGTGGCCGCGCGAGATAAGTCCGCCGCTGGGATTCACCGGTATTTTCCCGTCCAAGGCGGTCGCGCCGCTCTCGGCGAAAACGCCGCCTTCGCCCTCCGGGCAGAAACCCAGGGCCTCCATCTGGTGGATTTCGCCGAATGCGGTGGCGTCGTGCACTTCCATCACGTCGATGTCTTCCGGTCCCAGGCCCGACATCTCATAGGCGACCGCAGCCGCCCGCTGGCTGATGTCGTTCTCGCCGGTTCGGCTGCCCGACTTGAGGACGGATGCCCTTATCTTGACAGCGCGATTCGAGGGATGCTTCTTCAGGAACCGCTCACTGCATATGATGGCGGCCGCGGAGCCGTCCCCGATGGGGGCGCACATGGCCCTTGTGAGAGGGTACGCCACCTCCCGGTCTGCGAGCACCTGCTCGACCGTCTGCGGGAACGTGTATTGCGCCAGCGGGTTGAGGGTCGAATTGTTGTGGGCCTTGGCGGCTATGAC
>CAYVQZ010000014.1:70954-78115 GCA_964453435.1 uncultured bacterium
TGTATTGCGCCAGCGGGTTGAGGGTCGAATTGTTGTGGGCCTTGGCGGCTATGACGGCCAACTGACGCTGGGTCGAACCGTATTTGTTCATGTGGTTGCGAGCTCCCATCGCGTAGAAATCCATGAAAACGGAGTGTCCGCCGGCTTTTTCCGGCTTGACTTCGGCGCCTTTCTCCTTTGCTTCTTGCTCTTTTCTTCTTTGCTCTTCTTCCGCAAATTCCGCCATCCGTTTCATCATTTCCTCGACATCGGTCCCGGCCATGAAACCGCGCATAACTTTGACGCGGTCCTCATCGTAAAGCTTCTCCGTTCCGATGGCGAGGACACAGTCGAACAGGCCGGCCTTGATGGAAGTCCACGCCCCGTGGAGCGCGGTGCTTCCGCTGGCGCACGCGTTTTCGACGTTGGTAATGGGAATCTTATCGAGACCGTTTGCGGTGAGCGCCACCTGTCCGCGAATCGAATGTTGGAACGTGTACATTCCCCAGCCGGTGTTCGAAAACCACGCGGCTTCGATATCGTCACGGCTCAGCCCGCAGTCCTTGAGAACAAGTTCGAGCGCCTCTCCCGTCATTTGTTTGATACTTTTGTCAAGGTATTTCCCGAACTTTATCATCCCGACTCCGATGATATAGACGTCGTCTCCCATCTTCTCCCTCTCTTTCCCCTTTCCATGATTCGCAATATTCGTCCTTTCCATTCTATCAAACCGTGGAGGTAAATATCTTTTTGGTCGGGTGTCACTCCGGGACGGAGTCACAGCTTTTGGAGCGCAAGTTCGATCTCTTCCTTAACAAGACCGTTTTCTTTGGATAATTGAGCCTCCAACGCGGCTCGCGCGCGGGGTCCGCCCAGCCTGCCCAGCGACCAGGCGCACATGCCGCGCACCGTTTCATCCGGGTTCTCGGAAAGGGCTTGAACCAAAATCGGAACATGGCTGTCGTCGCCCATGTTTCCGAGCGCGCGTGCGGCATTCATCTTCCACTTTGCGATGTTCTCTTTCGGAATATAGAACGTGAGCGGCCACACCTTGTTTTCATAATGCTCTGGGGACATCGTAAGCAGAACATCCGGCTGAAAGTCTCCCGCTCTCTGTTTAAGCGAAGGGTTTTCCGGAAGTTCCTGGTTCATCCACGGCTGGTTGCGGGGACAAACCTCCTGGCACCGGTCGCAACCATAAACCCAGACGCCCATCGGTTCCCTCAGCTCGAGGGCAGTGATTCCGGGCGCAAAATAGGTGTTGAACGCGATACATTTCACCGGGTTCATTTTCTTTGGTTTGTACAGAGCGCCGGTCGGGCAGGCTGCGATACAGGCGTTCTTGCACCAATCGGGACATCCGAGCTCCACCGAAGGCTCGTCCGGCTCGATTTCCGCATCCAGCAGTATGGGGATACTGACCAGCCACGAAGCGCCGAGCATGGATTTTCTGGCGTAGGCGAAACAGTTTTTTCCATATGTCACAAGGCCGGCCCTTGCCGCCGACATGCGCGCCGGAATCTCTTCGCCCAGGTAGAACCGAATTCCTTCTTCGCCGAGGAAACCGAGAAAACTCGTTATATTTACGAACCAGTCTTTCATCTCCTGCCGGTCGTCCACCTGGTATACACGGCCGATTTTTCCGATAAGTACAGGCGGAAACCTCCTCTTATGATAGTTGAGGATAAGCACCAGCAGAGATTTGGCCCACGGATGGCCCTTGGAAAGAGACGCGCCCGCTTTCAGGTCCACGCCGGCGTCCAACACCCATTGATACATATCCTGGCGGGATTCAATCTCCTGAAGATACAAATCCAGAGGCTCGGCAGTCGTAAACCCCGCATCTTCAAAGCCCAGTTCGAGGGCCTTCGCAACCAGACGCTTCTTAAGACTCATTTCAATACTCCTTTGATTTGTCCGAGCTGTCATCAAGAAACCATCTCTTCGATGATGTCCTTCACAGGCTTGATCTCCTTAATCAAGGCGCTCACCTGGCCCGCGCCGGCTGGAAACAAGTCGAAATCACCCGTCCTCCAGGCCTCGCCGGCGTTCATTATGCTGTACTCTTGGGCAAGGTCGGCGCCGGAGGCCATGAGTTCACCCAGCTTGGCATTAATTATGGTCCTCATGGCCATTCGGCCCATCGGCAGCAGGGTTGTGCCCGCGTCGCCGCAGCCGATGATGGCCTCTTTCCATGCCCGGGAACCAGGGCTTTCTTCAGAGACCAGAAAGGCAGTGCCTATCTGCACGCCTTGAGCGCCGAGAGCAAGTGCGGCCCGATACCCGCGGCGGTCAGCGATTCCGCCGGCAGCCACAACAGGCGCATCGACCATGTCGCAAACCAGTGGGATAAGAATGAAGTTTGTTGATTCCGGACCGGTGGTGCGCAAGCCGCCCGATTCCGCGCCGGAAACGATGACCGCATCCGCACCGGCATCGGCTGCCTTGACAGCCAACGACGCGGCCAGCGTCACGTGAAGCCCTCTCAAGCCCAGTTCCTTGATTTTTGGATAGATTTTTTTGGGGGACCCGGCCGATGTGGTTACTGTCTTGACGCCCCCATCGGCCAGCGCCTCGAGGATGGCCTCGTTGTTCGGGTTCATGGCAATCATAAGGTTGGCCCCGAAGGGTTTGTCGGTACGTTCCCTGACCTCGGCTATCATCTGCCTGACCTTGTCCGGGTCGGAAACAAAGCCCAAGGCCAGCATGCCGAATGCGCCAGCCTCGGAGACGGCGGCCACCATTTTCGGGTCGTTCAACTCGCCGATGGGTCCCTGAATGATCGGGTATTTGCTGCCGAGAATATCCAACACTTGAGTCATGGCAATAACCTCCTGAGATAACAGCAAGCCAAGGCGAAAAGCGCCCGGACAGTTCGACATTAACTCACAACTGTCGCTGCAATCGGCGGCTAAACTTCCTCATAGAGAGCCCGTACTTCGAGGTCCATTGCGGCAACTCGTTTGGCAGCTTCCTCAGGCGGGAGCGCCTCAACCGAGCCGTCGGGATTTTGAATCGCACACCCGCTTTCGGTGAGCATTCTAAAACGCTTTTTCCGCTCCTCCTTCTCGGGAGCGCACACGAGTTGACACATTCCGCAAGTCATGCTGAACCTGCCTTCGATCATCGGGTGAATCCGTGCGCCCTCCATTGCGGGTCTGCGAGTGTGAATATCGAGATGCTGCATGATGGCCGGCGCAAAATCCTCGTCGTTCACCGGAATCGAGAACCGACCGGGCGACCATGTGGACCACGCGCCGGTCGGGTGAAGTCCCGTGAAACCGCCGCAGACAAAACCGCACCGGTTGTACTCGCGCCGCTTCGCGTAGGTGAACTCGACGCCTCCGAGCGTAACTTTTTCCTCTTCCTCCGGGTCCATCATGCCCGACAGGCAGGAAGCCATGCAGATGCGGCAGCCATCACAATAGTTTTCCTCGGGGGGAAGCGGGTCGGTCGGTTCCAGCTCAGCCGTTGTGACGACGCCGCCGAGTATTATCGCCGCGCCCTCCTCTTTCCGGATGGCATTGCCCGAGAGGCTCATATGCGCCACGCCGGAGCGAATCGCGAGGTACCGGAGGGAGATGTCGGGCTTCATATCAAAAACACCGCGCGGCGCGTCCTGCCGGTAAACCTGGTTCGACGCCACCGGATAAGAGGGATATCCCTTGTGTTCCAGAAATCTCGCCAGGTCGAGCGCTATGCCGCTGGCGATTTTGTTGACCTTCGTGTTGTCCTTCTGCTGCGACAGATGGTCCTTCTTCATCAGGTACGGCGGTATAAAACTTTGGTCGAGCGGAACGGCAAAACTGATGGCCGACTTGGCGCCCGGCAGAACGTATTCGAGGTCGACCGACTCCGGTCCGCCGGCGAGAGTCTCAGTCGTTGCGAATCCGACGGCGCACGCTCCCTCCCCCGTCACCCTGTCGACAATAATCTGTTCCAGACTATACATGCCATGCTCTCCTAATCATAGTGTCTGCTTCAGTTCTTCCGCGCTGTTCTTGCGGCCTGATTGCAAGCGCCTATATTCCTGCATCTTCTCTTCTGCGTCCACGCGCGAATAAATTCAGCCCTGGAGGATACGGGAGAAGGCGCTACTCTTCCTTTCCGAAGCTGGCGAAGAAGGCTCCCATCAACGCTGCTTTATCCTTCGGCGGTTGCTCGAATCCGGGCTTGCGAACCAGCCTGATCGCCTGATTGGGGCAGCCCGTGGCGCATACGGCGCAGCCAAAACACCTGTCGAGGTCCACACGGGGCACATCGTCATCGCCCATGGTCAAGGCCTCCGGGGGGCAGCGGTCGATGCAGGTTCCGCACGCCACACATGCGTCCGCATCGAAGCGCGGCTCGAAACCAGAGTTGAACACTTTTCCCGGTTTCGGCTGTTTTAGCATCGCTTTTACGGCGGTGCAGTGCCAGCGATCACAGTTGCACATGTAATCGACATCGTCGGTAAAGTTTCGGGTATGGTGTATCAGGCCCGCTTTTTCCCACTCGTCGAGCAGCCTGAGGGCCTCCTGCCTGCCCACGTTTCTCGCGCCCAGACAATCGATGCCGAATTTGGCGTTGTCTCCGAAAAAGACACAGGCGTCCATCGGCATGTCGTGAGTATCCTCGCCCCGCAATTTGGCTTCGTGGCGACAGTAGCACGCGCCAATCGCTATCGTATCGTTTTCTTCGATGTAGGTCCTGACCTGGTCGTACGTGTGAACCTTCTCGCCCGCCTCAACGGTTCTGTCAACTGTGATAACCCGTATGACCGGATACGGAAGCTTCATCGGAGGCGTGTTGGCTTCCCAGGCTTCCTTGTATTCGTGAATGAACTTCGCCAGTCGTCTGTCGCGCTCGGTAACGGTCCCGCGGAAGAAGACAAACTCGAAGATGCCCGGCATGAACGGCGCGGCGCCGAAAAGGCGAACGGCGTCCTCGACGTATGACCGGCAGAGACCCTTGTCGGCCATGCGCTTCAGTTTGGCGGCCAGGTCCGCCTCGTTGCGTCCCATCTTGGCGGCCAAATCGGCGGCCGTGAACGTTCCCTTGGGGGGCATCGCGTTGTTGATTTCGGCCTCGTCCGGATCGAACAACTCCTTCACCATCGTGTAGTATTCCGGGATGTCCAACGCTCCGATAAACGTCTCTCTCCCGTTCATAACATCAATCATGTCTTTATAAACTTGATCACTCATTTGAGACCTCCTCGGCCGTCTCCCGCTGGTTCGGATTCAACGAACTCCTCCGTGTCTTTGCGGTGAAAGCATCCCCGATACGCAGGCCCTTCCTATTCGTACAGCACCCTGGTTGCGTCATCCATCGCGGCGACGCGCCCGGCCGCTTCCTCCGGTGACAGGACATCGAGCGAGCCGTCGGGATTCTGCACGACACATCCGCTTCGAGTAAGCAACTTAGAACGCCTCTTGCGCTCCTCCTTGTCAGCGACACAAACAATCTGGCAGTAGCCGCATGTGAGGCCGATTCGCTTATCTAGCAGGGGGTTGTAAAAGCCCCCATCGAGGGCGGGGCGGCGCCGATAAGCGTTTACGCCTTTCGCCAGGGCGCCCATGAATTCCTCGTCCGTTTCGGGTATCTCAAGTCGGCCGGGCGACCATGTGGACCATTTGCCGGATGGGTGCAGTCCCGTGAATCCGCCGCAGACATACTCGCAACGGTGATAGCTGCGGCGCTTCGAGTAAGTGTGCCCTATGCCTCCGAGTGAAACGCTTGCCTCTTCTTCCGGGTCCATCAAGCCCGACGCGCATGACGCGATACACAGCCTGCATCCGTCGCAGTAGTTTTCTTCCGCGGGCAAGGGCGGAGTGGGTTCGAGTTCCGCGCTGGTGACGACGCCACCGAGCACGATGGCCGCTCCCTCCTCTTTCCTGAGGACATTGCCGGAGAGGCCGAACGAACCCACGCCGGAAGCGACCGCAAGATACCTCAGCGAGATATCGGGAATCAGGTCGAAGGCGCCGGCCGGCGAAGCGTCTGTCCTGTAGAAATTGTTCGAGTTCAAAGGATGCGAGCTGCAGCCCCGTTGTTCCAGATAGCTCGCAAGCTCGAACGATATTCCGCTGGAAAGAACATGCGCGCGAACATGGTCGTGCTGGTACGAGCGCCGGTCCTTTTTCGACAGGAACGGCGGTATCAAACTCTGGTCGAGGGCAATCGCGAAGCTGACCGCCGACTTTGCTTCCGGCAGGACGCTCGTGATATCGGCAGTGGGCGGTCGCCCGCGAGGCTCTCGATGGTGGCTATCCCCGCCGCGCAGGCTAGTCCTTCGCACATGACGAAATCAAGAACGGTCTCGCTCAAACTGTCCATGGCGTGTCTCCTTTCTCCTCTGAATCAGGCTCAACGCCGCCGTTACTTGGAGATGTTTTCGTGGTGCGTACACACGCCCCTGGCGATATCCATCTCCCGAAAACCTGGCGGAGCATTTCGATATTACTATCCATGACGTTCGGGTCCTTATGTGTCTTTCGCAAGAGAAATGAGCCCTGGATTACGGCAATCGCAAACTCCGCAATCTCTCGGGAAGGCAGACTCTCATCGAAATCCCCTGTTGCCTTCCCCTCTTCAAAGCAGTCCTCGAGCCGGTCGGCGATATTCCGAAAGAAATCGCTCAGCGCCTGGCGGAAGGGTTCGTGGATACAGCTCATTTCCTGAGCGAGATTCCCGAACGGACATCCGAATTCGCCCTCGTTGGAGCACCCGAGAAAATGTATTCTTTCGAGAAGAGCGTCGACGCGCCCGGTCACGGATAGTTCACGATTGTCGAGCGAAGGTTGCACGACGTATCCATACCACCACTGCATCCTTCGGCCGAGCACCTCGAAGCCAAGCTTCTCCTTGCTGGTGAAATGGTAATAGAAATTATTTCGAAAGATGGACGAGTCAACCAGGATATCCTGCACGCTGGTGTTGTTATAGCCCTTTGCGTGGAAAAGCCTGGCCGCGGAAGAGAGCAGTTGTTTTCTGGCATTCATCAGTTTCGCCCCTATTTTTGGACTGGTCGGTACAAAAATTCTAGCGCTTCAAACTCGATTTGTCAAGCGAAAATTTTTTTGCCATCTTTCCCAGGCGCCCATCACGTTTTGCCGGAGATGGTGCACAAGAAGCCGGTCACCTATTCCGGCTGCATCGCCCGGGGGATGGATGCGCTCAACATCGTCGCCATTCCGGGGC
>CAYVQZ010000015.1:0-76381 GCA_964453435.1 uncultured bacterium
TCAAAAGTAGGTTTTCACCCGTAACGTTCACCGCGACATATCAAACACATGCGGTCCGACGAAGGTCTACCCGCCCCTCATATAGAGGGTTTCATCCTTATCCGAATAGACCTCGACATATCCGTTCGACATGAGGAACCGCTCAAGGTCTGATAAAGAAACGGGATACTCCAAGGGAGAATTTCTGTAAACCAACCTATTGATGACAATATATTTCAAATTCGTATGATCAATGAACCGCCGATTCTCCTCGAGGATTCGAGCGCGCGAAGCAGATGGCATTTGCAGGTGCTTCAGAGGCTCGACCATGCCCTCCACAAAGGGATGCTCCAAGGTCTTTCTTGTCTCGGGTGAAGCGCGAACCAAAAGCCCTCCCAGCAGTTTCTTCCGGTGGTAGGTCTGATAGAGAAACTGTCGGGAAAGGGATGCAGGGTCTGCCATGGGCAGTTCCGTAATGGCGCAATCCGAAGAATCAGCCATTATTATTTCATATGCCGGAGTCACTTCCGGTTCAACGACCTTAATCGGGATTATCAGGCTCTCCAGTATGACCGCGAGTCCGACAACGCAAAATGTGACATTCTTCTTCCAGGTCTTCCCTATTACTCCAGACAGAAATGCCAACCCGACGGAAGATGTCACAGCCGCCGCAAGCGTGAAGTGAAAGAGATAGTCCATCGTTGTCCTGGCCACTTTCAGCGGAGGAATAATTGCACGCAAAACCGAGTACGGTGTCGGAATATTCAAAATAAGGTCTTCTGAAACGACGACTCTCGAGCCAAGGCTTAATAAAAGGAAGAACACGGCAATGACGGGCCAATAAATCGCCCTTCGATAATTCCGCAGAATAACATAGCTCGCGCACAGAAAGAGAAGAATGACCGAATATCGAAGGAAAGGCATCTTCTTGGCCCCGGCCAGTACAGAGAGCGCCAGGGCCAGAGATGAGGGGTTTTCGGGCAGTTCGGGCTCGGCATCCACGAATCGACCGTAGAGTGTGGATTGGGCATGAGGAGTTACCAGACTCGAGAGAGTCACTTCCTGTGCGTTCTTCTGCTCCAGCCTCACATTCGACGCCATCTCCCTGGCAAGCTGCGCCGTAAATGGAAGAGTAACAATTATTGTTGTCGCCACGAATATTCCAAGACGGCTTAATAGCAAGAACAACTCGGGCTTTCTCTCATTATCCGACTCAGGGAAACGGAAAAGAGACGCCACCACGGTTGCCAGCACACCGAAGAAAATCATATGAATCGCATACCCCATATGGTCAAACAGAATGAGCGCGAAGAATACCGCTGCCAGAACCGCATCCCTTGTCCTCTTTTCTTCCAACAGTTTGATAAAAAAGAGCATGAAAAAAGGAATCCAGTGAACCGAAAAATATTGGAGCCGAACGATATTGAATATGCGCAGTGGGAGAAACGCGTAGACGATGCCGGCGATAAATGCCGCTCCCCTGTGATGGCAGACGTGGTGACTCAGCAGATACGCTCCGTACGCCGAGACTACGAGGGACGCGAAAACAACGAAATTGTAGGTGAAGATGAGCCCTGCTGACCCCGGAATCAGCAATTGCAGCGGTGAAAAGAGAATTGCTGTTGCGTGCAGTTGCGTCGGGCCGAAAATGACCGAGGTTCCCACAGGATAGAACAACCATGTAGTGTAAAGCGGATTCGTCCGGAGGTCGAAGAGGGCGGTCCTGCTCCACCACAAACTCCAAAGACAATAGTACGCGTCGTTTGTGCCTTCATAGGCAACATGAGAGGTGAGCTTGAAGAGCAACGGGTATGTGCTCAGAACGGCCAGTATGAAATATGAAAAAATTATGAGACATTCGCGTTTTGTCGCCGAAACATGCGGAGTCTGGCGAAACGCGCTGTCGAAACGGGAGGTTCTCCCCATGTCTGCTCAGATAGTTCCTTCCATATCTGGTAGTGACAAGAGCGCCGATGCGTACTATATACTGATGTCCGGGTTAACGTCAATCAAACAATGCAGCGGCGGGAGTTCGCGTGCATGCACGAGAAACATCGCCATCTTTTATCCCCGCAAAGCCTCCCCGGATCACAGGGCGAAGCAAGAATCCGCACCGATTGGGCCGTGAAACATAAGGAATCCCTTGCGACGTCTTGTATTGCCCTATTCACAAGGCGTGATGAAAAGAACGACTATGCACGCAGCTTATCTTTTCTGCGCGATTGTCTTTCCTTTAAACGACGGAGCTGAAGACAAAATTGAAACGCTTAGCGGTGGAACTCATCAACGTGTAGAAAAGCAGCCGAACAAAAAGCCGCCGTGGCAGGTCGTGTCAAAGCAAAGCGAACAAGAAAGAGGCGCGAAAAAACCTTCCGCAACCGGCGCTATTTGGAGCGATAATTTACGGAATCCCCGCGCGACTCCGGTTGGTTGGGGTCGAGATCGGAGGGAACCGAACTCAGAAGACTGAGCGCGATCTCTTCGCATCCTTCTTCTTGAAGAACTCTCTTCGCAGTGTCGATAGAGTCGGCGCGTATGACTCCATCAATCTCTTGTCCATCCCGAAAAGCAGAGTAATAGAATCTTTTCACCCGCTCAACTACCTTTTCACACTATTCAAATAAGTTGTTGCAGCCGATATGCCGCCAACGGAATCTTCACTGTCGGCACACTACCCCATCCGAAGTGAGTATCCGAAAGCGCAACGGTCAAAAAGGAATGAAACGGCCTACCCGCGTCCAGCGATGACGTTTGATGCGAAAAATAGTATACAAACGGTCTGCGGTTATGTCAAGTAAAAAATGCATTGCCTGTGAGTTACCCTCGCGCCTCCGAAAAAGCCTCTCGCCGCCCCTGCGCTGATATTTCCGCATCTCCGCGCAGTTCAACGATATGTTGACAATCAAAACCGCATTGTGCTAGTTTCTAATGAAATCGCTTATCGTTCGGATGTAAGGAAGGCAAGGCCATCGAGTCATAAATGAAAATCACCGTTGGAATAGCGCAGAACAAACCCACAGTGGGCAATCTCGCGAGGAACCTCGAGATCACAGAAGATATCATCTCGGATGCAATCGGCAAGGGTGTGCAACTGCTCGTTTTTCCGGAACTCGGCCTGACCGGCTATACGCTCCGCGACATGGTTCCCGTCGTCGCCATGCACGACGAACATCACATCATCCGTAAGATGCTCGAGCACAGCCGGAACATCTCGTTGGTATTCGGCTATGTCGAGGAGAGTCCCGACCATCGTTTCTTCAACTCGGCCCTCTTCATCGAGGACGGGCGCATCATGCATCGGCATCGCAAAGTGTACCTGCCGACCTACGGCATGTTCGATGAACTGCGTTATTTCGCCGCCGGCGACTCGGTGTCGGCGTTTGATTCGAGGCTGGGGAGAATGGGAATGCTTATTTGCGAGGATGTCTGGCATCTTTCCACCGGCTGCATCCTCAGTGCCGACGGCGCCAATATTCTGCTTCATCTGGCAAGCAGCCCGGCCCGGGGAATGAAGGCCGAAAAGCGTCTCGATGTCTACGACATATGGGAGAACCTGAACCGGACATACGCAAGCATGTTCTGCTGTTACGTCGTTTTTGCAAATCGTGTCGGCTGCGAAGACGGGATCACGTTCTGGGGCGGCTCGGAGGTCATTGACCCGGACGGAAAGGAAGTGGGAAAGGCCGCGTACCTGGAGGAAGATCTCCTCGTGGTCCAGATCGATGACGAAAAAATCAGGCGCGCCCAGATGTACACTCCGGTCAGGCGAGACGAGAATCTGCCCTTGACGCTGAGAGAATTGCGCCGGATAGCGCGTGGGAAAAGACTGCTCGATGAATAACGAACTCGACATGAATCCCGAGTTGGTGACGGAAATATTGACCCGCTTCATCAGGGAAGAAGTCACCAAGATCGGCCGAAATAAAGTGGTGCTTGGAATATCGGGAGGGGTCGATTCGTCCACCTCGGCTTTTCTTGCGGCACGCGCGCTCGGGAGCGAGAATGTGTGGGGCATCATGATGCCCTATAAGACCAGCCATCCCGACACCCTGAAGCACGCAAAAGAAGTCGTGGAGTTAACCGGCATCAACAGTGAGACCAGTAACATCACTCCCATGGTCGACGCCTACTTCGAGCGCACCCCGGACATGAACAACCAACGACGGGGAAACGTGATGGCGAGACAGCGAATGATCATCTTGTATGATAAGTCCGCCGAACATCACGCACTTGTTCTGGGCACGAGCAACAAGACGGAATCTCTGCTCGGATACACAACGCTGTGGGGCGATATGGCCTGTGCGATCAGCCCGATCGGCGACTTGTATAAAACCCAGGTTTGGCAACTGGCAAAATTTTTGGGGGTCCCCGACGAAATCGTAGGGAAGCCCCCGAGCGCCGATTTGTGGGAGGGCCAAACCGACGAAGAGGAACTGGGTTTCACATATCGCGAGGTTGACAGACTTTTATATCTCATGGTCGATAAACGTTTCGCGGTCGCAGAACTGGTGCAAACGGGATACGAGGAAGACTTTGTCAGAAAAGTGTTCAACATAATCCAGCGCACCCAGTACAAGCGACGAATGCCTGCAATCGCAAAGCTCTCCCACCGCACCATCGACAGGGATTTCCGATACCCCCGCGACTGGGGTGTCTGATCGGATGGTCGTTTTTTTCCAAGGAATTCTGTGAGCGCGCAACGCGATACCCGGCGTACCTCCCCGAGGCAGGGTGTGCTTTATATTGTGGGCACGCCCATAGGCAATCTCGAAGATATCACCCTCCGGGCCCTTAGAATCCTCAAAGAGGCAGACCTCATCGCCGCCGAAGATACCCGCCGAACAAGAAAACTCCTCTCGAAATATGAAATCCATGTGCCTATGACCTCATATCACGAACACAATAAGGCGGAGAAAACACCGCGCCTCCTATCCAAGTTGAAGAACGGCGCCCGAATCGCCCTAGTGAGCGACGCGGGCATGCCCGGGATATCGGACCCCGGGCAGGACCTCATCGTCGCAGCCCTTGAAGAAGCGGTTGAGGTAACCGTCGTACCGGGGCCGAGTTCAATAATCGCCGCCCTCGTGCTCTCGGCCCTTCAAACCGGGAGCTTTACCTTCTTTGGTTTTCCTCCGCGAAAAGCCGGTGAGCGTCTGAACAGCCTTCATACCATACTCAACAGAGCGGAAACAGCCGTGTTATTCGAATCGCCGAACAGGTTGCCGGGCCTGCTGAAGACCCTCGCGCAGTTGGCGCCCACCAGAAAGGTCGCCGTCGCTCGCGAGCTGACCAAGAAATTCGAAGAGGTGGTTCGGGGAACCGCCGGTGAAGTGGCTGAGCGTTTCGGCGAACGGAAACCCAAGGGCGAGTGCGTGGTGGTCATTGAGGGGCTGGCCGAAACCGATAGCTCGGAATCCAATGTCGAGCCACAAAATGCAGGAAAGCTGGTTGCCGAAATAATGCGAACCGAGGGGTTGACAAAAAAAGAGGCTATGCGAAAAGCAGCCAAGACGCTGCGCATTTCGCGCCGGGAAGTTTATCAAGCGGTCCTGGAAGACGACGGCAGGTGAGGGTGCGTGAGATACGCTTGAACCAAATGACCGCGCGGATCCAATGAGAAGGAAGGAAGACGATGAAGCGATTGTTCGAACCGATACAAATCAAAACCATGCGCGTCAGGAACCGCACCGTTCGCTCTGCGACCTACGAGGGCATGGGAAACATCGATGGCGCGCCCAGCGAGCGCCTTGCCCGGCTGTACAACACGCTTGCGGAAGGAGAAATCGGTCTTCTGATAACAAGCGCGACGCTCATCGAGCGGTTTAAGATTCCCCTGCCCGAAGGGGACGACCTGGCGTATCCGACCTTCATCGACAACGACCAAATGATTGCCCCCTGGAAACCTATCGTCGCCGACGTGAAATCGCGCGGCGCCGCAATCGCAATGCAGGTGGTTCATCCCGGCAGGCAGGAGAATCCCATCCTGCGAGGAGGCGAACCTCCCATCGCGCCCTCCGCCGTCGAGGAAAAAGCATTCGGCACAATGCCGCGCGAAATGAGTGTGGACGAAATAAAGCAAATGGTCGAGGAATTCGCTCAGGTCTGCCGCCGTGTGAAAGCAGCCGGTTTCGATGCCGTCCAGCTTCATGGAGGCCACGGCTATTTGCTCAGCAACTTCATCTCGCCGTATACGAACAGGCGCACCGACGAGTACGGCGGCAGCACGGCGCGCAGGGCGAAAATAATCGCCGATATAGTTCGCCGCGCCCGAATACTCGTCGGCGAAAGCTATCCGATCCTGATCAAGATGAATTGCGATGATTTTGTTCCCGATGGCCTGACAAAGCAAGAAGCGGCCCGGGTCGCTCAAGTAATCACAGACGCCGGAATCGATTGCATCGAGATCACCGCAGGCATATACGAGACCCGTGAACAGATGAGCCGCAAAGGGATCAACAAAGAAGAGAAGGAAGCTTATTTACGCCCCTGCGCCGAAGCGCTCCGAGAGGCTGTCGGCATACCCGTGATTCTGGTCGGCGGCATTCGAACACCCACGATAGCCGAGAAAATCCTCTCGGACGACGTCGCCGACATGGTGTCTGTCTGCAGGCCTCTCATCCGCGAGCCGCAACTCATAAAACGTTGGAACGAGGGCAATTTAGCGAAAGCGACCTGCATTTCCTGCAATCAGTGCTCCGACAATGTCTTCACCCGTCCCATGCGTTGCTACGCGGATAAATCCGAAAAGGATAAATCTCGCTGACTTCGGCAGGAGCGGCAAAGTTGCAATTTTCGGAACTCCGAGTTCTCAATAACGCTTGACCGCGACAACTCAATTGGCCAACTCGGCGGAGAACCGCTTGTATGCTTCCTTCCGGAGCCCATGTTTTTTCATTAACTTATGCAGTTGCCGCGGACTGATTCCCGCCGCCCTGGCGGTCTCGCCTATTCTTCCCCTGTTCGCCGCAAGCAATTCCGACAGGTAAGCCCTCTCGGCCTTCTCTATGCCTTTTTGCCTTGCCTCTGCAAGCGTGACAGATGTGTCCACTTCCGTCTCTGGCTCTCCCCTTTCGACGGCAAACAGTTCACTTGGAAAACCTTCCGGAGACAGTTTCGAGGAGGTCTCCAAGATGTATGCTCGCTCCATGAGATTCTCCATCTCCCTGATGTTGCCCGGCCAGGAGTATTTCATGAATGCGTCCATTACTTCGGGCCTCACGCTATTGATCGATTTGTAATGCACCCGATTCAGGTTCTTGAGAAGAGTTTCCACAAGAATGGGTATGTCTTCCTTCCTGTCTCGCAACGGAGGAACCTCGATGGGAAAAACATTCAAGCGGTAGTAGAGGTCTCTCCTGAATTGTCCGTCATCGACCATCTTTTTAAGTCCCATATTCGTGGCGGCGATTACCCTTACGTCGCTTTGGATGTCCGCTTCGCCGCCCACCCGCTGAAAAAATTCCTCTTGCAGAATCTGAAGGAGCTTGATTTGCGCCGAGGGCGTGAGGGTCGCCACCTCGTCGAGAAAAATGGTTCCCCCTTTCGCGATTTCAAACTTGCCCAGTTTTCTCCTGACCGCCCCCGTAAAGGCGCCCTTTTCGTGTCCGAAAAGCTCGCTCTCCATGAGCGTATCCGGTATCGCTCCACAATGCACGCTGATAAAGCTTTCCTCTCTCCTGTTGCTGTGTCTGTGGATCAGCCTTGCCAGCACTCCCTTGCCCACACCGGTTTCACCGGTGAGCAGAACGGTGCTCTTGGTCGGAGCGACGGCCCGTATTTTCTCAAAAACCTCCCTCATCAACGCGCTTCTCGTCTGGACAATTCCGAAAGAGTCCGCCCGCCAGAATCTGTTGCGCAGATACTCGAGTTCGGACTGGATACGTGTCAACTCAAAGATGCTCTCCGTGACGTATTTCACCTCGTGCGCATTGATGGGGTACGTGAGGTAATTGCTGGTGCCCGCCTTTACCGCCATAACCGCTTCCCTGATCATTTCCGCCCGCGCCATGACAATGATCTCAATGGTCGGATACAGCTGCCAGAAGGGCTGAAACGCCGCTTTGTATGAATTGTCCGGAGCGGATTCCCGGAGCACTTCCAGGTCGACAAAAAGAAGGTCACACCTCTCGTGACGAAGCGCATCCAGGGCGGATGCGCTGTCAGGCGCGTCCACTGTCTTTGCCCGGCCGCTGAAGCAGTCCCGAACCGCTTGTTTTACTTCGGCGTCGCGCGAAACTATCAGGATGCTCTCCATCTTTTTCCCGTCTATCGCCTTTCCTCGTCCGTCAAACGCGTGCTCCAAACCGTGCAGAACTTTTCCACAACTGCGATTTCTGAGAAACTCCCTATGATTGGGGGGCCCGTCCTTCGGGCGCAGTGGCTCCCGCCCCCAACAACCCGGGCCGTGAGCGCCGGTCGTGGGGCATTCGTGAAAGCCGTCTTTTTTTGGGTCTTTCTGTTATTCCAATCGTGGGACAGATTCACAGTCCCCTTCGTCGCACAGCATAATATCGTCTTTAGAAATCAGCAACAAAGCCGCATGGAAATCGAGGCAAGAATTCATCATCTCCAAAGATGGCGGCCCATGCCTGCTTTTCGCTTATTGACGTATATTATACCGCAAAGTACTGGTTTCGGGGAGACCGGGCGACCCTAAAATTTTGAAATTTTCGGATTTGCCGGCTTTTTTTCGGAATTTACCATTCCGGTTTCTTTTATTTCGGAACTAATAGTTCTGCTATTAAGAGACCATAAACATCCATTACGACAATATTATCAATTACTTACATATTTGGCACACGTTGTGCTAGCAAAAATATTGCAAAATTACAATCTCCATGAAACAACGAGTGCAAACAACCGGAATTCTTGTATGGGGAAAAAACCGGTCACAATAAGAGGAGTCGTCATAGCCACTGAATGGGACGCAAGAGGAAATGTAATCACAGTTGCCGTTGCAGCCCATGATGAGACCGAGTACAAGGTTGACAAAAGCGGAGCGGGGAGTGAATTGCTTCGCTTAATACACAAAGAGGTGGAAGTTGCGGGCACGGTGGCAGAGAAAGACGGGAAAAGGACAATTAAAGTAACGAGTTTTTCTGTTCAGAAGACAGTTGTTAATGGAGCGATGAATCGGGAGAAAAAAGAAAGGGATTCGGCAAGCGATGAAACGCGAATTGGTTACGGCTGAAGACGTGGAACCCCCCGGTAGTATGGCCGAGGCTCGGCCAATACATGAGGAAATCTGGAAACCACAAGTAAAAAGTTCGGGACAAGGTCGCTTTCAAAGGAGGATAGGGCATCCCAATCGGTACTTAGGTTGCGTTAATGCACGCACATTGAAGTTTCGAGGCAAATTTTTCCCGGAAGCGACCGAGAGAGAGTGGAACGACTGGCGTTGGCAGATACGGAACCGGATAACGAGCCTGCGCCGCCTGGAGGAACTAATAAATCTTTCTCCCAAGGAACGAGAAGGAATTAATCGCTCCAACGCTTGCCTGCAGGTGGCGGTCACTCCCTATTATGCGAGCCTCTTGGACAGGGACAATCCCTCGCAACCCCTTCGCCGGACCGTAATCCCGACACGAGACGAACATCTTCGGGCGCCAAGCGAATCGTCCGATCCATTGGGAGAGGAGGACGACAGCCCGGTGGCCGGGCTCGTGCACCGGTATCCCGACCGGGTCCTGTTTCTGGTTACGGATTTCTGCTCGACGCACTGCCGCTATTGCACCCGGTCACGCATCGTCGGCAGGCGTTCCCGTTTCAGACCCGAACAATCGGAACAGGCGCTCGCATACATAGAATCGAATCCCAATATTCGTGATGTGCTCCTGTCGGGCGGCGACCCGCTGACACTCTCGAACGAAAAACTGGAATGGCTGCTTATGCGTCTCCGGCAGATTCCGCATGTTGAAGTGGTGCGCATAGGAACGAAGGCCCCGGTTGTTCTCCCGCAACGCATTACACCCGCGCTTACGCGCATGCTGAAGCGCTTTCATCCGTTATGGATGAGCATCCACTTCACCCATCCGGATGAATTGACTCCCGAAGTCGCTCAGGCTTGTGAGCGCCTGGCCGATGCCGGCACTCCACTGGGAAGCCAGACGGTTCTTCTGGCCGGCATCAACGATAGTGTCGAGACCATGAAGCGGCTGGTTCACGGTTTGCTCCGTATACGCGTGAGACCGTATTATCTGTACCAGTGCGACCCCATTGTTGGCTCGTCACATTTCCGGACCCCTGTTTCGAAAGGACTCGAGGTCATCAACGGCCTGCGTGGACACACGACGGGCTACGCGGTGCCGCACTATGTCATCGATGCGCCCGGCGGCGGCGGGAAGATTCCGCTGCTGCCGGAAACCGTCATCGGATACGAAGACAATGATTTGTTATTGAGAAACTATGAGGGAAAGGTCTACCGTTACCACGACACGTTGTAGCGAGCGAACGGTTCGAAAGATGAAAAAAGCGAGTGAAACAATGACGGTCGGGATTACCTACGATCTTCGCCAAGATTATTTGGCGCGAGGATTTGGAGAGGAAGAGACCGCCGAATTCGACCGGGAAGACACAATCGAGGCAATCGAGAACGCATTGAGAAGTCTCGGATTTGACACGGACCGCATCGGAAACATTGAAAGCCTGACACAACGGCTCGCGAACGGACACCGGTGGGACCTTGTCTTCAATATCGCAGAGGGTCTCCGGGGATTCGGCAGGGAAGCGCAGGTTCCCGCGTTGCTGGACGCATACGAGATACCGTACACGTTCTCCGACCCCCTTGTTCTCTCGCTGACCCTTCATAAGGGAATGACGAAACATGTGGTCCGCGACCTGGGAATACCGACACCTGCATTTTACGTAGTCGAATCCGAATCCGACATATCGGCGGTCGGTCTTCCCTACCCGCTCTTTGCAAAGCCTGTTGCGGAAGGCACGGGCAAGGGAATCAGCGCCGCATCCAAGATCAATAACCCAGCCCAACTAAACTCCGTGTGCAAGACGATCATGGATACATTCAAACAGCCTGTTCTTGTCGAATCGTTCCTGCCCGGCCGCGAACTCACGGTTGGTATCGTGGGAACCGGTTCGCGCGCGAAAGTGCTCGGCGTTATGGAGGTTCGCCTCAGACAGCACGCAGAAGCAGACGCGTACTCATATTACAACAAGAAGGAATGGGAACAGTATGTCGAGTATCACCTTGTGAATGACCGTTTCGCAAAAGACGCGGGAGAGGTCGCGCTGACCGTGTGGAGGGGGCTGGGCTGCAGGGACGGGGGACGAATCGACATGCGAGGCGATTCCGACGACATTCCCAATTTCATAGAGGTAAATCCCCTCGCCGGATTGAATCCAGACCATTCCGACCTCTGCTTCATTGCATACAAAGGCGGAATGACATACCAGAAACTCATAGAACGTATTATCGCTTCTGCGATGGAACGATACGGATTGAAGCGTGAGCGACATGAACATAGGCATCGTCCACAACGTACCGGCCGCCACGGAGAACACCTTCTCGGAAGCCTCCGCTGACGTCCTGATCCAAGCCGACGCCATCGAAACCGTTCTCAGAGAGTCAGGCCATACGCCGCGACGCATTCCGTTCACAAAAGACGTTCGGAATGCCGTTCAACGGCTGACAGAGGAAAATGTCGAGGTCGTGTTCAACCTGTGCGAGACCGTCGATGAGGACCCCGCTCTTGTGGCGCACCCGGCGGCGGTGTTCGAGTTGCTCGGTATTCCCTTCTCGGGCTCTCCATCCTTGGCGCTTGCGCTGACAACCGACAAGGTCGTGACAAAGCGCATTCTGGAAGGATGCGGAATCGAAACCCCGAAGCACCTCTTGTACGAGGGTGGAACGCGATGGGAGACAATGGATTTGCGGTTCCCTGTCATCGTGAAGCCCAGATACCAGGATGCAAGCATTGGAATTGACCAGGATTCGGTCTTTGCCGACAAGACGGACCTCGGCAAAAATATCGAGGATATGTTTCTGCGACATGGCGGCCTCTTGATAGAGGAATATATCGATGGCAGAGAGTTTAATGTTTCGCTTTTCGGAGACCCGACACCGCATGTTCTCCCGCTGGCCGAGATAGATTTTGCCGGTCTCCCGGACGGTTTGCACCGGATTGTCGGCTATCGCGCCAAGTGGGACACGTCGTCGCTCGAATACAGACACACTCGCCGGCGGTTCCCCCGAGGGATACCCGTTCCCCTCAGGCTCGAAATGGAGCGCACGGCGCTCGCCTGCTTCCGCGTTTTCATGCTGCGGGACTACGGACGCGTTGACCTGCGGGTTGACCGTGATGGGAAAGTGCACGTCCTGGAAATCAACGCGAACTGTTGCCTCAGTCCCGACGCCGGTTTTCCCGCGGCTCTCCGACAGGCGGGCGTAAATTATCATGATATGGTGAATCAGTTATTGCATTTTATTTTGCAGAGGTCAATCGTTTATGGTCATCAGGCGCGCAGTGCAAGCAGACAAGGGTAAAATCGAGAAAATTCTCAGGCAAAGGAACACATTTACCGAGACAGAAGTGCAGGTGGCTCTCGACGTCTTTGAGGATGCCCTCAGCCATCCGGCGAAGAGGGACTACAGGATTTTTTGCGCATGCGATAATGCCGATGAGGTTCTCGGGTATATCTGTTTCGGTCCCATACCGTTGACAGAAGGCAGCTATGACCTGTACTGGATCGCTGTTGATGAAAATTTTTGGGGAACCGGTATTGCGACAAAACTCCTGCAATCCATGGAAAATGCGCTGCAAGAGGAGGGAGCGCGCAAAGTGTATATTGACACATCCTCCACCCCTCCGTACAAAGCGGCCCGGTCATTCTATAAGAGCAACGGATATGCTGTCGTGTGCGTGCTGACCGATTTCTATCGGATTGGCGACGACAGGGTCATTTTCATGAAACAAATTCCCAACCTTGTCGCGCCCCGGTGTTCGGCGGGCAACTTGTCAAGTTGCAAGAGATGAAGCTTCCATGCAAGACTTCCGCATAAAAACGCAGGTCCGAATGGGTTGTCAGAATCAAACATCGGGTCACAGGGACATCGGTTGTGTTTCGCATTCGCCAGGTTTATGACGATAGCGTCCCCGCCAACCGGGACGCCGTCGTCCATGTTCAGCAAATTCTCCGGAGCCAATTCAGCGCACTCTCGGAGGTTGACATTGCCAAACTCCCCGAGCAATTGCGCAATCCTTTCAAATACCGCTTCCGCTCAATACTCTTTGTCGCCGAGGGCATGCGAGGAAGTGTCAGAGGCTTCGCTCTCCTCCTTCATGCGCCCGACTTGAATTTCTGCTATCTTGACTATGTCTCCTCCGCCCAGGCACGCATGGGCGCCGGTACCGGAGGCGCCCTCTATGAGCGAGTGCGCGAAGAAGCGCTTTCCCTGAATGCGATCGGCCTTTTCTTCGAATGCCTGGCCGATGATTCGCAGCTTTGCAGAAACCCGGAAACCCGTAGGCAAAATGCCGCGCGGCTACGATTTTATGAGCGGTACGGCGCCCGGCCGATTGCGAACACCGCATACGAGACCCCTGTGAAGCCCGGAGATGACTGTCCCCCGTATCTCGTTTACGATGACCTGGGGACGGGCGCAAAATTGCCTTGCGATAGTGCTCGCGCGATAGTGCGGGCTATCCTCGAGAGAAAGTACGCCGATTTGTGTTCTCCCGATTACATTGAGACGGTTGTCAACTCCTTCACCGACGACCCGGTCGTCTTGCGCGAACCGAGGTACCTTCGAAAAGAATCGGTTCAGGGGCCGAAACGTCCGTTATCGCGTGAAAGCATCATTGCGCTTGTTGTGAATGATAAACACGATATCCACCATGTCAAAGAACGCGGGTATGTGCAGTCGCCCGTGCGAATCGACCGAATCATGAAAGAATTGCAGCCCACAAACATGTTTCAGCGGTTGCAGCCTCGCCGGTTTTCTGAAAACCATATCAAGGCTGTTCACGACTCGCGTTTCGTGGACTATCTTCGCAAGGTGTGCGAAAACCTTGAACCCAAGAAATCGATATATCCATACGTGTTTCCAATACGCAATGCGACACGACCTCCAAAGGAACTTCCGGTCCGGGCGGGATACTACTGTATCGATACGTTCACGCCTCTCAATCGAAACGCCTATCTCGCCGCACGAAGGGCGGTCGATTGCGCATTGACGGCTGCCCAATCCGTGCTCGAAGGGTACCGGTACGCTTATGCCCTCATTCGACCTCCCGGCCATCACGCCGAGCGGCGCTCGTTCGGCGGGTTCTGCTATTTCAATTCCGCGGCAATCGCCGCCAATTTCCTCAGCAGCTACGGAAGAGTTGCCGTCATCGATGTGGATTATCACCACGGAAACGGGACGCAGGACATTTTTTACGAGCGCTCCGACGTTCTCACAATGTCGATCCACGGACACCCTCGCATCGCGTATCCTTACTTCAGCGGTTTTGACGATGAGAAGGGGGCGGGCGCCGGCCAAGGTTTCAACATAAACGTGCCGCTGCCTGAACATGTGGAGGGAAGCCGGTACCGCCATGCGCTCGAAGATGTGTTGAAACGGGTTGTGAGATTTAAGCCGCGTTTTGTTGTTGTTTCCCTGGGGCTGGACACTGCGAAAGCCGACCCGACCGGTTCCTGGAATTTGCAGGCGAAGGACTTCGAAGCAAACGGAAAGCTCTTTGGTTCGCTCCATCTTCCGGCGCTCGTAATACAGGAAGGAGGATACCGAACAAGGTCGCTCGGCATCAACGCCCGCCATTTTTTTCAGGGATTGATGGCCGGATGAAATCATGGGAATGCGTTTGTGACGAGACGTTCCTTATATTCAGGCTTCAATGCTCCGCCCTTTTGAGCGAGGTAACCATGTCTGATAGATGGATTGTATGCATACAATCTCAGAGACCCTTTCTTTTTTCGCTGAAAGAACAAGAACGGTACGTGTCACAGGGATTTGATTTTCCCAAGCGGCGCCCGGAATGCAGGGAAAACAAACACAAGTCATTCGCGCAAGGAAGCAAATGGAGGGATGGCGGCGGGCACAGACGAGAGCAGCGCAAGGTCCGCCGCGACAAATGCTAGCCACGATTTTTTAATGTGTCGCATTGCTTTGCGAGGAAGAACTATTCCCTCGGCCATCGATCACCGATGGCCGGTTTTCATTTTACAAAGGCGAAGCTTATGGATTTCCACCGGGACGACAACCTGAAAAACTCGATTCTCGAGGGCATTTTCGCCCACATGTTCGCCACGCTGACCGGAGGCGTGTTCCTCACCGGTTTCGCCCTTCACCTCGGAATGGACGAGTTCATGATCGGGCTGCTTGCCTCCATGCCTTTTCTGGTAACAATCCTCCAATTACCCGTTTCACGCGTCATGGAGCGAAACGGGAGGAGAAAGGATTTCTGGTTCTGGAGTTCGGCGGCAGCGCGCTTGTTGTGGATTCCCATCCTGCTGCTCGGCCTGTCGCCTCTTCCGGCATTCCCCGAAAAATCCTTCCTGGTGCTGGGACTCATCTTCGGCTCGTACTGCTGCAGCTCGGTCAGCGGTGTCTCCTGGCTTTCGCTTATGTCGGACCTGGTGCCGGAAGGAACTCGCGGAAGCTTTTTCGGAACACGGAACATGCTTTGCGGCGCAGCCGGGATGAGCGCAATGATTGTTTTCGGAAAATTGCTCGATTACTCCGAGCGGCATCTGCCCAACGGGTTGTCCTTCGGATTCGCGTTTGCCTTCCTTTCGGCCGCCTTCCTGGGGGCTTTCAGTTTGCGCTTCCTCAATCGTGTTACCGACCCGGGCTCTGCAAGGACCGCCGGAGCGCGACCGTTTTACCGTGATTTTGTAATACCATTCAGGGAACCCAATTTCCGCAAGTTTCTCGGCTTCGCGTTCACTTGGAGCTTCTCGGTCTACTTTGCCGCCCCATTCTTCACACTCTACTTCCTTCAAAACCTGAACTTCAGTTATGGTTTCATCGCCGTATTGGGAACGATATCCGGATTCGCCGACCTTCTCGGAATGCAACTGTGGGGAAGAATTTCCGACAAGACCAAAAACAAGGCAGTTATCCGTATCGCGAGTTGGGTTGCCATCTTCCTGCCGCTCGCGTGGGTGTTCGTGAAACCCGGAAGCTGCGTGGCGCCAATCGTCATTAACTTCATCGGAGGAGGATTTTGGGCAGGCATCAACCTGTGCATGAATAACCTCCTGCTGGGAATTTCTCCAAAAGAAAATCGGTCCCTCTTCCTTTCGATGTACAGTATCTTCGCAGGAGTGGGCGCGGCAACGAGTCCGATACTTGCCGGACTGTTGCTCAAGTCGATGACCAGCATAAGTGTTTTACACTGGACTGTGCTTCCTCTGCACATTGTCTTTCTCATCTCCACGATGCTTCGGCTTGTGAGTTTTCAGCTATTCAGGCGGGTACGCGAACCGGAGGAGGTTGGAGTCGGCCAGATGGTGCGGGTGCTCAAAGGCGTTCGCGGATTGAATGTGGCCTCGGGCTTCAACTATCTGCTCCACCCGTTTATCGAGATCGCAAAAAACAATGGCGGAAAGGTTTGCCGGAGAAACGCGAACACAGAGAAATCTTCCGCGCCACCGACCACGCGTGGAAACATGTCTTGAGAAAAACACGCTTGATTGACCGCAAAGCAAAGACGAGAACTCCAGGAAACGGCCTTCACGGCAGCGCTGTCAGAACAGGCTCAACTGGTCCGCCGGCGTCTCGTGCAAGACCTTTTCCTTCTTTACGGGGCGAGACGGAACTCCACAGAGTGAACGAACAAAATGCCGCTTCATTTCCGAAATGCTTGTTGCTATTCTGGCCGGAGGGTGAAGGCGGGCTTGTAAAACGACCCCTTCGAGACATCCAATGATTCCCACCGCCGCCGATTCTGCATCGACATCCCTCTTTATTTCGCCTTCCTCTTGTCCTTTCCGTATTATCCCGGCGATGGTCTTTACATAGCCTTGATAGACAGACTGAATCGCTTCTTCAAAATCGCGCATTTCCGGTTGGGCGCCGGCCGCCACGAGGAAGAGGTACATGGACAACGGATTCTCGTTTGAGCCGACCATCGCCGACGTTGCGTCGAAGAGTCGTTCGAGTTTGTTTGCGGCGCCAGCCACCGCTTCGACCTTGCTCAATATGCCCTCGTGCCACTTTTCGCGTATCGTGTCGAGAACACTGAGAAACAAATCCTCTTTCCCCCTGAAATACCAATACAAGGCTCCCTTCGTCAAGCCGGTAGCCTCAGCGATTTGAGCGACCGAGGTTCCATGGTACCCTCGCTGGGCAAAAAGCCTGGTGGAAGCCTCGATTATCGATTTCCTCGCATTCAAATCGGTTTTCTGTTTCATATCGGTCTCTCAAGAACTGGACAAAGCGACAGGCAGGCAGGTACGAAAATATCAGACATTATATTGGCTGTCAAGCCATATTCGACAGCCATATTCGACACCCTCCTTAAATCTCGTTCCTCGCGGTGCCGACGACCGAATAAAACACAGTTCGCGAACAATCGTTCCAGAAAGACTCGCGAGGCTGTTCACGCACGCCAACCGGGATGCTCGAGCCCGCAACCAAAATTCTGACCCGTCTTCAGGCCCAAAACATTCGGAAGCACCGTCACGCCGTATCCGCGGAATCCTCACGTTCGGGTTTCCACCGGTCCCGTGAATCTTCCGCCCCGTTTATTCAACGAGTCTCTTCGGACGGACATTCGAAATTTTCATCGACCGCTTAAGCCGCCGCATGATTATTTTCTCGACGCTCGCCTTTTCAGATTCCGACATCGACTCAAGTCGAATTCTTCCGGCCGACATGCTGCCGTGTCCGCCCGCCCGCCCCATCTTTCCCACAACGCTTTGAACAAGCTTGCCGGCGTTGATCTCGCTATCCTTCGTTCGAAGGGAAATGAATATCTGTTTGTTGTAGTATCCTCCAACAAGCGCACATCGTGTGTTTTCAAGGCGCGCCAACGTGTCTGCCATTTCCGCCACCATGTCCGGGTTGGAGATATCCCCGATGAAACTTATGACGACTCCATCGAATGTTATCGCGTTCTCTATCGCCCTCTCATAAATGCGGAAATATTCGGCCGGCACTTCCGCATATTCGATCTTCGAGAGCAGTTTCAGATTCGCCCGGGGATACAGATACAGGTATGCCTCGAGGTCATATTTGCTCGTCTCCCTTCCGAGGTCCCGCGTGTCGGATTTTATCCCGTAGAGCAAGGCTGTCGCCAAACGCGAATCCATCTCCAAACCCTCGGCAATGTAGTATTGAACCACTATCGTCGATGTCGCACCGATGCTGGTCTGAATATCGTGAAACTCGACCTTTCGGGATTCAGGGCGAAGAGGATGATGGTCAATGACGGCGTCCGGCGTGACCGAATCAGGCAACCCGAGTTGGCCCGTGTGAGGCTGACTGTCCACCAGTATGGTGGCATCGAACTTTTTGGGATCGAGAGTATCCAGGCGTTTTAACGGTATGTTTAAGCAGCGCGTCATCGCCCTGTTCTCGGCCCGCCCGATGATACCGGTAAATCCGATAACGACTTCAGCCTTCAGCTTCTTCAAAATGAGGTCGCGCAACGCAAATGCGCTCGCCAAAGTGTCCGGATCAGGATTGTCATGGGTGACAATCAGTATTTTCCTCTTGCCCGACAAAACCTTAAACAGTTTTTCGACCTTCTTGACGGTTGCGCGAACTTTCCTCTTCTCCATAAGGCCTCCCCGGCCGCGATAGTCGCTCAAACTTTCAGGCAGTGGCCCCTGCTCCATCCCGGGCGATTTCTGCGCCTAAGCGCCTGGCTTCCGAAAGAGCCGTCTGGCGTGACCTGATCGCGCCCTTTTCGTCTATGCCGTTCAGCAGAAGTTTGCCAAAAAAGCGGTAGTCCAGAGTGGCAAAAAATGCGCTGATGGTTATCAGGCCTCCGTCAAACACTCTTTCTTTCTTCATTCCTCCCACCTGAAGGAAAAGGGCTCGGCGGGACTCAGGGTCGGGCATCCGTCGACGAAGAAGGTATTTGCGGACCCAAATGGCCTGGCACCGGTCAACGGCTGCTTTCAATTGAGCCGGAATCCCCATGAAAAAAACCGGCGCCGAGACGATCAGAATGCCCGATTCGGAAAACCTTCCGTGCAGCATCTGCATGTCGTCGTCGATTACACATATCCCCGTCTTTTCACAACCCCCGCAATTGAGACACGGGGAAATCGTCAGGTCACAAATTCGTATCTTTTCGCTCGACGCCCCCGCTTCCGCCACGCCTTCCAGACAGGCATCCAAAAGAATTTCGGAATTGCCTTGCTTGCGGGGGCTCGAGGCTATCGCCAGCACTTTCGTCACTCTTGACTCCGTCCCAACAATCTTAACACAGTTTCCGAACTCCCTAAAATTGAAGCCCTCGAGCATACCCCCCGTTTCACTTTTTCGGAGAACCGTTTTCCTTTTCACTCATCCGCCGGGGTCGCCTTTGTCCGCTCGGAGGCGTTCCGAACAACTATGATCTCGTCCCAATTACCCTCTAACTCGCCATTGGTCAACAACCATTTCCGCCCCTCATACACCAGTAATTTTTGTTGGGAAATAACCAGTCGTTCCTGTCCGAGATGATTTTCTGCCAGTTGTGCAACGACTGCCACACGACCCTCCGACCGGCTCTCGCACAAAACCTGGTTGAGCACAAAACAGCTGCGGTGAACATAAGGATATTCCCGGTGCCGCTTCCGCACGAGTTCCTCCAGAAACGAGAGCTTATCCTCCCAATAGTCCGCAAACGAGAGCATGCCCTGGCGGGCCTCAAAGCTTTCTCTGGCCTCGGCGCACAAACAGGAATAGGCAATCGGCCAGTTTCGGAGTGTTCCTAAAATGGCGTTGTAGAAACGACGCACAGTCGCTTCGGGTTCATGAAAATATTCGTCCTCGTTTGCCGGTCGAAGCATTTCACCTCTCCCGCTACGCCAAAACGTCAGGTTCCCTTATGATTATACATGGTATCCCGCCAACCGGGCAATAACTCCGACCAGTTCGCAGCCTGACACCGCGAAGTACTGCCGAGACAACTGGTTATTTGACCGTTACCCTTTGTCCTCGATATAATGAAAAAAGTTTTGTATCTTTCCATGCTCACTGTCGGAAATTGCCGGCATGGTGTACTCGTTCCCATAAACCCGATTCGACAATGACAGGCCGGCTTTTCGCTCAGCGACCGGATTTATTGTGTCGTCTTCACTGCCAAACACTTCTCTTGTCATACGAGCTCTTTGCAGGTCTGCAACGGGTCGAGCGCCGCAGGGTGTCTCGTTGCGCCAACATCTCGACGCCACATATAAGTGGCTCTGTGCCGCCCACGACGCAACATCTGACGGCGGGGTGGCCGGATGGTATAACCTTGTCAAGGGATGGTCGACGTCGTATCCGGAGACCACCGGATATATTATTCCCTCATTCCTCGCATATGCCTCGGCGCTGAAAAATGCGGAAGCGAAGGAACGCGCGCTCCAAATGGCCGATTGGGAAACGCGCGTGCAACTGCCCACCGGCGCCCTAACAAGCGGAGTGCTGGGAAGCGGAGCGAGTCCGTCGGTCTTCAACACGGGCCAGGCGCTGTTTGGATGGACAGCGGCCTTTCAAACTGCCGGCAAAGAGAACTATCGTCAGGCAGTTGTGCGGTCAGCGCAATGGCTTGTCGAACAACAGGACGAAGACGGCGCATGGCGGCGGAATCTGTCATCGTTAACGACGACCAAAGTCCAAACCTACAATACGCGCAGCGCCTGGGGACTTGCCGTTGCGGGAACTGTCTTCGGCGAACCTCGCTGGGTCGAGGCGGCGCGCAAGAACTGCAATTGGGCTCTGGGCGAGCAGATGCGGAGCGGCTGGTTCTCCCACAACACCTTTTACGAGAAGGAAGCGCCGTTACTTCACACAATCGGATACGTGCTGGAGGGTTTCCTCGGCGTCGGAATCATCCTTGGCGAGGAACGGTATATCGATGCCGCACGGTCGGGCATCGACCCGCTGGTCACCGTATATCGGGGCCAAGGCGCACTCATGGGAAGATACGACCAATCTTGGCGCAACACAGTGTCATGGAGATGCCCGACCGGTGAAGCCCAGGTCGCTCTCGTTCTGCTGCGATTGTGCAAACAGGCGGGCAATGGTCACGAGTATCATGAGACAGCTATGGGGCTGATTGAAGATGTCGCAAGAATCCAGGACATTGAAAGCCCGTTCAGAGAAAGTAACGGGGCAATTGCAGGCTCGCAGCCCATTTGGAGGGGGTATTGTCCGTTGACTTTTATCAATTGGGGCGCGAAGTTCTACCTCGACGCTTTGCTGCTGGCGCTTCTTGACAAAGATGTTCAGGACGTAGCTCCGTAGCCGGGACATGTTCCTATGAACCAACTCGCGCACATGATACCCGCACAGCTTCGGCCGTATGCGGAATCGACGTACCGCCGCATACGGCGGCTGTCAAACCGCCTCGACCGGCTGGTGGACAAGCGAACTATTCCGGAGCCGCGATTCGTGGAACTCCTGCAAGTGCTCGGTATCACCTCAGGCGCAACGGTCATGCTGCATAGCTCCATGGACCAAATCACGCGGCGCGTTCCCACACTAAATCCACTCCGCCTGATTCAGATGTTGCAGCAGTCATTGGGCGCGGACGGAACCTTGCTGATGCCCACCTTCCCATTCACGGGCCGACAGCTTGCATACGTCGAAACTCATGAGACCTTCGACGTGAGAAAAACGCCGTCCCAAGTCGGACTACTCACAGAAGTGTTCCGGAGAATGCCCGGTGTTCGCAGGAGCTTGCATCCGACGCATCCGGTGGCCGCGTGGGGAAAGCTTTCGGAGGAAATGCTTTCCGAACATCACCTGGGAACAACCTTTGGCAAGAGTTCCCCGATTTTCAAGCTTCGAAATCACGATGGGCTTGTCGTAAGCCTGGGGGCGCCCTTTCAAGACAGCTTCACCATTCTGCACGTTCCGGAGGAACTCCATCCAAAAACAAGAGAGTTCGCATATGAGGAAAATGCTCGCTCGATGAAGGTTATAGACGGAAAGAAAACGGTTCGATATGAGTTTCGCACCCTGAAGGCAGACCTTCGCAGGAACTTTGGCAGGGTCGAAAGAGCCCTTCTCAGGGATGGCGTCCTCGTGCGGGTTAACGAGAAGGGTTTGAGATGCCTCTCGGCTCGGGCCGCAAAATTCATAGACAAGTCGATGGAACTGATTACGGAAGGCCGATACCTCTTCTGAAACAATATGGAAACAGAAAACCTGAAAAAACAAATTGAAAAAAAGATCGCCGATCCTGCAAGCTTCCCGAAGGCCTATCGCGACTTCAAGGAATACCTGAGGAAGCATCGAGCCGTTCAAGAATTTCACTTTGGACACAAGGTCCTCGGCAGCTTCGAAAGCGACCCGAAACGTGACCCGTTTGTGAAAACCGTCAAGCTGGCAGTGCTCGCGTCCCATACCGTTGATTTCCTGTATCCGCTGCTCAAAACCGACCTGATGCTCGAAGATATCCGATGCGACCTTTACAAACCGAAGTATAATCAATTTCGACAAGAAATCTTCGACCACGCCAGCGGTTTGTTCGCCTTTCAACCAGACATCACAGTCGTTGCCTTGGAACTCGAAGACGTGTTTCCGAACCATATCAGCGAATTTCCGGCAATGCCCGAGGAGAAACGGGAGGATTTCTTTCGCCAGGCGCTCTCCCTGTATGAATCAATAGTCGCCTCGTATCATGCCAATGCGCGCCGTTCAATCCTTCTCGTGCAAGGCCTCGTCGCGCCGTTTCAAAGCTTCCGGACACTGGAAAGAAAGGACGACGATCTGCTCGGGTTCGTCGAGAGATTAAATCAGGAAGTCTCTTCCCTCTGCAAAAGACATTCGAATACGCGCCTTTTGGACTATTCTTCGCTGGTATCTCGGTACGGGAGTGAGCAATGGACCGACCCCCGCCTCTATTACACCGCTCGGATACCGATAGCGCCGTCACACTGGCTCCACATGAGCGACGCCTACGTTCGCTATATCAAGGCGGTTCTCGGCCTTGACCTGAAATGCATCGTGCTGGACCTCGACAACACTTTGTGGGGCGGTGTGCTCGGCGAGGAGGGTATCGAGGGGATACAACTCGGAGAAACATTTCCCGGTTCGGTGTTCCGGAAATTCCAGGAATATCTTCTGAGTCTTCACGCAAATGGATATATCCTCGCCGTTAACAGTAAAAACAACCTTGAAGACGTGCTTGCCGTCTTGAATTCCCACAAATGGATGATTCTCCGCGAGAGCCACTTCGCCGCAATCAAAGCCAACTGGAATGGTAAACCCGAAAACATATCGGAGATATCGGCTGAAATCAATATCCTGCCCGAGCATATGCTCTTCGTAGACGACGACCCCGTGGAAATCGAGAAGGTGAGGCTTTCGTACCCTGCCCTCACGTGCATGCAGGTCGAGTCTCCCCCACTGAATTTCGCCGGTCAGTTCCAACAATTGCGATGTTTCGGAAAACTTGGGCTGACGGACGAGGACAAGCAAAGGGGCGGCCAATACAGCCACGAAAGAAAACGCAGAGAACTCAGGGAAAGTATCGGCTCCATCGACGATTTTCTTTCGAGCCTCTCCCAGAGAATGACCGTCTACAGGAACGAACGAAAGCACGTCAAAAGGATCGCCCAGTTGACACAGAAAACAAACCAGTTCAACATGACGACGCTCAGGTTGACCGAAGCCGAAGTGGAAGCGATGCTCGACGACCCCCGCTATCTGTTGATTACCGCCGAGTTGTCCGATAAATTCGGCGATAGTGGAATTATTGCCTATGTCCAAATCCGAACATCAGACCGCTCGTGGCGCATCGAAAACTTCCTCATGAGTTGCCGCGTGCTCGGGAGAACAGTCGAGGAGAGCCTGCTACACTACATCGTGCAGTTGGCAGGAAAACTGAATATCGACAAGGTTTGGGCGGATTTCAGAACAACGAAAAAGAACAGCCCTTTCTCCGAGTTTTATCTCAATAACGGTTTCGTCGAGACCGGTCGAGCACCGAATGAGCCCGCGGACAAAAAGCAATTCGTCTGCACCCCGGCAAACCGTGAACCCAGGAAGTCGTTCGTAGAGATTGTCGACAATGCGGAATGACAGTACGCTCAGGAGGGTCAGCCGGATAGTCTCGGATATCGTACGCTGCCCCGTCGAGGATATTCACGCAACAGCCGGCCAGGATAGCCTCGAGGCATGGGACTCGCTCGCGCAGATAAACATCATCGTTGCAATCGAAATCGAGTTCGGAAGAACCTTCTCCGCCGAAGATGTTTTCGCCCTCAACAGCGTTGAAAAAATCGTCGCTGCGCTCGAAAACGCCGATTGACACAGCAACACCTCACGCGAAAGAGCGCGTTGAAAAAATCATGGGACCTATCACGCAATCCGTGAACTCGGGGAAAAAGCTGCGTCTTCATTGCTTCACGCCGTACTTCTCCTCGAGATACCTGCAAATCACCTCGGATTCGTTAATCACGTTGCCGCCGTCGACCAGCACGGGAACCATGGCTTTTCCGGTCAACCGTTCGACTTCGTTCCACCGCCGCGGATGGAACCCGACCCACACTTTTCGGTGTGCGACCCGAAGTTTTCTCAGTTTCTTCCGAACCAGGTGACAGTAAGGGCACATCCATAGATGATACAATCGCATCAGACCGGCCTCCCCTATGAGGGAATTTCCACAACCTGTCCATCGTAGGACAGGCCGACATGCGACGGCAACGAAAAATCAACCGCCGTATGGTCGAACTCATGACTCAGATGTGTCAATAATGCGCGGCGGGGCGCTATCCGTGCGATCATCTCAAGCGCTCCCTCCAGGTTGAAATGCGTCGGGTGCCACCGATAGCGCAATGCGTCTATGATCAGCAAATCCAGTCCTTCCAGCCGACCCAAAGAGTCCGGCGGGACCTCGCTGCAATCGGTAAGATAAGCCGCATCGTTGAAGCGGAACCCTAAAATCTCCGCCGGTCCGTGAAAAAGTCTGACCGGTACGATGCGAATCTCATCCACCTCGAGTTCCGACGGCATCACGTTCAGGGTCACGTGGGGGATTGCGCCCCACGAATATTCATGGTCAAACGAATAAAAAAACACCCGCCTCAGTCTCTCAACCGTCGCTTCATTCGCGTAACACGGGATGGACCTCCCGGCGCGCCAGTTGAACACCCGCACATCATCCAAACCATGGATATGATCCGCGTGATAGTGGGTAAACAGAATCAACTCTACCGAGGCGATGCCGCTCCGCACAGCTTGCAGTCGAAGCTCGGTGGCCGTATCAACAAGGATATTTTTTCCGGAGCCTGTCTGCACGCAGATCGATGCGCGCGTGCGTTTGTTTCTCGGGTCGGTCGAGGTGCAGACCTCGCATTGGCATCCAATAACGGGAACGCCGAGAGACGTTCCCGAACCCATAACAATTACTTTCATCGTGATTTTCTCGGAAGCGGTTGGGAAAGGGCCCATACACAATATATCATCAGCGGGAATGCGCGGCTATCACTTTAGTTGGTCGCTGCCGCTCCGCTGCATCCGGTCATTTGGACAATGCCGCAGCCGAGATGAACAACAGGCGAAGAACCCACTGAACGAGCAAGCGAGGGGGGGATATCAATCTTCGAACACCGCCCTTACAAAATCGTCGGGATAGAACGGTTTCAGGTCATCAATCGATTCGCCGATCCCGACATATCTCACCGGAATACCGAACTCCTGCTGGATGGCAATCACGATGCCGCCTTTCGCCGTGCCATCGAGCTTCGTCAAGATAATGCCGGTCACGCCCAGGGCTTCCGTGAACAAGCGCGCTTGTGAGATCGCGTTTTGACCGGTAGTGGCGTCGAGCACCATGAAGACTTCGTGGGGAGTTGCAGGGTCAAGCTTTCCTAAAACACGCTTGATCTTCTTCAACTCCTCCATCAGGTTGACTTTCGTGTGAAGCCGGCCGGCAGTGTCAATAATCAAAAAATCGCTTTCCCTCGCTATGGCCGCCGAGAGGGCATCGTATGCCACGGCCGCCGGGTCCGACCCCGGCTTGTGTTTCACAATGTTTGCGCCGGCGCGCTCCGCCCATATCTCGAGTTGCTCGATTGCCGCGGCCCGGAACGTGTCCGAAGCCGCAATCATCACGTTCTTCCTACCCTGACCATGCAAGTGGGCGAGTTTTCCGATTGTCGTAGTCTTGCCCACCCCGTTCACGCCGATCACGAGCGTCACATGAGGTCCGACCCGTTGAACAGCCTCGGGCGGGAGCTCGGGCGGATACGTCATCAGCCCAATCAATTCGTCTTCAAGCACTTTGTAAAGCTGCGCCGAATCCGTCAAGCGCTCCTTGCTCACTCGGTCGCGCATTTTCCCGACCACTTCGGTCGTCGTCCTTACTCCCATATCGGCCTGAATCAGAACAGCTTCCAACTCCTCGAAAACATCTTCATCAATCTTGCCGCCGCGGAGAACGTTCCGCACGCGGGTCGCAAAGCCCTCCCGAGCTTTTCCCAGTCGGCTCCGCAGTCTGTTTATCATCCCCACTCTGTTTCGTTCGCTCATCGCCTGCCGAGTCCTTTTCATGTTGCAAATAAAAAGAAAGAAAATCCGTCCGGCGCTTGCGCCGGCGACAATAGCGCCGTGTTCCCCGACGAATCATCTGCCAGGCTCACGTCGCCCGAATCTGAAGAGGCCGGCAATCAGAATTGCGGAACACATTCATCATCCGAAAACCACGCAAACGAGCAGACGGACATTTTGACAAAGGCTGGATTTCCGAAAAAAAGGGCGGGACCACGAAAGACACTGTCCCGCTCTTCGGAACCGAACTGCATTATATCATTAAGCCGGGGCTGGCTCAAGGAATTCGAAGGCCGTGGCTTTCCTTAGCTGTACCGACACGATCTGGCTCACACCACGCTCTTCCATCGTGATCCCGAACAATACGTCCGCCAATTCCATCGTCCGCTTGTTGTGCGTGATGATTATGAATTGGACGTCCTGTGAGAACATCTTCACAAGTCTCGCAAATCGCAAAATGTTGCTGTCGTCAAGCGCTGCGTCCACCTCGTCAAGAACACAGAAGGGACTCGGCTTAGTGCGGAAGATGGCAAAAAGGAGAGAGATCGCCGTCAGGGCCTTCTCGCCGCCGGAAAGAATCGATATGTTCTGTGCTTTCTTTCCCGGCGGGTGAACGCTGATCTCGATCCCACTCTCGAGCGGGTTGTCAGGATCGACAAGATGCACATTGGCTCGGCCGCCACCGAAAAGATGCCGGAATATCTCGTGGAAATGCTCCCGAATCTGATTAAACGTATCGAGAAACATTGTCTGAGTTGTTTCATTGATTTTCTTGATTATTCCGAGGAGGGCTTCGCGAGCTTTCCTCAGGTCGTCCTCCTGCTGGATCAAGAAGTTGTAGCGCTGCTGCAGCTCCTCGAACTCCTCGATGGCAATTAAATTCACGGCGCCCATCGACTCGATCTTAGCACGCAACCGCTGAGCCTCTTCTGAAGCTGTCTCCGAATCAAAACCGTCGTCAATCGTGAATTCCTGAGCGACTTCTGACAGGGACAGACGATATTCCGATAACGTCTGCTCTTTCAGGAAGGTGATTTTCTGCTGGGTTTGCGCGAGGTCTATCTCGGCCCGATGATGTTCGTCACCGACCTCCTGTAATAAAGACCGGGTATTCTTGAGATTCCCCTCGATGACCTCTATCTTTTCCGCAAGCTGGCGCCGTTGGTCCTCGAGTTTCCCGATCTCCAAATCCAGAGCGCGTTTCTGCTCGAATATGCGCTGAATTAATGCCCGGGCATCGTCTGCCTTGCAAGCAAAATCTCGCCTGGCCTCGGACCCCTCAGCGATCTCCCGCCGTTTCTCGGCAATTCGACGGTCTGCTTCTTGGATCTCACTCTCTAGCCGGCTGAGTTCATGCCGAAATGACTTGCAGGTGAGTTCCAGAGAAGAAACGCTGACCTTGAAATTCGTGATCTCGGCGGCAAGAACTTCCTTGCGGTTGCGAAAATCATTCAGCCGCTCAGCTTCGCCACGCAGTTGTTCCTTCGTCTCCGCTTCCACGTTTGCGGCATGCTCGATTTGCAACAAAAGCTCTTGACGCTGCTTTGTCAGTTCCTGTTGTTCGCTGAGAGCCAGAGACTGTTCCTCGGCAAGGACATCTCGTTCCTGCTCTTCGCGCTTTTTGCCCTCGCCAAGCTGCTGCATGTCGCGTTCTGCCTTGGCAAGCTCCACCTCATGAGAGGTGACGGCGCCGTGAAGCTTTTCAAGCAACTCGTTTGAGTGTTCGATATCCTGTCTCAGGCCCGCTATTCTGGCGCTTTCGGCATCGGCCTCCTCAGTCATCCGCTCGACCGAATTCTTCAGTTCCTCGATCTCGTTCTTCCGCCCCAGGAGACCGCGTCTTTCACCGGCGTCCCCCGCGCTGATACAGCCGATTGCGGAGACCGCCTCACCTTTGAGCGTTACGAAGTCATACCGGCCCGAGTTCAAACCCGATTCCGGGTTGGACCGAAGTCCGAACGCCGTATCCAGCGAATCAACGACCAAAGTTTTTCCCAGGAAGGCTTCGGCAATCCCGCGAATTCGGCCGTCACACGATATGAGGTCCATGGCCTTCCCGATCACACCTTCAACCTGTGAGTCGGGTTCGGAGCTATGTCCATTCGAATTGAATAGCGATAATGGAATAAAAGAGGCTCGGCCCACTCCGTTCGTTTGAAGCAGCGAAGCGCACCCACGGGCCGCCACCACGTCCTCCACGACAATATGCTGAAGCCTGTGGTCCAGCGCCGCTCCGACCGCCGCCTCATATTCTCTCCGGGCATGCACCAGCTCGGCCAGCGTGCCCACCACTCCGGCTGCACACGGTTCGCCTTGCTGCCGTGCACGCATTATAGTCCGGACTCCCTCTTCGTATCCCTCGAACTTTTCCCGCAGTTCCTCGAGCGATGAAAGCTTCGACCGCGCGGCGCTCAATGCGTCACGGATTTCCTCGCGAGCTGTGAGTGCCGATTCGAGGTCTTGCTGTTTGAGAACAATGGTTTCATTTGTTAAAGTTACGTCCGAGCTGAGCGAGGCCAGGGCGGCGCGGAGGGAGTGGATCATATTCCTGGTCTCGCTCAGTCGGGTTTCGAACTGGGAAACGCTCTGGTCAACCTGCACTTTCCGCTCCGAAAGCCGTATAATCCGCTTCGCGATTGCTTCAAGGTTGGCTTCCAATGCGCCAAGTTCGTTTTGCAGATTGACCCTTCTGTTCAGCTTCTCAAGCGCGGCAGAGCGCAGATGCTCGATGCCGCGCTCACAGTCTTCAAGAACTTCATTCAGACGACCGAGTTGTTCTTCCTTCTCTGCCAATTCGCACTGCGCGGCCGAGGCTTTCTGCGAAGCTTCCCGTTCCTTCGCGCTCGTTGCGTCATGCTCAACACGCAACTTTTCTTCGCGCAGTTTCAATTCCTCTATCTCGGACAAACCCCGCCTTTCGCGTTCATCGATGGCCGATATTTTCTCCTGAAACAAAGCAATTTGACTTTCTGCCTTCTCGATTTGCGATTGATAGTCGCGAGATTGATCCTGCGACCGGAAGAGGACCTTCTCCCGTTCGAGCAATTCCAGGCGAGCCTTCTCCACTTCACTCTCCTCGGTCGCCTGTTTGGCGGTCAGTTCTTCCAGACGGGCTTGCAACTCCCTGGCGCGCCTTGCCAATTCCGATTGTTCTCCATCAAGTCTTCGATACCTGAGCAGCGCCAGTTGCAATTCGAGACCTCGCAATTCTTCCCGATAGCGGCGATAGCGTTCCGCCGCACTGGCCTGACGTTTCAATGAGTTGATTCGCCGCCGCACTTCCACAATAGTGTCCTGCAGCCGAAGCAAGTTCGCATCCGACCGCTCCAATTTCCGCATCGCCGCATCCTTGCGACTTCTGTACTTTATGATTCCGGCCGCATCTTCGAAGATATAGCGTCGCTCCTCTGGCTTCGAACTCAAGAGCAAGTCTATCCGTCCTTGCTCGATAAGGGAATAGGAGTCAGCCCCAATGCCCGTCCCCATCACCAGTTCCACAATGTCTTTCCTCCGGCAGGGAAGCTTATTCATGTAATATTCGCTCTCGCCGGATCGGAACAGGCGTCGCGTCAAGCTCACTTCGCTATAGTCGACAGGAAGCTTCCCGCTCGAGTTATCCAACACAAGCGTGACCTCCGCCATTCCCAGAGGATGCCTGTCATCGCTTCCATTGAATATCACATCTTCCATGTGTTGACCGCGCAACACTCGCATTTTCTGTTCGCCCAAAACCCACCGAATAGCGTCGGCGATATTGCTCTTGCCACAACCGTTCGGCCCCACAATAGCCGACACTCCCTTTTCCAGTTCCAACGAGGTCTTCTGGGCGAACGACTTGAACCCGAAAAGCTCAAGTTGTTTGAAATACATGAGTTAGCTCCCAGGATGATCCATTTTGCGCCGCATGAAGGGAAAGATTCTTCTATATTTGGTACTTAGTGTACCATATTTTTGACTTTTGTCAAGGGAAAAATACAACATATAGTAATTTGAGAGATTATTTTGTCTATATTTTGTGTTCAGTCACCGAAAATCTGCATACAAAAATTAAAAATCGACAACACAGCGCACTCCCGCATGTAGAAGCCGAAGATCATTTACCCCATAATATTGGGGTAAATTCAATCGACGGGGAACCAACACTTCCGGCAAGATCTTTTAGTCCGTCCTGGAATTGCCCATGGAATCCAAAACTCAGCCTAAAGGACTTGTGTATATGTCTCACGCTTGCCCATCTTCCCAAAAAGCGAGCGTCGGAGCGTCACACCAAATTACGGAATCTCGGCCTCTATGCCATTTTCCGGCTCGACCGCCGGAACCCGGTCATTTTCTCGTTACGCGAAGCGAAGTCCCGCGAAATGCGCGGAATAGATTGCGGGGACCGCCCCGAGGCGCGCATTACCGAATCGTGGAACAGACATCAACTTCTTCCTCTTTTCTCGCTTCGATAGTAGTTTGCCTGTTTGCCCGCATCGGGCGCCGACCCCGACAGCCCCGGGAACCCGAAAGAATTACTCGCGGGAAGCGCGGACGGTAAGAATATATAAAAATGGCGCCGGCAATCGATGCCGGCGCCCTGACTCTTATCCCTCGATGGGAGGACCATTCCCCCCTATCCTCTCACTTCTCTCCAGATTCTATAGCTATCTTCTTTGTTTTCGATTTCTCGGATTTTGGCAACGCTATTTCCAATACGCCATCGTGAAACGTCGCCTTCAAGTTATCGGAGACCACTTCTCCCGGAATGTGCACGTAACGATGAAAATCGCCCATGAATCTCTCGCGCGACCAGTAACAGATTTCGCTGCCTTCGGTCTCTTCTTTTCTGCGACCGCTTACCGACAGGATATGGCCGTCGAACGAGATATCTATATCGTCTTTCGACAAGCCGGGCAAATCTATCCGCACATACACATTGTCGCCGAACTCGTACATATCAACCGGCGGATGCCATGCGAGCGGAAGGCCCACATCGAACTCGTCGCGGTACCACCTCGGGAAATCGAGCATGGTGTCGCTGAACCAATCCGGCAAGTCCAACATCCCCGCGAACAGCGGATTTCTCAACCCTCTATATCTTGTGATAGCCATGGAGAAACACCTCCTTAAATTCTTTTCCACACGAAAACTGTCCTTTGCATCGATTGTGCCAAAAGGATTCCCCCGGACCATACCCTTGCATAACTCATTAGCGGCAGACAAGTTAGGCGTACTTTGCAGGCAGGGACAGTTGGGCGGAATCCGACTTGCCATTGTTTGTGTCGCATTATAAGACCAAACGCATCTTCTTAGTCGTCTTATTCTGAAACAACTCCCTCACTCGACCCTGCCTCAAGCGCTGCCAACCAAAGTCCGAACAATGCCTCGGGCCGAGTTTAATCGCCTTTAGCGGGACCGATATATGGAGGAATCGGCTCGAGGACGGTCGGCGGACCGAGGATAATGTCGCAGTGATTGCCGGTGGGTATTTCTTCCGGGCTCGCGACTCTGAATTGCTCGAGGGCGGCAGGATCAAGCTCTATCCCGAGCCCCGGCCTATTGCCAAGGTCGAGCCTCCCATCGTTTACGGTCAGCGGGTAGCCAAGAAGCTCTTCAATAAACCGGTTTCCCGTTTGGTCGATCTCCACGGTGATGCCGTTTTCATGCGAGGCGACAACGTGGGCGTTCGAGATGACCGCAACCGGGTCACACCATGAATGAGGGGCAAACCGAAGACCGGCGGTTCGGGCGAGCCTCGCGACCTTGAGGACTTCGCTTATCCCACCGCAGCGCGAGGCGTCGGGCTGCACAATGTCGACTGCGGCCACGCGAATGAGTTCACGGAATCCCTCGAAACCGAATTCGTTTTCGCCGCACGCGATCGGGAGACCAACGGCGCCTCGCAGCGCCACGTAGTTGTCCAGGTCGTCGGCCTCGAAAGGCTCCTCAAACCAGAACACGCGGTTGGCAACCAATTCCCGCGCCATCCGCCGGGCGCTCTTCAGGTCGAAGCGCCATGTGCCATCGCACATCAAATCGATATCGCGCCCGATAGCGGAACGGACCGCTCGTACGGCAGCCACATCGTGCTCCCAGCTATAACCAATCCGCATCTTCACCCGCCGGTAGCCTTTCTCCACCATCTCGCTGGCAGCCTCGGCGGTTTTTTCCGGTGTGGCGCCGTAGAGCATGCCGCTTGCATACGCGGGGCACTTCGAGCTCTCACCACCAAGCAGTTTCCAGACCGGCTTCCCTTCGGCCTTCCCCCTGAGGTCCCAGAGAGCTTGGTCGATGCCGCCCAGTGCGACCATCGCCGCGCCCTTGCGTCCCGACCAGCGCGTCCACACGTACATCCCCCTCCAGAGTCGATCGATTTGGTCCTCCCCCCTCATGAACTGGCTGAGTGGATCGTATTCGGAGTCGGTTATTGCTCGTCCTTCCAACAAAGGGGCGAGATGCTGGATTGCCGCTTCCACCATGGCCGGATGCGCGTATGCGGAACCCACTCCCGTCAACCCATTATCGGCGTAGACCCGGACAAGAGTTGTCATCCGTCCCTTGACCGGACCGGCCGGAGTGGAGAAGCTTTTGCCCCTCGAATATTCAAAATAGAGATGCAGCGTTTCGACATGGTCGATCTTCATAATACTTCTCCCGTTCGTCTATTATGATGTTGTAATCTTAGATGACCCAGCAATCATATCTTGAAGTCCCCGATCTTAGCAACATCGGGGTTTTGCGCCGCCCCGAGAAGACCGGTAGCGTTTGTGCACCACGAAACGCTTTTCGGGATAGCATTATCGCACCTGCACACCAGTCAACCGCCTCCTCAAGAGGCTTTGCAACCACAAGCGTGCCAGCGACTTCCAAAAATCTTTTTCCGTATATTTTTTTTGGCACGCAGAATGCCATTATGGAACACAAATTTTATTTGGGCTGGCCGGCGGTTGCGGTATGTCCAATCACCTCACACGATAACCTTGGTTCGGCGCAGTCCGGGCGTCGGAACGGAGAAAGGCGCTTTCGGGGAGGAGAAGCAAAATGGCAAATATTGGAATCATCCGATGTGAAAAAAACATGGAACGCTGTCCGTTGACAAGTTGCTTGAAGAGCCTGAAAAATACCGCGGAGGGCTTTGCATCATATGAAACCGCCGAACTCACCGGCATTTTCACGTGCCGATGTCCGGGGGACAACGTCGTCGACATGGGAAAGATATTAAAGAGCAAAGGCGCCGAAGCGATCCATTTCTGCACTTGTACGTTTGCGCATCGGGAAAATGGAAAATGGGTTGCTGGCGGAGGTTTCTGCAATCATCCTGATACGATTTTGCAGCGTTTATCGCGGGAGGTCGGCATTCCGTGCGTAAAGGGAACGGCACACCTGCCTGAGGGATTCCGGCCCGAAGTATTCACATAGGAACCGTACCATAGCCGAGGCAACAGGGTCGAACGACATCCGAGGTAAGCACAGTATGAGCAATGAATTCGATGCTTTCATGCAGGAATTGCAGGAACGTGTTTTCGAAGAGATAAAGAGAGATTTCGGGGAAAAAGTCTACCGGCGCTGGCGAAATCCGCTTTACATGGGTGTGATACATGACGCCGACGGATGGGCTAAGATACAAGGAACCTGCGGGGACAACATGGAAATTTTCCTGAAATTCGGTAGCGGGCGCGTTGTGAAAGCGTCTTTTCAAACCGACGGGTGCGGCGCCACAGTGGTTTGCGGTTCGTACGCCGCTGAGATGGCAATCGGAAAAACGCCCGATGACCTCTTTGAAATCACCGGCGAAACCATTTTAACCGACCTGGGCGGTTTTCCGCCCGACCATCGACATTGCGCCTTCCTCGCTGCGGAAGCCTTGCAGGCCGCGGCCGACGACTACATGATCAAGCAGACAGGCAGACCCGAAACCGACACGCTGGGCAAAGAAGAATAGCGCATACGCGCGCGGCGATACCCGAAAATCATGGCCGACAGACAGGAACGCAGAAATTGTGTGCGTTCAGACCAACCCCTCCCGAGGATTTTTTTGTCCTTTAACCCGGCCAATCAAATAATTTTTCCATCTTCTTTCACTTGACTTTAGCCACTTAATAAAATTAATTTTCCGGTCCAGTGCTAAGTTCAAAAGGCCAGGTGACCACGCCGCCATCCATAAATTTGGTGTCGCTGAACCCGGCGGCATCGAGGATTTTGCAGGCCTCATAGCCGCGAAGGCTTATCTTGCAAAATGCAATGATTTCTCTTTCCTTCGGCAGATCTCCCAGCCGTTGCTTGAGCTCTCCGAGCGGAATGTGTTTTGCGCCGTCAATGTGCACCTCGTCATACTCGTTTTGAGTCCGGACATCGAGAAACACAAAGTCCTCGCCCGCGCGGAGCTTTTCCTTTACTGCCAACGGTGGAATGCCCCGGGCTTCACCGGAAAGCTTATTGCGCATCACATTGATTGCGGTGAGCGCCGGTCCGATCGGCGATGAGTAGGGCGGCGCATAGCAGAGGTCGAGGTTCCCCACGGCTTCCGCGGTCGCCCCGCTGCTGATCAGTGCCGCAAAAACATCGGTCCTTTTATCGGCATCCCCCATTCCGACAACTTGCGCGCCGAGCAATCTGCCATTTCGCTTCTCGGCGATAAGTTTTACCGCAATCAGCTTGGCGGTGGGATAGTAATGGGCGCGGTCCGGCCCCGGCACAATAACGGTTTCGACATCAAGCCCCATTTCGCGCGCCTGCCTTTCGGTAAAGCCGGTCCGTCCGACGTTGATATCGAACGTCTTGAAAATCATCGTCCCCAAAATTCCCGGGAACGATTCCCTGCCGCCGGTAACATTGACACCAACGATACGGCCCTGCTTGTTTGCGGTCGAACCAAGCGGCACGAATACGGGCTTCCCTGTCACAAGATTGAGAGTCTCGACACAATCGCCCGCTGCATAGATGTCGGGGTCGTCAGTCTGCATATGCTCATTGACTTGGATGGCGCCTGTCTGGCCCAACTTCAGTCCGGCCTCACGGGCAAGCTTCACATTTGGTCTAACACCGATCCCCAATACCACGAGATCGGCATCCAACACCGCATTGTCGGTTACTACCTGCTTCACATTGCCGGCGGCGTCCCCTCGAAACTCGGTGACGCCGTCGGATGTTCTCACCGCCACTCCCTTCGACTCGAGGTGCCGTTTCACCATGACGGACATTTCGTAATCGATGCCAAGCATAACCTGGTCCATCTTTTCAACAACCGTGGTTTCCACACCGCGCTCGGCAAGCGCCTCGGCCGCCTCGAGACCTATGAAACCGCCGCCCACCACCACGCCTTTTTTCCCCTTGCCAACCAGCATCCGAAGAGCCTCGGCATCTTCAATCGATGTCAGCGTGTGAATGTTCTTGAGTTCAATGCCGGGAATCGGTGGCACGACCGCGGTCGAACCCGTGGCTAGAAGCAACGTATCGTATTCCATGGAGGATTCCTTGCCGTTATCAAGGTTTCTGACCGAAAGCGTCTTCTCTTTTCGGTCGATGGATACGACCTCGTGATGAGTCAGGACTTCCAGTTCCTTCATTTTTTTGAAAAACTGCGGTGTTCGAGGCACTCCGATCAGATTCGAGTAAAGCGCTTCCTGTTTCTGAATCGCCCCGCCGACATAATAAGGAAGGCCGCAGGCTGCGAACGAAATGAATGTGCCTTTTTCGATAACGGTTATTTTGATGTTCGGGTCACGCCGGCGCGCTTTCGACGCCGCTTTCAATCCTGCTGCGCTTGCGCCTATCACAACAAAATGCTTGGTATCACCCATCGTTTTTCCTCCTTCGTAAAATACGGGCCGTTATATTTATCGTGCCTCACCGCTTCTTAACGCGTTTACCGGTTGGTTCACCGAAGGAAACAAATCCAAATTCGTATGTGGCAAAAACAAAGCGGCAGAATACTGATTCATGAATTCCGGAGACGTGCTGAAATCCAAGTATGTCATCGCTTTCGCAATGCGATCGCATTCGTCCCTGCTTTCTTTATATAGGAGCGCTTGATATGCGCCCTTGATTGCGCTGTTGCCGAGATAGTGAAACTTCGACCGCTCAATGTCGGGTAACATGCCAATCTCGATTGCCCGAGCAATGTTGATGTAGCGTCCGAATCCTCCTGCGATCAGGACACGGTCAATCTGTTCAAAGCGTAATCCGACCTGTGAAAGCATTGTTACAAAACCGGCATAAATGGCGGCCTTGCTTCGCATAAGCGTGTCAACATCCGCCTGGGTAAACACGATATCCTCGTTGAACGAAGATTCCTCAGCCTTCACGAGCACGTATTCGAAGCCGTTTTCGTTCCGGCGCACATATTCGCTTTCATTCGTCTGTTTGAACCTGCCCCGCCTGTCTATAATACCCGATACGACCATGGCGGCAAGCAAATCGATCATTCCGGAACCACAGATTCCACGGGCAGGTCCCCCACCGTTCACTTCGAAACTCGGCCGAAAACTCGCCAGGTCTATCTCGACGTGCTCTATCGCTCCCTCTTCGGCGCGCATCCCCCAGCGGATTCCGCCACCCTCGAATGCGGGTCCGGCCGAGCATGAGCCTGTCATGAGCCAGTCTGAGTTGCCGAGAACGATTTCGCCGTTCGTGCCGATATCGATGAACAGGGTTGTTTCAGAATCCCGATGGATTGCCGATGCGAGGATGCCCGCAACTATATCGCCCCCAACATAGGCGGTGTTGCCGGGAACAATGTAAACAGCCGCGTTGGGGCAATAATCCAATCCCAGTTCCCTCGACCGCAAGATCGGAAATGTGGTGGCCGTTGGCAAATATGGCTCGCGACGGATGTATTGCGGATCAATCTGCAAAAGCAGGTGAATCATCGTCGTGTTCCCTGCTATGCACATGCAGTCTACTTCGGACGGAGCGATGCCTTTCGAAGAGACGAGTTCCCGGAGCAAACCCTCGATTGTCGATATGATAAGCCGATGGAGCTTCTCCTGACAACCGCTTACATCCTGAGTGCAGACAATCCTTGAAATGACGTCTTCCCCGCAAGCCGCCTGGGCATTGTGGCTCGAGGAGGTTGCCACAACCAATCCATCGAACAAGTTCACAAGATATGCTACAACCGATGTTGTGCCGACATCAATCGCCACCCCATAACCATGTTCTGAAAATGTGTTACTCTTGACATCAATGACCTCGCACAGACCGTTTTCCTTTCTCAAAGTTATCGTCGCATGCCACTTATTCTTTCTCAGTGTCGCTCCAAGGCTCCGGATTACCGGCAAATCTATGTTGAAAGATTGTGAAATCGTGCTTTGCCGCCGCAACTCCCGAACAAGCCTGTCCAGGTCGCTGGAGGAATCCTCAATTGAAGGGGGCGGAAGAGATATTGAAATTCTCTCGGTGAGGGGGCTTATTCTGGCCGCTGGGTCACGTAGGAGAGCGCTCACGGTCGCCGCCTCATCCAAGATTTTCATCTTTCGTCGCCGGGACTCGGGCGGTATGGAAACCGTGAGACTGTCTGTTACGGACGTAGTGCAGGCAAGGACATAACCCTTCTTGATCGCTTCCTCCGGCAGATAGGCGCTGGATGCTGATTCATACTTTCCTTCCTCGATGCGGACCTTGCATTTGCCGCATATTCCTCGACCGCCACACGAGTTGTTCAAAAAGATGCGCGCCTTATCGACCGCCTGAAAAATCGTCTGGCCCTCTTCGACGGTGACTTCCTCTCCGGACGGCAAAAATTTTACCTTGAACTTTCTTCCGGCTCCTTGGGTTATGGCGGGTTCTTCTTCCCCGTACTTCTGCATTTCCCAGATTATACAGCTTGTTCTGAATTTGCAGTAAATATCGGGATTCCGGCACTTCAGACATTCCTCGCACAAATACACATCGTCCTTGGCGCAACGAAATGTCGCTTCCCTATCAGGATGATTTACGCATCTCATCTCTCTATGCCTCCTGCGCGGGGTGGTCGCTCACTCTGGCGAACTGTCTTCCACGACCCCACCGCTTGATTCTCAAGTGTCTCTACCTTCTGGTCCGCTCTACGCCTGTTCGCGCTGGTGCATGGCATCGGCCAGCAAGAGAGCATCGGTATTAGACGCCAGTTATCAACCTCCAATTTTCCCCATTTGTTTTCCGGTGAAATGGATTGCAAAACGGAAGAGCTTTCATCCGCGCCGGAGCGTGATGCGCTCCGCCACATCTTTGGGCCGTCGGACCATGGGGGAACAGTTGAAATATGTTCGTGCCGTGCACGAGCATGAACATGCTACCGAAGGCCGTGCATCGAGCTTTCACGAGGGGCACAATACGCAAATCCCTTATCGATGCTCGGTGTCACACCCCAAATTCTGCTGATCAGGTCTTCCGTAAGCGATTCCATATCTTCAAAAAAGACCGGTTTGACAAAAAAACCATTCGCACGTTCGAGGTACACCTCTCGAATCATCTCAGTTGTTGGAGCCAACGTTAAGATGTAGATTTTCATTTTCTTATCCGCTCGGCGCATTTCCCGAAGAGCATCCAGGCCGCTTTTACAGGGCATATGCATATCCATCAGGACAACATCGTAGCACTCGCTTCTCATTTTCTCTACGGCTTCGCAGCCGTTCGTCACAGTCGTTACTTTTTCTGCCAAAGGTTTCATCGCTTCCGAAAGTACCCAGCGAAAATCGATATCGTCGTCTGCTACCAAGATGCATTTGCGCCTGTCTTTCATAGCCAAGTCGGACTCGTTGACAGGTCTGTCGGCTCGGTGACGGGCTCTTTCTGTCATATCCTCATGGCTCCTGATGTGCTCAGACTGGACCACACTTCGGCCATGCTCGACGGGCGATTCTTTTCTTTCTTCTCGATCATTGCCATTATTAGCTTGTCGAGCCGTGGCGGGATATATTCCATTAATTCTGATGGAGACGACGGACGGTGCTCGGGTGAAAGCAGTTTGGACAGAAAATCTCTCCGACCGCCGCCTGTGTTCCAAGGATAGTGACCGGTAAAAAGTTCATAAAAAATGACGCCAAGAGAGAAAATGTCTGACCGCAAACTCGTTCTTCTCCTTGAGATTTGCTCGGGCGCCATGTACCTCGGTGTCCCGCCCTTAACATAACATGAAGGACGAAAAATTTTTTTTATGGGACCCGCCATGGTGAAATCGGAAAGCTTGACTCGCATGTGGGTTTGAGCAGAGCCGCAAACCTCTCGAGAAACAAGAATATTCTCTGGGTTTATGTGGCCGTGAAATATTTTTTGCGCATGGAGGTAAATCAGGCCTTCACTGATCCGGAGAGCCGTGTCCACCATGTGACTAAGCCGCATGCGTTCGTCGGAGAAAGAGGAAAGCCCCTCCTCAATACAATGCCGAAGATTGAATCCGTCAATATATTCCATCGCTAAATATCCCAAGCCATTTTCTACGAAAAAGTCCTGACACCGCAGGATATTGTCATGTTTGAGAGGACAATGAAACCGGGCTTCAGAATAAAATTGCGCCCAACCACGTTTCCCGGAGAGAACATCCGGCAAAAAAACCTTCAAAGCAACAACATTCGCTGTGGGCTGGTGGATTGCTCGATATATCCGGCTCATGTGGCTCCTGCCAATTTCCTCAAAGATTTTATAATCTTTTGGAGCATTTATTACCATTCTCGTTTTGCTTTTCTGCGAGGGACACCCCTCATAAACCATACGCAGGAGGTCCTTTTTTGCGACTGGACCGACGAGTCGAAACCATATATGTCCATTGACGAAGCACAGCACGGTCGGCGCCCCCGTTATTTTATACGTCGAAGCCGCCGCAGGATATTTTTCGATATCCAACCGAACGACTGCGAGCTTATTCGGGAATTCATCGCTGATTTCCCGGAGCAACGAATTGATTCGCGCACACGGTATGCATGAGCGAGCGAAAAACGCGGCTATCACTGGCTTTTTTTCCTCAACAATGACTTTTTGAAATTCAGGATGTGAGACTTCGGGAATCGCTTTCAACCCCTTAACCTCCAAATTTTCCTCTCTACACCCAAGGTAAGGCAGAAGGCTCTTTGTACCGTTCAGTGAAAATGATAGAATCTTGTTTCACTCGCTCTTCTTCCCAACTTCAATGGCGACCGCTGCGAAGGGAATTGTGCATCTGTCTCGGGATTTCGTTGAAATTCTCCGGGTGCGACCAACCGCCATACGAACTCCGAAAAAATAACAGGCAGACCACCACCGGATGCAGCCCGCATGCTTCGGCTTTTCGGCCAAAACTACAACAGCCTGACAGAGGCACTCTTCCCGAAGCGAACCTTAGTCTCGACTATGCCGAAAACCCTCCTTATGCTTTTCGGCAAAGGGAGAGGCCTTCCAAGACCTTTCAGTATCCAAACGGTGTGTCTTCGATCCATTCATCATGTTGATACGTGTGATAACCTGCCATGGGGCCGACCTTCGATTGAGTCGTCCCGCTTATGCCTGATATCTCGGTTTTCTTGCTTTCCCGCACGGTAGCTCCACAGGCAGAAAAAATAATGAGCAAGCCAACAGAGATCAGGAGAATAAGAAGCTTTCTCATCGGAGTGCCTCCTCTCTTACCTAAAATGCGGAAGGTTTCGCGACTCACTCCAACATTCTGTCAAGGGCTTCCATTTTTCCAAGTTTCATTCCATCCGCCTGCCTGTACACCGCAAAAACAATACCAAGCGGAACTTGGAATAAACGGAGAGGAGGTAACGTCATAACACTAACCGAAAGTTAGACTTGCATATCTCCAATCAACCGACTCTTTATGAGACTTGGAATCATGATGGTTAAGAGGTAACGCTTTAGTTGCGCAACACAATCGTTACATGTTACGCTTTTTCAGGCGCTTCTTCTTCCAGACCGTACTTCTTGATGTTCCGCCAAACCGTCGTACGAGTGACACCCAACATTCGCGCTGCCTTGGCTCTGTTCCATCCGGCCCTGGCAAGTGCTTTCTTGAGTTCTTTCTTGGTAACATAGCCTTGCGGCAATGGTTTGCCATAGTCGCGGCCCGGCAGAACCGCGGAGAGTATTTGAGCGGGGAGAAGGTCCGTCGTTAGCACATCGTGCTTGCTCAACACGAATGCGTGTTCGATGGCGTTCTCGAGTTCTCGCACGTTCCCCGGCCATGAATATGACAGCAAGAGCCTCAATGCTCCGGGGTCGATTTCTCTCAGCGGCTTGCCCGTCCGTTGACGAAATTTCTTCATGAAGTGCTCGATGAGAAGCGTGACGTCGTCTCTTCGGTCGCGTAACGGCGGCAAGGAGATTGAGACCACGTTGAGTCTGTAATAAAGGTCTTCCCTGAATCGCCCTTCGCTTATTAACTTTTTCAGGTCGTGATGAGTTGCCGCAATGATTCGGACATTCACTTTTATGGGATTGATATCTCCGACGCGCTCGATCACTTTTTCTTGGAATGTTCTCAGCAATTTCACTTGTATGCCGAGAGAAATGTCTCCGACTTCATCGAGGAATAACGTCCCGCCATGCGCCAACTCGAACCGTCCTATTTTGTCGCGGATCGCGCCGGTAAACGCGCCGCGAACGTGCCCGAACAATTCGCTCTCCAAGAGGCTCTCCGACAGCGATGAGCAATTCACCTTTACAAACGGGCCGTCGGACCGATCACTCTTGAAGTGTATCGCCTGGGCCACAAGTTCCTTCCCTGTGCCGGTCTCCCCCAGAACAAGGACCGAGGCGCTGCTGCGGGCAACATCCTCAATGAGGTCGTATACCTCTTGCATGCTACCATGCTTGCCAACGATGCCCGCAAATTCATATCGTTCTTTGAGCTCTCTTCGCAATAACCGCACTTCTTCCTCGGCGCGCTTGAGACTGGTGACATCCGTAAGGTTTTCGACGCCCCCGATGATCTTGCCATCCTTGTCTCTCATTACTCGCGCATTTTTCAGGAGTGTTACGAGGCGTCCGTCTTTCGTCCGTATCGTGCATTCGTTGTTTCTCACTTCACCCTTTTCAAATAATCCGCAACTGCGAATGCCATCCACGCAACCGGTTCCAAGGCAATTGTCACCTTCAAGAATGTCGCAGTTCTTGCCAAGCACATCTTCGGCCGTGAAGCCCGTAATTCTCTCCGCCCCTTTATTCCAAAACGTTATCGTACCATCCAGGTCGACCGTGAACAGTCCATCCGCCATCGTGTCGCAAATTGTCTCGAGGAGCCCAGGTTGAAGAAGATTCGAGGGGTGTTTTCTGGTGCGATTCTCAGGTCTCATATAAGCTCTCACAACTTGGCCTCCTGCACCTGCCACTGACAATTTCGCATCAACAAACTGCGGGACTTCCGAGATATTCCTCCCTCGGCATCAATTCTTTTTTGCCTTTATGCAATATAAGCTGGCATAGGCGGGCTCTGCTGATTCAAAGATTTCTTCCCCTCGTATGCCTAAGAAATACTCGGTTTTCTCTAGCACAAAGATTTGAGAAATTGTCTTTTCGATATCTCGAAGTTCCATATGCTTGATTTTATTCATATAGGAAGAGGGGTCTTTCCTTTTCTCTCCAAAGAAGACTGATTCGGGGTTCAAAAGCATAGTCAAGAGGGTCCCCCCCGCCCTGAGAATCCGCGCGCTCTCCCGAAGCGCTCTTTCATAGTCCTCTATGAACTGAAGCGAGGCGACATAAATTATTGCATCGAAACTCGCCTCGGGAATATTCGGCTGCTCCGCCGAGCCAACAATGGTCCGCACACCGTCAGGAGCCTCATTCAGAGCTTCTTCGGAAATGTCCAGACCGGTGACTTGAAAGCCGCGTTCGCAAAGAATCCCTTCTATGAATGCGGGCCCGCAGCCGACACTCAAAATTTCCCTGCACCCGCTCAATTCTTTTCGCAAATAGTTCGTTTCCGCCTCAAAGACTCGCTTCCAAAAATCCGTTCTGCATGATTCGATATAACGGCGGGCGCTCATCATAAAACCCCTTCTTTCTTAAATTATGCCTTTGCCCGTTCTCTATGGTTATCGGTGGTTTTCTACCACCATTCAGTCCACAAGGATAATGAGGACCATATCGGCATAAGAGGGATTCTTCAGGCCCTAATAAGAAGGCGGCTCTTTCATTTTCGGTTTCCCCCATATCACGAAAGGCATCGAGCATGCCAAGAGAAAAGCTTCTTGTCCCATCATGCCGTAAGTCCCACGTCTGAAACGTGCTAGAACTCACGAGGCCCACGAACGAAAAAGAGAGGACCGCTTGGTTAATTGCACTTTAGCAATGGCAAGAATTGAAAATCGTTGCAAAAGGCAACCCCACGGTCACGCGAAATACCAATAGCGCGAGAAAAGTCGACTTACTACCACAAATACAAGGAAGCGGCGTGGTTCTGGGAAAACCACCAAATCCTGACGATTCACACCTCAGAAAGGGAAGCTCGAAAGGGTAGCCTGATTGCGCTAACCTCATTGCGTTCGGTTAAAAGCACTCGCCATCCGCGGTCATCTTAACGAAACGGTCCCTCATGTGATATGCTAATGTTTGAGCCAAAAATGAGCATACTGGAACTTCAAGACCATCCATCACCTTACCGCAAGCGTATCCTTCGCTGGATGTTTCGCAACTATCCGGACCTGCTCAGGTTCTACCTCTTCGGCGGGATGTTGTCTTGCCGGGCGCCGATTGTCGGAAAGTTTCTCGCCCGCCCGATTCTCAACAACTACGGCCGTCTGGCACACGGAGGAATGGCCCTGCCTCTCCGGGAAATATGCGATATTATCGATCAAGCCCATGATATCGTGGCGGCCGAGTGTCCATGTCGAGCGCTCGAAAATAAGTGCGATTTGCCCCGATCAAACTGTCTGAAGCTGAACACGGCGGGCAGGGTGCTGCTCGAGGACGAGAAAGTTCAGGGCAGGCGCGTCTCGAAGGAGAAAGCTAAGAATATTTGCAAAGAGAGTTATGCCCTCGGCATGATGCTACAACTGGAATGGTGCATCAGCCCCTTCCATTATGATATCTGCTGTTGCTGCCGCTGTTGCTGTGTGGCCAGCCGACTCCGTTTCCAATATGGCGTCAATGGCGCCATCCAGGCCGGCCCCTACCTCCCTAAGCTTTTTCCCGAGTTCTGTATTGAATGCGGAGAGTGCGCGAAAGCCTGCCCCGCCGAAGCTGTCGAAGTCGCCTCACAACCTGTTTTCTGCACCGATAAATGCATCGGGTGCGGCCTCTGCGAATCGCGATGCCCGACCTCCGCCATTGAGATGACGCCGGCGAGAGAAATACGGAAACGGACTCCCCCTCCATCTGTTGCCTTGTTCTTCTGGTGGTTCGCCGCCCTTTTTGTCCTCATACCGGAAGTGCTTTTCTTCAATTTTATTTATAAGCGGTTTGCGCGTTCCCGGTAGTAACCCTTTTGCGCCTCGCACTCCTCTTGCCGAATTCTCGGGCGCATGGCATAGTACGCTCATGGAGCGTGTGGTGAGCGTCAAACCAGGTCTGTTCTCCTCATTTAAACGACCTTCCAGGAGGAACCGATAATGAAGGCATGGCCGGGAAAACCATATCCCCAGGGCGCAACGCCGGATGACGGCGGGGTAAATTTCGCGCTGTTTTCAGAGAACGCGGAGAAGGTCGAGCTGTGCTTGTATGACGCTGAGAACGGAAAAGAAACCAGAACACAGCTTGTCGAACACACAGCCCAGGTCTGGCACGGGTATGTGCCGGAAATTCGAGCCGGTCAGCTGTACGGGTACCGCGTATACGGTCCGTACGAACCGGGCGAAGGGCATCGTTTCAACCCGAGCAAGCTTCTTCTCGACCCATACACGAAAGCGATTACCAAAGGTCCGAAGATAACCGAAACATCGTTCGGCTATTCCATAGGACATTCGGACGCCGATTTATCGATAGACGAGCGGGACAACGCGGCCGAGATGGCAAAATGTGTTGTTGTCAATGAGAGATTCGATTGGGGAAGTGACTCAGCTCCTTGCACTCCATTGCATGAAACCATCATATACGAGCTGCATGTAAAGGGATTTACGGCACAACATCCGGATGTGCCTCAGGAACTGAGGGGGACATTTGCGGGGCTGGCCACCCAACCGGTCATCGAATATTTGACGTCGCTGGGAATTACCGCGGTAGAACTGATGCCGATACACCAGTTCATCACCGATAAGCGACTGGATGACCTCGGCCTGACAAATTATTGGGGATACAACTCTATCGGTTTCTTTGCGCCGCACGGCGAATATTCGAGTTCCGGCGACATGGGAGAACAAATCGCGGAATTCAAGAACATGGTGAAAACATTCCACGGAATCGGGATCGAGGTGATTCTGGACGTCGTGTACAATCACACCGCGGAGGGGAATCACCTGGGACCCACATTATCCTTCCGTGGAATCGACAACGCGAGCTACTATCGTTTGCAACCTGATAGTCCTCGGTACTATGTGGATTATACGGGAACGGGCAATACGCTGAACATGGTCCAGCCCCAGGTGCTCCAACTCATCATGGACAGCCTCCGCTACTGGGTGCGGGAGATGCATGTCGACGGGTTCCGGTTCGACCTCGCTTCTACACTTGCGCGCGAGTTGATAGACGTCGATCGTCTCGGCTCGTTCTTTGATATCATTCACCAAGACCCGGTGCTTTCCCAGGTGAAATTGGTCGCTGAACCGTGGGACCTCGGACCAGGCGGCTACCAGGTAGGCAAATTCCCCGTGCTGTGGGCTGAATGGAACGGGAAATACCGCGACACCATCAGGCGGTTCTGGCGCGGCAACGAACAAATCGTCGGAGACCTCGCCTACCGCCTGGCAGGGAGCAGCGACCTGTACGAACATGGCGGCCGGAAGCCGTATGCGAGCATCAACTTCGTGACAGCGCACGATGGCTTCACCCTGAATGACCTTGTGAGCTACAACGAGAAACACAATGAGGAAAACGCCGAAGAAAACAAGGATGGCGCTGACGAAAACCTGAGCTGGAATTGTGGAGCGGAGGGGCCCACAGACGAGCCGGAGATTCGACAGCTAAGGGAACGACAGAGACGGAATTTCCTCGCAACGCTTCTCCTGTCGCAGGGAGTGCCCATGCTCCTCGGCGCCGATGAAATCGGGCGCTCACAGAACGGCAATAACAACGCATATTGCCAAGATAACGAGATTTCGTGGGTCGATTGGAACTTGGACGAACCGAGACAGAAACTGCTTCAATTCACCCGATTTCTAATACAGCTGCGCAAGGAACACCCGGTGCTTCGTCGACGCCACTTTTTCCAGGGAAGGGAAATCCGCGGTTCCGGTGTCAAAGACCTCACATGGTTCAAGGCGGACGGTAAAGAGATGTCGGACGATGAGTGGACCAAACAACATTGCAACTGCATCGGGCTCCGTCTGGCGGGCGATGAGATGGAGGAAAACGACATCCGGGGGAACAGAATTGTCGATGACACATTCCTGATCCTCATGTCGGCCGCAGACTCGCCACTCTCCTTCTCAATGCCCGACGACACTCCAGGCCTGATGTGGGAATTAGTCGTCGATACCCGCGAGGCAACGGGAACCAGAAAGCATGACCCGATCCCGGGAGGAACATCCTTTGAACTGGAGTCTCACTCCCTGGCCGTGTTTCGAGCTAAGGAAAAAAGTGGGTGAAGAAGCTTTTTCCCTCCCCCATCCTGATCACTCCGAAGGCTCGGCCACTGGAACTCAAACAAGCTGATAGCCAGCCTTCTTCCAGGCCTCCACACCTCCGCCCAGGGCCTTCGCATTCCTGTATCCCTGCCCGATATACTTTGCCGCCCGACCGGCAGCAGTTTTCTCATGGGGTCAAGCGCAATAGAAAATAATCTCTTGGTCCTTCGGTAAATTGGGCAGACGCGACTCGAATTCTTGAAGCGAAATCGCTCCCTCGAGACGCATGTCCCTGAATTTCCCCTCATCCTCATAACCACACACGAGCAACGCGTCTCCCGATTCAATTTTCCGGGAAGCCTCCCGCGGGTTGATTCTCGCCGGTTCAACCATGGGAATCCCCTCCTTATCTCGATGAACCTTTAGATTTCTTTCCCCCCACGCATGTAGCGAACGGTGGCAGAAGTATCAAGCCGCTCCACTCGCCGTGCTTCCAACGACCCCAATCACATTTTATTCAGATAAATTACGGTGTCCGACAACTTCGCGCCGCGCTGCATTCCGCTTGCCGCATGGCCTCCAGCCCTTTTACGCTTTCGGATACTGTCGCAAAGCCTTTTAATCTCTTTTTCAAAAAAGTCCTCACCTCAGCCAGAAAACAGACAAAAGGGCACCCGCCTTAAGCGAGCACCCTTTCTTTTCTTTGCCCTCTATTATACCGGAAGCAAGCGTTATTCCACTTTGAGCACGTTTGCCGCCTGCAGCCCCTTTGGCCCTTCAATGATGTCAAAGCTCACCTGGTCATCCTGCTCCAGGGTCTTGAACCCCTCCCCCTTGATTGCGGTGTAGTGCACAAAAACGTCGTCGCCCTCCTCGCGCTTGATGAATCCGAAACCCTTTTTGTTGTCGAACCATTTGACCATTCCTACCGGTGCCATGAACCTGTACCTCCTGACTGCTGACCCATCCGCGGACCGAGGGAGCCAAAAAAAAATCCGCAGAATCCGTACTTCTCATTCTGCGAATCTCCCTCATCGCATCTTACAAAAACCACACCGAAAGCCCTTTGGAACCGCCATTCGGAGAGACTATATCACATAGTCCGGAATTTGTCAAGAAATATTTTTTCACTGTCGTTAAGAAACGGTATTGTAAACGCAACTGCCCACTCTCGCGGATTCTTTGATGTTTCAAGAATTTGCGTGTTTCCCGTGATTCCTCTGAAAAGTGACGCCGTCCGGACTACTTACCGGCAAAATCCTTATGCGTCAACCGGTTATGAGGCGGCGCTTCGTCTCGGGGCGCCGATTTCCCGGGGCAAAACCTCCTGCAGGCAGACTTTTCATGTCAACTCGGAAGAAGCGCAAAGATTCTCGTTCCGGCTCTCTTTCGTTGCGGCACGAGCCAGAATCTCCACGGTATGAACCGCTCTCTTATCGAGTCCGCCGGCCGCCAGCAGGTCGTTTAGTTGCAGGATACAACCGGGACAGCCAGTGGCAATCTCCGTTGCGTCGAGGCCAACGAGGGACTCCACTTTTCTTCGGCCGATCATATGCGCGATTTCCGGGAAAAAGACATGAAACGTGCCCGCCATGCCGCAGCAATACATTTCTCCCGAAATTTCTTCGAAGTGACAGGCGCGTTTCAGCAACTCCCTCGGTTGCCGATAAATTCCCTGTCCCCATCGAAGATGGCACGGATCGTGGTACGTCACGCTGGCGCTGGTCCTATCGAACTGCAGATTCGCGTGTTCGCAAAGGAATTCGCAGATATCCATTACGGGGACACCAAACGGAGATGCCCCACGACCAAGCAAGAAAGGATACTCGTGTTCCAGCGTGCGTCCGCAGGAGGCGCAAACGGTCAGAATGACATCGCATTTTGCCGACTCAAAACATCTCATGTTTTGTTCGGCAAGATTTTTCGCGGCTTCGATATCCCCAAAAGCAAGCGGCGGAGTGCCACAACACAATTGGGAAGTTGGCACGATTGTCTCCACATTGGCCTTCGCCAGCAGTTCAGACGCTCGCTCGACTATATGGGGGTAAACGTAGTTCGTAAGACATCCCACAAAAATTCCGGCTCGTTTGGCTGCCACCGGAATTTTCGTGGGCGCCCGAAAGCGCCGGAGCGCGGGCACGTTCGCCATGGGCGGAAGCCATTTCCCACCCCTGAAGAAAAGCGGCAGGTGCCGCAAATTACCATTTCGCTTTCCGGGAATCAATCGTTGCCCCACCGAGACCGCGCGCATGACCAAATCAAAGAACAGCCTCCGGGTAATAATATGCCGAAAAACGAAAGCCGCCCCGAAGGGCAATCCAGCTTCCGTCGCCAGGCGGCCACGGGCAGCCCGTATGACCTCGATGAAATCCACACCCGACGGACAGATTTCCGAACATCGCTGGCACATCAGGCAAGCCGACATAATCCGCTGCAGTTCGGCGGAGGCGGATAGTTCCCCTCGATGAAGCGCTTCCAGGAGCCTGACCCTTCCCCTGGCGACATAGGCTTCGTCTTTCAGCTCGGCAAATACGGGACAGACGGCCCTGCACTTACCGCACCGGGCACATTTCTCCACCTCCCCAGCGGCATTCGTCGACTTGTCATGAAGCATCCCGAAATGCACTCGTAAATTTCCCCGGATTCAAAATCCCGTTCGGGTCGAACAGCCTTTTTATCTCCCCCATGAGAGCCCGTTCCCTTTTCCCCGCCTCGAGCCCGAGAAATTTCGCCTTCGTGAGGCCGATACCGTGTTCGGCCGACAATGTCCCCCCCAGGGAGACAACCGCTCCGAAAATCTCTGCCACCGCGTGCTCTGCCCTTTCCCGAAGCTCTTCATCATCCCGTTCGAGCATCACATTCACGTGCAAGCTCCCGTCCCCCACATGTCCGAAGTTGACGATGCGGAGCGAATGCCGGCCGGCTATTTCCTTGATCCTGTCCAATATCTCCGCAAGCCGGGAGCGGGGAACGCAAATGTCCTCGTTCAGTTTCACCTTTCCTATCTTATACAGGGCAGGCGAAATAGCTCGTCTGAGCGACCAGAAATGTTCTCGCTCCTCTTCCGATGCCGCGCGTCTCACCATGAACGCGCCGCTATCCTCACAAATGCGCAATATTTTATCTGCCTCCTCACGGGTGGAAGAGCGGAGACCGTCTACCTCGAACAAACAAAAAACTCCCCGCTTCGGCAGCGCATCAGAGTCCTTATACGAGCTCAAGCATTCGACGGCGCCCTCATCCATCAATTCCGCCGCGCGCGGAGTGATGCCGCTTCCAAAAATGGAACACACGCATCGGGCAGCCGCATCGGCTGTTGGGAACGTAGCAAGTACGGTTTCGATGCGTTCCGGTAACGGAAGCAGTCTGAGCAGAATCTCCGTGAAAACTCCCAAGGTTCCTTCCGAACCAACGAAGAGCCGAACGAGGTCGTAACCGGTCACGCTCTTTGGCGCGCCGGTACCCACGCGGACCGTTTCTCCATTTGCGAGAACCACTTCGAGGGCCATCACGTACTCGCGTGTCGAGCCGTATTTCGTTCCCCGCAGCCCACCGGCATTCTCGGCCACGTTTCCACCGATGGTGCAGAAGTCACTCGAAGCTGGGTCGGGCGGATAGAACAGCCCCCTTTTCTCCGACTCGCGCTGAAGGTCCCCCGTGATGACTCCGGGCTGGACCAGAGCCGTCATGTTCCGTGCGTCAATTGCAAGAATTCTATTCATGATCTCGAAGTCGAGAACGATTCCACCTTCGGCGGGAACGGCTCCGCCCGTAAGGCCGGACCCCGCGCCCCGTGAATAGACTGGAATTCGTTTCACATTGGCGAGCTTCAAGATTCGAGCGACCTGGCTGGCCGCAGTAGGACGAGCTATCACGTCGGGCAGCAAGGCAGACACCCTCGATGCGTCGGACGAATATGCGATTCGCTTCTCCACCGAATCGAAGAGGTTTTCTTTTCCCAAAATATCAACCAGGCTTTTCCTGGTGTCCGAATCAATGCCCATGAACACACTCCGATGTCGGCGCCGGGTTGGCATAACAGTAAAGACATCCGTGCGGACACGGGTTGTACCACCCTATGTCAACGCTTTCGGTACACCCGCAGGTTGCCCGTTGCCCCTTCGCTTTCCTGGTCGAACAGGGAATCCCCTCTGGGTGCAAGAGAGTGAGAAGCTCGCCGTCAATACACCGGGAGACAGGCATCCCGGACACGCAACATCCGTGGAGAGTTATTGAGTGCCCGGCGGCTGTTTCGCTCAGCCAATCAAGTTCTTCGCGCCAACGGGCCTGCCTGATGGGGATTTCGAAAATTCCGTGTTTACTCAGCCTCGAGATGACTTTCCTATATGCGGCCATCCAACTGATGGAAAAGCATGTGATGGCATGGCTTCGAGCCTCTTTTGCGATTTCTCCAAACTTTCCAAGATTGCAGATTTCCTCTCCGCCGGGCAGCCTCAAATGCACAATGGGGTCAAACCGTATACGGACCCGCTGTGGGTTGCCGACGTATTCAACCAATGGTCCGAGCAGCTTCAGCGCTTCAGACATTGGAGGGACCGCCGGTTCCAGCACCGAGCCTCCCATGCCGGTTATTGTGAAATGCACGTAGAGCGGATATTGCCTGCACCAGTCCCTGAGTGCTTGGTGCGCAAAAAGATTCTCCGGGTTCTTCGTCCAGAGAACGAGCGTGTGGGTATCGTTTGGCGGCCATTTTTCCCGCAGCAGATCGAGCAACTGGTCCGCAAATCCAGCGACCATGTCGACCCGTCTGCTCGCGGATATTACGCGTTTCATGACTTGAAGTTTAAAAAATGATTCACCGTCTTTACGGCCTCCTCCGGTGACGAGACGACATGCAAAAGCCTGAGGTCTTTATCGCGAATGTCTGTGCATCGGCAAAGGCTTTCCAGTATGGTCGGCCAACAGTCGCCCAGCAGGACGAGCGGCCTCGGCCCCATCGCCCCCGTCTGCTTAAGATTCCAGATTACGAACAACTCGGCAAGCGTGCCCACTCTTCCTTTCAACACGATGAAAGCGTCGGCAAGCGTGACGAAATTCGCCAGGCGTTCGAAGAGCGTGGCGTTCTTGATTTCCCGCGCTATGTAAGGGTTCGCTTCCCTGTCACCAAAAACGCCCAAGGTCAGACCGATTGATGTTCCCTTCATGTCGGAGACTCCCCGCGAGCAGGCCTCCATTGTCCCGCCATAGCCTCCGTTGCAGACAACATACCCCTCGCGCGCCAATAGTCTTCCCAACAGGCGCGCCTCCTCGTATTCGATATCGGTTTCTATCGTCTGGGAGCTTCCGAAAACTGCTACGACGGGTTTTGAATTCCACACATCAGCGGTCCACGCAGATTCTTTTCGAACGGTGAGTTTCGATGGCGACTTCGATCAGGTGACTGAGCAATTCCGTGAAACTCATGCCCATGGCACGGGCCGCCTTCGGGAAAAGAGAAAGCTCGGTGAGTCCCGGAATGGTGTTTGTCTCGAGGACGTACAGCGACTCTCCGCTCAAGATCATGTCGGTTCTCGACAGGCCGCCGCATCCGAGTGCTTCATGCGTCTTGACGCCGAGACGCTGGGCCTTCCTCGTGACCTTTACATCGAGCCGCGCCGGAGAAATCTCATCCGAACCACCCGGAGTATACTTGGCCTTATAATCAAAAAATTTTGAAGTCCTCGGCGCTATCTCAACCAGCGGCAGCGCAGTCGGTTTTTCACCCGGCTTGTTTCCGAGCACGGGACTGGTTAGCTCTTTTCCCGAGATAAACTCCTCGATGAGCGCGCTCCGGCCATAGCGAAGCGCCAAGTCAACGGCCGGGCAGAGCGCCTTTTTCTCGGAAACGATTTCCATCCCGACGCTCGAGCCAAGTCGGGGCGGCTTGGTCACGCAGGGAAATCCGAGCTTCTCCTCCACCCGGTCAACCAATGAGTTCTTTCCCGTCTGCCATTCGCGCTCTTCAACAACCACAAACCGAGGAGTGGGAATACGATGATATCTGTAAATCTGCTTGCATCTTATCTTGTTCATCGAAATGGCGCTCGATTCAACATCCGAACCCGTATACGGCAGGTCAAGCACTTCCAGCAATCCCTGTATCGTGCCGTCCTCCCCGTATGGGCCATGCATCGCAAGGAAGACAACATCGACCTTTTCGGAAATCGTACGGCTCAAGGCCTTGCCGGTTGAAACCGGCTCCAGGTCTCCGCCACGGGACTTCTCATCCACGTATTTGGGCAAGAGTTTTGCCACCGCGCACCCATCAGTCAGGTAACCCTTCGGTATTACCCACGCGCCTTCACGGGTTATCGTTATCGGCTTGACGTTATACTTGTGAAGGTCGAGATTTTTGACAACCATCTGCCCCGACGCCACCGATATCTCGTGTTCGGCCGTTCGTCCACCCATCAGAACCGCAACGTTAATTTTCCTCGCCTTCACGCGCACGTTCCTTTCCACTCCCGAAACGGGGTACCGCTAAGCGTTCCTTCTACTGCCGCACTGGCGCTGCGCTCCGCGAAAAGCGACTCGATACCACGAACCGCCGAATTCATGAGTTTTTGCCGCCATTTCCACACCTGTCCCCAAAGCGTGCTTTAAAGACGGCTCGTCAATCGGGCCATTCGCCCCTAAACGCTTCTTCGGCAGGTCCGCTCATGGTAACGCCGCCTGTCTCCGGCCACGAAATCCGGAGATACCCAAGCGGCACATGCACATTTACGATCCGGCCGGTAAAACCGTTCTTGATGGACGCGACCGCGGATGCCGACGACCCGCTGCCGGACGCCAAAGTCTCGCCGCACCCGCGTTCCCAGATTCTCATGCGGATATTGTTTCGGTCAATGACCTGAACAAATTCGACATTGGTCCCATTCGGAAACGATGGGTGCCGCTCCATCTTCGGACCGATTTCGGACAGCGGGATGCCGGAGACGTCATCGACGAAAATGACGGCGTGCGGATTACCCGTTGACAGGGCGGTAATTCTGAACGTTGCTCCGTCGACCTGAAGCAGTTCATTGACGACCTCGCCCTCTTTGCCGAGCATGGGTATTTCCGAACGCAGGAACTTCGGCCTGCCCATATCGACGCTGACCTCCTTGACCTGCCCGCCTTCAACGGTCAACACCTGCCGGTTGAGGCCGGCGAGCGTCTCCACCACGAAATCGGTGCTCCGGGTGAGCCCATGCTCGTAGACATACTTGGAAAGGCAGCGAATCCCGTTGCCGCACGTTTCCGCCAGGCTGCCGTCCGAGTTAATATAATGCATCCTGAAGTCGGCCCTATCGGACGGCATGATGACAATCAGGCCGTCGGCGCCGACGCCCGTGCGACGATTACAGATTTTGGCCGCGAGCGCCTGCGGGTCGGCAATGCTTTCTGCAAAGCCGTCCACAACGACGAAGTCGTTTCCGAGTCCGTGCATTTTGGTGAATTTCATGAATCGCCACTCCTCATACCGGCGCGATTTTGAGCAACTCCCGCAAATCGCTAATCTCGTGTTCCGGCAAAGGAATTCCCGAAATCCGCTCTTGCCGCTGACGGTTAATCCATACCATTTCAATGCCGGCGTTCCTGGCGCCGAGGATGTCGGTGTATTGCCCATCGCCGACATACAGCATTTCGCCGTTCTTGCAGCCCGCCGCCTTCGCGGCGGCATAGAAGATTTCCGGCGCCGGTTTCTCGTATCCCACCTCGCGCGCGTACACGGAAACAGTGAAGTACTTGCCGATCTCCAATGACCGGAGTGTGCTCGACCCGTTCGAAATGAGCCCCAGCTTATAGACGGAAGCAAGCTTCGGAACAACCTCGAGAGCGTCTTCAAACACGGTCAGCGTTTTATTCCTGAAAAGCCCGTATAGCTGACCCATCTCGCCCGCAAGGTCACTGTCGAAAATATCCACCGACTCCAAAACAGCACGCATGCATTCTCTGTACCAATCTCTCAGAGGCAGGCCGGTGTCCCCATGCTGAATGTACGTTGCCAGACGCGCGCGCCTGAACGTCTCGGCATCGAGTACGCCCGCCAATTCCCGATATTTTCGGCACGCATGCTCGAGCGCTTTGCCAAAAGCGTGTTCGGCGTCCGCCTCATAATCCACCAGCGTGCAGTCAACATCGAAATAGATTATTTTGTGCCGTCGTCCCACTTGCTCCATCTCTTTTGTTTCGCGGCAACGATAAGCAGCTTCCGGTCAGACTCCGAGTATCCTCGAAAATCGTACCATCCGTACTGCTCAACAACTTCTAAACCGCATGAATTCAACAGGCGCAATAATTCCTCCGCAGTCAAAAGCAAGAAAGTCTCGCTTCTCCGGTTGCACAGATGACCCCACTCGTCATAATATGTGTAATCGATTGAGAACCGGTTCATGCCCTCCCCATTTTCTGCAGTCACCGGCCTGAGGCTGTGAGCCCTCATAAGTGTTCCCGTAACGTCTGACAGCAGGAGATCAGGAACTTCATGGCTCGGATATTGTGAGAGGGCGTCTCGCAATTCCGAGTCAACCGAAACAACGTCCAGCACGAGTTTGCCCTCCAGACCCAAGTACAATGCAATTTGGTTCAAAGCGCGTCTCAAGTTTACTTCCGAACCAGTCTGGAAAATCGTGTTCGATGAACAAATCGCGCAGGCAAATGCTCTTCTGAAAGGCAAAGCCGACATATCAGCTTGAACCAGAGTGATCCTCTCACGAGTTTCAAGCGGCTCTCTGGAAAGGTTTTGGCGGAACCGCCGCAGCACATTTGCGCAAATGTCGGCCGCCACAACGGAGATGCCGCTCCGGGCAAGTGGGATCGCCAACCTGCCGGTCCCGCATCCCAACTCGAGCACGGGCCCGCCAAACCGCCCGGCAATCGCAAGAAAAAAAACAATGTCATCGACGGCCGCTGCTTGCTCGACGTCGAACAGTCCCGCGACGTCCGGCCAATGTGGCGTCAGAGTGTCACCAGTCATCGATTCGTTGGTCGCCACTCGATTAGCCCTTTCGGCGGCGGTAATCCACCGACAAATATCCCTTGAAAAATCAGCGTTACGCAGCGGCGAAGTCACTTTTTCTTCCTTGCTCTCTTGGGGACTGCCGAAGCGTGATTCGCAAGGCGGTTCTTCAGATTTTTCGCCTTTTCCGCTCGCCCTTGACCTCCTGAATCGGTCCTCCCTGTCCCGCGCTTTTCCCACTTTCCGTCAAGCACTGTGTCAAGGGATTTTCTGACCGTTCGCGCGAACTCCGAACTGCTCATGCTGTAATATACATGTTTTCCGGCGCGACGCGCTGAAAGAAGCCTTGCCAGTTTCAGTCGCTCAAGATGGTGACATGTCGTCGCCGGAGTAAGGTTGAGATTCGCGGCGAGTTCACGTCCGCACATCGGGTTGTCTCGGAGAAGTTCCAGGATTCTCAGTCGAGCGGGCTCCGCAAGCACGCTGAACAGATGGGCGGCCTCTCTCACGTTCCTGCTGTTTTTTCTATTCGCCACGAAATTCCCCTTTTCCCGGCGAAACCAACGATTAGATGTATATCAAATTATAACATTCAGGCCGTTTCGGCGTCAAGGCGAATGCGGTCTTCGCCCCCCCTTTTGGCCAGATACACCATGACAAAAAAACCTATAAAGATCACCACCGCCAGGGCCGAGAAGACCATGTTCAAGCCAAAACGCTCGGCTATCATCCCCGAGAATCCGGACGCGAATGAACCCACTCCGAATGCCAGCGAGAAGTAAAGCCCGTATCCGAGGCCGCGTCCGCGCGGGTCGGTGTACTCGGCGATAAGATTGTTGCCGACCGGCTGGCTGCTGAAATGAAAAAGGGCAAATGTCATGGCAATGAAAATAAGCGGAAAATCGACCAGGAAACTCATCAAAACAAGCATCGGGACCGTCATCAGCATCAGCGCTGCGAAAAGGTGTTCCAATTTAAAACGGCTGGTAAGATGTCCCCCTATGAACTGGCCGACAACACCCACGAGAAGCGTGATTGTAGCGAAGGTTCCGCCCTTCAACAAATCCTGTCCCTGGAGGAAACCGCCGTTCAGATTTTGCGAAAAATACGTTGGCAGATATGTCGTGACCCCGCGATAACAGAACCCGACAAGCACTCCGACCAGCAGGAAGAGGGCCAGCCTCGTTACGGAACCGCTGGCGAGACGCTCGGGTAAGAATCTGCCACGCGGGTTGGACACCTTGACTTCCGATACCTCAAGGGTACCCACACCCATGGCTACCAGGAGGCCGAGAAGGCCGAACCCCAAAAACGACAGTCGCCACCCATACGTTGGCGAAACCGCAGCCAGCAGCGTGGCAAGCAACGGCGCGAAGGCAAGCCCAAGCCCGCCGCCCATGCCATGGTATCCGAGAGCCTTGCCGATCTGGTTGACCTGAGTTGTTATGAGCGTGGTGCCGGCCGGATGATAGAGACTGATAGACGCCCCTAAAGCGGTAAGTCCGACCGCCAGCATGGTTGCCGAGCGGGCAAACGCGATAAAAATGCACGAACAGGCGGCCCCGAGAAGATAAACCATGATAATTCGCTTCGACCCGATTCGGTCGGCGATGTACCCGGCCGGCAGCGCCCCCAGACCGAATGCCAACGCGAGAAAGGTCTGCATCCATCCGGCAGTGGAAATCTGTATCTGAAAGTGAACCACCATCGTGAGCAGAAGCGCGGGAAAAATCTGCTCGTACAAATGCACCATTGTGTGACTGCTGCCCATGAGGAGAACAATCCAGCGCTCGTTCTTATTCATCGCTTTCCTGTTCCAACGTGATTCGCGGCATAGACTGACGAACTGCGCTCGAAACGGACACCCTCGATTCCCGGAACACTTTTACAACCCCCCGCGCCTGTTTCGACCAAATTACAACCGTCGAAAAACACTCACCCCCATTCATCTCCGTTGCCGCCGGACCGGAAGCGACGGGCATATGAGGGTGACGTCACGGCGGATAATGTCTTTCGTTTCTATATAAGCGAATGGCCCATTATCGTTTTGACCGATAATGGGCCGCGAACAGTTTCGCTTGCTCTCGTTTGCGCAGATATTCGGGGGCCCGCACAAACGAATTACGGTCACATGAAAAACTTATCCTTCCGACAAACCCGGAAAAACATCATCCGCCACTATTTCCTCGAGAATCCGCCTCCGGCTTTATGCTGTGAATTCCGTGCTGTTTCCCGACGTAGATATTATTCCAATTAGTCTCATCCGGGACGATGCTCGTCAGATGTGATTCCCGCACTGAGGAAATCTTGTTTTCGACGACCTCCGCAATATCGCGCGGGGAAACGACCAAATCATCCTGTTCCCTGAAAAGCTTCTTCGGGTTATTGTGTTCTTTTCTTGAATTCATACCATCACCTCCGAACACAATGGCACTCATAAAGTAGTATAAACTCCGAGGTTTGAGATGTCAACACCCTGCCACACCCTGCCACACCCCGGCCCGGCGACTGGGACACCAGCCCCATTTACGGGGCTTATCCCGGATTTACATAGACAGAGTCAGCTTCGGTTTCCGGAACGCGCTCCGTGTTACTTGGCTGTCTCTTCCGGGCCTTTCCTAAGCAACCCGAAATCTCATTGGCACCCCGATGCTTCGGCGACCCGCCCTTCCGTGGCGCGCCAAAACGGTCCCACGAACTGGCGCATTTCGCTTTTTACAGCCGCGGCAGCGAGCGTGGCGGAAGCATTCATCAAATGGTTTGAAATGCCTGCAATGTGTGCACCTGCTGAAAATAGCGGCATCCCGCCAAAAGGGGAAGGGGATTGGACGGGCCTTGCTCGCGCAACGGATTTAATATAGAATTACTAGCAATTTCGGTCCGACAACAGGCGTCTTACAAACCAATCTCATTCCTTTCATGCTCCATGGTATTTTTCTTGCACTCCCGGACTGCCCGGAGACACCGGTCGGTCTTCGAGACCAAGAAAGGGGACTTATGGCGAATGCAGTGACAGTCGGACAAGTCGGGTCGGTTTTCGTCATCTTTTCAAGAACCCGGAAACATGTTTGTCCGAAAGCCGGGTCTGCTCTATTGTTCTTGGGACCCGAAAACGAGGTGAGAATGTGAAGAAGGTCGAGGCGATCATCAAACCTTTCAAGCTGGAGGAAGTGAAAGAGGCTCTCTCAAACGTCGGTATCAAAGGGTTGACCGTAATCGAGGTCAAAGGATTTGGCCGGCAAAAGGGACACAAGGAACTCTATCGGGGAGCGGAATACGAAATAGAATTTCTCCCAAAGGTGAAGCTCGAGGTGGTGGTGCCGGACAGCGAAGTGGAGAACGTAATTGACACCATTGTTTCCTCAGCGCGGACGGGACGCCTGGGCGACGGCAAGGTTTTCGTGAGCCCTGTCGAAGAAGTTATTCGAATTCGCACGAGCGAACGCGGCGAAGAAGCGATCTGATCGGTCGTCCCCCGCCCGGAGGCCAAGGATGTGTGGAAGAGCTTGAGAAGAAGGCGACAAGCCTGTTGCACGAGCATTTGGCGTTGCTGAGCTAACAAAGAAGGAGTAAGGATGAAAATGAAGCCCCAAGACGTGCTCAAGATGGTTCGAGAAAACAACGTGGAAATGGTCGACCTGCGCTTCATGGATTTCCCCGGATTAATGCAGCATTTCGGAATACCGGCCGAAAAACTGGAGGAAACGCTGTTCGAGGAGGGAGTCGGCTTTGACGGCTCGAGTATTCGCGGGTGGCAGGCAATACACGAAAGCGACATGCTCGTGATACCTGATCCGGCGACGGCGTATATCGATCCCTTTTACAGGGCCACGACCCTCGTACTCCAGTGTGATATCGCAGACCCCATCACGCGTGAGCGATACAGCCGCTGTCCGCGATACATAGCCCAGAAGGCGGAGAACTACCTCAAATCCACCGGCATTGCAGACACCGCCTCTTTCGGGCCGGAAGCCGAGTTCTTTATCTTCGATGATATCCGGTTCGACCAGAACCAGCATTCCGGATATTATTTCATCGATTCGGCCGAGGGAGTGTGGAATTCGGGCCGCCAAGAGAACCCGAACCTCGGGTACAAGCCGCGGTACAAGGAAGGCTATTTCCCGGTGCCCCCGACCGACTCGCTCGAAGACATTCGGGTCGAAATGGTGCGCACAATGATGAATTGCGGCCTTGACATTGAAGCCCAACATCACGAAGTGGCCACCGCCGGACAGGGCGAAATCGACATTAAATACGACTCGCTGCTGAACATGGCAGACAAGTTGATGCGGTTCAAATACATTGTCAAGAACGTGGCCCGAAAGCACAACAAAACCGTGACCTTCATGCCCAAGCCACTCTTTGCCGATAACGGAAGCGGAATGCATACGCACCAGAGCCTGTGGAAAGACGGGAAACCGCTGTTCGCGGGGGACAAGTATGCGGGCTTGAGCGAGAACGCGCTCTACTACATCGGCGGCCTGTTGAAACATGCGCCTGCGTTGACCGCCTTGACAAATCCGACCACAAACTCGTTCAAGCGGCTGGTTCCGGGCTACGAAGCCCCCGTCAACCTGGCGTACTCCAGCCGCAACAGAAGTGCGGCAGTGCGGATACCGATGTATTCACCGAGTCCGAAAGCAAAACGAGTCGAATATCGTCCGCCCGACCCGTCATGCAACCCATATCTCGCCTTCTCCGCCATGCTGATGGCCGGACTGGACGGGATACAAAACAAAATAGACCCCGGCTCCCCTCTCGACAAGAATATCTATGACCTCCCGCCGGAAGAACTGGCGCAGGTGGCATCGGTGCCGGGCACGCTTGAAGTCGCATTGAACCAGCTAGAAGCAGACTCTGAATTCCTCTTCAAAGGCGACGTCTTTACCGAGGATGTGATAAAGACGTGGATAGAATACAAGCGGAAGCATGAGGTCGACGCATTGAGGCTCCGCCCGCATCCGTACGAATTCTACCTCTATTTCGACGTTTAACCGCTTACGAGGCATCCGGAAGATATGTCCGGCGAATGCAACGACCGCATCCGCCTGCGGGGAAAGCGCCGTGAGGAGAACTCCACAACGGGAACTGTCGGAAACACGTTCAGAGAATGCAGACGCAAGGAAACGTATCGAATGAGCGCTTCTCGGCGGGTCTATTGGTTGATGACGAAGTTCTGGAGGTTCTGGCGCGCGCTCTCAAGCGTCGGGTCGATTGCGAGAGCGCGCCTCCACGCGTCCGTCGCCTCCGCGACTCGGCCAAGCCTGTAGTAGGCGACACCCATGTTGTTGTGACTATTCGCAAATTCGGAATCCGCTTCGATGGCGGCTGAATAGCTTTCGATGGCGGACTGCAGCGCGCCCAGATGCAAATATATGTTGCCGAGATTGTAGCAGGCAATTGCGTTTCCCGGTTCTTGGCGAACGACCTCGCGGTAGTGCTGCAACGCGCCTTCGAGGTCGCCTTCTTCCTCTTTCATGAAACCCATGTCGAAATGAGCCAACGCTGATTGGGCGTCACGACTTCCGGAGTCCGGCTCCTTCGGAACGGAGGGAGTCCGCTCCAGTGGCGGAGAAAAAACGGGCCCCCCTGTAAACTCCGTCGTCGATGCTCCATCACCGCCGGACATATCGCCGGCAGTCACCTCCAGCGCCTTCATTTCCCCGGTCCTCTGAGCGTCCTCCGTCATTACAAGCGCTTCGAGGTTGCCACGAACCATTTCATTCTCCGGATCGAGCTGACTTGCTTTGGAAAGAACCGTTTTCGCCTCGTCATAGCGGCCAAGCCTGTAATATGTGTTGCCGAGGTTGTTTAATATCTCGACCGAGGTCGGCTCCAGGTCCAGAGCTCGCAGATACTCGGCGAGAGCCTCGGGGTATTTGCCCGCCTCAAATAACTGATTCGCCTCAATAAAGCGAGCCCGCGCTTCGGTCTGGGATGAAACGTTTATGCTGTAAGCCTTCGGTACGCCAGCCTCATGTTCACCGGCTGCCAGAACAAACCGGACATCTTCAAGCTTTTTCTGCGCCAGCTCGTTTTCCGGTTCACAGGTCAAAGCTTGCTGGAATTGTTCGCCCGCACTCTGATAGTCTCCGAGCGCGAAATAGGCGGCGCCCAGCCCGATCATGGCATCGGTATCGCCGGGCGAAATGGCGAGCGCTCTTTGGTAGGCCTCAGCCGCTTGATGGTATTCCCGGCGCGCAATGTATATGTCACCGGTAGCTCGCAACGCGCGGGCAGAACCATCCGTTACGGAAACCGAGGCCCCTTCAAAAGGCGCGTCAGGCGGCAGAAACGCCGCATCCAGCCGGGCGAGGTTCTCGCTAACATCGAGGGCCGTGGGATCAACCTTTAGCGCATTCTTGAAATGCTTTCGCGCTTCCTCGGTCTCGCCGATTTTCGCATACGCAAGCGCGATATTATTGTTGGCCTTGAAGTTGTTGGGCTGCAACTCCAGAGCTCGCTTGAACTGCTCGATGGCGCTCCAATACTGACCGCTCGCATAAAGAGTCGCCCCCGACTCGATGTACTCCTTCAACTTCCCCGTGCTCTGCGTCGAATGCGGCTGCCCGGCGCCCGAATGATGTTTGGCCTGAATTATTCGAAGATTCGCCTGCGCGATTGTATCGTGCGGATTAACCTCAACCGCTCTCTTGAACGCCTCCAGAGCTTCCTCGTTCATACCCGTATAATACAGCGTGATTCCGAGGTTGTTCCACGCATCCGAGTCGTTCGGCTCGATTCTCAAGGCTTCATGATACATGTCGATGGCTTTGGAATAGAGCCTCCGTGCCCCATATGCGAGCCCCAGGTTGTAATGGACATGCGGATAACCAGGCGCCGCCCCGGCGAGCCGTTCAAGTGTTTCGCTCGCCCGCGCAAGTTTTCCAGTCTTGAAATAGTGGATTCCCAGCTTCGACAGCGCGTCAGTGTATTCCGGATCAATAGAAAGAGCTTCCCGGAGAAGCGCGCCATACTCGTCCGACGTCGGCGAAAATGCCAGAGCCCTGCCATACAGCGCCATCGCCGAGACCGAATCTGTTGGAATGGCGCTCAGCCGCGTAATGTCTTCTTCCGAAAAATTTATTCCCAACGAGGTGGCCAGGGATACGGCCAAATCGTCCAGATTGACGTGCAGGTCATCAAGACTACATAAAATTGATGCCCCTCCAATCGCTTCGCCGTCTTCGGTCTTTACAAACGACACCGTCACAAACAATTTTTCTCCCTCTTCCCGGAACTCGCCGCCTATCCCGTACGAAGCTCGGGCGCAATCCGACTCCCCATCGGGCAGGCACTCACCTGCGCCCCCTTCCTGCCCGGCCATTAACACTCGCATGTCCGGATGGACTTTCAAGTTCCCAGCGAGGGAATCCGCAATCACGCGACCAATCCAATCACGCGTCTCGGCGTTCGTGCCCAAGAATTCTCCGACACAGATCCGAACCGGCTCAGCGAAGCCGAGACCTGGTCGAAACAGGAACAGAAGAGACAAGAGAGCAACACTCAATCTGCACAGCGCGCGATAGCCCACTTTTCAATCTCCACCACAAAATCTTTTCTCTCTGACCGGCACGACAGAATTTTATCATAAGCCAACCTCTCGCGCCAACTTTCCCCCTCTGGCTCACTCGAGATAGCAGCCGGGAACCTCAGCTCTTGCGCTGAGCGCGCCCAAATTCCGCCTGCAATGGGAGTTGGGTGTTTCCAACAATCGGGTCCCATTCACCAGATATTCTCCGCCCCCTTGACAAACAGCTCCGGTTAGTATACGCTGTATATATGGCTCAGGGAGAGAGAAAGCCCGGCACCAAACAGCGTATCCTGCGGGCCGCCTGCGACCTGCTCGAACGCGGGGGGATGGATGCCGTCTCTATCCGCAGGGTCGCGCGAAAAGTCGGCATTACCCCAATGGGCATCTACAACCATTTCTCGAACCTCGAGGCGCTGATGCTTGCGGTATATGAATCTGGCGTGACTAAGCTTGCGCGGCATCTTTGGCGGGACATTGTCAGAACGCCAAGCGCCGCCGACAAGCTTCGCGCGCTGGTTCACGCGTATATCACGTTCGGAGTCGAAAACCCACATTATTATTCGCTCATTTTCGGCACCCAATTCATTCAGAAATATCTCTGGGACCAGCCTCCGCGAAGCCGAGTCATGGAAAACTTCTGGGTCCCTTTTACCGAAATCATCGAGGCGTGTCAGGACAGCGGGTTCATCGACCCAAAAACGAATCCCCAGGAAATCGCCACACATCTCTGGGCGTCAATGCACGGTTATGTGAGTTTCTTCCTTATCGGACGCCTTCAACAGCTGTGGCAGATGGACGAGCGAATGATACTCGAAAAGATGGAAAGGCAATTGTTGCCTTTCAAAAAGTGACTAATATACGACGTATACCATAATCAGGTGGGAAAACCAAAGGAGGCGACCGAAATGCTTAACTTCGAACTCTCGGACGAGCAGATCGCGCTCCGCCAGCTCGCGCGCGATTTTGCCAGAAAGGACTTGAAGCCCAAGGTCCGAAAACTTGATGAAGGCCACGAGTTCGACTGGGATATTCCCAAAAAACTGCATGAGCTCGGGTTTCTCAGTCTTTTCGTGCCGGAAGAGTATGGCGGCGGCAGCGGCAAAGTCACCGACGCCATGTTGCTGATGGAGGAAATCGGAGCGGTGGAGCCCGGTGTGTGCACCATCATGGGCGGAACGTGGCTCGCCACTGCCCCAATCCTGTTCGCGGGCACGGAGGCTCAATACAAGAAGTTCTTTCCGATTATTGTCGAAGGCGGACTCGGCTCCTCCGGAACGACCGAGCCCCAGGCAGGCTCCGACCTCGAGGCGAAGGTCCTGCAGCCGGGTGTCTGCCGCACGGTCGCGCGAAAGGTGGGAGACGAATACGTCGTCAACGGCCGCAAGTGCTTCATCTCGAACGCGGGCGTCGCAAGCATCTATCTGATCTTCGCCGTCACCGACCCCAAACGCCCGTTCGAGACCTCCTGTCTTTTCGCCGTCGAGAAGGATACGCCGGGCTTGAGCGTCGGAAAAGTCGAGGACAAGATGGGACTCCGTTCATCGGTAACCGGCGACCTCATCTTTGAAGACATGAAACTGGCCGGGATCAACCGAATCGGACCAGAGGGAATGGGATATCAAATCCATATGGCGCGGCTCGCGAACGCTCGGGGCCCGGTCGCCGCACAGGCGGTCGGCATCGCGCGCGGCGCCTATGAAATCGCCTTCGAATACGCAAAGGAGCGAGTCCAGGGCGGAAAACCGATTATCGAGCACCAGGCAATGCAGCAAAAACTCGCCGAGATGGCTATCCTGATAGAGGCCGCGCGGCTCATGGTGTGGCGCGCCTGCTGGGTGAACGCGAACTTGCTTCCGCCCAACCCGTTGTATACGGCCATGGCCAAGGTTTTTGCAACCGACGTCGCCGTCAAGGTCGCCATCGAGGCGATTCAGGTGCTCGGCGGATATGGTTATATGAAAGATTATCTGGTCGAAAAGTTTCTCCGCGACGCCAAAGTGCTTCAGATTTACGAAGGCCCAAACGAAATCTGTCGCGAGGCCGTCATCGAGAATCTGATGGATTAGGAACCCAGCGCGCTCGCTTTTTGTCGAAATCGTTTTGGAAAATACCCCTCTTACCGTTCCGAGCGCAACGGGGGTCTTGAAAGTAAATGTCGGCAGGGGTAGACTCAATTTGCCACAAACAAAAAGTGAGCGAAGAATGAACATTAGACCACCGCATTCGTGAAAGCGCTGAATAGAGCGCCCAAAAGGAAACTGTCCCACGATTGCCCGGCGAAGGGGACTGTGAATCTGTCCGACAATTTATGAATGTCAGCAAAAACGAAGCGCAGGGGGCTGTACCCAATTACGGAATCCCCCGTCTTTTGCGTTGAGCGCAGCGAAATCCCGCGGAATCCGCGGGATAGAATCAGGACTGTCCCCGAGGCAAACAACCTGCGTCATGAATCGCGGGACACACTCAAAGGGCTCATGAACAAACAAGGGAGGAGAACCAAAAATGAAAAAAGAACAATTCGGCCACAGCAGCCCCGTGCATGCGCCCCTCTATCCCGAGGGCATTCGAACGAACAAGAATTTTGAACTCATCCAGGTGCTTATCAAGCCAAATCCAAATAAGGCGGCGGCGCTCATTCCCGAGCCGCTCGAGCCAGAGCCCGAGCCGCTGGCCGCAATCATCGTGGCCAATTACCGGTTCGTAACCCAAATCGGACCGTACCGCGAGGCCATCGTCAATATTTCCGCCCGATACAAAGGCGAGCCGGTCGCGTACACCGCTTATATCTACGTCGACAGCGACGCCAGCATGGCGGGCGGGCGCGAGCGATTCGGCCATCCCAAGAAAATGGCCGAGTTCACTTTCTCACAGGATTGCGAGGTCGTGCGGGGAACATGCATTCGGAGAGGGTTCAAGGTCATCGACGCAGCGGTATGCATCTACCGCGATGCGAACATGGAGCACGTGCTCATGCGACCGCTGTATCAGCTAAAAGTTATCCCGCAGCCCGACGTGGCCGCCCCAGCCGAAATCAGCCTCGTGAAAAGCTGGCAGGAGGATATGGAGTTCCACGAGATGCTCGGCGGACCCGCAACGGTAAGTTTCGAACGCTCCCCCGCCGACCCGATCTACGAATTGGAGCCGGTCGAGGTCCTCGGCGGCGTATACGTTGTCGGAAGCCTGAAGGGACCCTTCGGCGAGGAAGTCGAGCGATTCCACGGCCCCGCATTCGGCTAATCGTTGCGGAGAGTTTCAAGCCGCGATTGCCACGATATTCGGTTCAGACTCGGTATTGCGCTCTTTCAGCGCATGGCGCTCCTTCGGGGACATTTATCGGACAAATTTTCGGTCCATTTCGAGCAACCAAAAAAAACAGGCTTCGGCATAGCCCTTGCTCTGCGATTTTCTTGAAGATATATTTAAGTGTGTGATGTCTTTTACTCTCGGGAACCTTCACCGCCACAGCCGGAGGAATTCACATGAGGTCACATGGGGTTTGTATCGGTCTGGCTATGTTGCTCATTTTCGTAATCGGATGCGCGTCCGTGCCTCTTGCCCCAAAACCGGAGGTCGTGGATGTAAGCCCGCGAATCACCGGCCTCGATTTCCAGGGGCTTGACATGGCGTTCGATGTGGATGTCGACAATCCGTATCCGGTTCCAATCAAGACACCGCGATTCCGGTACGGACTCGACATTCAGGGGTCGGAATTCTTCGAGTCCGAAGCCGAATCTCCAATCAATCTCCCGGCAAGCCGGGTCGGCACGTTGACGCTGCCCGTTCGATTATCCTATACGGACATGTTCAGCACGTATCAGGGCCTTCGCGATGCCGCCGAGGCTGATTACACCTTGCGAGGAGCCATCATCCTGCCGGTTGCGGGTCGGCCCTTCGAGCTTCCCGTCTCCCATTCGGGGACATTTCCGATTCTCCGGCCGCCAAGCTTTTCCGACATCGACGTCGATATAGCAAATATTTCTCTCACCAAAGCAAAAATCGATGTTCAGGCTGCAATGAAGAATCCGAACGCATTCGCTTTGGGGATTCGGGACCTCGGCTACATTCTTCAGCTTGGCAACGTGGAATTGGGCGGACTGACGGCCACAACCGCCAAGGTTTTGGACGCCGGCGAAACGGGGAGACTTTCTCTTACGGGTGAAATCTCCGCCGCCAATGCTTTGTTTAACATCCTCAAGGGCGGAGATATGGGCGGAGCGCACATCCTTCCGTCCGGCCTGCTGGACACGCCATACGGCCCGGTGAAACTTCGTTAATAAAAACGGTCTTTGACCCAAATTCGCTGTCCGCCCGGATGCCAATAGCAGGACCTCTCCTGGCGGTCGCCCGAAATCGATTGCGGTTTCGGCATTCAGACTCTCTCTCCTGCATCCTGTCACAAGGCGCGGACACTCTCCGATTTTTTAATCCGGATGCAGGCTCATCCCTTCGAACGCGCTTGACATTGCGACAATACGCAAGCAAAGTTGATAGGGAGGCTGATGACGTTGACAAAAATCATAAAAGTATTACTTGTTCTTTTTTTGGCTGCTTCAGTGTATGCGTGTCAAAAGTTGACCGATGCTCAGAACGAGGGAAAAAGTATGGCGAAGCATGAAAGCGACAATTTGAAGACGGCAACATTTGCCGGCGGCTGCTTCTGGTGTACGGAGGCCGACTTCGAAAAGCTGCCCGGGGTCGTAGAGGTCGTTTCCGGTTACGCGGGCGGCCAGGAGCACAATCCCACATACAAACAAGTGGCCTCCGGCGTCACGGGTCACGCCGAGGCGGTCCAAGTATATTATGACCCGGCAAAGATAACATATGAGGAGTTGCTGAACTATTTTTGGAAACACATCGATCCGACCGACCGCGGCGGCCAGTTTGTCGACCGTGGTTCGCAATATCGAAGCGCGATTTTTTACAGTGATGAGGAGCAGAAAAAGTTGGCGGAAGAATCGAAAGAAGCCCTGAGCAAATCGGGCAGATTCGACAAACCAATCGTTACGGAAATCGTCCCGCTCGATAACTTTTACGAGGCGGAGGATTATCATCAAGACTTTTACGAGAAATCTCCCGTGAGATACAGGTCATACCGCGAAGGTTCGGGACGAGACCGGTTCCTGGAGGACGTTTGGGAGAGTGACCTCGGACATTCGACACGGAGTGAAGAGAAACAGTATGAGAAGCCGGGCGACTCGGCGTTGAAGAAAATGCTGACACCGCTGCAATACGAGATCACCCAAAACGATGCGACCGAGCGCGCATTCCACAACGAATACTGGGATAACAAAAAGCAAGGCATCTACGTTGATATCGTTTCGGGTGAACCTCTTTTCAGCTCGACGGACAAATTCGAGTCGGGCACCGGCTGGCCAAGTTTCACGAAACCTCTCGAACCGGAGAACGTTGTTGAAAGGCAGGACCGAACACTGTTCATGGTTCGCACCGAGGTACGGAGCAAACATGCCGACTCTCACCTCGGTCACGTGTTTCCCGATGGGCCAAAACCGACGGGGCTTCGGTACTGCATCAATTCTGCTTCATTGAGATTCATCCCGAAGGAAGACTTGGGGAAAGAGGGATACCCTGAGTACGTCGGCCTGTTCGACGGCGAGAAATGACGCGCGGCTTACACAATTTGCCGGCGTGCGCCAGCCCGCTCCGAACTCTTGTAATAGCAAGAATCAGCGCCAGGATTTGACGGTGTCGATCATTGCGCGAATGTTTTCGGGCGGGCTCTCCAGAGCTATCTCGCAGCCGGCGGAAAACATGTAATTCGGCGCCTCGCGCATGCTCTCGAGTAACGCTGTGGTAGCCGCAGCGGTTTGCTCGGGGGTTCCGGTAAGGAGCGGACCCACCGGGTCAAGGTTGCCGATAATAGTAACGTCGGAAGGGACACGGTCGACAATTGACGGCAGATCCACCAGCGTATCCACGCTGATGCCCTGCACACCGGTCGCGCACATCGGCTCGATTATGTGCGATGTCTTTCCGCAGATATGAAGCGCTATAGGGATATCGACGGAGTCGACGACTCGCTTGATATAAGGCGCGGCAAACCGTTCATAGTGATTCCTCGACAGCAGACCGCTCGTCGGATCGCCGAGATATATGATGTCCGCGCCCGCGTTGACCAGCATTTGCGCCGCCATGATAGATACTTCGGTGCAGAATTCCAGAATCCTCTCGACGAACGCCGGGTCCTTGATAGCTTTCTTGGCAAGCGGCTCGACACCCGCCAGGACGGCCGCCATGGAGAATGGTCCCCCGCCAAGAACCAGCTTGAGAACGGTGAAGCGGTCGGCCATTGAGCTGAGTACTTTGAAGTTGTTCAGCAAACGCTCATGCCACTGGGGTCCTTCTGTTTCGAGGCGTTTGAGGTCGTCGAGGTCCCGGACCGAATGCCGGAGCACGATGGGAATCGCGTCTTCAAGGATTTTCGCCTCGCACCCATAGCTTTCGGCGAACGCGGAGATGTCGGGAACACCGGAATACGCGATCTCGGTTTCGAAGAACTCGGCGGTCTTCGCGAGCGACTCAAACGCGATATCGGGGTTCAGGATGTTCTGTTTCAGCGTCGTGTTATTTAGCCGCGCCATCACGATTCCGGCAAGCAGGAATATCATGCGCCGCCCGGCGATGTTCATGATCTCGCACAGCGTCATTCCGCGCAGAGTTTCCAAAAGCGCAAGCCCGAGAGGACGCAGACTCTCCTGCAAGCCAACCCATGCGAATATTTCTATTAGCGGGTCGGCCTGATTGTCGGAATTCCGTTTCGCGAGCCACTCCCGAAGCCTGGCCGACTCCGGCAAACCCGGCCGTTCTTCCACCCATTTTTCTATCGTACCGATAAACTCGTCGAGTTTTTCCTGACATGTGTCTGCTTTCGGTTCCGGCATGGTCTGATTCCCTCACTCGATTTTCCAAACACAACGAGGATAAGCTTTTGGGACGATTGCGGCCGCAATGGACCGCGTCGACAATCGCAAATTTCCGTTCGCGGGGTTGCTGGCTCCGTCACTCGGACTATCTCCCGAAAACGGCATGAATCCATTACTTCAGTTTATCCCGTCCGAAGCCAAGGATATTCCGAGCCACAATCAGCATGTTGATCTGTCCCGTTCCTTCGAAAATGTCGTTGATTTTGCAGTCTCGCATCCATTTTTCGAGGAGGCACTCGCGCGAATATCCGAGAGGCCCCATAAGTTCAACCGCCTTCTGACAGATGTGTGTGACCGCCAGCCCGGCCTTGGCCTTGGCCATCGACGCCTGAAGGCTGTTGCGCTCGCGGCGGTCGAGCATCCAGCATGCGCGCCATGTGAGAAGCCGCGCCGCCCTCAGGTTGGTCTCCATACTGTGGATATCTTTTTCGACTGCGGTCATGCGATAGGGAGAAACGCCGTACCGAATCTCGATTCCTTTTTCGGTCAGCTTCTCCTTCACGAACTCGAGCGCCGCGCGACCGATACCGATAGCGCCCGCGGCGATGCTGGGTCTCGTCGCGTCGAAGGTCGCCATCACGCCCTTGAATCCTTTTGTGCTTCCCTTCTTCTGAACCTCCGGGCTGCCGAGTATGTTGTCCAGGGGGATGCGGCAGTCCTCGAAGACGACGGTCGCCGTGTCCGACGCTCGGATACCGAGCTTGTTTTCGAGCTTCGTAACGCTCATTCCGGGCGTCCCCTTCTCGACGACGAAACTCTTTATGCCTGCGCGCCCGGCCGACTTATCAATGGTGGCCCAGACCACAACAAAGCCGTCGCTTTCCTGGCACGCCATCTTCCCGCTGGTGACGAAAATCTTTTCGCCGTTGAGAACCCACGAATCTCCATCGCGAGCGGCAGTCGCCGTAATGGCGGCCGTGTCGGACCCGGCATTCGCTTCGGTTATCGCCATCGCTCCCCATTTCGGAGGCCCCTCAGTAAAACGCTGAAAGAATCGGCGTTTCTGCTCGGGTGTGCCGACGGCATTGATCGCGGCTCCGCCGAGCCGCGGACCGGGATTGCACAGATTCAGCCCAGCATCTCCCCATGACCGTTCCTCGGCGAGCACCGCCGACATGACCATGGGCTGTCCGCCCGCATGTTCCAGCTTTTTCTTTTTCCTTTCGGCACGCTCCTCGTCCGACAACGTCAGTTCCTCGAGTTGGGCCGCCACTTCTTTTTTCACGTCTTCCCAAATGAGGTTGATATAATCCCACGGTTTCTCGTGTTCGCGTTCGTCATACTCCCGCGCCACCGGCCTCATGTGTTTCACGGCCAGTTCATGCATTTGCTTCTGTGCTCTCGCAACTTCTTCAGGCAGTTCGAAATCGATCATGACAGCCATCTCCCCCACGCGGAAAAGGTCCAAAAAAAACGATAGGCAATATGAATCCCATTGAGTCTGTCCCACGATTGCCGAGCGAAGCGGACTGTGAGACTGTCCGACAATTATGTGTTTAACCGAAAACCAGAGCCCAGGGGACTGTCCCTATTTACGGAATCCCCCGTCTTTTGGGGATTCGTAGAATAGGGACTGTCCCCGAAGCGAACAACCCTCAGAATCAATCGTGGGACACACTCCGTTTCCCCTCTCGCAGAACATTACAGCGCCACCATTAATATTATAGAAAACGCCGCGCGAAAATCCCGAGAGGAATTCACCCCTTCGTAGAGAGCAATTCAAACCGTGTTATTGGTGGGCGCCATGCTGCGCGACGCCCCCCAATAGCTTATCCTAACACAACTTATACCCGAAAACACATCCACGCGATGAGAGAAACTCAAGAAACCGGTCGTTTGTGCGACGCTCTCAGTCGGTATTATATCGACTGGGCAACCAGCGTTTCAAGCCGACGGAGCAAATCTTTCGGTCCGCTCCGGAGGTTGAGAAAGAAGGCCTCCGCCGCAAGCTCCGTCGTCGATACTCCATCGCGGCCGAACCTGTCGCCTGCGGCTACCGCGCAGGCGTCCCGCCAGAAAGGGTAATTTTTGGCCGGTCCCATGCCCACTTTACTGTCCGCTTGCAAGACAGCGTTGTGGCCGCGCCGAGGCTGTCAATGCGAGGCACTTGTCCTTCTCTTTGAGAAAAAACAAAAAATTGTGGTCAAAAGTATTGACACATACAATATCTTGTGGTACCATTTCGGCATGAACTCACCCACTTTCAGACCGGGCGACCGCGTGTACTGGGAAATCACCGATTCCTCCGGGCAAACGATCCGCGGAGTTGGCCGATTCGCCGATGAAGTGTCGATGCAAAGGCTCAGGGAACTCGCAGACACAATGGTCAAACCCGCTTGGATCGCAATGAAGAAGCTCGAAAAGGGGCAAGAGGTTTTCACACTTGCCCCCATTGAAAAGGAAGCTGCTTCGGTGGGTAACAACTGAAACACGCCAACGAGGTTGACCCGTATGAACAGGCTGGCGAAAATTCTGAGGAACGGCTATCTCGAAATCGCCTTTACCGACGATGCCACCTTAACGTTTCGGACCCCCCTTTACCGCTACGAATTTAACCTCGAGACCGGCCGGTGCGAGTTCCGCCCCGGTTCTTTTGCGTAGGTTCATACATAGAGACTGTCCCACGATTGTCCAGCAGCGTAGGGGACTGTGAGTGTGTCTCACGATTCGGGATACCCTGCTTTGGGGGCAGTCCGCCAATCTATCCCCCTGTCTGCGTGCAACGCACAGGCAGGGCGAGTCCGCGGGACTTCGCTCCCCGCTCCTCGGAACGACAGTGGGGAGAGGCCCTCGGAATGGCAGAGGGGGATTGACTTCAGGGGTGACAACGCAAAGGCGGTTTGACACGTCCACCACTATGTCGCCCACTCCCATTATGTCATTCTGTACCCATATGTCATTCTGTGCCCTTCGCGTTCCTCAGGACAAACTCCGCTAAGAATCTCTCTTTTTCGCTTTCTATTTTCCCCTGCGGTCTTTGCGTCTTTGCGGTTCAAACACCCTTTGTCGCTTTGGGCGCACGGCTGTGCGTCCCTGCATAAGGCTTGGCGCGGGTTGGAAGAAGCCTGGCAAGATAAGGAGAAGTTCGTGGAAAGCATTGAGATTCCTCGTCGCTCCGCTCCCCGGAATGACAGATTGAAAGGACATCTCAAATATCGTCGCTGCGGTTTCAGCTATTTCTTCCGGCTGCCATAATCGCCGAAGGGGTCGTCGCGTTCTCTGACGGCCTGACGGAAACCGGCCTCCCGCGCCCGCTTCACAAAATCGAGACCCTCCTGAGTGTGCCGCGCGATACCATCGAACAGGGTCCCCAGCAACCGGCTCGATGCAAACCCCATATTCTCGACGGTCTGATTCGCGAGCAGTTTCAGCATGATGAGCTGATTCGTCGGTACCTGCGCCATTCGTTTCGCGAGGGCGAACGCGTGTTCCTGCAGACGATCATCGGGAACTGTTTCCAGTATCAGGCCCATCTCTGCCGCCTTTTCAGCCGATATCTCGTCGCCGGTCAGGATATATCGCTTCGTCCGTTCCAACCCCATCCGATACACCCACATCGCCGTTGTCGGGGTGCCCCACACGCGCGAGGGCGGATATCCGAAGCGCGCGTCTTCCGACGCGATGATAATGTCGGCGCAAAGCACCATGTCGGTTCCTCCTCCAATGCACCAGCCCTGGACGGCGGCAATCGTCGGCTTTTTTGCGTACCATAATTTCAAATATGTGTTCACGAACGTTGACATAACCTCCATGTCGGCTACGGAATCCCACACCCGCCGGCCTGTCAGCCCCTCTTCCGCCCGTTCGGCGGTCGACCAGTCCAGCCCGTAGCCCGCACAAAAGGCCGGACCTTCGGCTCGGAGCAAAATTACGCGCACGTCGGGGTCGGCGTCAGCCTCATCGATGGCCGCCGCCAGTTCGTCCCGCAACTGAAACGTTATCGTGTTGTATTCTTTTGCCCGGCACAGGACAATCGACCCCACGCCGTCACTGGCCTCGGTTTTGAGTGTTTCCATATGTGTCCTCCTTCCAAAGACTCAACATCCGCAAATTATGCTGATTATCGCAAATTCCACACCAAGACGTGCCCTTGAATGCATTTGCCTTCCACCCTTTGCGATTTCGTGGCTCAAGAAAATCTTCTTCAAAGCCATGTTCGTTCGGGAAAATGGTATCAGAACAGCGTCGGAAGGGTCAAAAAGCCCGTGAGGAGAATTAACTTGCGCTGTGAGGATTAGGAACGAATGAGTTGGCGCGTGTCAGTGATGCGCGTGCTGAAATGGATTCGCCTGATGTTGAATGCATGAAAAGAGGCTGTTTGCGAGGTCGATATTCAGGTCTTTCAACACGCGATACTCATCGAGCGCGCTGTCCCGGTCGCCAAGAACCGTGTGAGTAACCCCCAGACGGCAATGAGCCTTGGAATATTCCGGGTGCAGCCGTACTGCTTCTTTGAAAGCGACTATCGCCTGGTGGTGTTGGCCGAGCGCGTCGTACACGACCCCGAGATTATAGTAGGCCACCGCATGATTGGGATTCAGCGCGACTGCCTGTCTGAACGATTCGGCGGCCTCCGCATTCATCGCCATATTCGCCTGGGCGACCCCAAGGTTAACAAACGCATCGGAATGGTCCGGCTTGAGGCTTATGGCCTGGCGCAATGCCTTTGATGCCTCGGTCCAGTTCTGTGCGCTCGCATGGGCCACTCCCAAATTGTAATAAACCTCATCCCAGTCGGGCTTGATTCGGAGCGCTTCCCGAAACGCCTCCGCCGCCTCCGAATATCTCTCCAGAGTGAGATACGTGTTGCCGAGGTTCTGATACACCTCGGCCATGTCGGGCTTGGGTTGAACGCTTTGCCTATAATTTTCGACCGTTTCCGAGTTGCGCGCGAGTTCGAGATATACCGCCTTCAGCTTGTACTTCGCCTGGGGATGGTCCGTCTTCTTCAGGGCGATCGCCTGACGAAACGCGCTTGCGGCCTCGGACCAGCGCTCGAGCTTGCCGTAGGCCACACCGAGATGATAGTGGGCCTCATCCCAGTCGGGCTTGATTCTGATCGCCTGCTTGTACGCCTCGACCACCTCGTTTTGCTGTCCCAGCGCATCGTAGGCAATGCCCAGTTTGTAATACGCCTCGGCGTTCTCGGGGTCGATGCCGATAACACGCTTAAACGCCTCGACCGCTTCGGTGTAACGCCGAAGGGCGCTATAGGCAACCCCGAGCTCATAATAGGCTTCCACCATACCGGGCTTGAAGCTTGTGGCCAGCTTATACCGCTCTATTGCCTCCTCATGCCGTCCCAACGCCAGATAGTCCATGCCGAGCTTGTATTGCGCTTCGGGATTGTCCGGTTTTATCCGGGTCCACAGACGCCGCATGAATAAACCGAAACCGTTTTTCATGGAGGAACCTCCAATTTCGTGCAGCCGTTCGCACGAAATTGTGTTACCGCAAGCGATGTCAGAAAATTATGTATATCGTTGCATTGACTGTAGTTGCAAACGATTTTAGGCACAGTCTCGTTTCTTGGATTCCCCTGCAAGTGCAAATCTTTTGCCAATACAGCTCCCACGCGAGCCTCGAAGAAAAGACCCGAAGGGCTCAGAATGACAACCAAAAGCGCCCCGAAAAAGTATTCCGGCGACACGCCGTCAAGGTCGGACCCTGGTTCGACCAGACCGTCAAGCCCCCCGGGTGAGAGGATAGAGAGGATAAACGCTGTTTTCGGGTTAATCC
>CAYVQZ010000016.1:0-75771 GCA_964453435.1 uncultured bacterium
GCTACCGCTGCTTGGTTTCCCCCGAATGTCATCCATTTCTTTGCACTATTGCGCGGCATCGTCTTATCCCCTGTTTTGCGACGGTATTTATGGTGAAATTGCGACCTTGGCAAATACTGCTCATTGCGGCTCTTCTCATCGCGCTCTCAATAGTTATAGTTAAACAATCGACCTCTTCCAAGCCAAACGTACTGCTGATCACTCTCGACACAACGCGATGGGGATCACCTGTCATGTTACGGCTATCCTAAGGAGACCACACCTGCCATTGACGGACTCGCAAGGGAGTGAGTGAGATACGAATACGCACTTTCGCCCTCTCCCTGGACACTCCCTGCACATGCCTCAATCTTTACCGGGGTTTTGCCGACCCACCATGGCGCTCATTATGTTTCCGAGCGCGGAGAAGTACAGCTTGGTTTAATGCAAATAAACAAGTTGGATAAAACATTGCCGACACTGGCCGAGGAACTCAAAAAGACAGGTTACCGTACCGGCGCGATTGTGGGAGGCCCGCTCCTGCATTCGGTTTTCGGGATGGACCGCGGATTCGACGATTATTATGACGAGAACTTACATTCGTTCAAAGGATACGAGTTCTATCGGCGAGCCGATGAAACCACACGAATGGCATTGCGCTGGTTAACGCATCATCTCAGCATTTCGGAAAACGCTCCGTTCTTTCTTTTTCTAAATTATTATGACCCCCACAATCCTTACCGCGCGCCGGAACCATGGGGGGATCCGGAGGTCCCACCGGAAGTATGTGATATCCACAGCGGCCGCTACGATGAGGTGCTGAACGGAACCCGTGAGCTGACGGAACAGGAACGCGCCATTCTTACCGCTCAGTATGACAATGAGATCAAGTTTATGGATTTCCAGATAGGCCGGCTCCTCTTTGAAATGAAACAGTTGGAGCTATATGATTCCACCCTGATTATAGTTACTTCGGACCATGGCGAGAGCTTTGGAGAACATCGACTGTTGGGACACGGGCGCGCCCTTTATGAAGAACTTGTGCGGGTTCCGCTGATTGTCAAATATCCCATGGGAGACCAAGAGCCGGGCGTTGTAAGCAAACGGGTATCGATTGCAAGCATTATGCCCACCATTTTGGAAAGAGTCGGCCAACGTGTACCCGCCAATTCAACTTACGGAACACTCGATCGCGGGAATCAGATGCTTGTGGCCGAATGTTATCGCGACAATTTCTGGATCGAAGCATATGGCGTTCGGTTCGACAGGGACCTGAAGGCGATGTACGAAACGGAGTATAAATGGATATGGAATTCGGACGGCGGGCATGAGCTTTACAATGTGTTGCACGACCCGGATGAAAACAAGAATCTCCGTGGTGAGCTGCCGCTCGTGGAGAATCGTTTGCAGTCCCGACTTGCTCCCCTGACCGGGAAGCCACAACGAAAGACCTCTTCTGACCCGCCCCTCCTGGATGAGAATCTCAAGCGCCGCCTCAAAGCTCTCGGCTACATGCAATAGGAACAGTTGCTAACGCGTTTATTCCGGCCCGTATCGAGCGCGAACAGCCACTTCCTCTTCGCAAGGAGCCTCGCAGCACAGTAAATGGAGAAATCAGTCCTTTTCCGGATTTCGGCTCAGGCTCTCTCATGCAACGGATGCCAATCGTCTGGGCTTTTTCTTTTCAAAAGCATTCAAGTATAATAACGCTCATACCCATGATGTGGTTAAGAATCCCCGAACAGGATGCGGGATGAGAGGCGCCAACCTGCAGTTCGGCAAAATTGATAACCCGGCTCCTCACGTAAGCACGGAAATTGTCACCATTGAGGCTATCTTCTAAAAGGGAAGATATCTTTTCCTTTCTCACCATTGTCGTTGCGACCACTGTCTTTTGCCATCGAATCCTGTTTATCTCACCCGACCAGGTTCTGGCAGGCTTCGACCTGGGCCACATGCAATACTTCTGGGCCTATTTCAAGAAGTATTGCTACATGAACGGGACGCTGCCTTTGTGGTGCCCGAATGTTTTTGCCGGACATCCTCACGCGGCTTTCCCTGTGACAGCGGTTTTCTATCTTCCGGATTTCTTATACTTGATACTCCCGTTGGGAGCGGCAATTAATTGGAGTGCGGCTATCCACATAATGATGGCCGGAATCTTCACCTACCTGTTTTGTCGGGAGATCAAACTTGCACCCGCCGCATCGTTACTGGGAGCAATGACTTTTATGCTCAACGGGTTTTTCATGGCTCATCTCTCCCTGGGACACATTGGCATCGTCCGCACTTCATGTTATCTCCCTGCGGTCTTTTACTTTGTTGAGCGAGGACTGGCGCGGAGTGACTGGAGAAGTTACCTCGCTGCCGGTGTCGCGCTGGCCCTCCAGATACTGTGCGGACACACCCAGTTCTATTTTTACACTATTCTCTTCTTGGGGGGATATGTCGCGCTTCGAGTGTTCCTTTTTGAAAACGCAAAAGACTGGGGGCGGAGGTTTTTCTTTGCCTTTCTTGCAATGTTCTCCGTTGTCGGAATTGCCATCTGCCTAAGTTTATTTCAACTGCTCCTATCGTTTGAATTCACACAGCTAAGCGACCGGGCGGCGCCCACGGTCGATTTGGCTGCTTTCGGGTCGTTTCATCCTTCGTCTCTGCTTCGACTGGTCTTTCCCACTCTCACGCTCCAAAGCCATTCCATGAACGTTGAAAGTTTTCTGTATGGAGGAATATTGCCTCTCGGAACGGCGGCCTTCGCAGTTCTGGCCTGCGGCAAAAAAAACAAATACGTCCCCGTTTTCTGCATTCTTGCCGCGCTGGTCTTTGTATTGATGCTCGGGGAGCAAACCCCGGCCTTTTATCTTTATTACTACCTGATGCCGGGAATCAAATTCTTTCGCATCCATTCACGAAGTGTGTTAGTGTTTGTCTTCTGTCTTTCGGTCCTGTCCGCCATCGGCGCTCACGAATTGTTTTTCGGGAAAGCACGAAGAGAAGCCCCATGGTCTTTCCGCATAACGCTCGGGATTCTGGCGGCAGCAGCCCTGGCCCTGACCACGGTATTGGTCTTTGCTCCCGACTCAGTAACCAGGACCGTAAGCTTGAACTGGTATGCATTGCAAACCATTGAGAAGGCTGTCACCTGGAAGGATTCATCAGTCCTCCTGTCTTTTACCTGGCTCGTCATGGCCTTGACAATCTTGTATTGTCTTGGAAGGTTTGGCTCTTCCAGAAATGTTGGGTTTGTGGTTGTGGGTTTCGTGTGGCTTGACCTTTTTATAACTCTTCATGGCAACCTGAAAACTATGCCCATCGCTGAGTTCACAAAACCCAACCAGTTCGCTCGAGAAGCCATGGCCGCTGAGGGCCTCTTCAGGGTTTGGTTTCCGACTGAACTTTATCCTTCCAACAGGGCTATCGTGCATGCCTTGGACAACATGAACGGATATTCTCCACTGATTCTCAGGCGGTACGGCAATTACCTCTCAACCGCTACCGGAATCCGTCCTGCACGCACCATTACCAATCACCTTGACATCAGAATGTTCGAGGACCTTCCCTCTGGAGTGGCTCGATTATATAATGTGCGTTTTGCGGTCCTGGTCAATCCCGAAGAGGGCACGCACAGGTTTTCTGAAAAACTCCGCGTGACACCGCGCGCATATCTCGTCTCGAATTATCATCTCGCCGAGAGTGAAGCCATTGCGCTGTCCATCGTCTCGGACCGGAACTTCGACCCGCTTGACCGTGTCGTCCTGGAGAATCCTCCCGAAATAGAAATCGGAGACTCCGGGTTCGATTTCGATTCGCGGGTTCTCTCTATTTACACATCGACAAACGAAATCGAAATATCCTATCAGGCAGCGTCTCCGAAACTTCTTGTGCTCAGCGAACACTACTATCCCGGCTGGAAGGCAACACTCGATGGAAATCCTGTGAAGATATACAGGGCAAATTATCTCCTCAGAGCTATTGAGGCTCCGGCCGGCGCTCACACGGTGCGATTCTATTTCCAGCCCTCGGGCTTGCTCTTCGGGCTGCCCATTTCTTTTTTGACGCTCTCTGGCATAATAACAGCACTGACCGTGTCCCGGCGTTCAAAAGCTTGCCAGATGCGCTAAGGTTTTTTTCTCGCTGGTTTCGCCTGACATTCCACAAGAACGATGCAGCCTGATTCCCCCGACCTTACCTGCCACTTTCCGCTGATTCCACAATCTCCCATGGCGTTGGCACGATGCTGCGCGCCTCTCCTCACCGCCACCGCCCTGAGCAGACCTTGCGGGTGTGCATGAAATGTCGCAGAGCGTCACCCTGCGATAAAAAACCGCCGCCCGGGCACGTTTTCTTCGACCTGCCAGTAATTGCAGAATATGTAAGAAATTTTTTCTCAAATGAGCAAATAATTTCCTTCCGACATGAGAATTTCAAACCGGCGCCGCACACTTCAAATATGCGCAACAAACTATTTATAAAGGACTTACAAAGCGAATTCGAAAACTGGCACGTGGATTGCCTGTATGCCTCCGTGAAAAAGTTTCAGAAGAAAGATTTGCCTCGGAAGGGGTCGTTCCTATGACACAGGGCAGACACGATTTTCAGGAAATTGTCACGGATTTTCTGCACGCATGCCGCACTCGGCTGTCCGCAGAATCGGCGTCGATATTCTTTGTTAACGAGAAGCCTTCAAGTCTTGAATTGGTCGAAGCAGTGGGAAGCCGGAAAAACCTTCATTGCGGTGTCCATCGCGAAATCGGAAAAGGCGTTTCAGGGGTCGTCGCAGCGAAAAGAGAGCCTTTGCTGGCCGCGAATTTGGCCGAGCATGACGGGTTTGTCGAGCGCCGGGAGAAGTATCCTGTCGACACGCTCATCTCGTATCCGGTGATAGAAGAATCGTCGGTGCTTGCGGTCCTTAATGTGGCGGGGCGGGAAGAGGGTTCTCCTTTTACATATGGAGACCTGCAGAAAATTCAAGATTTGTCGAGTGCTTATGCGAAGAAACTCGGCCAGAGAGTGCGGAGTTGGCGAATCTCGGACATCGAAGACAACGGCGCGGACAGATTGGCTCGGTCGTTTCATCGTCCCGATTTCGAAGTCTGGAAGCACGCCCTTATTCGAAGTCTCGCTTCGATGATAGCCCATGAAGTTTATAATCCGCTTCAAAAAGTCGGCGCCCTCTTGGAAACATCTCTGAGAAGGGCTGAGAGAAGAAACGGGCTGAGAGGATGCCTCATTCGGGCAAGGAATGAACTCCGGCGCCCGGTCGGGCTCGCGAGTTCGCTGCTCGCGTTTACGGGCAAAGACTTATCGCTCGACTCCGAATATATGCCACTCAACACAATAATCGGGCATGCTGCGGCGCTCATACGGGAGACATACAGGGACAAAGACGTTTCCCTTCACCTGGACCTTGACCCCAACAGTCCCCTCGTCAGGACCAATACCATTTTTCAAGTTCTAATAAATATCTTATCGAATTCATACGAATCAATCGCGGGCGAATGCGGGAATATAAGCGTCCGCACGGAGATTCGGGATGAAACGCTGGATTTGTTTGTAGAGGACGACGGGTGTGGAATTCCGGAGGAAATTCGACATCGAATCTTTCATCCCTTTTTTACCACAAAGGGTGACACTCCCGACAAGTTCGGCCTTGGCCTGTCAATCGTGAAAGAACTAATTGACAGATGGGGCGCGGTGATTGACGTGAAGACCAAGAGAGGGAGCGGGACCACGGTTCTCTTGAGGTTCCCGCTCGCTCTTCTCGGACGGCCCCACGAATGAAGTGATGGTCAAAAACGAGGACTATCAAAATCGGACGGACCCAACGATGGCGGTTCATGTTAAGAAGAATCACTGAATAGAAAACGACCTCCCGCCAGAAACAATTCCGGAATACCTAAAGTTTTTCCGCGATGTCGGCGAGCCCGACGGCAACGAGGGTTTCCTTCTTCGGCACGCCCTTCATGTCGAGCCCGCGCATCTCGTAGTATTCCTTCATCATCATCTCTATGTCGGGAACCGAGCCCGCTGCTCCTCCTTCCTTCGTGGGTGTCAGAATTTTCTTCGGGAGTTTGTCGTCCTCGAAGGTGACACCCATCATGTTGCAGATTGAACGCTTGAGCAGCCAAAGTCGTTCGCCTATCGTGAGCAAATCCTTGACCGTGTAGCTGCGGCCGGTCGTAGCATTCAGCATATCGGCGAGGTCGGAAAACTCGAGCACCGTCATCCCGAAGTTGCAGATGCCGGTCGCCTGCAGCAGCGCGCCGAGGTTTTCCGTCGTCCATACGACCTTCGCTTTCCCGTCGCTCGATTGCGCCGGCAAAACCTCATTGAGACCAACCTCGGTCATGGGAGCGCGTCCCTGCTCCGCCGTGAGGTCGATGTGCGAGAGATGGCATGCTCCCCGAATGGACATCGCATAGGCAAGTCCCAACCCGTGATATGCGCGCGGGTCGTGCATCGGCGCCTCGAGACCCTTCACCTCGACGGTGAGTTCGGCAGCGCCTTTTCCAACCTTCCTGGCGGCGGCCCGGCTCCCCTCGGCAAGCATGTCGCCGATCCCCTCGCGAGCGGCTATTTTCTTCACCAGCTCGATGACGGCGTCGGCGTTGCCCCAGTTGAGTTTGAGGCCATCGGTCTCAGCATCGGTCAGGATTCCCGACTCGTAACACTCGATCGCGAACGCTGTCGTGCTGCCGGTGGAAATCGTGTCGATCCCGAAACGATTGCACAGGTCGTTCAACTTGTTGACGGCCGCCTGGTCCGAGATCATGCACATCGTTCCAAACGATGCCATTGTCTCATACTCCGGCCCCGCGCCCTCCATCTGGTACGGGCCTTCTTCGACTTTTACGTTTCGCTTGCATCCGATCGGGCATCCATAGCATGCGGACCCCTTCGTCAGATATTTCTCATTCATCACCATGGAGCTGAGGCTCTCCGCAAGCTCGCTTTCCTCGCCGAGCGTCCAGTTCTTCGTCGGCACATCGCCCATGTTCATGCCGATGACCATGCCCGCGTTTGTCCCCATCGCCTTTATCGCCATCGGGACCATTCCCTGGTCGATTTTTTCCATATAAGACTTTCGGACCTCCCCGAACGCGCCGGCATCGGCCGGCTGCAGCTTGCCGCTGCCTCGCACGGCGATAGCCTTCAGCTTTTTCGAACCCATGACCGCTCCGAGTCCCGTGCGGCCCGCGTAGTCGTGCTTGCCGTCGCAAACGGCGGCGTATTTCACCAGGTTCTCGCCGGCGGGCCCTATGCAGATATTCCTTATTTGTGGCTTGCCTTCGAATTTTCCGACTATCGCGTCAGCGGTCTCATACGTATCCTTTCCCCACAGGTCTGCGGCATCCTGAATCTCAACTTTGTCGTCCTCGATGACCAGCATCACCGGTTTGTCCGACTGGCCGCGAACAACGATGCCGTCCCAGCCGGCGAATTTGAGGGCCGGCCCGAAGTAGCCGCCGCTGTTGGCCTCGCCCCAGATTCCGGTCAGGGGCGACCTGGCGGCGACGCTGAAGCGCGGTGTCGCGGGCAAACCGCTGCCGCAGAGGGGACCGGTTACGATGTAGAGGTTGTTGTCGGGACCGAGCGCGTCGCAGTCGGCGGGCACGCCGTCGTCAATGAACAATCGCGCCGCGAGTCCGCTGCCGCCGAGGTAGTCGTGAAGGAGCTTCTCATCGAGCGTGCGCGTGGAAATTTTTCCGGAGGAAAGATCGACCTCCAATAGTTTTCCGCTGTACGTGGCCATAATCTCTTTCTCCTTTTTCGTCGTATTTGCAACTAAGTATTGAGGATTCTTCGGATTGAATGCCCGTCTTTTATCAGTGTAGCTCATTCATTTTGATTAAGGTATCGCATTGTTTTGAGGGGGGTGACGCCCGGATTCCCCCTATACGCAATAATCCCGGCCTAAAGATTCAGCTCCGGCTCCCTTTTAGCAACCGCTTATGCATCTCCGCCACGTCTCAGCCATCGTACACCTTGACTCGCGCATAGTCAATCGTCTGGCGAAACATCTTTGTTGCAGAAACCAAGACAGTCCTGATTGACAGAACCGTGAGAAATTCTTTAGAGTTTTGGGCATGATTTCCGGAGCAACCCGGAAAAACAAGGGCGTATTCGCCGGTATCGACGAAGGAGAGATTTTTTGAGATTTCTCATAATAGACGGTTATGCCAGGGAGAACCGCGAGCAGTTGCGCGCCGCGGGTATGAGACTCGCCTCGGAGCTTCATGTTCGAATGTTGCAGCACGCCGAACCAAGCGCCGATTATAATATTATCTATCCCTCCGATGTCGGTGTGGTCGCACCATCGACGGATGAGCTGCGAGCGTATTCCGGAATCATTTGGACAGGATGCGATAAATCGCTCGCGGATGCGGATAACCCGGACGTTGAGACACAGCTTGACCTTGCCCGAAGGATACTCGAGGCGGAGCGAGCGTGCTGGGGAACCTGCTGGGGAATACAGATCATGGCCGCGGCGGCGGGCGGAGAGGTTCAACGCAACCCGAAAGGAAGGGAAATGGGTTTCGCGCGAAAGATCGTTCTTACTCCCGAGGGAAAAACCCATCCGATGTATGCGGGCAAGAAAGAGGTCTTTGACGCGCTGGCCAGCCACTGCGATATCGTGACGAAGGTCCCGTCCGGCGCCGTAATCCTGGCGGCGAACGATTACAGCCCGGTCCAGGCCATGGCGTTTTCCTATGGAAAGGGCACGTTCTGGGGCGTGCAGTATCATCCCGATTACGACACGCACGAACTGGCGCGATTGATGGCCATCAGAAAAAACGTTCTCATATCGGAAGGTTTCTTCAACGACAGCAGGGATTTCGATACGTATATCGCTGGCATGGAGGCTCTTGCCGAAAATCCCGGTGACAGTCGCCTGCGCCGGCAAATGGGAGCGGATGAGGATGTGCTTTCTCCGGATATGCGGCAACTCGAATTTGCAAACTGGATAAAAGGTGTTCGGGCCGGGAGCCTGTGAGAGTGTGCCGATAATCCGACTGGCGGTTCACTGCTCAGGGGACAGTGAATCTGTCCCATGGTTGCACATTTTCCCGAATAGCATGCTTTGGGGGCTGTACCCAATTACGGAATCGCCCGCCTTTTGGCGATTCGTAGATTGGCGGACTGCCCCCCGAAGCGCAGGACACCGAATTATCGGACACACTCACAGCCCCTTCACTCATCGCGTCGGACAGATTCACAGTCCCCTGCGCCAGGGAAACGTGTGAGAGAACTCTCTGAATCTGAAGCTTGGACAAGAAGGAGATTATATTTGTGACGGACGTGGTAAGGTTCTCATTTCCGACTATTATTCTGTATGCTCCGGGCGCGATCAGGCGGTTGCCGCTGTGCCTTGACGAAGTGGGGATATCAAAACCGCTTCTGGTGACAGACAATGGGCTGCCTGGAACGCAGGCGTTCGCAGCGGCGGAGGCCGTGCTGAAAGTAGCCGGAACACAGTATGTCGTTTTCTCCGAAGTGCATCCGAACCCGTTGATAGAAGATATTGAAAATGCGACCGAGGTCTATAGGGCGAATGACTGCGACGGTGTCATCGGCCTCGGGGGCGGAAGCGCGCTCGACGCCGCCAAGGTGGTTCCGGTCCGATCTGCTAACGACGGACCCCTCACGCGCTACGACGTCGAGACGGGTGGCAACGCGGCTATTCAAGGGCCTCTGCCGCCGATGATAGCCATTCCCACCACCGCAGGCACCGGCTCGGAAGTCGGGAGATGCTCCGTGATAACCGACCCCAAAGCGAACCGGAAATTCCTGGTCTGCCATCCGGAGATGATGCCCCGCCGCGCCATTCTTGATCCGGAGCTGACAGCAGGCCTGCCCGCCCACCTTACTGCGGCCACCGGCATGGATGCTTTCACGCACAACCTAGAGGCTTTGACGGTCGATTCGTTTCATCCGATGTGCGACGCGATTGCATTGAAGGGCATCGAGTACGTGGCTCACTACCTGGAGCGCGCGGTCAACAATCCAACAGATATCGAGGCTCGCGGGCACATGCTGGTCGCCGCCATGATGGGGGCGGTCGCCTTTCAAAAAGACCTCGGCTCCGCTCATTCGATGGCGCATCCGCTCTCAACCATCTCGAATATCCACCACGGGCTGGCGAACGCAATCTGTCTCGTGCCAGTGATGAACTTCAATCTCGACGCTGCGGCGGCGAAATACGCCAAGGTCGCTCAGTGCATGGGAATAGACACAAGCAGTCTATCGGAACGGGAAGCCGCCGAGAAAGCCATCGAGGCCGTGAAGGAGCTAAACCGGCGTATCGGCATCCCCGCCTCGCTGGCCGAAGCGGGTGTGAAAGAAGAACAATTGCCTCTCCTGGCGCAAAAAGCTTTTGCGGACATCTGCCACCGCACGAATCCGAGACCCTGCAGCGAGCAGGATTTTCTAATGCTGTACCGCGAGGCGTTCAAACAGAGTTGGAGGTAGTGAAGATGGACAAACGCTCAAAGAAGGAACATAATCTGCCGGATTGGTTGACCCCTGAAAACATCGAAACGGTGATTTTCGCTTTTCCCGATGTGTTCGGCAGGTTGATGGGTAAACGGATTACGTTCGACCACTTCATCGAGCATTCGCTGGATGCCGGCATGCACGCGTGCAGCTACCTCATGACCGTCGATATTCCCATGCAGGTGCTCGATGGTTTCAAGATCGCAAGTTGGGAGACGGGGTTCGGCGACTTCTGCGTGCGGGCCGACCTGAGCACCATGACACGGCTTCCCTGGCACGAAAAAACCGCCATCGTGCTGGGCGATTTAACTCATCATGATGGAAAGCCGGTTGAAGAAGCACCGAGGCGTATATTGGCCAGACAGACCGAGAGGCTCGCGAAAAGCAAGCAAAAGGCTTTATTAGGGTCGGAATTGGAATTCTACCTTTTCGACGAAACCTACCGCAGCGCGAGGGAGAAGAAATATCAGGACTTGATTCCCGCGTCGGATTATTCGATAGATTACCACATTCTGCAGCCGGGCAAGGATGAGGATGTTATCAGACGACTGAGGAATGAAATCGGCGCCGCCGGAATTTCGATCGAATGCAGCAAGGGCGAGACGGCGAACGGCCAGCATGAGGTGAACCTGCTTTACTGCGAGGCGATGGAGATGGCGGACAAGCATATATTGTTCAAGGCCGCCTCGAAGGATATTGCTTCCCAGCAGGGAAAGGCCATCAGCTTCATGGCCAAGATGGACACCGTCCAGGCCGGCAACGGCTTCCACATTCACGCCAGCATCTGGGATGCCGAAGCGAAGAAGAACCTTTTCTGGGACGAAAAATCCTCGGCTCCCAGTGCGTTGTTCAGGCGGTTCCTTGGCGGCCTGTTGGCCTACAGCCGGGAATTGACGTATTTCTTCGCGCCCACCATCAATTCATATAAGAGGTTTCAGGCGGGCTCGTGGGCGCCGACCGCCATCGTGTGCGGGCAAGACAACCGCACGTGCGGTTACAGGGTTTTGGGTCATGAAAACTCGATTCGAATCGAGAACCGCATGCCCAGCGCGGATGCAAACCCCTATCTCTCCTTTGCGGCAACGATAGCGGCCGGACTGAAAGGGGTGGAGGAAAAGCTCGATTGCGGGGAGATTTTTGAGGGAAACGCCTATGCTGACGCCACTCTCCCACGCCTGCCGTCCTCGCTGGAAGAAGCCATGAGGCTCCTCGATGACAGCACGGTCGCGCGCGACGCATTCGGGGACGCTGTCATCGATTTTTACCTGCATCACGCCCGCCTCGAGGTGCAGGCCTTCGCCCAGGCTGTCACCGACTGGGAACGGGCACGGTATTTCGAACAGATTTAGTGCAGTCGCCGGCTTCCCACAACTTAGCGCGCTGGCGATGATGCGGCGGTTTTGGCTGTGTTCCTGCGCAACCCGTACAGCATGAAACAACAAGCGAGCGTAATGCTGACAGCTACCAGGCCAAGCCCCGCCTTCACCACTTGTTCCTGCCATGGAGCGGCGTGGAATCCCGCGCCGGCAATCGGCAGCATTTCACTGGCGCCGAACACGGCGGCAAGAAAGCAGAAGAACCAGCTCGCATAGGCGGCGTATAACAACAACCAGAAAGCAGAGGTCGCCAATCGTCCCGACAACTTCAGCTCATTCCAAACCACACCGCCCACGATGATGAGAAACATGCCGTTCAGAAGAGCCTCCATATGCGCCGAGAGCCCCATTCTTGAATTGGTAACGGACGGGATTACAAAACCGGTCAGCAATCCGATGAAGAAAAGAACGACTCCGTGCCAAATCAGCCTTCGCTTTGCGTCGCGCATTTCCATGGGTCCTCCCCTTTTCGCCCAAATATTCGCTGTCACTCCCGGAAATCGCCTATCCAACAACTTCGCGGAAAACCATCAGGAAGTTCCGACCGGCCAGCTTTTCGATGTCCCCATTGCTGTATCCCCGGGAGCGGAGTCCGGCTATGAGGTTCGGGAAACGAGTGTATTCTTCAAAACCCAGGATCCTCTGCGTAAAGCTCGCCCGGTGTTCCGGCCGGAAACCAATGAGCCCGAGAAGTTCGTCGATGCGCGCCGAGAGATTGGCGGACTGCCCCCGAAACACGGATCGCCTGATCGTGAGATACTCTCACAGTTGTGGAATCTGACTCGCAAAGTTTGAGACTTCGCTCAGCGAAGAAGTCGACTTGTTTCCTCGCGCTCGGAAATGACAGGGCGTGAGCAGTTTTTGAGAGAAGACACGAATTAACGATAGTCGGAATCACCGATTGTGAGGAACCACTTCGACCGGTCAGCCAGGTATTCGGAATCATAGTCTCCGTGAGACCGAACAATCAGGTCGTGAGGCGTTTCCTTGAGCGCAAAGCCCATTTGTCTGGACAGCCCGAAGGCTGTGGTGTGTTCGAACAACCACATACTGACGATATCGGCCCGCTCACGACAGAGTTCCAAAACCGCTCGTCCAATGAGAGAGCGTACGAGGTCATCGTCATTCGGAGAGGCAAGCAAATCAACGATGTATCCCCTTCTTATTCCCTTCTCCATCCGCGAACAAAAGATGATGAAGCCTGCCGGAGCATCATTGCGGAATGCGACCAGCGTTCTGTATTCCTGGAGAGGATTTCGTTTGTACCGCCAATTCAAGTATTCTGAATCGCGCACTACCATGATTTCGTAATCATGTGCTCTCCGCTCCCAAAGTTCGTCGAACGATGAATCGAAATTGGTCACTTCTTGTATCTCAACCTCTCTCGACGGTCTCAGTCTTCGTTTGTCCAGAAATTTCAATCCGCTTGCCCCGAGAAAGCCAAGGGTGTCGCTTAAGAACCTTGTCCTGAACCTGTTTCGAATAAAGGGGTCCGGATTGAAAATTTTCACGAGCCGACGGACCGGTCCGGCGCCATCGAAGCCAAGGATCTTGGTGCTGATGCGATAGGTCGACTTCACGGAAATTCCGAAAACAAATTCCCACCCGCGACGGTCCACCGCTTTTGTGACGCGTCTGTGAAGGCGAAAGAACGGCGTTCCCTTGCGATAACGCGGCGAGACCACGATATCGCAGGTTTGACTTGCAACGACATCACCGGAACCCAGCTTCACTTTAGCCGGAATTGCCGCTATTTCGCCAACTATTTTCTTGTCATCCGCGACAACGTGCGCTTCGTGTTTGCCAGCGGGATTCTCGAAATATTTCCATCTCCAATAGTCCTTTATTGGTTCCCAACCGAAAACCTCTCCGAAGAGTTTCGATAAGGCCCTCTCATCTCCTTTCCGAAAAGGCCTGTATTCCAGCGCCATCTCCTCCACCTCCTGTCTCTGCCCCTTCGATCTTGCTTCTCGTTATTGCCTCCGCACAATTCTTGGAAACATGAGAAAGATGCATCTTACTCTCAGATTTGATTGTTTTTCCCCAATGACTGTGCCGTGGGGTTAAGAGCAAGTTTTGGGATTTTTGCGATCTGCTACTGAACCAGCATGTTCAGCGAATTCGCAATAGACTTGAAATTGCAGAGGTCAAGAAAAGAGAGTGTTTCTCCTCAAACTTCTTGATACTTCGGATTTTTGTGTTCCGTCCGACCCTTTATCGTGTAGTATACTCCATCGTCTTGAGCATTGCAAGGAGGGTTTCGTACGCTCATTCATCGGCGCTATCGTTTATATCCGAGCGAGCCACTTCACTCCATGCCCGGGTTGCCCTTGGACCATATGGAATACCATTCGGCGTCGTGTAAAGGGTCTCTTTTCTTCTGAAAGGCATTGCGGATGGTTTCCGCCAAGGTCTCCATGTCGCATGGTTTCGTCAGGTATTCGTACACATGGTCCCGCAAAGCGATCAGCGCAGACCGCAGTGTGCCGTGGCCGGTGAGCATTATCACTTCGATATTCGGGTTAATAATCTTTATTTCGTGCAAAACCTCGTTTCCGTTCATTTGCGGCATCTTCACATCGAGGACCACCACATCGATGTCGCCTTTTCGTATCAGGTCGAGGGCCTTCGGGCCACTGTTCGCCGCCGTGACCTCAAACCCTCTTCGCTCCAGCGTTGCGGTGGCGGTTTTCAGAAATCGTTCCTCATCGTCGACTATCAACACATGAATTGGTTTCGTCTTGCTCATGATGGCGCCTCCGTTTCCGGGAATGAAGCTTACGCCCTCGGCGACAAGCTTCCGGTTTGGGTTCAGCGACGAATCAAGAACGTCCTTCGCCGAAATCGAGTGGATGTCGAGCCATTTCATCCATCTGCTCTTCGCGGGCCCTTTTTTTTCCGACCTGCTTCTTCTCGTAAGCTTTCTTCACCTTGTCAAGGATGTCCTCAATGGTCAAGGGTTTTATCAGGTATTCGAATGCTCCCGATTCCATTCCTTCAACAACAGATTTTGCGGACAGATGTCCGGTAAGCAGAATCACCTCCACTCCGGGATGGTCCCGCTTTATTCTCCGCAGGACTTCCAATCCACTGAGACCGGGCATTTTCACATCCAGGAGCACTACGTCGATGGGCTCCTCGTCAAGAATCCGGAGAGCCTCATCTCCCGTAGCACAGGTAATGGTCCTGACACCGCGTCTTTCGAGAAGTTTTTTGGAGGTGACCAGGAACCGTTTTTCATCATCGACTATCAAAAGATTAATGGTAGTCATTGCGCCACACCTCCCATGGAAACGGCCGGCTTCTCACTTTCCGGACCTTTCAACTGGCCATAAAAGGGAAGTCGAACGCTAAAAACCGTGCCGACATTCAGCTCGCTGCTTACGTCGATTCGCCCTCCGAGACGTTCCACGATGCTGTATGAAGTGCTCAAGCCAAGACCGGTTCCCTCGCCCACCGGTTTCGTCGTGTAGAACGGCAGAAATATCTTCTCCATGTTCTCGGGCGCAATGCCACACCCGTTGTCTCTTACCGACACAATGACCTCGTCATTGATGCATTCCGCCGTGATCCGAATTTCGCCATGGTCTTTGTCTTTCAACGCGTCTATTGCATTATTGAGCAGGTTAAGAAATACCTGTTGCAGTTGGGTTGGATCGCTCTTCAGGTGAGGGACATCAGACTTGACTTCTCGAACAATGTTAATGTTTTCCACCCGCGCGCGATACTCTACCATCGCTGCCGTCTCCGACAACAACGAATTCAAGTCGACAAGACACGTTCGTTCTTCGGATTTTCGCGCAAACCCAAGCAAGCCTTGGGTAATTTCCCTGCACCGGTCGATTTGTTTCCCCACCTGTTCGATGGAGTCTCGAAGCATTTCAATGTTCTCGGCATTTCCCGGTGTTCCATTCGCTTCCATGTCGCCGAGGATATCTTTCATATATGTCTCTTCCCCCTTCATAACCTGCAACGGGTTATTGATCTCGTGAGCGACCGCAGAACTCATTTCTCCGACCTCAGCCAGCTTGCCCGCCATGATGAGCTGGCTTCCTATCTGGTTCTTTTCCGCGGCACACGCAGCCAGTTGATTGGACACCCTGGAAGCAAAAACAAAACCCATGAGAACCGCTCCGGCGCCTCCCAACAAGACGATTGTGATCCCCATGAGAACGGCCTGAATCAAGTTTGCGTATGCGTCGCCAATTTCTTGCCGAACGACCAGACGCCATCCGGTCGGCTGAATACGACTGACAGCGTATAGGTATCTTCCGTCGGCGACGTCATCGGCAGTGAATGGAGCTCGTATGTCTTTTCCGGGTTTGTAAACAGGGAAATTCGGGTCCGGTTCCAGCACCTTTCCGCCGGACCGCGGTCGCGTTTGGAATATTCCCTTCTCGTTTGTCAGATATGCCTCAGCTGTGTCGCCAAGCCTTATATCCGCCACGAGGTCGTTGAAAAGATAGGTGTCGATAGTGCTCTTGATGAACCAGGGATGCCCTCCTTCATCGCTGCGCACCACGATGATAAAGTGCGGAGCCTTGCGGTAGCCGGAAAAAACATCGGAGATGTACACATCTTCTCTTTGGGCACTCGAGAACCATTCGGCATCGGCGTAATTTTTCCCTTTCAACATGTAGGGACCAACATAAGCGACCTGGTTTCCTTGGTCATCAAGGATGCCCAAATCCACAAACGATATCGACCTTTCCTGCAGGCGCTCGAAGAGCTCGGCCAATCTCTCCTGGTTGCTCAGTTCCTCAAACTGACCCGCGCAGGCGATATGCTGAAGATTGACGGAACAATCATGAAGAAACTGCTCGATAAGGTGTCCATGCGCATTCCCAATATATCGCAATTCATCTCGGACTTGCCTGTGAATGTGCGTGGCAAAATAATAAATCAGTGTTCCAAACACCAGCATCACCGTGAGGAAGGGGATCAAAAGCACCCGACTTATGATAACTCCGCGCGTGCGTCTGAAGTCGCCGAGCTCCATGCTACTCACCCCCATTCTTTCTATGTCGGCCTACAAACTCCACAATCGCCGAAGCCGACCATTACGCCATAGGCCTCATTCAGGGGGAGAAATCCGGAATCAGAGGAGTAACGGGTGATGTCAATGTGGGGGGAATCAATGTAGTTAAAATTGCGGCTTTCACGCCGCTCGCGGCAGTGTGAAGTCGACCGAAACGCTTTGATTTCACATAGAAAGCAGCTCATCTCTCGGTTTCCCTCCATGGGTAGAGAGTGCATTTACCATGCCAGGGAGAACAACCGGACGAGGTTGAATCTTCTATCTTTCAATCAGTCAACAGGATACGCTGTTTAGAAGGATTCTCCGGGCAGGTCATGGAGCGCAATGAACCACTGCTTCGCTTTATTTCGCGAAAAAATGGTTGCAGACATGCAACCTGCCGTGTCGTGAGGATTGAATCGTAAATTGGCGTTATCAGGTCGGGCCGCTATTTTGTTCCAGCTCTTTGTTACAAATGCGGTAGATAGCGCGAATCAGGGCGCTTTCGGGGCATCGTTGCATCCCCTGCCTGGCCGTCTTAATGGCCGCCTCGAGGTCCCCTTTTTCGCGAAACGCTCTGGCCAAAAAGAGGTATGCGTCTTCGAGAGCCTTCTCTTGTTTCTCATCGGGCGCCTCAACGTCATTTCCCAAAACAATGGCCTTTTGAAGGTACGGAACTGCCGAATCATAATCGTTCCAGTTTTCGAAATAGAGCTGGCCCGTCGCTTGGTGTAACACCGGACTGTCGGGATTGTTCTCGATACCGCTTTTGAGCACGTCAAGAGCCCTCTCGGGTCGGCGAGCAAAATCGCCCAAGAAAAAAGCGCAGGTTGCGTACGCATTGACATCGTGGGGGTTGATAATTGTCTGGACCCGATACCAGGGGATGAGTTCCTGCGGGTCGCTGTGGCGAGCGGGGCCGGGACGGTAGGGCTGTATGTTTCTTTCGAGGTCTCCGAACACTCCTCGCCAGTCTTCTTCCTTCGCCGGTATTAACGTGGGACCGCCGCATTGGTGTTTTGCGTACCCGCCGATATCGTGTGTGTGCTCCTGCATTCCCTCGGTGCGTTCCTTAGTGGAATAGGGTCGATAGGCGATGCCGTTGTGGAGGTAATCAACGGTTTTCAGCCACAGGTAGGCATTCAGGTTTGTCCGGAATTGTCCGAGCAGCGTCATCGGCATGGTATGCGACAGGTGATGGAGTTCTTCGCTCTCGTATCCCTGTGTGATTGTTATGACAGGACTTACCCTATTGCCAAGAGCTCCGGCGAACACCGCGAGTCCCAAGCACACAAGAATAACTGTGATGTTTCTCCATGGTTTCATCCGGGACCACCTCTTTACAGTGGCAAGCGCCGAAAACGGAGGTGACTCAGGCTGAGAAAAATGCAAGTGTAAATCAGCGCATACAAGGTCAAATATGCGAGCGCCCAGGCGGGCACAGCCAGCCAGCCGTGGATTACCCGCTTTGAGAGGTCAAACAGGTCCAGGTGCGGGAATATCCAATACGCTGCATGGATGAGCTTCTGCTGCAAGGGATTAAGGGAATCGTGCACTATGATAATGGTCCTTGTGAAGAGAGCGGCGCACATGCAAATAAGCAAAGAAATCGTGACATTCGCTGCATGTGTGAGGACCAGGGAAAGACAAAGGGTCATGGAACAAACAACGAAGAGGGATATCCATCTGAGATACACGTATTGAAAGAATATGCCGCGCATCTGAATGCCGTAGATTGCAAAGAGCAGACAAGCGACAACAACAAATATGAGCAGCGCGACCGTCGCCATTCCGAAGACCCCTAAAAACTTCCCGAACAGGAATTCAAATCGGCTGACCGGCTTTGCCAACATCGGATACAGGGTCCGGCGCTCCAACTCATACGGCAGCTGGCGCGCGCTCACTATCACCGCAATGATCACGGTAAAGACATTGATGATGGAAAGGGTCACATCGATCATGAACTTGCTGAGTTCGGGAACATCGAAAATATTGAAAATTCCCGCGGCCGCGATGATAACAGCCGAAAGAATCAGCATCACATAAATGTCCCGCCGCCGAACCGCTTCCAGCAACGTGGCCTTGCCGATTGCCATCGCTTTCATAGCCGAGACAGGACTTTTCACTTTTTCTTCTTGACCTTACCCTTCGTTTTATGCGGAACCGCGGAGAGTGTGTGTCTCACGATTGAAGCTGAAGGTTGTTCGCTTCGGGGACAGTCCCGATTCAACGGCACTTCGTGTCCGTAAATCTGGGACAGTCCTTTTCGCTGGGCAATCGTAAGACAGATTCAGAGAGCCTCTTTTGATTATGTAATTTTATATCCGACAATGTTCACGAAGTATTCCTCGAGTGAACCCTCCTCGGTCTCCATTGAAAGAATCCGCACGCCGTGTTCCGGCAGTTCACGGAAGAGTTTTTTCTGTAATTCTTTCGATTCGATTTCTATCTCATAGATGTTGGGACCGCACGGCTTTATCGTAGCCTCATCAACTATGCTCGGCAGAAAAACGTTTGCTTCGATTTTCATTCTATACCGCTTGCTGGATTCGAGAATATTCTGCAGCGACTGTTCGTGAATAATCTTCCCTTTGTCAATAACCAGGATACGGTCACACAGCTTGGCGACCTCAGACAATTCATGGGAGGAGAAAAAGACCGTTTTCCCACGATGCTTGAAATCCAGCAAGATGTTCCGCAAGTCCTGGCGGCCTACAGGGTCCAGGCCGGCTGTCACCTCGTCAAGGATGAGCATGTCAGGATTGCCCATGATTGCCTGTGCCAGGCCCACTCGCTGCAACATGCCCTTGGAAAAATGTTCGAGCTTCAGTCTTTCGAATCCGTCGAGACCAACGGTGGAAATTAAGCTTGGAACCAGGGCTTTCAGCTCTTTTCTCCGGATGCCGTGCAGCTTGCCGTACAACCTCAAGATTTCACTCGCTGTCATGAATGGGTAGTACAGGGCGACCTCGGGCAAATAGCCTGTTCGACTTCGGGCGTTTTTCGAACCGGCCTCATATCCGAAAACCTTTGCTGTTCCGTGCGTCGGGAAGATAAAACCCATAAGGACCTTGATGGTTGTCGTTTTCCCGGCGCCATTTGGTCCGATGAAACCAACGACTTCGCCCTCCCGGACATTCAGACAGAGGTCATCTATCGCTACGGTTTCCCTCTTTCTTGAGGGACCTTTGAACACCACTTTGAGGTTATTAATTTCCAGAACCTGATTCATATGTCGTCACTTCAATCCACAGCAAAAAGCCTTCCTGCAGGTTCGCTCGCAACAGCCGCGAATCGCCTCATAACAGGTCGGTTCACGGATTGTTCCGAAGGCTTAAACACATTTTTTTTGGTCCGAACCGCCGGCAAAGACCTCGCAGACATCTAATTCCGGTCAATGTCGCACCGGGAAACGCATGACATATCCGCATTCTCGATATTCAGCAAGAATCTAAGCACCAAGGCGCCATTCCGGACCGCTTCTTTCACCAACCGGTCTTTTGCGCCTGGGTCGTTCTGGTTGAATTCTGCGGCGACCTCCCGTAATTTTTCGGCCTTTTCCGAAATCATGGACGCGAAGTGAACGATGTCCTCGGAGCACTCCGGAGAATCCTCTTCCATATGCGTGAGCTCCGAGATAATCGCCACAAGGCACCGATCAAAGAATCTCCTGGTAGAAATCGACATCGCGCCACCTTTCCTTCGAACGAACTCAAGAGAATTTGCAAACGCAGAACCGACATCGTTTCGGGGTCCTCAACTGAACTCATGGACTACATGCCCATCGTTTTCGCCTTTCGCTTCAAAGCGGACTTCGTCTGGGGCATGGGTAAGCTCGCGCGTTGCGGTTTCCGAATCACTTTTTTTTGTCTTTGAATCCCCCTTGCAGCGAGGACGCTGCCTGATGATATTCGCCATCTCCGAAAAGAGGTCGCTGTCTCTGAGGAGCCCAACAACCTTGTCATTGTCCAATACCAACAGACTCTGCACCCTGAGAGACAAAAGTTTGTTCGTGGCTTCGATAAGGTCGGCCTCGGCCCCGATGGTTGGCGGTTTCTCCGGCATCAAATCCCGAACTTTCTTGGAAGCCATATCGCGGACGAGGCTCGAAAAACCGCGCCAGTAGCTGGATAGATCGAGGGATACCGAATCGACACGCGCAGGCCTGTCATCAGATAACCGCAAGCAGTGCGGCTGAAGCCCTTGGAGAAGGTGGGTAAGACTGATCAAGCCAATTATTTTATTGTGTTCATCTGTCACAAGGAGCGAGCGGAACAAACTTTCTTTCTGCTTCGTTGCGGTGATTGTCGCAGCAAAGAATTTGCGCATCGCCTCGACCGCCTCGGCGACGGATTGGTCCGCCTGGACAGTTCTAATAATCGCTGAAAGCGGTTCCATAACGTCTCCTACTCGACGTTCGTGTTGCGCAACTCCGCGCTTTTTGTCGTATGCCTCACGAATTCGTTGAGCGAGAAAATCGATGTTCGAAGGCTTTGTCAGATATGCGAACACTCCCTCATGCCAACCCTCGGCCGCTGAATCGAGCGACCCGTGACCTGTCAGCATGATTACCTCGATATCCGGCTTTATCCTCTTCAATTCATGCAACGTCGCGTGTCCATCCATACCGGGCATCTTCACATCGAGGACCACCACATCGATGTCACGCTTCTTGACTTCCTCGATTGCCTCAAGTCCGGTAGATGCGGTCGATACTTGAAAGCCTCTCCTTTCCAGGGTGGCTTTTGTGGTGATGCGGAAGCGTTCTTCATCGTCCACAATCAGGACACTGACGGAATCGTTCTGAGACATCACCGTTTCACTTCCCAAGCTTGCGGACTCCATGGGCAAGTCCGTTTTTCGGGGCGTCGGCATGGCTTGTTCAGGTCTCGCCATCAGGCGCCCCTCTTATCACTGAAAACCTTGCGCGAACTTTTCCATCACATTGAAGGGAGGCAAACGAACTGGCTTCTCGCCAATGCAACAGAACCTGCAACTATGAAACCGCCCCTTCCCTCCCACTCTCAACATGAGCATCAATTGTGCCATCGCAAAAAGCCCATCCTGGTGGGCACCGGTATTATCTTGATACTGCGAAGGTTACGTTTTTCAGGGAAACTGACGAATCAAAGAAGACGTTGGTCAGGCTATTGCGACATTGCAATCAGGACAGGCCATAGTCTTGCAAATCCGCTATTGAGGGCCATCAATGGAGTGCGGCGCCCGCTTGGCACCAGGGGAAGAGATACGGAGGACGCGGGGTAACGGATGAAATGTCAAATCAATTCAGTGGGGTTATGGACAATATAGCCGTCTTCTCCGACCTCCGGACCCGTTTTATTATCGAGCGAACTCAAGGCCAAGCGACGCATTACTTCTGTGAGCCTGTGGCCATAAAAATTGAAACCCCCGCTCGAGTCTGTCCCACGATTGCACAGCGAAGGGGACTGTGAGTGTATCCGATAATTCCGCTGGGTGGTCTTCTGCGCAGGGGACAGTCCCAATTCTACGGCGTTTCGTGCCCGTAAATCTGGGACATCCCCCCTGTGCTTGGCAATTATCGGACAGTTTCACTGTCCCCGAAGCGGAACAACTTCAGCATGAATCGTATGACACAGTCTCTCGCCTCAACTTTTCGCAGTTCTCTTCCGTAAGGCGAGAGAAAGAGGCTTCATCAAATTCCCAGTGATTCTCTGTATTGCGGAATTGCCGCCAGGGGATTATGGGCGTTTATGCGGTCTTTTACCGCTAAAATGGTCACCGGAGCCTCCGAGTGCTTGATGAAGATTGCGTCATCCCCAACGCAGAGTCCGAGAAGGACATTCAAATCCGTCTTGTATTTATTCATGATAAGCGCCTGACCAACCGGGTTGCATTGGGGCTGCCGCCCCTCGCGGTACACTTTGTGCTCCTCGGCCAAGCCGACATCGTCGGAGGAGAATCCCCCGGTCATGCAGCATGCCGAAACCACCTCGAATCCTCCCTTTTCGAAGACCGCTGAAACGACCTCGGCCTGGTCGGACAATCCGATGCAAAACGCCAGCCCAAGTCTCTTGAATCCCATATTTCGGGCATAGATCATCACCTCTTCAATCCTGTCCTTGCTCAGTTTCGAGTCTTTCCATGTGGTGGCGACTCCCTGAAACATCTTTTGAATTTCCGGTTTTGAGGTGATAACTCGAGCCTCGTCGAAGATATCGGGATCAGTCCGCATTGCGCAATAATCGGGCCCGTTGTCGCTCGGACCCATCACACACAGCTTGGGGGGACATTTGGCGCATTGGGGTAGCTCGTTGTTCATTGGATACTGTCTCCTTTCCGGATGTTATGATCGCCGATTCGAAAAGCGTTCTCAATCAACAGCGATCGGATACGAACCGTGCTTATGCGTTGCCTTCACCATCGCGATATAGTTCTCGGGCTTGCACCCGGGATGAATCGAGTTCGAAGAGCAGAGAATAAATCCTCCGCCGGGCGCCGCGACACGGATGGCTTGCTTCACGGCTTCCTCGACTTCTTCTTCGGTTCCACCGGGCAGCAGTTCCATGCAATCGATGTTCCCCACCAGGCACACCCGGTCGCCGCAGTGCTTTTTCACGGCTTCGAGGTCCATGCACTGTGGTTGAATCGGATGGATTCCGTCAAACCCGATATCGATAAGCCGATCGAGGATCGGCCAGAGGTTCCCGTCGGAGTGTTTGATTGCCTTGCCACCGCGCTCATGAACAACATCGACCAGCTCTTTCAGGTAAGGAGAAACGAAGCCGTCGAACTGCGCGGGCGACATCAGCGTATTCGCATTGAAAGCGAGGTCGCTCCCGAACACCACCGCGTCGGCGCCCGCGTTCATAGCTTCGGCGACCAGTTCCGCGCAGTAGTCCGTGCACAGCCGCGCCAAGCTATGGGCCAAATCCGGGTTGTCAATGTAATCGACGAGAAGATGTTCGAGCCCGCCGCGCAACTCCCAACTCATGACAAACGGATCGTACATGCAGAATACTATTGCCCTTGTATCCGCAAATCGCGCCTTCATCATACGAAGCATGAGAAGATCGAGATCGGTGTCGACCCTTGGCGGTTTGTAGGTCCTCATGTCGGAAGCCGACCGTATCGGGCCGTCCATCGGAAACCCCTGACCATGCGGGCTGCGTTTGAACACGACTCCCCACTGGTCTCTGAAACAGCCGTCGCCGAGTTCTTCCCCCCGCTCGAATGAGCGCGCGAATACGCCATCAATATCAAGCTCTTCCACAAACAAGACATATGCGTCTGATATCATCAGCAGCTCTTCAGGTGTCATATCGGCCGCCGGTTTGACCGGCGGAAGCCTGTCGGTGAAATGCTTCCCGATACCGATGATGCTGGCCTCATTATAGGCATGCTCGAAGTGCGGCACTCTATCAGGCTGCTCGACGCTCAGGGCGGTCAGGAGTCTCTCTCTGGGTGTCACTCGCGTATTGTCTCCTTATCAATTGTTGATCATTTTTCACGGCATGAATAATTATAATTCCGTTATGAGACGATTTTCAAAAAACGGACATGTTTCTGAGAAGGAGAGGTCAAATCTTGGTCCTGAATGGCCTCAGCGCACCGGCTTAAGGTCGCGGAAATCAAAGGGAGAAACGTTAGTCCGGTTGGAGGGCACGGCTGAATTACACGCGGGGTGCCGGCCTGTTCACCTCAAATACTTCTTAAACCATTCGGATGCGAGTCTGGCCACTTCTTCGAGCGCTCCGGGTTCTTCAAAGAGATGGGTCGCTCCGGGCACGATCGATAACTCTTTCGTTCCTCTGAGCTTCTCGCTTGCCTGGCGGTTCAGATCCAAGACAGACACGTCGTTTCCGCCGACAATGAGAAGCGTCGGCGCCTCCACTTCCGACAGAGCGTCAGCTGCCATGTCCGGCCTGCCTCCGCGGGAGACAACCGCCTTAATTTTTGATTTTAAGGAGGCGGCCGCTTTCAGGGCAGCCGCCGCCCCGGTGCTGGCGCCGAAATAGCCGGTTGTTAAATGTTGCGTATCGGACTTCTCCCACATGAAGCTGGTTGCCTTCGACAACCGTTCAGTGATCAACTCTATGTTAAAGCGATTCTCATACACCATATCTTCTTGTTCGGTCAGCAAATCGAACAGCAGCGTGCCGATCCCCTCCTGGCACAGCATTTCCGCCACGAAGTTATTTCGCGAACTCAACCGGCTGCTGCCGCTCCCGTGCGCAAAAATGACCAGACGTGTGGTCTTCTCAGGCAACCGCAATATCCCCGGAAGCGTCAACAAATCGATAATTATGTCGATATCCTGTTTCGCTGGAGAAAAAGACATTTTTTCTCAAACCCCCTTGAACATGTTCCGGCACACCGAGTGTGCGCGAGACCTCCATCGTCCGTGAGGTCCTTCGACCGGGGAACAGGGAGTCTCACTCATGATTCGGCATTGCACACTCCGGGATCGGTCTTTTCCTTCATTCCCTCCTTGCTTGTCTTTTGCGAGAGAGGGACACCACGAAAAATGAAAATCCTAAAAGGCGTCGTTCACGTTCCAGACTTCCCAGACTTTTCCGACAAGGTCAGGGCCTGGTTTCAGCGTGGGCCTTCCGGGTTGCCAGCCCGAGGGCGTTGCTTCCTGGCCGTTCGTGTTTCGCACATGTTGGAACGCCTGCAACTGCCGTATGAGTTCACTGACGTTGCGGCCCACCGGGGGCGTCACTATCTCGATGGCCTGAACGACACCCTCAGGGTCAATAATAAAGCGTCCGCGCATCTCCACACCGGCACGCTCGTCAAAGACTCCGTAGACCCTGCCGATGTTGCCGGAGCTGTCGGAAAGCATGGGGAAGGGAACCCCGCCCTCCACCATCTTGGAGAGCTCGTTATCCTGCCACATCTTATGGACGAAATGGCTGTCCACGCTTATGGAAAGTATTTCAGCATCGAGTTCCTGGAACACACTGTATTTGGACGCAACTGCGGCCAGTTCCGTAGTTCAGACAAATGTAAAATCTCCGGGATAAAAACAGAGCATCACCCACTTGCCCTGGTAATCCGAAAGCTTGACCTGCCCGAACTGTCCGTTCTGATAAGCAGGGGCCTCAAAGTCGGGAGCCATCTGTCCAGCCCGCACCGTCGCCATGGTTGCCTCCTTTTCGATTTCTGGTCTCTGCGCTTGACCTTCCTCTTTCGCGCGTTCGCCGACCTTTGCTCCCGTCGGTTTGCCGCAACCGACCTTCAATTCCCTCATACAATCAACTCCTTCCGCCTTTTTGTCCGCCCCGGAATGAGGTCAATGGAAATGATTGAAAAAGAAAGTCACTATTCAAAACCGATTGAACTATATCATTGGGAAATGCCGGAGGCAACATGGTAATTCATAGGGTTGAATGTCTCCATCTTCCAGTAAAAAGGTTTAGTGTGGGCGTCCGAATGTACGAATTCCGAATAACCTGCGTCCAGCGAAAAACATACCCATCACGATAGCCGGCGGTTCTAAATTTTCCATGGTCGCCGCGGCGGCGCCATCATATCCTGTGGTATGCCATAAGACCGTATTCCTTGACGAAAAACTATTACCATATTTCTAAAATACATAGGTAAGAGCGGCGAACGCATTAATCACGTAGTCGTCACTCACAATCGGACTGTCCGTGACCTGCTCTTCCAGAAACTCGACGCTCGTATTGAAGACAATCCTCCAGTCGCGTGACAGTTCTACAAACGTGCCGAGGCCGAACTCTGCACTCCACGTGTCATCCAGTTTGTATGCAGGCCGGTACGCCGTTGCTTTGCTCTGAGGGACGCCGAAATCATTATCGGAAAGCTCCGAACTCAACCAGTTCACACCGATTTCCGGTGTCAGCCTCGCAATGCCACACTGAAATGATTTGCGGGCATTGATACGGGCGGAGCCGCCCCCGATTTCATCAAGCACATCGTGCTCGTAGCCTGCCCGTAGCCTGAAACCGCCCGGAAGTTCCCATATCAGGGCCAATCCTGCCATGATAGTATCGTCTCTGTCCCCAAGGCCTCGCAGCGCCCGACTGTCATCCTCCTCGTAAACACCCACGCGATAGCTGGCTGTCGCCGCAAGTCTCACGTCGCCGTCGCCGAGTAATCCGAAGCTCAGGTTGGCGCCGAGCAGTTGGAGGCGTTCGCCGTTATACGTGATGGCGGGTATCGGCTGCGTCACGATGTCATCGGAGCCGCGATACGGGCTACTCCTCAATATCACGCCGGGTCCAATACCGACCCGACCCCGTTTGCCAAGCGGACGGAACAACTCGACGTCAAAACTGCGAATTTCATCCGCATTTAGTGCGAAGCGGGAGCGATCAAAGGTAGGCGGTCCTTTCGGCTTGTAGCGGTTCGAAAAACCAATGGGTTCTTTTGGAATTCCGATGAAATTCTTATCCAGGCGTCCGTTCTCGTTCTCGTCATGATACACGACCAGCGCATACTCTCCGGCGGGCACTCCTTCGAACCGATAGGTTTCGCGACCGTCCGAAGGGAACCAGAGTGTTTTCAGCGGATCGCGCAAATCGCCGAATGCGTTTGCGGAATCGAAGAGAAGAAACACGAGCGTTCCTTCCGGTGGCGGATTGTCAAGCCGCACCACTATTTCCGCCGCATCAGCCGCAGTATCGCCGTGACAGAGGAAAAGGCCAAGGCTAAAAAGTGATGAAATGATAAGCGAGCTAATGCATTTCTGCATAGAGGAGCCTGCTAGTCATTAACAGGACATGAATGATTAATTTTTCTCTCCAAACAGAATCTCATGACCTTATTGTGTCACAGCTTTGAAGAAGTGGTTACGAATGTATTGTTGCTTATCTGAGCCGTCTGTATGATATAAGCCGAAAATGCTCATAAGGGACACTAGCGACTTGTTAAATAAAATGCCCTGATTTTGACAAATTCCAATGAGTATTATAGCAATACCAGTGTACTTGAGGTGTATCCATTTATGCAGTGAAAGGAGAAGGAAATGAAGAACATCGACTTGTCGTTGGCCAGTGACATTGGATTTGAAGATGCTGAGAAGGCCGCCAAAGAGGCCGCGGCAGCACAGTCCAGCGATGCGCTCTCGCTTCTTGCATGGTATGATAATGCCAAGAAGGTTGGGGCTCCGCAGGAGGCGTGCTCTCTTGAAAACTGGAAATGCGTCCGCGATTATGCGGAGCACCGGAACGCCGATATCAGGGTCTCGGTCAATAAAGATGCTTTCGAGTTCTATTTTGCCAAATCTCCGGCAGGGACCGAGACGCTTGATAAAGAAGGTGTCGCCGACGTTCACAAAGGGATAGCCGTTGACAAAGATGAGAACGTGCAGGGTGGCTGAGACAACGTAACCCATCGATGGAGCGTGAACACGGTACACGGTGTGCCGTAATCGTAACCTCGCGGAGGAGGTGGTTTGCGGTGAAGATTCGGAAGTTGACCAAAAAGGTCAGCGGCGCCTGCAAATGCAAGTCGTCATGCTAGCAAGGATCGAGCGCAAGGGAAGGCTTTGAGTACCCTTTATCGGGGGCCTTCCCTTTGCCATGTCAATGCGACACCTTGGCTATCCCAAACAATCACGGTCTCATACATAAAAAATTATAGCCTGTATTTGTCTACGTGGCCCCGCCGGCTATTAAACCCGGGAGCGCTCCCTGACCGGCGCTATTGTTTCTGGAACCACCAAATCTGGTTGCTCGTTATGATGGAAGGCGGAAGCTGGGTCAAGTCGTATCCTCGCACCCTCCAGTACACCCGGGAACCCAATGGAATTCGGTTCCATATCGCCTCGGGCATCGCCCAGTGGAACTGGCGAACGGTGAAGCCGCTCGACCAGAAAGTCGGAGGATACCCCGGTATCACAAGGTCCACGGCAAAGAGGCTGGGGCACCCGCCCGCGTCCCACATAAGCGTCGGCGGCAAGCTTACGACCGACTCGTTGGCCGGGTCCAGGAGATTGATCTCGGTTACGATGCAGAAGCTCGTTTGAGAAATCGTGAATGTCTCCGATTCGACCGTTATCGCGCCGTACCGGGTTGCGCCGGTGAAGTTCGAGCCGACCGAATAATCCGCGCGGCCGTGGCCGACGCCGGCCCCGGACGTAATCGTGATCCACGCGTCGCTTGTCTCCGCGGTCCACGCGCATTCCCCCGGCGCCATGACGCTGATGGCGCCGTCACCACCGAACGGAGCAAACGAATTGCCCGTCGGCGAAAGCGGATAGCTGCAAGTCAAACCGTCCTGTAAAACCGTAAAGGTCGCTGTTTCAACTGTGATCGTTCCGACTCGGGGCGTTTCACTCGGATTCGATGCGACGGAGTACTCGACCGTTCCGCTTCCGAAGCCGAATCCGCTGCCCTGGTGCAGGCTGATCCAATCCACGTCGGGCTCAGCCGACCATCCGCAGCAGCCGTTCTCGGTTACTTCGAAGACACCGGAGCCTCCCAACGCTTCATACTGCGCTGCCTCCGGAAGGACACCATAGGTGCAGGTTCCCACGCTTTCATCGGCTCCGATGTCAAGCCCATCGCGAAATGGAAAAGAATCATGGCGCGGCCGAAATGGCCGTCATTATTGTAACCTGATGTCCCCTGTATTCGGTCCGTTCGAGGGGCGACCAGCCGAGCCGGGTGTAGAACGACTCCCTGTCGGGTGTGAAAAGATAGATTGTTTCATGGCCGAGCAACACGGCTTCTTTCATAACACGACGCACCAACGCGGCGCCGATACCCTTTTTCCTCTGCTCGACATCAACAAAAACAGATGCGAGCCACGGGGAAAGCTCCATGCGTGTCTCCATGTCATGGGGGATGAGAGCGGCGGAGCCAAGAAGGGTATCTCCCGAGAAAGCCACGAATGTCTGTGGGATTTCATCCGATTTCAACTGAGCCGTGAGCGCCTCGATCCGTCGCTCGACGGAGTCGCCCGGATTCAGATACGCCCACTGGTTATGTTGCCACACCGCCAGCGTCGGGATGAATACCGGGTGTTCTCTCAGGTTTGTTATTTTCATTTCATGAAGCATCAAAAAAAGCGCCATTTCCGGCCAAAGCGCGCTCGTCAGACCAACCGATACAATTGATTGAGGTACTGGACCGCAAAATCACGCGCCATCGAACGGTCCGGCATGGAGGCCATCATGCCATACATCGCCGCCTCTTCCGAAAGATCGGACGCGTCCATGTGTTCGACTTCTGCAACGCAAATCTCGAGGTCTTCCAAGAAATCATCGGCCAAGTTCGCGTGCACCGGCGAGACGGTCACGTGAATCGACGGCGGCATCTGCTGCTTCTCAAGAATCCACCCGCGGTTCTTCAGGGCATCTGAGAGAGCATATACATTGATCGTGTCGCTCGCTATCGCGAAGACGGTCGCGTGAGGCTTGCCGAGCACCTTCAGTGCGGGAATAGAGTTTACTCCCTTCATCAGTTTTTTCGTGGTCTCCATTGCGACCCTCGCCATCGCCAGATATCCTTCCTCGCCAAGGGAATTCATAACCGCCCATGCCGCCGCAATCGGCCCGCCGGGTCTCGCGCCGGTGAGGGTGGATGTGGCGTATACACCGCCGGGAAAATCGGCGTATGCGTAATACTGATAGCCTCGGTATTCGCTGTTTCGGTACAGGACGGTCGAGGCTCCTTTGGCGGCAAAACCGTACTTGTGCAGGTCAGCCGACATGGAAATAACGCCCGGGACGGAAAAATCAAAATCGGGGACCTCGTATCCGAGTTTCTTTACGAACGGCAGAATGAAGCCCCCCAGACAGGCATCGACATGGAGCCAGATATTGCGTTCTGCGCATATTTCTCCAAGTTCGGCAATCGGGTCGACAATTCCGTGCGGATACGTCATCGCCGACCCGACCATCATAATCGTGTTTTCATTTACGGCATCGGCCATGGCCTCGACATCCGCGCGAAAGTCGTCTCCGGCAGGAACATTGATAACCTTTAATCCGAGATAATGAGCCGACTTGTTATACGCGGGATGAGCGGTGGACGGCTTTATGAGTTCCGGCGCCTTCGCCTCAGGCCGCTCGACGCCGGCCCAGTCACGCGCCGTTTTCACGGCCATAAATATGCTTTCGGTCCCTCCGCATGTGAAGCTGCCCACGGTTTCCTCGTCGCCGCCGAGCAGGCCGGCAGCCATAGCGATAACTTCGGTTTCAAGCTGTCTGAGGCTGGGGAACGCAAACGGGCTGAGACCGTTTTCCATGAAATAGAGATCGAACGCTTCCCGAGCGATTTCCCTGACCTCTTCGCCGGCGTTGTAGATGAGGCTGAACATCCGCCCGCTTTTCCAGTCGGTGTCGTCCGATTTCATGGCCTTCAACCTTGACATCACTTCCGCCTTCGGCATCCCTTTTTCCGGCATATTCATCTTTCGCATTTGCCATCCTTTGTTCCTGCCCACCCCGCTCATGTATTTGAATGTTGACGAATCAAAGCGCATCCGGAGCTAAGCAAGTGAAGCTCCGATTGCCTCTGCTTTCGCCACAAGCTCATCATTATTTCCGGCGGCGTCTTTCATGTTCATCGAGCCATAGTGATTAATGAATTCAATGGACGCCGGTCTCAGCCCGGCAGTCACGATTTCGAACCAGTGCTGAAGATGCTCGTACACTTCCGGATGCGTTTCCGTGTTCTCCACGTCGCCCCGAGACGTCACCACCACAATCTTCTTGCCCTCCGGAAACGCCCGAATTTCTTTTACTTCCCAGGTGTCGGGGTCGAGCTCGAAATTCACGAAACAATACAGCCGGTCGACGAGAGCCTTGAATTGAGAAGTCACCTGGTAATAATAGACCGGCGTTCCAAGGACGATTGCGTCGCATTCCGCCATTTCCCGTAGCAGCGGCGACAGGTCGTCTTTCTGAACGCAGTTGCCCAGGTCCTTCTTGCACGCTTCGCATCCCTGACAGCCTTTTATGTTCAGCTCATTCAGGTTAATGAGCCGGGTTTCGGCCCCCTTGCTCTGGGCGCCTTTCAGAACTGTCTCGAGCAAGGACTGCGTATTTCCTTTTTTTCGCGGACTTCCGTTGAAAGCGATCACTTTCATTTTTCAATCCTCCGTTCTCTCTTTTCGCTCGATAAGTGTGGTCCAAGATAATGAATGGGTCCGAGAATTCTATGCCGTCAACCTCTGGCGCCGTGAATCTGCGCAACGGTTAAGTCATCCGTGCTTCGGGAACAGTCCATCAATCTATCAAGCCTTTGGCGGGACCAAAAGACAGGCGAATCGGTTACTCTCATAATACTTCAATTCGAACAAAGAAAAGTATATCAGATAACGGCGAAAATCTGATAAAAGAGAATGAAGAGGCAGGTTTTTTCTCTCTCGAACTCGGAGGTAAATGGCTCAGGCCGATGGAATCGGCGATTCTTCGTCTTTGCGGATTGGGGCGGGAACCTTTGCAGCGGGAAGCAGCACCGTAAAGGTGCTGCCTTTGCCGACCTGGCTTTTCACCCTGACATCGCCGCCGTGCTGTTTTATGATGCCTAAAGAAACGGAAAGACCGAGACCGGTTCCCTTGGCATCCGGCTTGGTGGTGAAGAACGGGTTGAAGATGTCGGCAAGTTTTTCTTCGGGGATACCGGTGCCGGTGTCGGTGAAATCGATAGAAATCATGTCTTTCCCCTTTACGGTATCGCACGATATCGTGAGTGTTCCTCCGTCCGGCATCGCATCGAGCGCATTCAGCACTAAGTTCAGGAACACTTGTTCGAGCTGGCGACGGTCTCCGTAGATGGGTGGCAGGTTCTCGGCCAATTCACCCTTTACCTTCACATTGGCAAGTTTTATCTGGTTACTCGCCAGTCGGAGCGTATCTTCGATAACGTCTTGGATTTCATGAAGTTCCGACTCCATCCCGCTTTCCCGGGCAAAGTCGAGCAGGTTGCGCACAATGTTTTGGGCGCGTTCGGATTCGCCGACCAAATCGTTCGCCATATCGAGTCGGTCCTCATCGGAGAGGTCTTCGTAATCTTCCGCGAGCATGGCGGCGGTCAGCATGATGTTATTGATTGGGTTGTTCAGTTCATGGGCGACACCGGCGGTGAGCGTCCCTACGGCCTTGAGCTTTTGTGAACGGAGAAGCATCTCATGGCGTCGGACTAACTGGAGCAGCATGTGGTTCATGGCCATGGCCAGTTCCGTGAACTCGTCCCGGTAGCCTTTCCCTGGAGTAATCGGCGTGAGGTCGCCGTCGGCGATACGTCTCGACGCCTGCATTAGCCGCTTCAGGGGTGCGAACACCTGGCGAGCGATGACCCTGGCGAAATAGATAATAAGCAGGATGAGCAAAATCAGGAAGACCATAGGTATGCGCATGGCCGTGACAAGCATCTTGTTTACGCTTTCTCGTTCTTTTGCCACGAGTTCTTCGGCCACCGCCACCATCTCGGCGCCATGCTCCCTCAGTTCCGCTTCGATATCGCCCTTATTTTGCAGTGTGTCTTGCTCCTCAAGCCGAGAAAGGAGGTCTTCATATTCGCTCAGATGGCGGGCCATTGTCTTGTACTCGGACACGCCCACAATCTCGGTCATGTTCTCACCCTCGCGTTTGAGAATTTCCCCCGCTTTATGGACGTGTTCGAGCGCGTCTTCGAGATTTGTCCCGTACAGAAAATAATTTTTCTCAAACCGCCGCGCCTGCTGTACCTCGAAGGTGTACTTGTCGGCCGCCTGCATGAAGTGGAGCTTCGATTGAATTCTGGAAATGGTAAAAATCGAGATTACGGTTATGCCCAGGCTCAGGATAAACCACAGAGCGAACGCTGTTGTGACCCGAGAGCGAATGGACATGCTCGGGCGTTCCCTCAATGCCCGCTGAGCCTCCTCGCCGATCGCATCGAGGGTGGAGCGGCCAACTTCATTGGAAGGGGGCGTTGTCATCGGCCATTTCTTCTTTGTTTTTTACGGAACAGTGACGAATCTCTGCGCCTCGAGAACACTTCTACCTTATCATTTTGGCGGCGCTATTGTACAACGCCCTTATGTCCGAGAGAGAGAGCGGCTTTATTGATGACGGCCCTGAGGTCCTTCGGCTTGAAAGGTTTCGCTATAAAATCGAACGCGCCTTTCACCAGCGCCTCTCTGGCCACCTCGACGGTGGCGTAGCCGGTGATGAGGATAACCCTCGTGTTCGGGCAACGCTCCATAACATGTTCAAGTATTTGAATACCATCCACGCCTTCCATGCGAAGGTCCGTAACCACAATGTCGAACTCCTTCTCGGTGAGCCTGGCAAGCGCTTTGGCGGGGTCTTCGTAGAATTCCACTTCGAATCCAGCCTTTGTCAGAGCCGGTTGCAGGCGCTTTCCCACAATGGGCTCATCGTCGAGAACCATCACGTGCAACTTGTCCCCCGACGGCTCCCGCATACCTCCCTTTTCTTTCATCATTTCGGTGTCCTTTCTCTCTTTCCCGGTCTCAACCGAATCCCTCTCGGACCTCACCACCATTATTTTCTCCAGCGTGAAATCGCTCTTTCGAATCGGGTCGAGGCCGGTTTCCCTCAGCCCCATGTCGGCTTCACCGGCTTCCGCGAAGGAAATTCTGACCATCCAATCGTCAATCTTTCTTTTTTTCTCTTCTCCCTTCTCAGTCATGATCCCGCTCCTTTCATTGAAGGGCCTTCAAGCGCCTTTGTTCTCCGACAAACGCAGAACGCGATTTCTTTTCGAAGCAAGACAGTCAGTGGAATCGTAAAATCATTGTCGCACCCATTTGGCGTATCAAGCCGGTTCCGCGATTTCTCTCATTTCGACAAGGGTTGTTTCGATTCGCCGCCTTTGCCGATATGCCTTGATAACATTATATAGAATGATGACCATGCCCATGGTCCCCGCCAGGAACAGCATAGCTTTGCTTGCCTGGTTGAAATATACGTCCCATTTTGGGTCCATCGATATCCACCCAAGCTGTCGCATATACATCGGCATAGCGATGGCCCGGCTCAATACGCACATGAGAATGATGACGCCCGTAACGATACGGATCATGACTTCCTTGACAACCTTGACCCCATAGGCCCCGATGTATATACCGAACAGCGAACCCAGGTAGAGGAGCATGGTGAGTCGAATATCCACGAAGCCCTGATAGGCATAGTTTACTGCCCCCCACGCGCCCATGAACATCGCCAAATACAATTCGGAGCCGGCGGCTACAGCCGTGGGCACTCCGAAAACGTAAATCATGGCCGGCACGCCAATGAATCCGCCCACCCCGATTGTTCCCGCCAGGTATCCGGTCGCCAGTCCGGCGCCCATTACCAGCCAAAGCGAAACCTTTACGTCGGCCACCTTGAAATTTACGTAGGGGGGGAGGTTCAACCGCGAGAAGAAATTGGCGAGTTTCATCGACGGTCCCGCTCCTCCCTCGGCGGGTTTCAAGGCGTCCCGCAGCATCGAGAGAGCGACAAGCGTGAGGATGCCAACAAATACAACGCTGATATATAGGTCGGAAGCCGCCGAGCCCCCGGTACCATGGCCGTCTCCCTCGACATTGAACAGCATGCTGTTAATCACAACGGCAATGCGTATGCCAATGAACGCGGTGATGACCATGAATGCGGCCAGTCGCTTGTCCACGTTCCCGAACTCGCTGTGTTTCTTCGAGCCGACCATGGCCTTGCCGAATTTATGAGTGATATTGCTGGCGACAGCCACGACTCCGGGAACCCCAAGGTTCATCATGCCCGGAGTCATGAAAAACGCGCCGCCACTCCCGATAAAACCGCTGAGAACCCCACCGATGAATCCAAGCACTACCACCTGCGCAGCGGAAATGAGGCTCAGTTCAATGTATTGACCAAACAGTAAATCGCTCATAGGGGTGATTCCTTTCCGTTCCAGCGTTCGTTCCCTTCAATTCTCCTATTCCATTTTGATGAGTTTCAAGAAAGCGCTGGCCACCGTTGCGTAGGAATACGCAACGAGAGGCACAAAGAGAACCACAGCAATGGAGACCAGCATCCTGGGCAACCATTCGGCCCGTGAGAGGAAGGTGCCCTTGATTGCCTCGGCGTACCAACCCGCCTGAGCCAGAAACGCGAGGATTTCGTCCTGCTTGCCGAAAACCGCGAGATAAAAGACAGCCGTCAAGAGAAGGAATGCGGCTGTTCGGGCAACATCGCGTTTGCCGAACAGATAGCGTGCGCCAAGCTCATCGGCGGTAACGACGGGCGCTTTAATGTGGTCGCTCAAGAATCCTCGGAAATCGCGGGTCGCCCGCAGTCTCGCAGCATGTCCCTTGGACAGAAAAATATCGCCTATGACCACCAGAGAACATGGAATGTTGGGATTGATGGATTGGACCACCTGATGCGGGTCGCCGTATATTACCCGTCCTCCTCCTGATTTTCCTATGGCGGCAAGCTCATCGAGCGTCACCTGAAGTCCTCCGTTTTCGCCGCGCGCCTCAGGCGCATCGTCCTCGATTCCGCCGTTATACTCGGACGCAGGCGGTTTCGCAACCGCCCCCGCCATTTCGGGGACGGGACTTCCGTCAGACTGGCTCTCCTCCACCGGAGCGCATCGGACGAGTTCCACCGCGGCGTTCCATTTGGTCGCAATTTCGACCACTTGGTGGAATAGTTCGGAATGAGGCTCGAACTCTTCTTGAATCCAGACGATGTTCGTCATCGCCATCGTGGTGCGGATGTCCTTGATGCCCGGAAGGTTTCTGCAGACCTCCGGTATGGCCTCGGCAACCTTTGCGTCCTGCGGGCGATACGTAATGTTGAGCACCCCGTTGTCGGACCGGACTTTCACTTTGGCGCTGTGGGTTCGCTCGTCCCGAGCGATTAACAGCCGCGCCTTGGCCGCCAGTCGAAGGTCATCCATGCGCTTCCTCGACGCAGGCGTCATTTGAAAATCCGGCAACTCCGACATCTGTATCAGCAAGGTGGTTGCATTTTCCGGGCTCATTTGCGCAAGATTTATCACGACATCATAGTTTGCGGCGTCTTCCCAAGAGACCCCGTACATGGAGTGAACCCACCGTCTTCTGTCTTCGTCGACCTCTTCAATGTATTTCCGGGCCTTCTTCCGGTCGAGTCCGAGTGTCCGCATCACTGACTCGATGCGGTACTCCTCATCCGCGAGCACGCGCACCCTGAGAACGTGGCTCACGCCGGGAAGCAACAGATGGCCCGTTCGACCGTGGTACACAAGCCCCTTCTCGGCAGCCTTGTCGCACAAGTAGGCGGTGGAAAACGCCAGATAGTGGTCCCGTTCCAGCGAGAGCCGCTCGCTTATACCCTGTTTCACCATAGCCATTTCCAACTTGCCGACCTGAATTCCCTCACTGGTAGCCGCCTCGATGAGTTCCTCCCGGCTCAGACACGCATAGTCCAGCTTCTCGGCGAGGCGCTCCGCCAGCTTAACGCCTCCGCTCAGCGTGCCCCTTGAAATGCATATCAACTGGTTCACTTTTTCTCTCCTCCCCTTCCGGGGCTTCCCGGGGGTGTACTACCTCCTCCGCTCATGCCTTGATAGACGGAACTACCACCGGACATTCCAGCATGCCCTGTGTCCTGACAAGCCAGTGAGTCTCCTTTTGACTTGCCTTCCGCTCTCTCAAATCCTCTCTTCCGGCCCACACTATGGCCCTTATGGAACTCAGCCCGGCCAAAAACTTCATGAGTTCCGATTGCGGATCCCCTACTCGCACCAATATTTCTCGCACAACCTCTTCATTCTCGGCGCTGGTAACGTATTCGCACAACTTATTCCGAATCATCCGCTCGAATTGCTCCAACCTGATTCGGGCTCCTGATTCTCTTTCAAGCGCGTCATTCGGCAAAAGTCCGAGAAATATCAGTTGGGAGTCGGTTCGCTTCGCCAGTTCGATCGAGTAGTGCACAGCCTCGCCGCGCACCCCGTGAGAATCGAACAAAACCAAGATAGCGCGCATAATGGGTCCTCTCAGGGTGTGCTTTCGCAGACATATATTGGGCAATTCCGGCGCCATGGACATCCGGCCAATTGTAAGTCATTGGCACGAAAGGAGAAAGCATCACCAATGGGTTCGTGGTGTCGGGCAACGGCATCGTTGCGATATACAACATAAACCGCAGAAATATTTGTAACATCATATGGAACAATGAATTCGAACTTAATTGCAGATAACATCGCATGCGATGTATATTGCAACAGCAGAACAATGTTTCTTCTTAAAGCTACGTTTTAACGATTGCAGGCAGGTGGATTCGCGGATTTTGTGGAGCAAATTGAAACGCACGCATCTATTCCCCTGCGCTGTTTTGACATTCCGATTGCTAAAATGGCCAAGCAGAGTTTTCTCTGTCAGAACGCATAACGGGAACAGGCTCTACACAAGTTGATTTGTTGCAGTCCCCTTTGATAGAATGACTCTGTTTCAAGCGGCCAGATCGTTTTCCATTCAATACACCTCGTGAAGGTGGGCGGAGAATGTAACTGTGCCGGACAAATCCCCTCCAGCGCAGGGCGGGCCGGGCCCGAGAACCGGCATGGTGGTGGGAAACGCGAGCCTCCGTGGCCGCGCGCTCGAGGCGGTTCCGCCCGGGAGCAGGTTTTGCGAAACGAATTCGCAGAGAAAGAGGCAACAATGAATCAGAGCTTTTCTGATACGGTTGCCGACGACAAGGTTTCCGAGGCGCCGCTCGAAGCCCCTTCCGTTGATGAAAGCGGCCAGAAACAAACCGAGACAGCTCTGAGAGCTCTTCAAGAGCGCCCCAAGTTCAGCATCAGAATGCAAATTTATCTTGCCGTCACACTCTCGCTGATTATATTCTTTGGCGTGGCAATGTCGCTCCTTATCACAACCTACATGATTGAAAACAAAGTTCGTTTCCTCGAGATTTCCAACAGTTATCTTTTCGAGATACAGCAGGCGCGGCGTTTTGAAAAGAACTATTTTCTGTATGGCACAAATCTCGAAGACGCGCTCGACAACATCGCTACGGCAAATAGGATTTTGCGCGACAACGCCGGGGGCTTGGGGCAGGTGATGGGAAAAGAGTCGTTCGCCCTGATTCTGCCTCGTTTGCAGGACTATGAGACCGCCCTGAGAAGGTTGCGGGAAATAGAGCTGAGCCCGCGCGCGGAGAACTATGCATTAAAGAAGAAGGACGCCGAGCTCGAAGCGCGCAAGCATGGGCAAGAAGTGGCGTCCTTCGCAGAGGAGTTGATGCAGAAGGAAAAGACGGCGCTGGACAAGATGATTTTGCTTTCCCGAAAGGTTCACATCTATTCGTTCCTTTTTCTGTTTTTCTTCTTTGCGTTCAACACATACTTTCTTGGCAGGAGAGTTTTGAGACCCCTGTGGCGTTTCGTTTTTTATGCGGAGCGCATTGCCGCCGGGGATTATTCACCGATCATGCCGGTTCGCCGATATCGTGACGAATTTTCCAACCTGGCGGTTGCCATTAACAAGATGATACGGGAAATCGAGGCCAAACAGGACCAGTTGATTCAATCTCACAAGGTAGCCGCCATCGGTCTTCTCACATCGGGCGTGGCCCATGAACTCAACAATCCGATAAATAACATCAATATTACCGCCGAGTACATCCTGGAAAACTATGATTCGTTGGGGAATGAAGAAAAGAGGAGGCTGCTGGGCGATATTATGCAACAGGGAGACCGAGCCAGCAGCACGGTGAAGGAACTCCTTCATTTCACGAGGGCAAAGCCCGATGCGTTCGAGCAACTTGAGATTACGGAAGTGATTGACGAGACATTGAGACTTCTTCAGAACCAGTTGAACTTAATCGGCATAGCCGTTCAAAAAGAGTATCCGGATGTCGTCCCTGCGGTGAGAGGCAACCAAAACAATATTCAGCAGGTCTTTTTGAATCTCTTTACAAATGCCATACAGGCAATGCCCGGGGGGGGGACGTTGCAAATAGTTGTAAGCGACACGCATGTGGGGTTGCTGAAAATAGATGTCAAAGACACGGGGGTCGGCATCAAGCCGGAGCACCTTCAGAGGATATTCGATCCGTATTTCACAACCAAGAGCATCAACGAGGGGACCGGTTTGGGCTTATCCGTCTGCTTCGGCATCGTCAAGAAGCACGGCGGCAAAATAGTGGTGTCGAGTGAGGTCGGCAAAGGCTCGACATTCAGCGTGTATCTCCCGTGTTTGGATCATGATGCGGGGAAGCTGGCGGAGAAGGCGCTGACGGAAAAGGACGACTCCGTCAAGTTATCTGATTGACTGTGCCGCGGGTCCGTAAGAAGAAAACACTGGAAACGGAGGAATGAATGAGCGCGTATCTATATCTTCCGATCGCAGGCAACAGTTTGAACCTATTTCTCCTTGTCGGATTGGGAGCGATGGTCGGTTTCCTGTCCGGACTTTTCGGCGTGGGAGGAGGTTTTCTGCTGACTCCCTTACTCATTATGATAGGGATACCTCCGACAGTTGCGGCCGCATCTGATTCCAACCAGATCGTCGCGGCGTCTTCTTCCGGAACCTATGCCCACTGGCGGCTCGGGAACGTTGATTTCAAGATGGGGTTATGTCTCCTTCTTGGTGGCCTGGTGGGAGGCACATTTGGCGTCCACTTGATAAAAGTGCTCCGGGCGCTTGGCAACGCCGATTTCTTCATCAAGATCACGTATGTCGTGATGCTTGGAGTTGTTGGCAGTTATATGTTTCAGGAAAGCCTTCGCAGCCTGCGGGGAGCCCGCCTGGCAGAAACAGAAGAGGAAAAGCAGAAGGAGTCGTGGTTTACAAAGGTAAACCGGATATTACCATGGCCCATGCATTTCGGGAAGTCCGGCGTCACAATGTCCTTGTTCATGCCGCTTTTCCTTGGGACGCTGGTGGGCGTTCTCGCGGCCATAATGGGTGTAGGCGGCGGCTTCATCATGGTTCCCGTCATGGTCTATATGTTGCGAATGCCAATGCATGTGGTCGTCGGAACCAGCCTTTTTCAAATCCTCTTCACATGCGTAAACGTGACTTTCATGCAGGCATATGTCAACCATACCGTTGACTTCATGCTTGCTCTTCTCCTTCTTGTCGGCTCGACGCTGGGAGCTCAGGTCGGCGCGCGCGTGAGCAGAAAGCTGAAAGCGGACCAATTGAAAATTCTGCTTGCGAGCATCGTTCTTTTGGTAACGCTAAAGATGCTGGCGGAATTGCTTATGAGACCGGAAATCCTCCTTTCCTTAAAAGGGGGTCATTGATGAAAGGCACATTTCGAACGCTATGTGGATTTCTTTTTGGAATCGCCTTGCTTCTTCTGGCAGGCGAAAAGCTGGCGCATGCCGGGCCCGACGAGTCCGCCTTGGAGATAGCGCCGGAAAAAATCGAGGTCAACTCCTTCTATCACGGGACACGTCTCAGGGTTGAAGGAACCGCCCCGTCCCAATGCGAAGTCGTCCTCATTATATCCGGGGAGGAAAGAGAGCATTCTCTTAACAGAAAAGGTAAGGTCGGTCCGCTATGGATGACTGTCGGGACACTGACCATCCAAGGCGCACCCGAGGTGTATTATCTTTTAACGTCTGCAAACAATCGTGAAGTGCCCGCATTGCCAGAGATATTGACTACGCATGGTATGGGGTACGGCGCAATGCGGAAAAGCGTTGTCATTGAGGGGGATGATTCCGATTTTGACGCTGCTTTCGATGAGTTTGTCAGGTTGAAAGTTAGTATGGAACTGTATAAGGTTTCTCTCGGCGCCATACACTTGGAAAGTGGGGAGCAGGACACCTCAAGATTCGCCCTTACGGTTCCGATTCCTCCGATGATTCCGCCCGGCAAATACGACGTTCGCTTATACTGTTTCGATGAACGGCAACTTGCTTCGAACAGGTCTCGCACGTTGGCGGTGGAAAAGGTTGGTCTTCCGCTGCGGCTTTCCGAGCTTGCGTTCGAGCACGCCGCCATGTATGGAATAATCTCTATCATCATTGCTATGGCGGCGGGTCTGTTAATGGGGTTGCTTTTCGGGTCGAAGAAAAAGGAGCCCCACTGATCCGGATGGCGCAAAGGCCGGATTCACCGTTAGACCAACGGGAGCCGAATCGTGGGAAATTATCGTCTGCTGTCGCCCGAACGGCGAGGAAAGGTTTTGCCATGGAACGAAAGATAGAAATTATGGTTCTCGATGACGAAGCGATTGTGGGTGCAAGACTCCAACCGTCCTTCGAGAAAGCGGGCTACCACGTGGAAAGCTTCGTGGACAGCAGGGAGGCGATGAAAAGGCTGCGCGAGAAAACCTTCGACATAGTGGTGACCGACCTCAAAATGTCTTATGTTGACGGGATGGAAATCCACCGTTTCGCGAAGGAGTTGCACCCCGAAACGATTGTCATTATCATCACGGGATTTGCAACGGTGGAAATAGCTCGCGAAGCGCTCAGGAGCGGTGTTTACGATTTCATCGCGAAGCCATTCAAGATCAGCCACCTGCGCGATGTTATCGCCAGGGCGGCCGCGACCCTCGAAAAACCTCGACACGGGGAGACCTCGGCGTAGGAACAATTTTATGGTCGCTCGGAGCATGAAGACGTTGTCGGAAACACTATCGACGAGAATCCCGAAGCGCAACCGGAAAGAGGTGGGAAAATGGCGATTATAACAATTTCCAGAGGAACCTTCAGCGGGGGAATGATGCTCGCCGAGGACCTGGCCCACAAGCTGAATTACCGATGTGTCGGCCGGGAAGAAATTGTGGAGACCGCCTCGAAGAAATACGGGGTTTCGGAGGAGAAGCTTCAAAGCGCAATACTGACGCGACCGTCGGCGTTCAAACGGTTCACCTATGAGCGAGAACAGTATCTCGCATACATTCAGGCAGTCTTATGTGAAAATGCCGAGGGTGACAACATGATATACCATGGCAACGCGGGTCATTTCCTCCTGAAAGGTGTTCCGCACGTGCTGAGAGTTCGAATTGTTGCGCCCATGGAACTCCGAATCAAGTTTGTGATGGAGCGTCAGCAACTGCTCCGCAACGATGCAATAAAATATATTGAAAAAGTGGACAAGGAGCGGGTCAAATGGACAAAGTTCCTGTACGGAGTGGATTGGAGGTCTCCCGAACTCTATGATATCGTCTTCAACCTTGAAACAGAGAATATCCAATTCATCAGCGACATGATTCAACACGCTGCCGAACAGCCGCCGTTCAGGACCACGCCCGAATCGCAGAAAGTCATGGACGATTTGACGCTGAGCAGCCTCGTGCGGGCTGCCGTCGCTTCGAATCCGGATACCCGCGCAGCCGAGATAAAGGTTACCGCTGACGGAGGAACCGTGACAATCGAGGGCAAGGCCAAAACGCAGGATGTGCTCGACCTCTTAAATGAGATCGCCGCGGGCGTGCCAGGAGTAAAAGCAGTGAGGAACGAAGCGCGTTTGAACTATCGCTATCAGCACATTGAAACATAGATTGATTCGACCTCATGCGTGATAGAATTTCACCTGAGGAAGTTCCACAGCCGTCAAAACATTCCCGTAACCTGCTCCCGTGTCGATGCCGATTTTTTCCGAAGAAACATAGGGCGATCGCATGGGGGTGTGGCCGAAAACGACGGTCTTTCCAAACGAGTGGTTGCTTTCGGTAAAACTCCTTCGTATCCAGAGAAGGTCATCGACCTTTTGCTGCGACAAGGGCACTCCATCCCGCAGACCTGCATGCACGAAAATGTAGTTTTCCGTTTCATAATACGGGAGGAGTGTTCGGAAAAAATCGAGATGAGACCGCGGAAGAAAAGAGGGTCTGCCCCACACGCCGACACCGTTGGTGTAGCTCTCTATCGTTTCCCATCCTCCAAATGAGCGCCACAGTTTTAAATCGTGGTCGCTCCCCGATGCGTAGTAATCGAGAAGCAGCTTTTCATGATTGCCGAGCAGGAAAACTATCTTGCCCCCGCCGTCCCGCAAATCGATCAGATACTGCACCACATCCTTGGAGCGTTTGCCTCTGTCAATGTAATCCCCGAGAAAAACCAACATATCCTCGTCCCTGCGCCAGGGCAGAGCAGACAGGAGTGAGACGAGCTTTTCGTAGTGGCCGTGAATATCTCCCACAACGAAAATGCTCTTCTCGTCGCGCACGGTGTTTTCTGCAGAGGTCTCATTCATTTCGATGGAATCGCGAATTCAGCCGCAGGTTCTCGAAGGTTCTTCAGGGGTTCCCCTGGGTCCGCTGCTCCGAGTCCGGCTCAAAGGTGTAGTTTCCCCGCTGGAAAGCATCCACAAACCATTCCATGGTTTCTTCATCATCCATCGCCATATCGAGGAGGCGGGCGCATCCGAGAAGCCTGCCGACAATGTCCAGTTTTTCCTCCAACTCACCCACGGGCAAGCCCCTGATGGTGGCATTCAGCAGGTCCTGCTTCACATTGACATAGAAACCGAGCGATTCCAGTACGCGCGCAATAAAGCGAACCCGGAGCACCCGCCTGTCCAATCCCGTCCCGCCGCCTTTGAAGCGAAAATTTATGTAATTGGCGGCTGCATTTGGACTGCACAGGGTATCGACCATGGCGAAATGATACGCCAGACGCGCATTGAGATTCATATAGTCCCGGGACAAGAGCACATAACTTCGGCTGCCCAGCGGTCGGCCGGAGCGCGCGGAATCGAATAATGTGTTGCCGACCACCGAGCCAAAAGCCCTGAGGTTCACCCTGGGCGGTCGGCCGCTCCACCGAATACCCTCGTGGCTTACCCCTTTCCACAAGGCCAGGAACGGAACCGACGTGATATCCTCTATCCGGACTTTTCTGGGATGACCCGCAACGGACACCCCTCCTCCCAAGTTAATGATATCGACCATAAGCGGAATGGGGGCATCGAGCCGGGAAACATAAAACTTGTTCTTGGAATACTCGCCGTCATTGAGTTCGAACATGGACTGAATTCCCTGTTCGTGACAGAATCGAACGACATCGTGCACCGACTTGCAAGATGCCATCTGAAAATTCGGGTCCCTCACATCAATGAGGTTCAAATCAAATATCAGTCGTCTGAGCTCGTCGAGTTTCGGGTCTCGGGTTTCCTGTTTCCTCTCTGTTTCAACAATCATTTCCGCCGGAACCGCAGTGGAGAGTTTTTCTTCCCCTTCGTATACCCGCGCTTCATCGGCGTCGATCGTGACAATCCGCCCTTCTTTCAGGATTTCCGTTGCGTTGACGGCTCCCACGAGCATCGGTATTCGGTACTCCCTCGCGACACATGCCAGATGCTCCAGGGGGTTGCCCTTTTCCAGGATAACGCCTTGAAGTCGATTCATTATCTTTGCGATACCAATGAAGCTCTCGCGAGCGACGAGGATACTGAAGGCTGGAACGTCTTCGAGTCCTTTCTCCCCCCGAACCAATGAGACTGTGCCTGTGGCTCGCCCTTTGGAGGCAGTCGTTCCCCTTTCCATAATCAATTTGGAGCCGCCCGGCGTTTTGCGGGAAGCTTGTTGTGGAGCTTTCCACAGTTTCAGCTCCCGGGCCTGAAGGATTACTATGGTTCCCTCTTCCGAGACAGCCCATTCGATATCTTGCGGCGCGCCCATATATTTTTCAATTTTGATGCCGCACTCGCACAGGTCGTGTATCTCTCCCTCGTCCATGGAAAATCGAAGCGAGTCCGCATCGGCCACCGCCTCCTCTTTGGTTCCGCCGCGGTCAGGGTCGCAGACGAGCTTCAGTTCCTTTTTGGCAAGGTGGACGAGTTCGAAGCGGTCGAGATCGAGTCGGGAAACATGGAAGATGTCGGAAGGAAGCCGCCCGTTCACGAGATACTCGCCCAGTCCCCAGATGGAGCAAAGGACCATCCTTTCGCTCTCCAGGTCATTCGGGTCCACGGTGTAAAGTGTGCCGGCCGAGCGCGGAGACACCATGGCGAGGCACAGAACGGCCATGTCGGTCTCTCCAAATCCCATCTGCCTGTGCAAGCGGTAAAAAAGGCTGGTTTCGTTGAAATTGCTTGCGACGACTTCCTTGTAGGCGCGGAAAAAGGCCTCTTTCGACGTCACATTGAGCACAGTCGCAAACTGGCCCGCGAACGAATAGCGGCCATCCTCCGGAATAGAGCTGCTGCGAACCGCGATGCCTTTTGCGCACGGAGATTTCGGAGAACTCGTCAGCTCGTCGAATGAGGCGAACATGACATCGCGTAGCTCTTCGGGTATTTTCGCATTGATAACCATGTCGCGAATCTTGCGGGACACTCCTTCAACTTCCCGATAGTCCACGGAAGTGAGGGTTCGCAGAAGCTCTCGAATCGGTTGCAGAATCCGGTTCTTCTCGAGAAAGAACTGACAGCCTTCCGTCGTGATAACGAAACCTTCGGGAACGGGTATATCCAAGTTTCTCTTCAGCGTTCCAAGCGGTCCCGCCTTGCCGCCGACAATATCGATCAGGTCAACATGCGCGTCATTCAGAGGAAGCACAAGCGGAATCTTGCCGCCGGGGTCGATGTCACGCGCCAAGGTCATAAGTCTTGAGGACATATTCCTCAGAATGCCAAACAGGGGCGTATACGCGCCCTCCGCAACGTAATTGAGGTTCTGCGCCAAGTCCATGGCGAGCTTCAGAAGGCCTTCAACTCTGGCTGTCAAGCCGGGAAACGTCTTTCGATTGTCCTGAAGATAACCTTCCAGGCGAGTCATCTGCTCCAGGAGGTCGTTATTGGTGATCAGAAGGTTTTTGAAGGCGTGGTATCGGAATCTCAGGGCATCGAGCTGTCGGTCCGCCAGTTGGCTTTTCTCTTTGGCTCGACGTTCCGCGTATTTTTGATACCATCGAAACAAGGCAGACACCTGCTCGTCAGTCAGAATATTTCGCGCAAGCCCGATCTGGTCGGACCATCGCCTGCAACAGCCTCACTCATTCGGTCGCGGCAGGATCATGCTCCAGAAAGGCCTGTTCAAAACGGTCTATGCTTTTGTCTGATTTCATTTCGGTGTCCAATTGCCGGGTAAAACCGATGAGCCTTCCCAGCATCACAAGTGTCGACTGTAACTCTCGCAGGCTGCGTTTTTTGAGTCTGGCCACGACCAAGTCGTTTCTGGTGACCACTTTAAAATCGTATCTTTCGAGGATATTCCGGATCAGCAATCCCCTTCGATACCGGCACTCCGGCTCGGTCACTCCTCCGACGAACCGGAAGTAGATATAGTTGTCATTGATGTTCTCTGACGCGTATGTGTCTATCACGTTGAAATGGTAGCCCAGGCGGAGACTGAGGTTTGTGTACCGGTCTGATATGACGGCAAGATTTTTCCCGACGTATCGCGGCTGTGTATCTGCGAGCGAAAACCGGGTCAGGCTCGACATGAAATCATTAAATCGAAGCGATTTGGCTTCGGTGCTCCATGTTCCACGGGCAGTGAGACCGTCCAGGATGGCTCGCATTGGCAGCGATTGCACTTCTTCAACTGACTCGACCGACCGCGGCCCCGCGCTGGGGGAAAGCCCTCCCCCGACGTCGATAATGTGGAGTCCGATCGGAATCGGTAACTTCAGCTCTCTTGACTTGATGTTTCGGAACCGTTTCTCGGAAGTATGCAGCTCTATGAGTTCCGAAACCGCTTTCTCGTGACAGAAACGCACAATGTCATGAAACGTCTGACAATCCCCCGGAACAAATTCCGGACTGCTGGGATCGATAAGATTTAGTGGCGCCACCTTTCTGAGGACTCGCTTGAGTATCTTGAATTCGGGCAATTGCGCAAACTGGTCCTTCCCCTCCATCTGATACTCGATCACTTCAGGAACAATTCCACCATACACCTTGTTTTCCTCGGCGTCGACCGTGACCTCCATGCCGTCCTCAAGTATCTCTGTCGCCTTCTCGGTTCCGACGATAGTAGGAACGCCGAATTCCCTCGCGATGGTGGCCATGTGACCGGTTGGGCTGCCGACATCGGTAATGATTGCGGAGGTCCTCCGGATGATTTTTGTGAGTCGCGGACTCGTAAAATGCGTGACCGCAATCGCTCCCTGCGGAAACTCGCTGGGGTTGGCGTCTTCCAGAACCTTCGCAACCTTGCCGGCGGCAACGCCGCGTTGGACGACCTGTCCGACATTTGCAAGCAAAAGGGGATATTTATCGAGGTTCCGGGACAGGTTCGCGCTTTTCCGCACGGTTTGTCTTTGCACGCTCAAGGGGCGCGTTTGCAAGATGAATGGCTTGCCTTCCGGGTCGATACACCATTCAATATCCTGCGGTTGTCGGAAATACCGCTCAAGTGTCAGCGCGCTTTGTGTAAGAGCTAACACCTGCTCATCCGAGAGACATGGCTGCTCGCGCTGACCTTCCGGTATCTCTTCCTCGCGGGTCTCTTTGTCCAAGGCGACGACCATCCGATGTGTTTTCACCCCGATTCGGCGTTCGACGATTGTGGAGGGAGGAATGCGCATAACAGAAAACTGGTCTACCTGCGCTCTTCCCGAAACAGCGGGTTCTCCCAAGCCGGGCAAGGCCGTGATGAGAAGCCTGTCCCAGGAGCTTGTTGATGGGTCAATCGTATATATCACTCCCGACACGGCGGCAGGAACCATCTCCTGACAGAGAACGGCCATCGGCAAATCGTTTTCCTGCAATTCCGTTTCGTCGCGGTATGCCAGGACCGATTCAGAGAAACGACTCGCGAGCACTTGTTTGTATGTATCGCGAAGGGTGACGACGCTTTGATTCAAAAAGGTTTTAAACTGCCCGGCAAAGCTCCCAATTTCGCTATCTTCTCCCCACGCGCTGCTTCGAACCGCAAATGGCGCCTTTTTCTTCCTACCTTTGAAAAGGGCGTTTGCCATACGCCCAATCTCCCGCTCCAGTTTGGAAGGCAGCGCGGCTCTCTCAAAGAGGTCGGTTATCCTGCAATTATACTCGGCATTCGTAATCTCTCCGGACCGTTTGTACCCAAGGGCGTCTCGGATTTCAGGCCACAAATTGTTGGATTCCATAAAAAGACGATAAGCGGCCGTCGTAATGACAAACCCGTCCGGTGTGTCGATGCCGAGCTGATTGTTGACCTCTCCCAGCCGTGCGGCTTTACTCCCGACAAGTTCTTCCATATCACCTCGGACCTCGTTGAGAGGAACCACCAGCTTGTCCGCAGCAATGCTTGTTCTGCCTTCGACGATTTCCGAGATTTCAAAGTTGATGGTTTCGTAGCGCAGGAAAAGGTCCGAGTAAGCCTGGTCGGAAAGAATATTCAATGCATAAATGATTTTGTATGTTGTTTCGGACAACTCGTTGACGGCGGAGCGAATATAGTTCATATCGAACACATATTCCCCTCCGAGTTTATCCTCCATCTGAGCGATAATCTCCAAAACGGTATTGTTTCCCTGTAGAATTTGCTGAAATTTGCTGAAAAGAACCGAAAAATCGGTTTGATAATCATGGGGGAGGGTTCGGAAGAGTGCACGAATTTTTTCGAACAACATCGCCATTTCCCTTTTTGATGAAACGTGAGAGCACCCGATGTAAAAAAGGTGCTGATAAATGGCGCTCCTAAGTAAATTTTACTTTTGTTCTTCTCTTCTTGTCAAGAAGCGAAAAGACGCTCCGCCTTTCCGAAGGCTTCTTCGAGCATATTCTCAAGCGCAGCACATTTTTTAGGCTTGGAGAATTTCAGATGGTCGCGCGACAGCGAGAGTCTGAGACCGCAGTAACGGGAACATCAGAAAATAGCAGGTCAGCGACATCGCCCCTGCGAGAAGCGTGTTCCTCTCAACAACCTTTCGGAGGGGACACGCAACCAAGAAAGTGTGTTCAATAGCTAAACGGATTCATAAACAAGCCGCCATTTCAATCCTCGATCTCGTGCCGCTTCAAGTGCCGCCAAAGCGAACTGCGGTCGATACCGAGCAGTTTGGCCGCTTTCGTCTTATTGCGGCCCACACGGTTGAGCACTCGCTGTATGTACTCGCGCTGCACCTCGTGGAGAGTCTTGACGCCCGAATCGGCGGGGCCAATGGAGAAAATCTCCATTTCGGAAAGGTCCGGAGGGAGGTTGCTCTCATCGATGGTTTCTCCCTGAGCCATTGCCGCCGCGCGCTCCACAATGTTCTCAAGCTCGCGCACATTGCCCGGATAATTGTATTCGACGAGCACTCTCATAGCCCGGTCTGAAAACCCTTTGAAGGTCTTGTTGGATTTTTTGCCGGCCCGATCGAGGAAAAAATGGGCCAGCAGCGGGATATCTTCTTTCCGTTCCCTGAGCGGAGGAAGGAAAATGGAAATAACGTTCAGGCGATAGTAAAGGTCGTGTCGAAAGAGACCCGCGCTCACAGCTTTCTTCAAGTCCTGATTGGTCGCGGCTATGATGCGGACATCGATGGAGATCGGGCTGTTGCCGCCTACCCGGATGACCGCTTGTTCTTCGACGGCCCTCAGTAATTTGACTTGCATGCTGAGCGGCATATCGCCGATTTCGTCGAGCAGCAGCGTGCCGCCGCTGGCGCTCTCGAGCAGGCCTGCCTTGGCGGTGATGGCCCCTGTGAAGGCGCCTTTCTCATGCCCGAAGAGCTCATTCGCCAGAAGTTGCTCTGTAAACCCGCCGCAGTTGATTGCCAGAAACTTGCCGCTCGAGCGCTCGCTCCAATAATGAATCATGTTGGCGGCCAATTCCTTGCCGGTTCCGGACTCTCCGGTCAGAAGCACGTTGCAGTCGGTTTTGGCAACTTGCTTGACCACCTTTACAACTTCCAATATCTGCCTGCTCTTACCGATTAATATTGGTTCCTTTGGATGCCCCTTTACCTGTGCTTCCAGTTCCTGCACCTGCTTTTTCAGTCGTCGCTTCTCCACCGCCTGTCCCGCCAGATGTAACACCTCTTCGCGCCGGAAAGGCTTCTCCAGATAATGATACGCGCCATTCTTCATTGCCTCGATGGCCGAAGGAATGGATGCGTAGCCGGTGACAACAATCACTTCCACATCCGGAGAATGAGCCTTGACCTGTTTCAAAACTTCAAGCCCGCTCATTCGGTCCATCACCAGGTCGACCATAAGCAAATCGAACTCGTTTTTCGAGACGAGGGACAACGCGGCGGGACCATTTTGTGCGTCTGACACACGGTAACCAGCCTTCGTAAGGAGTCGGCAAAGGTTCTTTCGGGCAACTAAATCGTCGTCAACGACGAGTATGTGCCCTTTGTCCATATATGAACCCCTTTCCTGAAAATATCCCGAAGCGGTTTAACCATTCAGTTGCAAATTGCACCGTTATTCTATCATAATTTCGGATGTCAAATCACGTTTTTCCCATCATTTCCGATGCTCCGTGTCCGTATATCCGGGACATTCCAGTGCGCTGTGCAATCTTGACAGAGATTCAGAGTCTCCTTCGCGGCGCACCATATTGTCACCACCGACATTACGAAGCGCGCAAAATGAAACTCCCGACAGAAATTCTATGCTTTGGCAGATAGGAATACGGCAGGGAATTACTGAAACGCGGGTCAGATACCTTCTCGAGGCTGCCCGTCAAGAGGTCCGGGCCAGATTCGCAGAACTTCTCCTCCGATTCCCATCAGCAGCAAGATGCTGTTCGTCTCGGAGTCCATCCCAACGACCTGGAAACCGTCCATTTTTTCTCCTTTTCTGACGGTGCATTCATTGCGGCCGGTCCGGACCACGGCCTCCATCTCACCGGTGGTTTCGTTTGTCCTCAAACATACGACCCAGGCTTCCGGGTACGCGGGGCCGTATGTGGCGTATTTTGCGGACAGCTCGGCGATCAGGTTGTCGCATAGCTGATGCTGCCAGTCCTGCGTGAATTCGCGTCGAACAGGCGCCAGCGCTCTTTTCAACTGTTCGGCAAAGTCTTCTTCTTTGAACGACTCGACTTTCTGAATCATGTTGACGGGAATCATCATCTTTCCGGTGAATGTTCTCACCCACGCCTTTCCGCGGTTATGCGACAGAATAATGACATCCCGAGTGCTTCCCGAGGAAAGGTGCAGCCGCTGACTCATTATCCAGCACTTGGCGACATGCTGCAATATCTCGCCCCGGAGCTTTCTCTCGGCGAGCTCTTGCTGATGCGCGGCTCTTGCTTCGGCAGCGGTCCGCGTGTAGTCGATCCCTTCTTTCTGATAATGCTTGACTGTTCTTCCATCGGGCAGGTCCGCAAGGTCAAGTTCATCGATTGCCGCCAGTAACGATGCCTCTTTGGCCCCCCGTATCTCCTTTCCGAGTTCGCTGAGCTTTACCGTGCCCTTTGCCAGTTCGGTCCAAATCATCGTTCCGCTTCTTTCGTACAAGTCCATCGAGAGAAAACCCTGGGTGACCACGTCCCCGCCGCTTCTGTTTTCCGAGAACCATACGGAACATTCCAACCGGCCAATCACAAGCGAGTCGTCGCTGCAGGCGAGCGCGCAGTATCCCCTCTCCGCCAATCTCGAATTGAGAGCGTCGAGAGGCAATTCCGGCGGAACTCTCAGGATTTTCAGAATTGCAAGCCCGTCTCGATATTTATCGAATCCTTCGGACCCCAGCGTGCGCCGCAGCTTCCACTCGTCTGAAGAATCATGATATTTTTGGACCAGCTTCTCCCGATTGAGCAATCCATAGGCCCCGACGACAAGGAGCGTCAAAAGCAGGGCATATCGAACGGTTTGCTTCAGGATTCCGCCGAACGGGATGGAAATGTGTCTCTTTTCCTTCCGCTCGGTTTTTTTCTCGGCGGCCACGCCGAAGCCTCTGAAATCGGCGTCGCTCATCGTATCGAGTTCGGAGTGCCGTTCGTCCGATAGCCAGTGCGGGCGATGCTCGGGAAAGTAGGGCCAGCCCGCTGTCTTGCAATTATCATGGTCGATTCGGCCCCATTTTTCCGTGACCAGCCGACCCTGCGAGTCTATTTTGCCTTTCGGTTTCAGCCGATGCCGAACGATCACGTCTGTCTCTCTCACCCGGTCCAGCAGGGGCGCCAGCCGCGCATCGTCACACCGGCTGAACACTTCCTTGATATATTGAATTGACGAGATGTTTTGGGTGCGGACGGCAATGCAAAACAAATGCTGAAAGCCGGGCAAGTGGCCGGTGACTTCGCCGTGGTAGAGGCTCGAATCTTCGAGCAGGCGGGAATCGCATTGCCGCATGAAGAGTTCCCACGCCTCAGCGGCATACTTTTTGGGAGGGGACTCGCTTGAAACGAAGAATATCCCTATTTCGTGATAGTCCATACTATTCTTTGCGCATGTGGCCTTTGAATACCAAGAATCGATTGAGTTGCGTGGTGGTCATTATAGCACAAGCGTTCATGAGGTGACAACAGATTTTTCATCCCCTGCCGTTTTCAGGCGGGTAGCGAAATATCGAGAATTTTCCCATGATTATCTGAGGATATTTCTACCATGAAAATTACCACAAAAAAGGGCGACACCGGCCGGACCGCTCTCCTCGACAAACGCCGGCGCGTGTCAAAGTCTGATGTCAGGAAGGTAATCAACGGAACGCTCGACGAGGTGAATGCCGTTCTCGGCCTTGCGCGGGCGACCTGCGAACTGAAACGGATTCAGCGCCTCCTTCTCCGAGTTCAAGAGGAGGTGTTCATGGTCGGTTCGGAGATTGCCGCATCGCCCGACGATATCGAAAAGGTGAAGCATCGAATACGGCCGAAACACGTGAGACGCCTCGAACGAGGCATGAACGCAATCGAGGAGCGGATGCCGATGCCCGAGAATTTCGTTGTGGCGGGAGAAACGCAGGTTTCGGCGATGATTGATATGGCGCGAACATTTGTTCGCAGGGCCGAGCGAAGCGCAGTCGAGGCGGTGGAGCTTGAAATAGTGAGAAGCAAGCCGCTGATGCGTTATTTGAACCGGCTCTCCGACTATCTGTTCACGCTTGCGAGGTATTACGAGTTTCTGCGTACCGGAAGAGCGGAATGGCCTGCGCCGAGAAAATGGTAAAGGGGCGGAACATGATTGATATCTTTGAGGAATACGATCCGCTGAAGGGGAAGACCCTCTGCATCCTTGATGAAGACGGGAACATCGACGAGCGGCTTGCGCCGAATTTCTCCAACCGGCAACTGCAATCGTTTTACAGGTGGATTGTTCTATCGCGGGTTGCAGACCAGAAGGCTTTGGCAATGCAGCGCCAGGGGCGAATGGGCACGTGGGCGCCGGTTCTCGGACAGGAGGCCGCTCAAGTGGGAGTGGCCGCCGCGATGGCGCCACAGGATTGGCTTTTCCCGAGCTACCGCGAACTTGTGGCCAGCCTCATTCGCGGCTTGCCGCTTCGAAATGTCTACCTGTATTGGAGGGGCAACGAAGAGGGAAACAGGATTCCCGACGACGTAAACATCTTTCCGGTTTCGGTGCCGGTGGGCACTCACATGCTGCATGCGGTCGGCGCTTCCTGGGCGGCGAAACTCAGGAAACAAGACCTCGTGGTGGTTACGTTCTTCGGAGACGGCGCGACCTCGGAGGGCGATTTCCACGAGGCGATGAACTTTGCTGGCGTCTTCAAAACGCCGACCGTATTTATTTGCCAGAACAATCAATACGCCATTTCGGTCCCCGTTTCGCGGCAGACGGCGGCGCCCACGATTGCGCAGAAGGCTCTCGCGTATGGGTTCAACGGAATACGAGTCGACGGCAACGACCTCTTTTCCTCGTATGTCGCAACGAAAGCCGCCGTGGACAAGGCGCGCTCGGGGAAAGGTCCGACGCTTATCGAGGCCGTAACATTCAGGCTCGGAGCCCATACGACGGCGGATGACCCGACTCGGTACCGCACGGAGGCGGAAGTGGAGCGATGGCGAAAGCGCGACCCGCTTGTCAGGCTCGAGAGGCGCCTCAGGGAAAAGGGGATTATTGATGACAGCTTCGCCGAAGAGGTCAAGGCCGAGGCGGAAGCCGAGGTCGAAAAGGTGGCGGCTGAAGTGGAAGCCCTCGAGCCGCCGGCCCCGGAGGACATGTTCAAGTACATGTTCGATGAAATGCCGCAGCATTTGAAGGAGCAGCTCGCATCGCTCAATGATGCGCTTTCCGCGAAAAAGGAGGACGCCCGTGGCTGAAATGAATATCGTGGAAGCCGTCAACGCGGCGATGCGCGAAGAGATGGAACGGGACGACCGCGTGATGGTTCTCGGTGAGGACGTCGGCCTGTCCGGAGGCGTTTTCCGGGCGACGGAAGGCCTTCAAAAACTTTTCGGTGAAGACCGTGTCGTGGACACTCCGCTTTCGGAATCGGGAATCGTGGGGGCCGCCATTGGCCTGGCCGTCTTTGGCATGAGGCCGGTCGCGGAAATACAGTTCATGGGATTCATTTATCCGGCGTTCGACCAGATTATCTCGCATGCCGGCCGCATGCGGAACCGCTCGCGGGGTCGATTCTCCGTTCCGCTCGTGGTGCGAGCGCCGTACGGAGGCGGAATCCATCCGCCCGAACACCATTCGGAAAGCACGGAAGCGATATTCGCTCACACTCCCGGCATCAAGGTGGTCATTCCTTCAAATCCCTATGACGCCAAGGGGCTCCTGCTCTCGGCCATCCGAGACCCGGACCCGGTGGTTTTCCTTGAACCAAAACGGATATACAGGGCGGTGAGAGAAGATGTGCCCGACGGTGAATATCTGGTTCCGCTCGGCACGGCCAATGTTGTCCGTGAGGGCGACAGCGTTACACTCATCGCCTGGGGCTCGCTCCTGAGGACGGCATCGGAGGCGGCGGACAAACTGGCGGACGAGGGAGTGGACGTTGACCTCATAGATGTGCGCACTATCACCCCGCTGGACAGCGAGACGCTCGTTGAGTCGGTAAGAAAAACCGGTCGGGTTGTGGTTGTCCACGAAGCCCCGAAGACCTGCGGGTTCGGGGCGGAAATCACTGCGGTCATAAACGAGAAGGCGTTCTTGAGCCTGGCGGCGCCTCCCCGAAGAGTCACCGGTTTTGACACCGTCTTTCCGCTTTCGCAGAGCGAACACAGGTATCTTCCCGACGAGGAACGAATCGTGTCGGCCGTGAGAGAGACTCTGGAGTATTGAGAGAAATCACATGCTTGTTCTTGGATTCCGCGTTGCGGCGTCGGGATAGCTGACCCGATAGCGCGCTCGCGAGGGTCGATGCTTCGGCGCTCGGATATGGCGACAAAAGTTTCGTGGCGGAACAGGTTGAGACGACGATTAGGGAAAGGATTTCGATATGGCGACCGAGTTCAAGTTTGCCGATGTGGGTGAAGGAATCACTGAAGGCGAAATCGTTCTTTGGCTGGTTGAAGAGGGCGAGAAGGTGGAACGGGATCAGCCCCTGGTTCAGGTGGAGACCGACAAGGCCGTCGTGGAAATCCCGTCCCCCTGCGCGGGAGTCGTGCTGAAAATCATGTTCCGCGAGGGTGACATCGTAAGGGTTGGAGAGACGCTTGTGGTCATCGGAGATGAAGGCGAGAAGCTGGAAGAAAAACCAGTGGGGGAAGAGAAGAAGGAATATGTTGGAATTGTCGGCGACGTCGAGGAGGCCGCTCCGGCGAAGCCGCCTCCTGAAACACGCGTGCTCGCGGTCCCGGCGATTCGCAAGCTGGCAAAAGACCTCGGAGTGGATATCACGAAAGTGCCCGGAACGGGCGAAAACGGGCGCGTGACGGAGGAGGACGTGCAGAGGTTCGCCGAGCGGGAGCCGGCAAGAAGCGCTGAGGACGCCTACGGCGAAATCGAGCGCGTGCGCATCATGAGGGTGCGCAGGAGCGTTTCTCAGAAAATGACGCGCTCGAAGTCTTTAATTCCTCACGTGACCCACATGGATTTCGCGGACGCTTCGGAGCTTGTGAAGTTCCGGGCGAGCCAGTCTGAAGAAGCGGCGAAAAAAGGGATACGGCTTACGTACTTGCCATACATCATGAAGGCCGTCGCCCTGAGCCTGAAGAAGTTTCCCTATCTCAACTCGTCGATTGACACGGACAAGAACGAGATAATCCTCAAGAAATATGTTAATATCGGGTTCGCCGTCGAGACCGAGGACGGTCTCATGGTGCCCGTCGTTAAAGGGGTCACCGAAAAAAGCGTGCTCGAAATAGCCCGGGAAACGAGCCGGCTGTCCAAGCTGTGCCGCGAGCGGAAGGTCGAGCTGGCGGACCTGAAGGGAGGCTCCTTCAGCATCACAAACATCGGAAGTATCGGCGGTATTTACTCGACGCCAATCATCAATCACCCTGAATCGGCAAATCTGGCGTTGGGCAGGATTCGACAGACGCCGGCAGTTGTGAACGGCCAGATTGCCGTCGTTCACGGCATGTTCCTGTCGCTCTCGTTCGACCACCGCATCCTCGACGGGGCCGAAGCCGCTCGCTTCATGAATGACATAATAAACTACATCGAAAATCCTCGAATGATTGAATAGCCATTCGGCTCTTTCCCTCTCCGGAGCACACCGAGCGCGCTCGGATTCGCGAAACGCTCGCCGTCTTGGCTGACGCGGCCATCATTTGTAAAACGACCACACCTCCTCACTGGTTACGATTGTGGCAGGCGCCTGGCTGATATCTGTGCCGCGCACACGCCAGTACAGCCGCTTTCCTCTTGGAATCCGGTCCCAGAGCGCCGCGGGCATGGCCCAGCTCGTTTCGAATATGAGCCGATGCAGGTTCTCATAGGTCGAGTAGAACGGGCCGTCCGGAGCAAATGCAAGATCGACCGCGTATGCGTTGCTCGTCCCTCCGTCTGCGGCCCAGGCGAATGTGGGCGGACTCGTAAGCGTCGCGCCGTCCGGTGGCGAGACAAGGTTTATCCGGGTCAAAACGTCGGGAACAAATGTCGCCGTTACGGACTTATCGGCATCCATCGTGAGCTGTGCCGGGTTGGCGGTTGACCCGTCGATATCGTCGCCCTCCCAGTGGTCGAACTTCCATCCCGCAGCAGGAAGGGCCTCTACTGACGCAAGCTCTCCATACCCGTAGGTTCCCGCGCCCGTGACCGTGCCGCCCTCCGGAGGAGAAGCGAACGCCGACAATTCGTGAAACACCGGATTGACCGTCAGCGTCACCTCAATGCGCTGAGGATTGTTCGCGGCGTTCGGGTCGGCGATGACAATTTTCCCGGTGTGGGCGCCGGCTGGCAACCGGTACGCATTGCACTTTACCTCGATCATGTCGGATTCACCGGCCGAGCCGCCGCTCGAGGGTTTGTTGAGAATCCAGTTGGAATCATCGCTCACAAAATACGACAACACGCCGTCACCGGAATTCCATACGTGAAAACTCTGGTTTGGCGGATTCGATCCTTGATCGCAGACAAAAGACAGCGAAGTCGGGTCGAGAGCAATTTCCGGACTTCCCGGAGGGCCGGGGCACAGCCCGACTACATAAAGACCGCATGACGGAGTTATATATCCTGTGGTGAAATATGCGTACTCCCCGGAAACGGCCACGTCCGTGGCGCCGCAATAAGCCGACGGTCCGATAACCGTCGCCGTAATGAACGGACTCGAAGGCTCAGCGATATCCAGGATAACAAGCTGCTCGTAGGAGTCGGAGAACGCAAGCGAGAGATACGCATACGAACCCGCTACCTCGATATCAGACGCCGTTCCCGGAATGTCCAGAGTGTGCGAGAGAAAGGGATTGGCCGGGTCGGTAATATCCACAACGGAAATGCTATCAATAGTGCCCGTCAAATACGCATAATTCCCGACAACTTCAATATCGTTCGGCGGAGGCAATACCCGGGGGTCAAACGAGCCAATCACAGCAGGATTTTCAGGGTCGGAAACGTTGATGATTCTGAGAATCGACCCATCGATGACATACGCGTAGTTTCCGGATATCCTCACCTTCTGTCCGCAATATTCCAGGTCGAGTGAACCCGCCGTCGAGGGGTTTACCGGCTCGGACACATCGATGATGTGGAAACCGGCGGGATATCTGACTGTTATATACGCATACGAACCGGAAACCGCTACGCTCGAAACCTCACCCGGGGCATTAATGAACCGACGATAAAGGGAGCTGTCGGATCGGAACTATCCACTATCTCGAGTTCGCCGGCGGCAAGATACGCGTACGGTCCGGCAAGCGCAATGTCTTCAACGGGGGGATATGGCAGACCTGTTGAACCGATGATGACCGGCGCGGCGGCATCGGAAATGTCCAGAATTTGCAGGCTCGCAGTTTGGCTGCTGGTCCCGATGTAAACATAGTCGTCACTGGCTTCTAGGCATGATGAGCCTTCCAGGGATTCCAGCGTATGCACAACCGGAAGCGAAAGCGGATGAGAGACATCAAGAACCTGCAACGCCCCGGTTTCGTCGTCGTTCCACGAATGACATATGGCATAGGCGGTTGAGCCGACCACCTCGATATCCATGGCTAATTCCTCCAAGGATATCAGGCTGACAATGTAAGGCAGCGCCGGCTCGGAAATGTCGATGACCAGGACAGAACCGGCAACGGCGTATGCATAATCGCCGACAATGGAAACCTTGATTATTGACAACGTCCAGTTCCATCCCGGTGGCGAGACGGAACCCACCAGATACGGTGACGCGGGCTCGGAGATGTCAAAGACCTCGAGCGCGCCTCCCAACATTTCCTGGGTACAAACATATGCGTACGTCCCGGAGACCTCCACACCCCATGCCTGGTGCGAGGTCTGGGCGGTTCCCACAATAAAAGGATTCGCCGGATCGGAGATATCGACTATACGCAGCCGTGAATACAAATCGGCAACATATGCGTATGCGCCCGAGACGAAAACATCGTTGGCGCACAAATCGGCCGCCTCCAGTGCGCCGACTGTTTCAGGCGAGGAAGGATTCGAGATGTCTACAACCTTCAGCCCGCCGTACCCCCTCGCGACATATGCGTACGAGCCGGAAACAGCGACATTGTTCGCCCACATGTCTTCAAGCTTTCCCGTTGCGAAGGGCGATGCGGGATTCGAGACATCCACGATTGTGAAATCCGCGCCCGTGATATACGCGTACGAGCCGGAAACGGCAACCCCTTTCGCCCTGGAGAGAGGCAGTGAACCAACCGTTCTCGGCTCTTCAGAGTTCGATATATCCACTATCTGAAGACCCGCGTCGTAGGCGGCCACGTAGGCATACGAGCCGGAAATTGCGACTTCGTATGGCATGTCCGGTATATCGACCGAACCTTTTGGCGCCACAGACCGGATTTCGCACTGCCCGTTGGCAATCCCTCCGCATACCGAGAAAAGTATCAGGACCGCAAGACAGAGTGATCTCGGAGCGAAATCGATTCTTTTCATCGCCTTTCTCCTTCTCCCCTTTCCCGTCGCTTGCCCGGCGCAAATGTTAACTTATTGAGTTATTTTACTCCCTCCTCGGTTGTATTTCAAGCAAAATCGTACTTTCGCGTAGAGCAAATGATGGGCCAATGACCCAGAACCCATGCCGCCAGGCCAAACCGGAAACCCGAAAACTGACACGTAACTCACTGGATGAATATAGGTTGCGCAGAAAGCAAAAGCGAAATGAAACGGCCCGGCGACGGGAGCGCATGACCGGAATTTTTTTCAGTTCGAATGGAACCTTTTACTCATGCCGTCCCACGCTCCGGCATTGCGGACTCGCTCAGATTGAAAGACGCCGGTTTCCTTTTTGGAGTTGCGTTGCACGGCGGACGGAATCGTGCGGGCGAATCGGCGAACGCGTCATGGTTTCTCTTCGCGAGCGTTCTGCTTGCGCAATCGCTCGATTCTCTTTTTGATTTCCGCCTCGAAACCGTGCTCGGTGGGTTTGTAGAAGTGTTTGCCGGGCGGGCCGTACACCTGCCCGACGTGGTGGCCGGGGTAGTCATGGGCGTACTTGTAGCCCTCGCCGTGGCCCAATCGCTTCGCGCCGGGGTAGTTGGCGTCGCGAAGGTGACCCGGCACCGGAAAGGTCGGCTGCTCCCGGACATCCTTCCGCGCGTCGGCGATCGCCATATAGCTGGCGTTGCTCTTGGGCGCGCATGCGACGTAAATGGTCGCCTGAGCCAGCGGAATCTGCGCTTCCGGCAACCCGATGAATTCGCTGACTTGCAGCGCCGCATTCGCGACCACGAGCGCCTGCGGGTCGGCGTTGCCGACATCTTCCGAGGCGCAGATGACAATTCTCCGCGCGATGAATCGCGGGTCCTCGCCCGCCTCGAGCATCTTTGCGAGCCAGTACATGGCGGCGTCGGGGTCGGAGCCGCGCATGCTTTTGATGAATGCGGAGATGGTGTCGTAGTGGTCGTCGCCGGCGCCGTCGTAGACGATTGCCTTGCGCTGAATCGATTCCTGCGCGATATCGAGCGTGATGCGTATCGCGCCGCTTTCGTCCGGCGGAGTCGTCATGACAGCCACCTCGAGCGCGTTCAACGCGCGCCGCGCGTCGCCGTCCGACGCCTTCGCCCAATGACGCCGCGCGTCGTCGTCGAGGCGTATGTTCATCTTCCCCAGGCCGCGTTCTTCGTCGGAAAGCGCGCGATCTATAAGTGTTTCGATGTGCTCGGCGTTCAGCGGTTCGAACTGAAAAATCTGCGAGCGCGAGACAAGCGGCGCGGTCATCGCAAAGAACGGATTCTGGGTGGTCGCGCCGATGAAGGTGATTGTGCCCTCCTCGACATCCGGCAGCAGAGCGTCCTGCTGGGCACGGTTGAACCGATGGATTTCATCGACGAACACTATCGTTTTTCGGCCGGCCGAAACCATCCTCTGCCGCGCTCCTTCGATAAGCTGCCGCAAATCGGCTACGCCGGAGGTGACGGCGTTCAGGCGCTGGAACGATGATTTCGAGGTTCTGGCAATAATCTTCGCGAGGGCTGTCTTGCCGGTTCCGGGCGGACCGTAGAATATAGCAGTTGCAAGACGGTCGGATTCGATCTCTCGCCGAAGCAGTTTCCCTTCTCCGAGAATCTGCTCCTGCCCGACGAACTCGTCGAGCGTACGCGGCGCCATCCGCCACGCCAGCGGCGCGTTCTCCATTCTTGCCCGCTGTTCCTGTTCCTCAAAAAGCTCCAACTCAGGTCACCTCTCTCAAAACCGTCCCATCGAAACTGTCCCACGATTGCCCAGCGAAGGGGACTGTCCCAGATTTACGGGCACAATGTGCCGTAGAATCGAAACTGTCCCCGAAGCGGATAAACTTCATCATGAATCGTGGGACACACTCCATCACGAAATTATAGCATCTGCGAGCATTTGCGGACAATTAACGGGGCGGTCGGCTCACATGCCGTGGAACAGGTAGCCCGTTAGGTAAGTGAGAAACTCGTAACGCCAGTGAAGAAGCGACAGACACAAGACCGAGAGGACAAACGCAGGCGAAATGAGAACAAAGAGCACAATGGAATACGGTTCGCCCGATGCAAGATGGAGCCGCCGCAGTATCACAAAAAAACAGACGAGAAGAACCAACCAATAGAGCGATGGGAAGAAAAACGCGAACGGAAGCGCGAGCGCGGGCCAGAGCGAGTCGGCCGTCGCCGCCAGCAATTCGGAGGGCTTTCTCTGAGTCTTGTATGAAAGAATCAGAACCGATGCGGAAAGGGGAATCATCATCAGATACAAAAGCGTCACGGGAATGGACGGTATCGGCCGCAGGCTGCAGGATATCCACTCGCTGAGGGTTCCCGTAAACATGGCGGGATTGATGGCTTTTTCCAGAACAACGTCTCTCAGCAGTATTCCGGTGGTGAGACACGTGACGAATACCAGCAGGGGTCTGCCGATAAATCTTTTCCCCGAATTCAATGCGAGCATCGCACCGAAAGACAGGAGGAGAGTGAGGGCTTTCGCTCCGTAGAAGCGCCCCGATGTCAACAGGGTCGGCCTTTGTTCGTAGCCCGTAATGTAATGCCTCTCAGGCTCCTCGCCGCTATTCAATCTCTTCATCAGTTCGCACGAAAGCTTGCGTTCTCTCTCCAATGTCATGATGCCCTTGATATTGAAGAACGGAATCGGGTTCAGCGATTTGGCCGGGTCCCGATAATCGAAGCAAGGCCAAACGAAGTCGCCCGCGACGTATGGTTTCGAGTGGAGGACCTTGTAGTAATAATGGAGCAGATAGGCCTGATACTCTTCGCTCCACTTGACAAAAGCGGGCGAACGGAACCCGGGCGCCGCGCCGCCGCTGTGCTCGGTAAGCACAATCGGTTTGTCGGGAACCTGCCGCCGCCATTCATCCAACAGCAAACCAAGGTCGGTCGCCTCTCCATGATACCAGCCGAGTTTCACATTGAGCGCAAGAAAATCCGGGATAGAAGCCGCCGCGATGTCGGTCTTCTTGCGGAACGTTGTGTAGACAGGCCGGGTGGGGTCTGCTTCCCTGACTCGCTCCTTGAGCCTTTCCAGAAAGCTCTGTCCCTCGAGTGAGTCTGCCTCCACTTCGTTGCCGATACCCCATGCGATTATGCTCGGATGGTTGATGTCGCGTTCGACCATTTCGGTTACCATTTCGAGAGAATTCTCGAGAAACGCGGGACGGCTCATGATTTTTGCCGTCGTGTTCCAGACCGGAACCTCTTCAATCACGAGAATGCCGGCGCGGTCACACATATCAATAAACGCTGGATGATACGGATAATGCGCCAGCCTGATGGCGTTGAATCCGGCCTCCCGTATCAATTCGAGGTCGTGCTCCATTCGAGCGACGGTCTCGACACATCCCGTTTCCGGGAAATCTTCATGGCGCGCAGTGCCCTTGATATAGATTGGGCGTCCATTCAACAGGATATTGGCTTTTCCGACGCGCGCGTCTCGAATTCCGAAAAAATGCTCCGTGCGGTCGCTCGCGTCGGCGGCCTTGGCAACAACCGCGACCTTGTAGAGGTGGCCGCTTCCTATCTCCCACAATCGGGGGTTTTCGATTTCGAATTCCATCGAGACGAATTCGTCTTCGGCGACAGGACCGCCTGACCGTTCCGCCAACAGATTCCCCTCGGGCGAATAGAGTTCCGCTTTGACCAGTTCGGCGGCGCCGCCTTTCACCTGCGCGCGAACGCTCACGCCGGCTGTCGGCGCGCCATCCGAAAAACGCAAGTCGGTCCGTACTACGACCCGGTCCGAATAGACTTCGGGCGCCTGTTCAAGGAATGCTTCCCGCGTGATTCCGCCGTAGTTCTTCCACCCGATCAGGTTCGGCGGATGGTCGTCGTCGAGCGAATTGTCCACAACCGCCGTGATGATATTTTTCCCCTCTTTCAACCAGGGCGTCACATCGAAAGAGAATGAGGTGTACCCCGTTTCGTGCGTTCCCGCCTCATGGCCGTTCACGAATACCTGCGCCTTGTTTCTGACTTCGAGAAAGTGAAGGAAGTTGTGCGGGGCCACGGCCTCCAGCGTGAAGCGCTTTTCGTATTCGACCGGCCCCACATAGCCATCGAGGCCGCGAAACACGTTGAACGTGTGGGGCACATCCACCTGTGTCCATACCTTCTCTTCGGGCAGCCGGAAATTCCATTCGCCGTTCAAGTCCATGTAGGCGCGGCCGGGGTGGCGGTGATATGGGACCGGTTCCGGTCGCCGAACATGCTGGGGAGCCGGCGAACGATAAGCCCGTGGAATAGCGGCTGTGGCGAGAAGCGCAAGCGGAGAGAGCAGCAATAGCACAAGGATAATTCGTTCGATTTGCAGTTGTTTCAAGAAAACCGCTCCGCGCCGATAAGCAACCGTTGCTGGCCAGGATTCTGCAATCATAGAACGACGCAAAATGAGAAGTCAACCGATTCCAAAAATCTCTCTCGCGGCTGCACAGCGTAGGGAAGTGTGAGATTGTCCGATAATTATATTTTCTGCCGGAACACAAGCGAAAGAGACTGTAAATCCGTTTCACGATTGCCGAGCGAAGGGGACTGTCCCCGAAGCGGGTGCAAATGGCTTATTGGGGGACACCATGCCCCATGGTGTCCCCCAATAAGCCGCATCACCAACCGAGCAACGGGCTCTCCGCCACCGGATCCGACTTGTTCCCCGAACGAGAACATGAAATTCACACAGCGTCCGCCCAACACGCAAAACCGATTTGCCCCCTATTTGACACCCCCAAGGGGCCATGCTAGACTTATCCCGGCCTTCAAGTCTCTTAAAAATAACTCTTCCGAGGGGAGTCCGCGCCATGGACATGATCGAGATTCTCCGTCAAACGGTCGCGCGAAAAGCCTCCGACCTTCATCTCACCATCGGGCGTCCACCCGTCATGCGCATTCACGGTGAACTCGAGCCGCAGAAAGACTTCCAGGTGCTCGACGCGTCCGAAACCGAGCGGCTTATCATGCAAATTATCACTGAGGAGCAACGCAAGGAACTGGAGGAGACACTTGAACTCGATTGCTCGTACTCGATTCCCCAGGTTTCACGCTTTCGGGTGAATGTCTTCTTTCGGAACGGCGGCATGGGAGCGGCCATCCGAACAATTCCGAACAAGATTCCGACGCTGCAGCAACTCGAACTGCCGCCCGTGGTCGAGAAACTGACCCAGATGAAGAACGGACTGATCCTGGTCACGGGTCCCACCGGCAGCGGCAAGTCGACCACGCTCGCTGCTATGATTGATGCAATCAACAAGTCGCGCAAAGAACATATTATGACAATCGAGGACCCGATCGAGTTCGTCTACGAGCATGACAAGGCAATCGTGAACCAGCGGGAACTCAACGCGCATACGCAGTCGTTCGCGAGCGCGCTCAAGCATGTGCTTCGGCAGGACCCGGACATTGTGCTTGTCGGCGAGATGCGCGACCTCGAGACGATTGCATCGGCCATCACCATTGCGGAGACCGGCCACCTCGTGTTCGGGACGCTCCATACGATGGGCGCCGCCCAGACGATCGACCGAATAGTCGACGTGTTTCCCTCATACCAGCAACAACAGATAAAGATGCAGTTGGCCGGCGGTTTGCGAGCCGTCATTTCGCAGACCCTGCTTCCGAGAAAAACCGGCGGCCGGGTTGCGGCCCGCGAGATTATGGTTGTCACCCAGGGTATCTCCTCGATGATACGCGAGGGCAAATCGCACCAGCTCTACGGGCAAATCCAAACAGGAGCTTCCGAAGGAATGGTGACGCTCGAAATGGATGTCGCCCGGTTGCTTTCGCGCGATATCATCACATACGAAAGCGCGCTGAGCGCGGTAAACGACGTGAAGACGTTCCTGACAATCATCGAGCGGGTCTCGACACGACAGCCGCCGCAACAGCCGAAAGCGGCGCCGAAACCGGAACAGCAACCGCCTCGACCCGCTGCGCAGCGCCCAAAAGATTCAAAAGGCTCATGGTGGAAATGAATCCCGGAGGATAACCGCCCATGCCGGACCCCAGCGACCTGAAGAGGATTCCCATCCTGAAGCATCTTGACGACCGCGACCTCCGAAAACTTCTGTCGGTGGCGAAAGAAAGGGAGTTTCCCGGGGGAGCGGTGATTTTCAAGGAGGGCACGGAGCAGGACTCTCTGTTCGTTATTCTGTCGGGAAACGTGCGAATCAGCAAAGAAACCTTCTCGGGAGAACAGAAATCCATCGCAACGCTCGCCCCAGGCGCATTCTTCGGAGAGATGGCGTTGTTCGACGATTATGTGCGCTCCGCGACAGCCAACGCGGCGACTGACGCGCGCCTCATCGAAATCAGCAAAGACGCGTTCCTCGATTTCCTTGCGGGCAGCGCGGCGGGAGCCTCGAAGCTCATGCTCGAAATAATGAAGACCGTCGCGCCGCGAATACGCCAGACGAACAAGGAACTCGTCGCGCTGTATGAAGCCGGCCGCGTGATCGGCGAACCCGTCGAATTGGGTGAGATGCTTTCGAGCATTCTCGCGATTCTGTCCGATTCGACCTCATGCGAGCGCGGGTCGGTTTTCCTCGTCAACCCCGCCGCAACCGTTCTTGAATGCTGCGCCGCCTTCGGGTACGAGGCCGACCCGTCAGGGTGGACCGAGCCCGTCGAGGGAGGAATTGCGGACTTGATACTCCGTTCCGAAGGGCCTTCCATAATCGAGAATTTCGAGCGAGACACGCGCTCTGAATCCATCGAGCCGGTCGGCTATGAGACCCCGTCGATGCTCGGCGTCGCGCTCCGGCTGCAAGGCCAACCGCTCGGCACAATTGTCCTCTGCGACAAAACCGATTCCGCCGGCATTCCGGTTCCCTTCACCTCCGGCGACGCCAACCTGCTCGAGGGCGTGGCCGCCGAAGTCGCCGGCGCCATCGAGAGCGCCCGCCTGCACGAAGAAGCCCGCGAACGAGAGAAACTCGACCGGGTCTACTTCCGGCATTGAACCCGCCACGAGCATTCTTCTTCTTGACGGCCCCTCGCCGCGCGCTTCGCCGACGAATCCCCAAAATATCGCGGATTCCGTAATCGGGCGCAGTGATTGCGCCCGATAATTCCGGCTGGGAATCTGTCCCACGATTGCTCCTCTTGCCGAGAGGCCAGCGTAGGGGCTGAATTTCCGTCTCTGTACTACTGCGTTTCAGATTCTTGAATTCTGCTCGTGATTTTTGAGAGTGCGTGCGCATAGCGCCTTCCTGTGAAATGCGCTCCTGCTTGCCCGGGAATCACTTACAGAAAAGCAGCCATCCGCGACATCCGCGCGACTTGTGTCATTCGTGTTCCAATAGTTTATTTGGTTTGGTTGCAGCGGCGCCGCTCCGTGTCATTCCCCGGCTTGACCGGGAACCCAGCCATTTGTTCGCTGAGTGAAAGGAAGTCCCGCATCTTTCGTTGGATAGATCGGCGGGCAGCTCCCGAAACGTCCCTCCAATAGAAAATGTCCTCCGAATACTTGACAAATGTTTTGTAACTCCATATAGTAGAAATGCGGGGTGGAGCAGTCAGGTAGCTCGTTGGGCTCATAACCCAAAGGCCGCTGGTTCAAATCCAGCCCCCGCAACCACAGGGATTCAAGGGACTTGCAGCGATGCAGGCCCCTTTCTTTTTTTCCAAAAAAGGGCCAATTGTACCCTAAACTGTACCCTACAACGATTCGAAACGGACTTGCCGCACGGGTTTCCAACCCGAAAAGGAGGAACACGAAATGGCAAGTCTGAGGAAACGAGGAAGCGTCTACTACGCGCAGTACTACGTCGGGAAGAGACAGATAAGAAAATGTCTCGACACCACCAACCGTTTTTCCCGCCTTCAGGGAAGAAAGGACAAGAGGGTGCTAAGACATTCCTCGCCCAAAGGCTGGGCTCCCAGAATTTTAATGAGCTTTTGAGGCGGTGCGAACGGAAGACCGAAAACCGATCGGAGGCCGAGTGCCTTTTCTTTACACTTGGACCCAAACAAGTAGGAAGAGCAGCGATTGTGGGTTGGAGAGATGTTTTCACTCCTTCGAGGGATATGCTTCGATTCTGGCCGTTTGATGGTAGCCTTGAGGATCTTCTTCGAAAACCTGGTGTCGTGGTGGCGGAAATCTATCCCAGGGAAGCATACTCGCATCTTGATATCGATTTTAGCACAAGGTTAAGCAAGAAGAGGCAAGAAGACCGGCAGAAATTCTCCAAGGAACTTCTCCAGATCGAAGACAAAGAGAACATCCTCCTATCCGAAGCGGCGAAGTACTGGATCCGCGAGGGCTTCGAAAGTGACGATGACTTCGATGCAATGGTTGGCTAACTTTCAATGTTGAAGGTCGTATCGGGAGAGATTGAAGATGGCCTTCCGACGGATGATCCTGATGTTCACACTATCGAAGGGTGGATACTGGGGCAGAGCCAGCAAAAAGACGCATAGGCAAAATTTCAGTCAAATTGACTGAGCCGGAGGCTTATTGGTGCTTCTGACTCCCTTATTAACAGAAGCTGATCCCGATATTTCGAGCGAAGGTTCTGGTGCTCCGTTAGGACTGTACCCCATTGCCGACTCACTGGCTACCCGACTCGTGCCAGGCGTGAGAGAACGACAATCACACCCCCGTTTTTTGACGGCCATTGCAGTCTCCTTGGCTGTTTGCAGTGAGTTCGACGAGGAAAGAATCGCCGCCGATAAGATAAGCGAACCTTGGCAAGTTTTTGAATGGTACATGGTCGAAGGTCTGGTGCGGAGAATTTCCGATGGCAATCGGTTGCGTGGCCTGCCGGGAAGAGACAAGGCCGACCAGGCAATCCGCGATAAAGTGCCCCTTTCGGCAAATCGATATCTGAAAACTCCATCTGTCTACGGTTTTCATGGAGTCTATCGTTTGCTATCACGGACATTGGGACTGGAAGTCGCAGGACAATTAGGCGAGTTGGGCTATGAACTGCTCACCACCTGGGCTAATGAACAGGGTTTGACAGGCTTTTACGATAGCAGCAAGGAGCCGGCCCGGGATTTATACGACAAACTTGTTTCCGCTGTTGACGACGGATTAAAGATCGGCACGGTTGCACGTAAGGACGGATGGTCGGGGTGGAGATTCTTTGAAGACCATCTTGCACATGATGAAATTGGCCGTAAGGAAGCCAGAGTAATTCGGCATGCCTTACTCGACACAGACAGTATTTTTCGAGGACAACTGTTGGAGTTCTTAATTTCACCGAAAGGGCAACAGCTGGCGCTTGAAGAATATTCAGAGCGGAGAGTTCATCGTGAGTTAGCTTCCGACTGCGACGCCGAACTGCGTGAGCTGCTTCACGCAATCATGGCATATGAGACGTTTGCGCGGCTTCTGCAGGACGCCTTCGATGACTGCCTATATCGTATGTCGACAGCGAAAGGAAAAGTCTCCCCAAAGGAGTTCACTTCACTTCGCGGAGTGGTTCGAGCACACGAAAAATTGCCAATTATTTCTGATGAACTGGTCCAAGCCCTAGCACCGTTCCCTGAAGAACTAAACCAATTTACAAAAACCTTCCAAGGACTTGTAGAGCCCATGCCCATTCAGGAATGGATTGAATTTCTCTTGGAGCATCACCGGAGGATTCAGCGAAGAAAGCCTCCAAACGGAAAAGCGCCGTGGTTTGACCAATTTGACGATGGAATGTGTGTTATTCGGACTCCATACATACGGGATAATGGTGGCCGATACGATAATGAGTATGTTCACGGTTATCGGACCGGTTCTCTGTGGTCCTTTGCCAGAGATCTTAGAATGATGGGATAAATGGCACGTAAGAAAGAAAAAAAACCGGGCTACGGGAAAATCCTTGACGCCTGGATGGCACCCCAGGAAGCTGGAGATCCCATAGGCTGTGTGGCCACGAGTTTTACCTTCTCGCCGGCATTTTTCGAGGAGGAGTGTCTCAGCAGGTTTCTACGGCTGGAAAGTGATGCATACGAGGACGGTCCCGCCTATCTGGTGGAGCGGGAAGAAAAAATGGCGCAGATAATTTGCGCGGCGGCATTGGTAGATCAGCATTACTGCAGGGGAAGCAGAAGTCTACGGTGGGATCTACTCTCCGCACGCCTGCGAAAGGGAATTCTGCACGCAAAAGTCAGCATGTTGCATTGGTCGGGATGGACTCGTCTCATTGTTGGTTCGGCAAACCTTACTCCGGACGGATACCGCCGAAACCAGGAAGTTTTCGGAGTGCTGGATTATAAGCCAGGTGGGGAGACGCCTCTCTCCTGTTTGCGTGAAATCGTGGAGTTTTTGCGCGAAGTGGGAAACTACAGTGAGGCGGGCACGGACGCGGATTCGCCGGCATTGGCGCGATGGAATGCTCTTTTGGATAGGGTTGAAGCAACTCCACCGGATTGGGGCAAAGAAGACGATGAACTTTCGCGAAAAAGCGTTCGCGTTTATACGGTTTTGACGGGGCCGAATAAAGCGAGCGTTTTTGACAGACTCGCTGAGATTTGGCCGGGCTGGAGCCCTCCCAAGCAAGCATCTGTTGTCAGTCCTTTCTTCGATCCTCCAGCTGAAAAGAACGATCCCGCTGAGAACCTGTGGAAGAGTACTCTGCGAAAAAGAGGAGGGGCGGGCGCATGCTTTTTTGTGTCGGCCGATGAAGTCCAGGGGGAGGATACGCTATTTGTTCATGCACCTGAGTCCCTGCTCGCGGCTCAACCAAAAGGCCGCAGGGATGTTTACACTAGACTTTACAGGCTGGATCTGGAGACCAATCGTCCACTGCATGCAAAGGGCATTTGGCTGGAGGATGATAAATGGGCTCTGTATATGATCGGTTCAAGCAACTTTACGAGTGCGGGGTTGGGGCTTTCACATGCAAACATAGAGGCGAACTTCGCGTATTCCGTTAACGCGGACCGGAACTATAAATCCTACGACAGCCTTTACAGGAGTTTTCCCACAGGACAGTTGATTAAACAAAACAGCGACCTGAAGTGGCAGCCTCGTCCCATTGAGGGAGATGATTCGCCTGCTGAGGAAATTATACTTCCTGTGGCATTTGGGTCGGCTATTTATGACTGCGATGACAAGCAAAATGCGAAGATAACTCTCAAATTTATATCCTCCCCTCCGAAGGGATGGAAACTGTTAAATGACCATGATGATACAGTTTTCTACGGAGAGAATGAATGGAAAAATCAAGGCTGTAGTTTTGAAGTTGTTCTGTCGTGGGGGACCCCTCGACCCCCCTCCGGTTTCTGGGCTAAATGGAAGGCCTCAGAAGGACGGGCCTGGCTGCCTGTTAATATCGCTTCGACTGCTTCTCTGCCTCCACCGCAGGAATTGAAGGACCTGCCATTAGACGTTCTGATAAATATACTCACATCTTCGAGGCCACTACACCGTGTCCTCCAGGAATATTTGAAGAGAAAGAAACAAGCCAGCCATGGTGCGGGAGGACCGCCATCGCCAACAGACCCACACAAACGAGTTGACACAAGCCAGTTCCTGCTGCAACGAACTCGGCGAGTATCATGGGCGCTCAATGCATTGCGTGATCGTATTGAAAGACCTGTAGCCACTGAGGAGTGTCTTCAATGGAGGCTGCATGGACCGGTTGGTGTGATGGCACTGGCTGATGCACTTGCTCGGGAGCGTGGCTCAAAGGAGGAACAAGCTTTCCTGCTTTCGGAACTCGCCCTGGAGCTTGCTCGCGCCACACCCCGAGATATGCGTGGTTGTATGCCGGTGCACCGCGTAAAAAGTGAACTGCGTACCCTGATTCTGGAACTGAAAGCACAAATCCCTTCTGATGGACTGGACGACTTTGGCAACCTCAGAGAATATGTCGACTCTGTTTTTGAGAGCATCGTCAAATGAGTTATCTATATCCATTCTGCAAGAAAATAAGACTTCACGTAGAGGGCAGAATCTCCGTTGAAGACGCCGAGCGCCAGGAACGCACCGCCCGGGAAATTCTCAAACGTCTCAGGCATCGACCCGGCGTAATACTTGCCGATGAAGTGGGGATGGGAAAAACATTCGTAGCACTTGCAGTCGCAGTCTCCGTCGCATTGTCAAATCGCAAAAAGCGGCCTGTCGTAGTAATGGTGCCACCTTCTCTTAAGGAGAAGTGGCCTGCCGACTTTGAACTCTTTCGCGAAAAATGCCTCCCAAAAAATCTCGCTGATATAGTGCAAGCGGGTCGAGCTGAGAAGGCCGTTGAATTTCTGAAGTTTTTAGACGATCCGCCCAGTCGCAAAAAGTCAGTCCTGTTCGTTACCCATGGAGCAATGAGCCGGGGGCTGAACGACAAGTGGACCATGCTGGCGCTCATCTACCAGGCACTGAGGAATCGAAAAGGAGTCGACAAACTAAGATTGGCACTGAGCCGTGTAATGTGTGACCTGCTGAGAATGAAGCGTGTCCAGAAATATGGTGAGGATGTTTGGTTTGAACTGCTCAAGACGCATCCTTCAGAATGGCTGGAAATTCTGCACGCTCGGGGTATAGATCCTGAAGGAGATAATGACGAAACAACAGACGATGACCCCGTGCCGCGAGCAGTGTGGAAAGCATTGCCCAGATTAGATACGGATAGGGTTTACCGAATTCTCGACGAGAAAACTCCCCGGCGAAAGTCGAAGTATTTTGAACAAAATCTTAAGGAGGCACAACGTTTAATTATCGAAGAACTTCGCGGACTATGGAAAGAATGCATTAACCATCTCCGATTCAAGCTTCCTCTTTTGATATTGGATGAAGCACATCATCTCAAGAATCCAGAAACCCGCTTGGCCTCTTTGTTTCGAGTGCCCGATGCTCATTTTGATGCTGAGGAAATTGCTAGAGGTCCTTTGGGTGGAGTTTTCGAGCGTATGCTGTTCCTGACAGCTACACCATTTCAGTTGGGTCATGGTGAATTGTGTTCCGTACTTGAAAGATTCGGTGGCATTTCCTGGCGTAAAAGACTGGCTCCTACCTGCGGCGAAGACGGTTTCACCCGGCAGATTAAACAACTTCGGGCATCTCTCGATGCAGCACAACACGCGGCATTAACCCTCAATAACATGTGGGGCCGGCTGGGCGAGGAAGACTTAGTTGGGAACAAGCAGTATTCCGACATCGAAGACTGGTGGCAAGATGCAAAACAAGGAAACCAACTTACCTCAACAGCTTCCCAGGTAATCAGAGCATACAGCCAATGCAATGACAGGATGAAAAGTGCAGAGACCCTCCTGAGGCCTTGGGTGATTCGGCATTTAAAACCCAGAAGTCTACCAAGGCCACACGAAGACAAGGCAAGGCGCCGGAGGCTGATAGGATGCGCCATTTGTGGTAATGGAGAAGATAAAGAGGCTGAAGGGATACCGGTAGCAGGACATGCGCTGCTGCCATTTCTCTTGGCTGCAAGGGCCACATCACACGCGCCTGAATCCAGACCGGTTTTCGCTGAGGGGCTTGCGTCCTGTTACGAGGCCTTCCTGGAGACGCGCCGACAACACAGACGCTCTCGCCCAACCGCTTCCTTCACAGATATGGACGACGAACCTATTGAGTTATGTGAGATAGTTTCTCCGATGCGATGGTATTTGGATCATTTAGAGTCAATTCTTCCGCAAGGTGACGCAGAGGCATCTCTTTCCCACCCCAAGGTGGCAGCAACCGTAGAACGCATTGTCGACATCTGGAGAGCGGGTGAGAAAGCTGTAGTTTTTTGTCATTATGTCGCGACCGGGAGAACGTTGCGACAGCGGATATCAGAGGCTATTGACAAAGAGATTCAATTAATGGGGTCAAAACAGCTTGGCTGTGATTTGTCCGATGTTCCACAAGAACTTGAAAGGATAGGGAACAGATTTTTCGATGAGGATTCGCCTGTGCGAAGAGCATGCGATGCGGAAGTACGCCAAATACTGAATGAATTCCCAAATCTGGATAAATATGCAGACTCCTTGTTGGACATTGTACGAAGAAACGTAAGAACTCCTTCTTTTCTCGTTCGCTTCTTCCCTTTGCGATTGGGACGGTTGAGTGAAGAATCGATAATTGCTGCCATGGATAAGCCCGACCAGTCTGGCTTCACATTAAGGACCCTGTTGCGGGATTTCTTTAAGTTTCTTGTAGAGAGGTGCGGAGAGCGAGATCGCGAACTCTACATTGACGCTGTTGGCAGGATACAGACCGGGTCGCACTTTGGTTCAGATATCGATACTGCCTATACCCCAGACGAGTTGCAGGGCGATGAGCCCAAACGCTTAATTCCTAATGTCCGGTTGGCAAATGGGACCGTTAGATCCGACACTCGACAGAGATTGATGTTGGCATTCAATACGCCATTCTATCCGGAAATCCTTGTTGCGAGTTGTGTGATGGCGGAAGGAGTCGATCTACACTTGAATTGTCGGTATGTCATACACCACGATCTGTGCTGGAATCCCAGTACTCTGGAACAGCGGACGGGGCGAATCGACCGTATTGGTGCAAAGGTGGAACGTTGCGGCCAGCCGATATATACCTATCTTCCTTTTATCGCTGAAACACAAGACGAGAAAATGTATCGCGTGGTGATGGACCGGGAACGCTGGTTCAGTGTGGTAATGGGAGAAAGTTACAGGATTGACGCTCGCACAACCGAGAAACTTGCAAACCGTATTCCATTTCCGGAGTCTGCAGCTTCCGAACTGGCATTTCGGCTTGAGGTTTGAGATGCTTGGAACTCCAAAAGATATCTGCCCAAGACCAATCTTTCGGACAGCAGCAGAAATCTTTACATCCTTTTTTTATGCTCGAAGCTTCCTTGGCAGGTCAAACAACCGGTCAGCAAAGGATTCAATTAGCTCGCGCTTGGCGAGTTTGAGGCGCCAGGATTCAGGAATTCCTTGCTTGCCGTAATGGGCTCCCGCCAGTTGACCGTAAATTGCTCCGGTGGTGTCGGCGTCATCGCCGAGGTTAATGGCCATGAGACATCCATCCTTAAACGAGGCGCCGTGATAGAAGGCCCAGAGTGCAGCTTCGAGCGATCTTACCACGTATCCTGTACCTTTTATCTCGGGAGGATTGCGGTGTTTAAATGAGCCGGAGGCTATCTCATCGATTTCTTCTGTGAGCGGGTTTTCCTCCCAATATCCGGGAATCGGACTATACCGTTCGGAAAGCAGGTCAGTCTTGCTGGTACCATTAACCGCCCCAACTATTAGACCCCCAAAATAGCGGCAGGCATCGATACAGGTCTGTGCACCGTGAGTGGTTCGCGAGCTTTCGCCGGATTTCTCGATTGCCTCGATTGGATTATTGGCGAAGAACAAGGGAACTGGAGCCAATCTCATTAAAGAACCGTTGCCCGCTGATCTCGGGTTGGTCGAACCGCAATATGGCTCTCCTGTTTTTTCAAAGCGTGCTAATGCGGAGCAAGTCGCATTGCCTATGTCAAAACAGGTGCCGGTGCTACTCAGATGGCCATGCCTCCACCATCTGACGAACCTCTCCATCTGGTCGGTGGGATCAAAGCCTCGGCATTCTAATAAGGCTTTCGGCCAAACATAATGCCATGGATGTGTCATCGGTCCATTGACCAGGCTTGAGATTGAACGGACCACCACTGACCATATCCTCGATAGGCCGGAAAGTTCCTGGAGGTCGAAATTCAAGCGTAGTTCCGAGTGCGTCTCCAACCGCCAGACCTAAAAGACATCCTCGATAGCGCTCTATGGTTTCCATTCTTCTTCCCCAGGATCAGCTTTGCTTTGGCACTCCTTGATTA